>CAIVDC010000101.1 GCA_903904605.1 uncultured Sterolibacterium sp.
GGCGCGGCGGCGGCGGCGGCGGCGGCTTGTCCGGAGGCGGCTTGGCCTCCTCGATGATCTTGGTTTCCAGTGGCTGGCGGACCACGTCGACGATCTTGCGCGCCAAGCCGTTGACCAGGCCATACACCAGCAAGGCGTGGATGAGAACGACGAATGTCATGCCGAGAACGTGCGTTCCGGGATTTCCGTGCATCTGCGCATAGTCTTGCCGCACATCATCCTCCTCCGATGGGCTGGCCGCTCTCCCCCGGCCCTGCCCAACTCCACCGACACCCGACAAGCTCGAGCTCTTCCGGGAGCCCACGCTTGGGGAGGCCACGGCAGTCGTGTTGATCACCGCACCTCACCGTTTCTTATGTTTTGTAATCCTAGTTATTTATAAGCAGTCTAGGCCGATTTGGCGGTTTGTCAACATAATCTATAGATTTATCGGGCTAAAGAACTCGTCGGGACGGACGGGGTCACGCGGGCGGAATGAAGGAACGGCAGCCTGCCTGCGGGCAGAATCGTGCGGCGCGGCGAGAAGGCGCCAATTCGTCAATTGATTTCCAGGCGCGGTCTCGCCTCGAGGTGAACCTTCCTGAGCAGACGTACCAGTTCCGATCGCTCGCTAGCGGAAAGCGAGGCGGTGATTTCGTTCTCGGTTTCGATCGCTGCAATTTCCGCGCTCCTGCACTTGCGAATGCCGCGCAGAGTAAGCTTGACGAATTGCGAGCGCTTGTCGATTGGATTCCGATAGCGCACCAACCAGCCGACGGATTCGAGGCGATCGAGAACCAGGTTGAGGTTGGACGGCGCCACCTGTATGACCTCGGCCAGCCGCTTTTGATTTATCTGTTCGTTTTCCCGAACGAGCATCAATACCGCAAACTCCATCCGCCGTAAACCGATCTTGGCCATCTTCTTTGCAAATTTGGCCCCCATGAACGTGGACACTTGGCGGCAGTTGTATCCGACCAGTTCCAGCAGTCTGTCCTGCATGATCCCCTGGGTAACGTGCCCTGGTTCCGGCTGAGCCTGCGGAATTGCCTGGGTTTTTCGCATGAGAGTTATCACCTGAAAGAATTATATGGGTAAATGAATCATGTCGGTCAAGCGGGTGTCCGAGAGGCGAAAGTGAAATCAAGCGATTTCAATTGTACAAGATCTTACCCGGGCGACCGCCTTGCCTAGCCCGGCCCGAAGCGACGGGCAAGCCCACGGCCTCTGGCCCCTTGGTCGATCCGCGCCACCGGGTCACTCGATCCGGAACCCGGACATTGGACAGCTCCGTCGAGTTCGCATCCGAAACGGGCCGCAAACGGCAAGCCGACAATCTATAGATTTCTGTTGACTTTGGAATTTTTCGACAATAGACTCGTTATTACTTAGTACGATTACTAACAGTAATTGTTATGTTGCGTCGCATCAATCGGGCGGGCCTGCGTCAGACGGAATTTCTTGGCGGGTTGCCGAAAGGGAGTTGGAGGAACAGATGCATCTGGAAGTCGCCGGATTCTCGACAATAGGCAGCACCACATTACTGACCGGAGGGGAAAATGACTGCTTCAAACAAGTTGGAAGATCGCCATCCAGGGCACCAGGAAAGCCGCATGCCGCAACTCTTTGCCATGCGCCGGATTAGCGCAACCGTTGCAATGCTGTTTGCCGCAGGCGCATCATCCCTTGCAAGCGCTCAGGCAAGCTCTACGGTTGAACCCGCCGCAAATCCGACAGAGGCTACCGAGACCATCGTGGTCACCGGCAGTCGCATTCGCGGCGCTGCTCCGGTAGGGTCCAGTGTCATATCTCTCGGACGGGAAGATATCGATATATCCGGTGCGGTTACGACTACCCAACTCATACAACAGATTCCCCAGGTCTTCAACTTGGGCGTGTCGGAAAACTCCCGCGGCCAATCCGGAGGCAGCAGCAACATCACCTACGGCTCTTCGATCAATCTGCGCGGCATCGGTCCATATGCCACATTGACGCTGCTCAACGGCCGTCGTACCGTGGCGCAGGGCACCAGCGGCCAATCCATCGATCCCACGATCGTACCGACATTGGCACTGGAGCGCATCGAAGTCGTGGCGGACGGCGCATCGGCGATCTATGGCTCGGATGCGATTGCCGGCGTGGTCAATCTCGTCATGCGGAGACGCTACGAAGGCGCAGAGGCTTTCGTCCGTTATGGTTCCGCCGATCACTACAACGATAGAAGCGCGGGCGCAATCTTCGGACATCAATGGGACGGCGGACGCTACACGGTGGCATTCGAGAACACTTTTCACTCGGCCTTGAATGGCCGCTACCGCGACTTCTATCAAGCCAACCAGACGGGGCAAGGCGGGCGGGATTACAGCGAAACCTTGTGCAATCCGGGCAACATCGTAATCGCCGGCGTCAGCTATGCGATCCCGATCGGTGGCGTGACACCGGGCAATGTCGCGGCGCTGAAGCCGGGCACGGTCAACAAGTGCGACAACCAAAAAATCGCGGACCTGATTCCGAGGCAGGAGCGCAATGCGCTCACCTTCACATTCGACCAGAGCGTCAACAATGACATAAGTATTTTTGCCGATGGCTTCGCGACCCGAAGAGATTTTCACTTTCAGCCCCGCTACAGTTCCGCCTCGATGACCGTTCCATCGACGAACGCCTTCTATGTGAGGCCACTGGGGGCGCCTGCCGGATCTTCCGAGACCGTGCAGTACTCCTTCATGAACGATGTACCTCCCAATTCGACCAGCGGCTATTCGCAGACCTATCAGGCGACCATCGGCACGGAGGTCAAGCTTTCCCACGCTTGGAAGCTGGAGGCGAGTTATACCTATGGCCAGAACAAGGACCAAAGCCTGTCGACACAGGCGGTGGTCAGTGCCGGGTTGAATGCGGCACTGGCCAGCAGCAATCCGGCGACGGCGTTCAATCCCTTTGCGCCGAGTGCGAACAATGCCGCCATTGCCCAGGGCTTTGCCAATGGATTGCAGCTCGCGCCGGGAACGACCACCCAGCAGACTTACGAGGCCAAGCTAGACGGCGCCATTTTCGAACTTCCGGGCGGAGCAGTGCGCAGCGCGTTCGGCTATGAAGGCGTGAAGGTGGAGTCCGCCGTGCCCAACCTGGCAGGCACGACGGCGAATCCGACACCGGCGTACTCATGGGACAAGACCCGAACGGTCAATTCCATCTATGCCGAGTTGCTCGTTCCCGTCATCGGCAAGAAGAATGCTCTGCCCGGCGTCAGGTCCCTGGATATCAATATTGCCGAACGCTACGACAAGTATTCCGATTTCGGCAGCACGACAAATCCCAAGATCGGCGCAAACTGGTCTCCGGTCGATGACCTGATGATCAAGGCCAACCACGGCACTTCCTTCCGTGCCCCGACGCTGTCCCAGATCATGGGTAACAGCCAACAGCTCTATGTGCAGAACTACTCCGATCCAACGCGTGGCGGCGCAATCGTTCAGGGTGTCACATTATCCGGCGGCAACCTGAACCTCAAGCCGGAGACGGCGACCACCAATTCCCTGGGCTTCGATTTCAAGCCGAAGGCGCTCAGAGGCTCCAAGTTCAACCTGACCTATTTCGATATCGACTACGAAAACCAGGTGACCAGTGAGCTTGCCAATTTGGCGATCTTGAACCAGGAGTCCCTCTTCGCCGGAACCAACATCATCCAGCGTAATCCGGCTGCCGCATTCATCAATTCGCTCGCATCGACGATGCCCGTCGCGGGAGTCATTCCGAGCCCCGCAACATTATTTGTTGACGGCCGGAACTTCAATCTGGGCAAAACCATTGCCAAGGGCTTCGACTTTTCGGCCAGCTACGACTGGACAGCCGCCGAGATGGGGGACTTCGGTGTCGGCCTAAGTGGCACCTACTTCACGAAATACGTGACGGGCATTACTTCCTCGGCACCCCTGATCGACGTCCTCAACACCATCTACAACCCGCTTCGCTACAAGGCGCGCGGTGCCTTCCGGTGGTCGGAGGGTCCGTACCTTGCGGCTGCTTTCGTGAACTACGAACCCTCCTACAACAACAATCTCATAACCCCGGTGCAGAGGGTATCGTCCTACATGACGATAGACGCCCACCTGGGTTACACCTTGCCCAAGCTCGGCAACTGGTCCCATGCAACCACCTTGGGTCTCGATGTCAGCAACCTCTTCAACAAGGCGCCCCCCTACGTCAATATAGCGCAGAGTCCGAATGGCGGCGGGGGCTTTGACGCAACCCTGACCAACCCCGTGGGCCGCCTCATCGCCCTGTCGGCGAACGTCAAGTTCTGACGGCAAGCCGTGCGGCCGGGAATCTTCCGGCCGCACGCCCTTGCCTGAATGATGACTGTTCAGCGGGATATCAATAGCCGGTCCTGGCCGCGTCCGCGTCGGTCACATGCTTGCCTGATCGCCGGGGAAGCCGCCGACGGGTTGAGGACATCGTGATGGACATCAGGCGCACGGCGCGAGCCCTTGCCGCAGTATTGTGGGGCTTGGCGGCCGGTGCGGCGCATGCGCAAACGGTTTCGTCATTCGGCCAATATCAGCCGGCACCTTCCTATTCCGAGGCGGCGACGACCTCGCAATACCTGGCCATGCGCGATGGCGTGCGCCTTGCGCTGAGCATCACGCGCCCGTACAAGGACGGCAAGCCCGCCGCGGGACGCTTTCCGGTGATATGGCAGCATGCCTTGAGCATCGCCCCTGCGGGTCCCCTGGCCCTGCGCCCGAAGGCGGGCGCCTTGCCCGGTTACGGCGCCGTGCCGAGCCTGGCCTACCATGGCTATGTCGTCGTGCAGGTGGCGCGACGCGGCCAGGGGAGCTCGTTCGGCAAGCGCCGGGGCTACAACGACCGCGGCGAGGCTTACGATGCCTATGAAGTGATCGACTGGCTGGCGGCTCAACCCTGGTCTACCGGCGCGGTCGGCGTCTATGGCTGCTCGAATACCGGGGATGCATCGATGCACGCGGTGACGGCAGCCAACCCGCACCTGAAGGCCGCCTGGGCCGGCTGCTTTTCCTGGGAGAAATACGACGGCTTCTGGCGCGGCGGCATCTTCGCCAATTGGCGCACCGGACCCACGCGCACGTTAGAACAGGACATGAGCGGCATCCCGGTGCAAGGCGACGAGGACAAGGCCTTGCTGCGTCAGGCGGCGCAGGAGCACCAAGCGGTCGGCGCGCTCGCCGAGATGTGGGTTGCCATGCCCTATCGCGACGACTATGCGCCGGGCGTCGGCAGCCGGTTCTGGTACGAGGGCAGCGTCGCCGGCTACCTGCCGCAGATCAAGGCGTCCGGTACGGCGATCTATGTCCAGGGCGGCTGGCGCGACGACCTGCGCGCACAGGGGCTGCTGACCTACGCCAACATGGCCGGCGACCGGCACATCGTCATCGGCCCCTGGGGTCATTGCGAAAGCGACGATTTCAACCTGTTGGCCGAGATGCATCGGTTTTTCGACCAGCATCTGAAGGGCATCGACACCGGCATCCTTTCCCAGGATCCCATTCACTACTTCACGGTGAATGCGCCGGCCGCAAGCGCGTGGCGCTCATCCAAGATATGGCCCGTGGCCGGCACTCAGCCGACCAAATTCTATCTCGCCGGTTCTGCGGCCGCCGGCGGGCAGCTCGTTTCGGCACCGCCGCGGGCTCGCGAGGACGGCTCGACGACTTTCACCGTTCGCTACGACATCGCCTGCCCAAGCTCATGGTCACGGCCGGATGGCTTGTTGACGGGCGCCCCGCCGTGTCCCGCGGAAAACGGCGGGCCGCGCTTCGTAACCGCCCCGCTCGACGCGGACACCGAGGTCACCGGAGACGCTGTCGCCGACCTCTGGATCTCTTCAAGCGCCAGCGACCAGAATATCTTCGTTTACATGGAAGACCAGGCGCCGGACGGGACGGTGACGCAAGTTACGGACGCAAGGCTGAAGGCCTCGCTGCGCAAGCTCAGCAAACCCGGTTACGAAAATTTCGGACTGCCCTACCAGCGCAGCCACAAGGAGGATGCTCAGCCGCTCATTTCGGGTGAGCCCACGCGGCTCGTATTCGCCTTCCTGCCAACCTCGCGCATCTTCAAGGCGGGCCATCGCATCCGGATATCGGTCGCCGGGTCGGACTATCGTGAACGCGATCGCACACCTGTTTCGCCCGCACCGATGGTCACGATCCACGACGCGGTCGCCCATCCCTCCACGATCAGCCTGCCCGTGATCACGCCTAAAGTCGCCGCCATCGAGACCACGCAGGGCAAGTTGCCCGATGGCACCGAGTATCGCATCGACTTTCCGAAACAATGGAATGGCACGGTACTGATCGGGCTGGACTATGCGGGCCACGGCGATTCCTTGGCAGGCGACACCAATGCCGGCACCCGGAAGCTGCTGGACCAGGGCTTTGCCATGGCCGGAACGACACGCAAGATCACCGGCTGGGCGATTCAGCTGGCGGTAGCCAACGCCGTCCGCACGCTGGATATCTTCGAAGCCAAGTACGGCAAGCCTAAGCACGCCATCGAATTTGGGAGTTCCCAGGGCGGGCATGTCGCGGCCGTAAGCGTGCAGGCTTATCCGGCGCGCTGGGATGGCGCGCTGGTGCAGTGCGGCGGACTGTCGGGTGCGGTCGGTCAATGGCAGGGTAAGCTCGACGCGCTATTTGTCGCCAAGACGCTGCTGGCGCCCGACTCCCGTCTGCCAGTCATCGGCATTCCCAAGGACTTCGAAACGACGGCCTTGCCGGCCTGGCATCGGACGATCGCCAGCGCCCAGCAAACGCCACAAGGGCGGGCGCGCATCGCGCTGGCGGCGACGATCGCACAACTGCCGGGCTGGTCGGACCGAAGCAAGCCCCGTCCCGAGGCCGACGATCTGGAAGGACGGCAGACCGGACTCTATGGCAGCCTGGCGGTGGGCGTAAATCTGCTCAATCAGGCCATGAGCAGCCGCGCACAGATCGAGGCCCTGAGCGGCGGCAACATCAGTTCCAATGCCGGCGTCGACTACGCGCGGCTCCTGCAGGAAGTTGACCCGGACGGCCTCATCGACAAACTCTATCGGCAGGCCGGACTCGATCTGAGGCTCGACCTGGAAACGCTGGCGCGGGCACCGCGTATCGCAGCCGATCCCAAGGCGATCGCCTACGTGGCCTCGGGGGTTTTCGATGGCAATCTGCAGGTTCCGGTGCTCACCTTGAGCGGCATCGGCGACCCGATCTCCGTAGTGTCGGCGCAGCAAGACTACGAAGCGACGGTGAAGGCGGCCGGCAAAGAAGCCTTGCTACGCCAGTTGTACACGGCGAGCACCGGCCATTGCGGTTTCACGCCGGCGGAGAGCGTCGCTGCGGTGCAGATGCTGCTGCATCGCCTGGACTCCGGCGAGTGGGACGGCAGCGGCGCCGCCGCCATGAACCGGGCGGCGCAGCAGACGGGGCTGGGCCAGTCCAGATTCATCGACTACGCGCCGGCGCGCTTCGTCCGCCGCTATAGCGCCTGCGATCTCGATCGGGAACTCGGTGCAGCCGGCGTGAAACCGATGAAGACGCCTGGGCAGACTTTGCCCGCGTGTTTGTGACCATCTGAAATGGTTTGCACTTCCGGGATGGATCCGCGGCGGGGCGGCAAGAGGGCAATCGCCCCGGCGCAGTCGCCGACGAAGCTATTTGCCGGAGCGAACCGGTTTGGTCGTCCGCTTCCTAATCGGCTCGACAACGCCGATTTGACCGAACTTCAGCTGCATCGATTTTGTGTCGGCGCCATCGAGCGCCTCCATCATCAAACTCAAGTGCTCGCGCAATTTCGCGCATGCCGGCTTGGCACTCCTCGCAATCACCAGCTCAGCCAACTGCTCGTGGTGGGTGTTGTCGGGCCGCCGGTTCAAAGGGCCGGTCTTTGAGAGCAGGAAACGATAACGGTAGGCCTGATCATTGAGCACGTTGTTGATGTCCAGCAGTCTGGGGGAACCGCAAGCGGCAATCAGCGAATTGTGAAATTCCTTGTGGGCCACATCGAATTCGTATGCGCCCTCGAGTGACTTCTTGCGATCCTTCGTGTAAAAGCGCGACAGGCACTCGAGAGCCGCGCGGATACCTGCAATCCACGCATCATCGCCCCGCGAGATCGACAGACGCAGCGCCTTGAGGGCAACGAACTCGCGCATGTCCACGAGATCGATCAGATCTTCGTAGCTGACGGGCTCAACCCGGAAACCGCGCTGTCCCGTCGCTCTTACCATGCCGCCGGCAATCAGACGATTCAGGCTTTCGCGGATGGGCGTCGCGCTATAGCCCAGTTGGCGGCTTAGGACCTCCACGCGAAGCTTGTCCCCGGGCGAAATTCTGCCGGAAAGAATGGCGAGCCTCAGTTCTTCCGTGACACGCTCGGAGAGCGTGTCGGATGAAGATTCAGTCGTTTGCTCAGGCATTGGAGTTGATCTCGGCCCTCCGCGGGGCCCGGTTCGAAAGCGCTGCCTGCGATTATAGCGAAATGGCTTCGGCTTTCACGAGCGGATATTGCTTTTTGAAAATGGATCGATGCAAGGCACATAGATTTCGCGGTTGCCCTGGGCGCCCTCACGATTCCGTTATGACGGCGGCTCCAATGCTGGCCGACGGTGACGCCTTGCCGCGTCGAAGGGCAGCGGATAGACTTTGATCCGACCGATGCTGTTTCGGCAGGGCGGAAATGAACCTGGGGAAGCAAATGGTGAATGAAGGCGAACTGCTCTGGACGCCCAGTGCAGAGTGGAAGGCGAAGAGCAACCTGACCAGGTTCATGAATTGGCTTGAGCGGCATCGCAGGCTCAAGTTTGAGAATTATCAGGAACTCTGGCAATGGTCGGTCGATGACCTGGAAGAATTCTGGCAGGCCATCTGGGACTACTTCGAAATCAAGTCCTCGCAGACCCCGGAAAGGGTGCTCGCCAGCCGGCAGATGCCCGGGGCAAAATGGTTTCCCGGCGCGCGGCTCAACTACGCCGAGAACGTGATGCGCCAGGAGCGGGCAGGGGAGCAGGCCCTGCTCTATCTGAGCGAGACCGGGCCGCTGACAGCCGTCACCTGGGACGAGCTTGGCGCCAAGGTCCGGACTCTGGCGACCCAGATGCGGCGCCTGGGCGTCGTGCCAGGTGACCGGGTCGCGGCTTACCTGCCGAACATTCCCGAAGCCCTGATCGCGATGCTGGCGGCGACGAGCATAGGAGCGATCTGGGCCAGTTGCTCGCCAGATTTCGGCACCCGCGGCGTTCTGGATCGCCTGAGCCAATTGGCACCCAAGCTGCTGTTTTGCGTCGATGGCTACCGCTACGGCGGCAAGGACTTCGATCGCCGCCAGGAGATAGGCGACATCGTCGGCCGGCTCCCTTCCCTCGAACGCGTGATTTATCTGCCCCGTCTTTACGGGACCGGGCAGGGGCTGCCTTTCGCCAAGGGCATCCTCCTGGCCGAACTCCTCGAGCAGCCGCCAATCGCCCCCGGCGAATTCCACTACGAGCAGGTCGCCTTCGACCATCCCCTGTGGATCCTGTTTTCGTCGGGGACGACCGGCTTGCCCAAGCCCATCGTCCATGGCCACGGCGGAATCCTGCTGGAAATGGAGAAGCTGATCCACTTCCACATGGACATGCGCCCCAGGGAGCGCATGTTCTTCTTCACCACGACCGGATGGATGATGTGGAACTTTCTCGTGAGCGCCTTGCTGGCCGACGTCGTGCCAGTGCTCTATGACGGCAATCCCTCCTATCCCCGGCCTGATGTGCTCTGGAAGATGGTCGAGGACAGCCGCGCCAGCTTCTTCGGCGCCAGTCCGACGTTCGTGGATATCATGGTGAAGGAAGGAATCGTTCCCCGGGAACGCTATGACATGTCGAGCCTGCGTGCCGTCATGCCGGCCGGTTCGCCGGTGTCGGCCGAATGCACCGCCTGGTTCTACCGGAATGTCAAAGAGGATCTTTGGGTCGCCTCCGGCAGCGGCGGCACCGACGTCTGCAGCGGACTGGTCGGCGGCGTAGCGATCCTGCCCGTCTATGCCGGCGAAATCCAGGCGCCCAGCCTCGGTGTTGCAGTCGCGGCGTTCAATGACCGGGGTGAGGCGGTGATCGACGAAATGGGCGAACTGGTCATTACCGAACCCATGCCCTCCATGCCGGTGGGGTTCTGGAACGACGATAGCGGCGAGCGCTACCGTGAGGCATATTTCAACGCCTTTCCCGGGGTCTGGCGACACGGCGACTTTTTCAAGATCAATCGGCGGGGCGGCTGTTTCGTCCTGGGCCGATCCGATTCCGTGCTCAATCGCCACGGCGTGCGCATCGGCACGGCGGAGATCTATCGGGCGCTGTCGCTCCTTCCTGAAATCGACGATTCGCTTGTCGTGAATCTCGACCTGCCGGACGGAGGATTCTTCATGCCGCTCTTCGTCAAGCTGGCGGAGGGACTTAGCCTGAACAGCGAGATCGAGCGGAGAATCTGCGCCACTTTGCGCAGCGAGTATTCGCCCCGCCACGTCCCCGACAAGATCTATCAGGTCGCCTCCATTCCCCTGACCCTGAGCGGCAAGAAGATGGAGGTCCCGGTGCGCAAGATCCTCCTCGGTCTCGCCGCGGAAAAGGCGGCAAATCCGGCAGTGATGCGCGACCCCCGTGCCATCGAGTACTTCATCGAGTTCGCCAGGGAGCACAGGGACTATTCACTCGCGTGAGGGCAAGCCCGCCCTGATCGCCCGCTGGATCACCGGCTGACGATCGTGAGACAATCCATTTTCGATATTGGAACATTTGTGGAATCGACACTGAAAAGGGAGGCGAATATGACACTTATTTTCCGGACGATCTTCCTGGCCTCGGCGCTGTGCCTTGCCGCGAGCCAGGCGCAGGCGGACATCACGATCGGCGTCGACCTGCCCCTGACCGGGCCTGCTGCGGGCCTGGGCATACCGTGCAAGAACGGTCTGGTATTCTGGCCGGAGAGCATCGCCGGTGAGAAGATCAAGCTGGTCGTGCTGGACGATGCCAGCGATCCCGGCCAGGCGGCCAAGAATGCCCGGCGTTTCATCTCCGAGGACCATGTGGACGTGATTCTCGGCTCCGCCGCCACGCCCGCAGCCCTGGCCATGGCCGCGATTGCCGCCGAGGGGCAGACCGTGCAACTGGCCGAGGCGCCGGTGGAGCTGCCGCCCGGCAAGGACGCCTGGACCTTCCGTTTGCCGCAATCGACGGCCCTGATGGCGGCGGGCATCGTCGAGCACATGAAGAAGGCAGGCGTGAAGAGCTTCGCCTTCATCGGCTATTCCGATGCCTATGGCGAGAGCTGGCTGAAGGACATCAGCCGCCTGGCCAGCGAGGCCGGCATCAAGCTGACCACGGCCGAGCGCTTTGCCCGGGCCGATACCAGCGTCACGGCGCAAGCGCTCAAGGCGATCGCCAGCAATCCCGATGCCATCGTCCTGGTCGCTTCGGGCAGCGGCGCCGCGATGCCGCACCTCGCGGTGGTCGAGCGCGGCTACAAGGGCAAGATCTACCAGACGCACAGCGCAGCTTCGAACGACCTGCTTCGTCTGGGCGGCAAGAGCGTCGAGGGCAGTTTCGTCATTTCGGGTCTGGCGGTGATGCCCGAGGGCCTGCCGGATGGCCATCCATCGAAGAAACTGGCGGTGGATTTCGTCCAGAAATACGAGAAGCACTTCGGCCCGGGCACCCGCAACCAGTTTGCCGCTCATACCTATGACGCCCTGCTGGTACTGCAGCGGGTGGTGCCCGAGGCCCTCAAGAAGGGCCGGCCCGGCACCCAGCAGTTCCGCGAGGCCTTGCGCGATGCGCTGGAGAATGCCGGGGAGATTACCGTCACGCAAGGCGTCTTTCGCTATACCCCGAAAGACCATTTCGGCCTGGACGCCAACGCCCGCATGATGCTGACGATTGCCGGCGGCAACTGGAAGGTCGTGGCGCCGTAAGTATCATTCATCCGAGGAACGCCATGATTGATCTCAATGAACTGGTCGCGATCGACGTCCATACCCACGCGGAAAAGTCCTGTCGCATGCCGACCGACGAAGATGCGCAGGCTATGGAGGAGGCCAAGAAGAAGTACTTCAAGCAGACCATAGGCCAGCCGACCATCCCGGAGATCGCCGCCTACTACCGCGAGCGCAAGATGGCCTGCGTCGTCTTCCCGGTGGATGGCGAACATGCCACGGGGATGCGCCCCGTGCCCAACGATGAAGTGGCCGAGCTGGTGGCCCAGAACGACGACGTGATGATCCCCTTCGCCAGCATCGACCCGCACAAGGGCAAAATGGGGGTGCGCGCCGCGCGCCGCCTGATCGAGGAATACGGGGTCAGGGGCTTCAAGTTCCATCCCTCGTTCCAGGGCTTCTATCCCAACGACCGCATGGCCTATCCCCTGTACGAGGTGATCGCCGAGTACGGCCTGCCGGCGCTGTTCCACACCGGCCAGACCGGTATCGGCGCCGGCATGCCCAGCGGCGGCGGGGTCCGGCTCAAGTACTCGAATCCGATGCTCATCGACGATGTCGCCGCCGACTTTCCCGACATGCCGATCATCCTCGCGCATCCCTCCTTTCCCTGGCAGGAGGAGGCGCTCTCGGTGGCGACGCACAAGCCGCAGGTCTATATCGATCTCTCCGGCTGGTCGCCGAAATACTTCCCGCCGATCCTGATCCAGTACGCCAACACCCTGCTCAAGCACAAGATGCTGTTCGGTTCCGACTTTCCCCTGATCACGCCGGATCGCTGGCTCGAGGACTTCGCCAAGATCCCGATCAAGGACGAGGTGCGGACGCTGATCCTCAGGGAAAACGCCATCCGCCTGCTCAAACTCGCGCCCGAACCCGCCTGAGAGCATGCCTCGGGCCGGCGCGACACAGCGCTTGACCCCCATGCGCCGAATGTATACAGTATCCATCATGGCCGGACGGCGGGATCTTCCCCGCAAAGATCCGGCCGGGATGTCGATCCGTAGATCGCAAGCCATTTTCCCGATGCGCAGAGGTGCAAGTGGTGTCCTCGCTGAAGCCGGTTGAACGTCCCCTCGCCCTGAGCGATCAGGTCTATCAAACCTTGCGGGCGAATGTCAGGAACGGCAAGATCCTGCCCGGCCAGGCGCTGCAGGAAGTGCAACTGGCGGCGCAACTCGGCGTGTCGCGCACGCCGGTGCGCGAAGCGCTCACCCGGCTCGCCAGCGATGGCCTGGTTTCGGCCGACGGGCGCAGTTTCGTGGTGCCTTCCCTGACCATCGCCGACGTCGACGACATCTACGAGGTGCGCGGCCTGCTCGAACCGGAGGCCTTGCGCAGGGTGGCGGCACAGACCGCCAACCCGGTGGTGCGGGCGCCGATCATGAACGCGCTGGAGGCCAGTATCGAGGCGCACAGGGCCGGCGACCACGAGGCATTCATGGCCGCCAACGCGCGCTTCCGCGCGGCCTGGCTGACCCTGGTGCCGAATCCCCGCCTGGTGCATGCGGTCGAACTGTACGCCGACCATGTGCAGCACTTGCGCTCGCTGACCCTGGGCAGCATCAAGGTGCGCAATGTCGTGCTGGGCGGCTTGAAACGCATCGCCAAGGCGCTGGTCGCGGGCGACGGCGATGCCGCGGCACTGGCCATGCAGGGCCACCTGACCGAGGCCAAGCAGGCCTTCATCGTCGCCACCGGCCTCGACCGTCCTGCCGCGAAGGTCGCCAGACGCCCTTAGGGGAAATCCCATGGCATACAAGGCTGAAATTCCCTACGGCGCCTACTGGAGCACGCCCTTCGCCCGCTGGCAAGGCAGCCTGGCGCATCTCCACAGCATAGAATTCGCCGCGCACGTGGCGCGCCGGGAACTGGCCCGGCTCAAGATCGATCCGGCGAGCTTCGACTACGGCGTCCTCGGCTTCTCGGTGCCGCAGAAACATTCCTTCTACGGCCTGCCCTGGCTCATGGGCATGGCGGGCGCACCCCAGGCCGGCGGCCCGACGCTGATGCAGGCCTGCGCCACCGGCGTGCGCACTCTCCTGGCAGCGACGCAGGAAATCGAAGCGGGCATGGCCAGCACGGCGCTGGCCATCAACTGCGACCGCACTTCCAACGGCCCGCACCTCTATTACCCGAACCCGAAAGGCCCCGGCGGCACAGGCGCGGCGGAGGACTGGGTCATGGAGAGCTTTGCCTGCGACCCGCTGGGCGGACATTCGATGCTCGCCACCGCGGAGAATGTCGCGGCGGCCCACGGCATCAGCAGCGCGGAGCAGCACGAAGTAGTGCTGCGGCGCGAGGAGCAGTACCGGCAGGCGCTGGAGAACGACTCGGCCTTTCTCAGGCGCTTCATGACCCTGCCTTTCGAGGTGCCGGCGGCCAACTACAGGAAGACCCAGGCCAGCCTTGCCGGCGACGAAGGCGTCAGCCGATCGACGCCGGAAGGTCTGGCCCAGCTCAAGCCGGTTTTGCCGGGCGGCACGGTCACGTTCGGCGGGCAGACGCATCCGGCCGACGGCAGTGCGGCCATCGTCGTCACCACTCCTGACAAGGCGCGCGAACTGTCCGCCGACCCGAAGATCACCGTTCGCCTGCACGGCTTCGGTCTGGCGCGCGTGGCGCTGGCGCGCATGCCCGAAGCCACGGTGCCCGCCGCCCGGCGCGCGCTGGCACAGGCCGGGCGGGAGATCGGGCAGATGTCCGCGATCAAGAGCCACAACCCGTTTGCCCTGAACGACATCTATTTCGCCCGCGAGACCGGCACCGACCTGATGGCCATGAACAATTTCGGCTGCTCCCTGGTCTGGGGCCACCCCCAGGCACCGATGGGCACCCGCGCCGTCATCGAACTGATCGAGGAACTGGCCCTCAAGGGCGGCGGCTTCGGCTTGTTTACCGGCTGCGCCGCCGGCGACTCGGCGATGGCGGTGGTGCTGGAAGTGTGCGACGCCTGAACCGTCGATGCCGCGCCTGTGACCCACCGGGAAGAGTGAAATGCCTGTGTCGGAGTGGATAAGCCGCAATGCCGGCCTGACGCCGGACAAGCCGGCCATCCTGTTTCCAGGACGCGAACTCGGCTATGCCCGCCTGGCCGGGCTCGTGGCGCAGCTCGCTGCCGCCCTGGCCGCGCGGGGCGTAAAGCGCGGCGATTGTGCCGCCTACCTGGGCTACAACAGTCCCGAAATGCTCGCCACAATGTTCGCCTGCGCCCGCCTGGGCGCGCTGTTCATGCCGCTCAACTGGCGCCTGGCGGGCCCCGAGCATGGGCAGATGATCAAGGATTGCAGGCCTTCGGTGCTGCTGGTCGAGGCGCCATTCCTTGCCCAGACGCGGCTGCTGGGCGAACGCCTGCACGACATCACGCTGGTCGCCTTGGGGGAAGCGCCGCCGGGCTGGCTGTCCTACCCGCAGTTCCTCTCCGGCGGAGAGGGCGCGGCGCCGCGCGATGCCGAAGAGGATGGCGGCACGGCGCTGTTGATTTGCTACACCTCGGGTGCGACCGGCAAGCCCAAGGGCGTGATTCTCTCCCAGGCCGCGCTGGCGGCGAATGCCGCGAGCAGCATCGACATGCACGAACTCGGCGCGGCGGACCGGATTCTCACCACCTTGCCGCTGTTCCACGTCGGCGGGCTCAACATCCTGACCACGCCCGCCCTGCAGGTCGGGGCCAGCGTGGTACTGCATCCGAAATTCGATCCGGAGACCGCCCTGGACGCGATCGAGCGCGAACGCATCACGCTGACCGTGCTGGTGCCGGCTCAGCTCGACATGCTGATCGCCCACCCGCGCTGGCTTACAGCGGATTTCTCCAGCCTGCGCATGATCACCACGGGCTCCAGCATCGTCCCGGAGCGGCTGATCCGGGCTGTGCATGAGCGCGGCGTGCCGCTGGTGCAGGTCTACGGTTCCACCGAGACCTGTCCGGTCGCCGCTTACCTCAAGCGCGAGGACGCGGCGCGCAAGGCGGGCTCAGCCGGACGGCCGGCGACCGGCTGCCAGCTGCGCATCGTCGGCGAGCGCGACGACGCCGACGAGGAAGCTGGTGTCGGCGCGAATCTCGCGCCGGGTGCCACCGGCGAGATCCTGGTGCGCGGCGCCAACGTCATGTCCGGCTACTGGCAGAACCCGACGGCCACGGCGGAAGCGCTCCGGCACGGCTGGTTCCACAGCGGCGACATGGGCCATTGGGATGAAGACGGTTATCTGTTCGTGGACGGCCGCAGGAAGGAAATGATCATTTCGGGCGGCGAGAACATCTATCCCGCCGAAATCGAGAATGTCCTGATCGAGTGCCGCGACATCGCCGAGGCCGCCGTGCTTGGCCGCCCTGATGAGCGCTGGGGCGAGGTCGTGGTCGCCGCCGTGGTGCCGAGGGACGGTGCGGACATTACCCGGGCGCAGGTGCTGGGCCTGTTCGAGGGACGCCTCGCCCGCTACAAGCATCCCAAGGACGTGGTGTTCCTCGCCGAAATGCCGAAAAGCGCCCTCGGCAAGGTGCGCAGGGAAGACTTGCGCAGCCTGATCGAAACGGACGGCGCGGCAGAATGAACCGGATTCCCCGCCTTCACCTTAGGTCCACACTGCTGGAGAAGAGCCCATGGCGCTAAAGATCGGCATCGACGTCGGCGGCACCTTCACCGACCTGGTGGTGACCCGCGACGGGGCCGAACCGACCATCTACAAGACCCTGTCGACGCCGGCCGATCCTTCGCTCGCCTTCGTCAATGGCTTGAGCGACATCGCCGCCAGCATGAACCCGCCGCTCTCCCTCGAGCGCTTCGCCCCGACCATCGACGTCATCGTGCACGGCACCACGGTCACCACCAACGCCACGCTGACCAGTACCGGCGCCAAGTGCGCGCTGATCACCACGCGCGGCCTGCGCGATGCGCTGGAGATGCGCCGCGGCATCCGCGAGGAGCAATACAACAACCGCTACACCAACGTCAGGCCGCTCGCGGCGCGGCACCTGCGCCGCGGCATCGAGGGCCGGATCGACCGCCATGGCGCCGAGACCACGCCGCTCAACCTCGACGAAGTGCGGCAGGCGATCGAACTGTTCAGGAAGGAAGGCGTGGAGGCGGTGTCGATCTGCTTCATGAACTCTTTCGCCAATCCGGCCCACGAGCAGGCGGCGGCCGAACTGGTGAGGAAGGAGATGCCCGGCGCCTATCTCTCCGTATCGACCGACGTCCTGCCCGCGATCCGCTTCTACGAGCGGGTCAGCACCACCGCGCTCAACTCCTACGTCGGGCCGAAGCTCAATCGCTACCTCGACCAGCTCTCCGCGCGGCTGGCGCGGACCGGCTTCCGCGGGCTGCTCCTGATCATGCAGTCGAACGGCGGCGTGATCTCGCCGCAACTGGCGCGCGAGCGGGCCGCCCTGACCCTGCTTTCCGGTCCGGCCGGCGGCCCCGGCGCAGGACTGTTCTATACCCGGGTGCACGGCCGGAACCAGTGCATCGTCACCGACATGGGCGGCACCAGTTTCGAGGCATCGGTGGCGCTGGGCGCGCCGATGATCAAGAACGACGGCGAAATCGCGCGGCACAAGATCGCCCTGCCGATGCTCGATATTCACACCATCGGCGCAGGCGGCGGATCGATCGGCTGGCTCGACGAAGGCGGCATGCTGCGCATGGGTCCGGCCAGTGCCGGCGCCGATCCCGGCCCGGCCTGCTACATGAAGGGCGGCTTGCTGCCGACCACGACGGACGCCAACGTGGTGCTGGGGCTGCTCGATCCGGAGTTCTTCGCCGGCGGCCGGATGAAGCTCGACCCGGCCGCGGCGCGACTGGCGATCGAAGCGCACATCGCGCGACCGATGGGCCTGTCGATCGAGGAAGCCGCCGCCGGCATGTACCGCGTCGCCTGCAACAACATGGCCCAGGGCGTGCGCGAAGTGACCATCAAGCGTGGCTTCGACCCGCGCGAGTTTCCGTTCATTCCGGCCGGCGGCGCCGGCCCCATCCATTCCTGCCTGATCTGCGAGGAGCTGGAAATTCCCTTTCAGATCGTGCCGCGCGAGTCATCGGTGCTGTGCGCCTTCGGCATGCTGATGAGCGAGTTGAAACACGATTTCGTGCGCACTTTCGTGGCCCGGCTGGCCGCCGTCGACTGGGACGGGCTCAATGCCGTCATCGACGACATGGCCCGGGAAGGCGCCGGCCAGCTGGCCGAGGAGCGCATTCCGGAAGAGCAGCGGCGCTTCGAGGTGAGGCTCGACTGCCGCTACATCAAGCAGTACCACGAAGTGTCGTTCGCCGTGCCGCGCGAATTGATCGTTGCCCAAGACGCCGCGGCCATCGCAAGCGCCTTCCACGCCGAGCACAACCGGCTCTACGGCTATTCGCTGGAGCAGGAACGGACGCCGGTGGAGATCATCAACGTCCGGGTGCAGGCCGTCGGCCTCACCGAAAGGCCGGCCTATCGCGAAAAGCCGTGGGTCGGCCGCGACGCCGCGGCGGCCTGCAAGGGCCGGCGCCGCGTCTACATTCCGGAGGCCGCGACCTTCAGTGAAATTCCGGTGTACGATGGTCACCGGATGGGCTTCGGCAACCGTATCGACGGGCCGGCCATGATCGAGCAGGAAACCACCGCCATCTTCGTCGCCGCCTCCTGGGATTGCGTGGTGGACGCCTACGGCTCCTTCGCCATCTATCGCAAAGGGCGCGAGGAACTGGTGAGTTCGTGCATCGGAGACGAGGCGCAGGCATGACAACCCATCCTGGTGAAGGCGGCATGAAGATCGATCCCATTCTGCTGTCCGTGTATGCCCGGACCTTCAAGGCGATCACCGACGAGATGAGCATCTCGATGGCGCAGACCACCCGCTCGCCCATCCTGTGCGAGGCCAAGGACTACGTCACCGGCTTGTACGATGGCGACGGCAACATGCTCGAGCAGACCGAGAACCTGCCCATCCTGGCCTTCTCGCTGGCGCCGGTGTGCAAGTACATCAAGGAATTCTTCGGCGACGAGATCTATCCGGGCGACGTGATCTTCCACAACGACGTCTTCAGCCTGGGCAACCAGAACAACGACGTGGCGGTGTTCAAGCCGGTCTTCGTCGGGGACGAACTGGTCGCCTGGACGGCGGTCAAGGGCCACCAGGCGGATATCGGCGGCAACGTCGCGGGCGGCTACAACCCGAATGCCGTCGAGGTCTGGCAGGAGGCGCTGCGCATCCCGCCGGTCAAGGTGGTCGAGCGGGGCAAGCTGCGCCGCGACGTCTGGGGACTGATCTTCGCCAACATCCGCCTCGACATCGTCCAGCACGACATGAAGGCCGAGATGGGCGCCTGCACCGTCGGCGAAAGGCGCCTCCTGGAACTGCTCGGCAAGTACGGCGTGGCCAGCTACCAGGCGCACAAGCAGGCGCTGTTTGCCGCCACGCGCAGGATGATGGAGGCGGAGATCTTCAAGATCCCCAACGGCCACTATTCCGGCGAAGGCTACGTGTATTACGACGGCCGCCACGAAGGTTCCAAGTTCACCATCCGCGTCGATATCGAGGTCGGGGACCGGCACATCAAGTTCGACTATTCGCGGACGGATGCCCAGACCAACGGCTTCGTCAATGGCACGTTCACCTCCAGCGCGTCGGCGACCATCCTGACGCTGCTGCAAATGGTGAATCCCGACATCCCGCACAACGAGGGCATGGTGGCCCCGATAGAAATCAATATTCCGGTGGGCACCCTGCTCAACGCCGCCTACCCGAAAGCCACCACCTTCGGCAACCACCTCTGTCCGCCCAATGCCGACGCCATCCAGCGGGCGCTGGCGCCGGTGATGCCGGATCGCGTGACGGCCGGCTGGAACAACCTCCTGGCTTCCCTGACCACCGGCATCGACCCGAAGAACGGCGAGAAATACGTGGACATCGGTTTCATGGGACTGAAGGGCGGCTCCGGCGCGATGCAGGGCACCGACGGCTACGACCACATCGGCATGATCGATGCCTCGGGCGGGGTGCTCGACCAGGACTACGAGATGTTCGAGCAGCAGACGCCGCACACCCTGATCAAGCACGAACTGCTCGCCGACTCCGCCGGCGCCGGCCAGTGGCGCGGCGGCCTGGGCGTCGAAACGATCTTCGAGATCGGCTCCGACGACACGCAGCTGGTCACCTTCGGCGACGGCGACTTCGAGCCGGCCTTCGGCCTGTTCGGCGGCGGCGACGGCGGTCTCAATTTCATCCGTCTGCACTATCCGGACGGCCGGACTGTGGTGCCCCGGAACAAGGATCTCCTCACCGGCGTGCCCAGGGGCACGATCTACCACCAGGTGGCAAGCGGCGGCGGGGGCTATGGCGATCCGCGCAAGCGCGATCGCCGCCTCCTGGCGGAGGAAGTGGAGAACGGCGTCATTTCGCCGGAGCAGGCCGAGTCGCTGTATGGTCTGAAGGCAAGCCATGAACTTTGAACTGAGCGATGAGCAGAAGGCGGTCCGCGATACTTTCGCGCGCTTCTGCGACGCCCGCATCGCGCCGCAGGCGGCGGCGCTCGACGAGGCGAAAGCGTTCCCGCGCGAACTGTTCCGGGAACTGGCCGATCTGGGTTTCTTCGGCATGCGCTACCCGGAAGCGGTGGGCGGCAGCGGCATGGCCCTTGCCGAATTCTGCCTGGCGCTCGGCGAAGTGGCGCGCGGCTCGATGTCGCTGGCCGGCGCGGTGGCGATGCAATCCTTGATGGGGACGAAATTCCTGCACATGCTCGGCAATGCCGAGATCATCGAGCGCCTGTTCAAGCCGGCGCTCCGCGGCGAGAAGATCGGCGCCATCTGCATGACCGAACCCAATGCCGGGTCCGACCTGAATGCCATCAGCACCTCGGCCGCCAAGGTCGATGGCGGCTATCTGATCAGCGGCCGGAAGACCTGGATCACCTCCGCGCCGGTGGCCGATTTCTTCACGGTCTTCGCCAAGGCGGGTGCCGAAAGGAAACTGACCATCTTCCTCGTCGAGCGCTCCTTCAAGGGGCTGGCGGTCGGGCGCGAGATCCACAAGATGGGCGTGTGGGCGCTGCCCACATCCGAGGTGGCCTTCGACGATTGCTTCGTGCCGGACAGCCACCGGCTGTCCGCGGAGGAAGGCGACGGCGAGGGACACCTCAGGAAGACGCTGGCGGAGATCCGCATCATCACCGGCGCCATGGCGCTCGGCGTGGCACGCGCGGCGCTGGACGAAGCGGTCCGCTATGCCGGGGAAAGGCAGCAATTCGGCAAGCCGATCAACCGCTACCAGGCGACCCAGATGAAGCTCGCCGAAATGGCGACCGATCTCGAAGCGGCCACCCATCTCGTCTACTACGCCGCCTGGCGGCACGATGCCAAGCAGCCGCATCACAAGGAAGCGGCGATGGCCAAGCTGTTCGCCACCGAGGCGGCGGCGACCATCTGCGACAAGGCGGCGCGGATCTTCGCGTCCTACGGCTACGCCATGGAGTACCCGGTGCAGCGCTACCTGCGCGACGTGCGCTTCACCCTGATCGGCGGCGGCACCAGCGAGATACTCAAACTCATCATCGCCAAGGAGGTGTCGGCGTGACACAACAACACATCAGAGTCCTGCTCGCCAAGCCCGGCCTCGACGGCCACGACCAGGGCGCCAAGATCGTCGTCCGCGCCATGATGGATGCCGGCTTCGAGGTGATCTACACCGGCCTGCGGCAGACCCCGGAAGCCGTGGCGCGCATCGCGCTGGAGGAGGACGTGGATGTCATCGCCCTGTCGAGCATGGCCGGTTCGCACCTGCCTTTTTGCGGCAAGCTGAAGCCGCTGCTGGAGGCCAACGGTCTCGGCGACAAGCTGTGGCTGATCGGCGGCAACCTGCCGGCGCAGGATCACGCGGCGCTGCGTGCACTGGGCTTCAAGGGTATCTTCCCGAGCGGATCGAGGCTCGATGCGATCACCGATTTCATCCGGGCCCATGTAGGATCGGCATCATGAACGCGCCAGCCAAACCGGAAATCGCGACCGTCATCAACGAATCCGGCATCGAGGTCAAGCCGCTGTATACGTCGGAGGACGTCGAGAAGAGCGGCGGCTACCAGCAGGTCGGCCTGCCCGGCGAATATCCGTTCACCCGCGGCATCCACCGCCTGATGTACCGCAAGCAGCCGTGGACCATGCGCCAGTACGCCGGCTTCGGCAACCCGAGGGAAAGCAACCAGCGCTTCAAGTACCTGATCGCCAACGGCCAGACCGGGCTCAACGTCGCTTTCGACCTGCCGACGCAGATCGGCCTCGATTCCGACGATCCCCTGGCCTCGGGCGAGATCGGCCGGGTCGGCATGTCGATCGATACCTTGCGCGACTTCGAGATCGCATTCGACGGCATCGACCTCGACCAGATCACCGTCTCGCTGACCATCAACGGCGCGGCAGCCATCCTCATCGCCATGTACCTGGCGATGGCCGAGAAGCGCGGTTACGACGTGAAGCGCCTGCGCGGCACGGCGCAGAACGACATCCTCAAGGAATTCATCGGCCGCGGCACCTGGATCTTTCCGGTCGAACCCTCGATCAGGCTGGTCGGCGACACCATCGAATACTGCGCCCAGCATGCGCCGAAATACAGTCCGGTCTCGGTCTGCGGCTATCACATCCGGGAATCCGGCGCGACCCCGGCCCAGGAGATGGCCTACGCCTTCTGCATCGCCCGGGCGTACGCCGACGAAGTCATCAGGCGCGGCCTGTCCATAGACGAATTCGCCGGACGGCTCTCCTACAATTTCAACATCTTCGGCAACATCTTCGAGCAGGTGTCCAAGTTCCGCGCCGGCCGCAGCCTGTGGGCCAGGATCATGAAGGAGGAGTACGGCGCTGAGAAGCCCGGTTCGATGTGGCTGCGCATGATCGCGGCCGGCGGCGGCGGCGGGCTGACCTTCGAGCAGCCCGAACTGAACATCGTGCGCGGCGCCTATTACGCGCTGATTTCCGCCCTGTCGGGCACCCAGACCATGGCCCTGTGCTCCTACGACGAGGCCTACACGATTCCCACGGAATACTCGGCGCGCATCTCCCTGCGCACGATGCAGATCCTGAGCGATGAAATGGGCCTCGCCGAGACGGTCGATCCGCTCGCCGGATCCTACTATGTCGAGACCATGACCAATCAGATGCGCGACAAGATGGTCGAGATCATGGCCGAGACCGATGCCCAGGGCGGCATCGTCAAGCTGGTCTCGGAAGGCGTCATCCAGGCCAAGGTCTCCGCTCAGGCCTACAGGATGCACCGCGACATCGAGTCCGGGGCGTTTCCGAAAGTCGGCGTGAACCGCTATCGGAACGAGCAGGACGACGAACATCCGGTCGAGTTCCATGCTTACCGCGAAGAGGATGCCCGACTGCAGATCGACAGTCTCAACAAGGTGCGCGCCGAGCGCGACGGCGATGCCGTGGCGCGCTGCCTGGCGCAGGTCGGCAGCGATGCCCGGGCGGGCGCCAACGTCATGCCGGCGATAGTCGCGGCGGTCAAGGCCTACGCCAGCGTCGGCGAAATCACCGAGCGACTGGTGCAGGTTTATGGGCGCTACCGGGAACCGATACGATTTTGAGGGCTGGGAAATGACAGAAATCGAACGTTACTACGCGCCTGCCAGTCTCGAGCAGGCGGTCGACTGCCTGCAGGAAGCTGGGGGGGTGACCGTCCTCGCCGGCGGCACCGACCTGATGCCGCAGAAGAATGCCGGACGCCTGAAGCCGCAGCGCACCCTGATGAACATCCGCGGCATCGCGGAACTCCGGGGCGTCGAGCTGTCCGGCGGCGAAATCCGCATCGGGGCACTGACCACGATCACCGATTTGCTCGAAAACCCCCTGGTGCGGCAGCACCTGCCGCAACTGATCGAGGCCTGCAACCATTTCGCCAGCGACCAGATCCGCAACGTCGCCACCCTCGGCGGCAATATCTGCAACGCCTCGCCCGCCGGCGACACCCTGGTGCCGCTCTTGGTGCTCGATGCCCGGGTCGATCTGGTGTCCCGGCCGGAGGGCAGGATGCTCAGGCGCGGCCTGCCCGTCGCCGAATTCTTCGTCGGTCCCGGCAAGACCCGCAAGGCGCCGACCGAGTTGCTGGCCGGCGTCACCATCCCGCTGCCGCCGGAAAACTACCTGGGCCGCTTCTTCAAGTTCGGCACCCGACCGGCCCTGGACATTGCCACCATCTCGATCGGCTTCGGCGGCATCCTCGAAGGCGGCGTTCTCTCCCGGGTCCGCGTCGCCTTCGGCGCCGTGGCGGCGACACCGGTGCGGGCCTCCCATACCGAAGCGGCGCTGGAAGGCCGGCCGCTCACCGAGGCGACGATCGCGGCGGCGGCCGCCGCCGCACGCGACGAGGTGACGCCGATCGACGACGTCCGCGCCAGCGCCTGGTATCGCAAGGAACTCATCCACAACATGACCAAAAGGATACTCGACCATGTCGCTCATGCATGACATCGACTTCACCCTGAACGGCGTCAGGCGGCGCGCCACGGTGCGCGTCGACATGAGCGCCCTGGACATGCTGCGCGAAACCATCGGCCTGACCGGCACCAAATACGGCTGCGGCGAAGGCGAGTGCGGCGCATGCACGATCCAGGTGGACGGCGTTTCCCTCAATTCCTGTCTGATGTTCGCGGTCGATTGCCACGGCCGCCAGGTGGTTACCATCGAAGGCCTCGGTGCGGACGAAGCAAGCACCCGGGCGTCCGCCTTGCGCGATGCCTTCGTCGAACACGGCGCGGTGCAGTGCGGCTTCTGCACGCCGGGCATGATGATGCAGGCGAGCCACCTGCTCGACCGGCATCCGCACGCCGACGCAGAGTCGATCAAGCGCGGCATCGAGGGCAACCTCTGCCGCTGCACCGGTTACAAGAAGATCGTCGATGCGATCGTCGCCGTCGGTGAAGGAATCGCACCATGAGCGTTTCGGAGAAGCCCAGGTTCATCGCGCAGGAATCCCTGATCGGCACGCGCGTCACCAAGATGGATGCGCCGGAAAAGATCGAAGGCAAGACCCGCTACATTCACGACATTTCCCTGCCGGGCCAGCTCCACGCCAAGATCCTGCGCTCAGGCAGGGTCCATGCCCGGATACTGAGCATCGACACCCGTGCGGCGCGCGCGCTGCCCGGCGTGCATGCGGTGATAACCGCCGCCGACGTGCCCGACCAGCGGCCGATCGGCGTGGTCCGCGATCATCTGCCGCTGAAGGGCGACCGGGTGCGCAGCCTGCGCGACGAGATCGCGGCGGTGGCGGCCGATACGGAGGAAATCGCCGCCCAGGCCCTGTCGCTGATCGAGGTCGAGTACGAAGACCTGCCCCTGCTGGCGAATCCCGAGGACTCGCAGAAGCCGGGTGCGCCGGTGCTGCACGATGACCACCCGGACAATGTCGCGATGCGCTTCGAATACAGCCACGGCGACGTCAGAGCGGGCGAAGCGGAATCGGACGTGGTGCTCGAGGACACCTTCAAACTGCACTACGTGACCCACTGCTGCATGGGCGTCTCGGGCATCATCGTCGAGTTCGATGCTTCGGGAAGCCTGCTGATGTATTCGAACACCCAGGTGCCCTTCCTGCACAAGCGCGAATTCGCCGACTATCTCGGCATGGACCCGAGCCGCGTGCGCATCATCCAGCCGCCCATCGGCGGCGGCTTCGGCTCCAAGCTGGACATCTATCCCTTCGAAGTCATCTGCGTCTTCCTCGCCCGCGCCGCGAAGCGCCCGGTGAAGCTGCTGTTCACCCGCGAAGAGGAGTTCCTCGCCTCGCCGACGCGCCAGCCGGTGCTGCTGACTTTGCGCTCCGGCTGCAAGAAGGACGGCACGCTGACTTTTCGCCAGGTGCATACGCTGCACGACAACGGCGCTTACACCTCCTGGGGGGCGACCACGCCCTTCGTCATGATGCAGACCTTCTCCTCGCTCTACCGGGTGCCGCACTGCGACTATCACACCGTCGCCGTCTATACCAACAATCCCTATGCCGGCTCGTTCCGCGGCTACGGCAACCTGCAGGCGACTTTCGCCATCGAGCAGCACATGGACATGATGGCCGAGGCCATCGGCATGGAACCGCTCGAGTTTCGCCTGAAGAACGCCCAGGATGCCGGCGAAGTCACCGGCCAGGGCATGTCCTTCAAGAGTTGCGGCTTCAAGGAATGCCTGACCACCGCGGCGGCGCGCAGCGACTACAGCCGGAAGCGGCGGGAGAACCTGGAGCAAAGGCAGTCCGGCGGCCCGGTGAAGCGCGGCATCGGCATGGCTTCGATGCTGCACGTCGGCGGCGGCGCGAAGATCTACCCTTCGGACGGCTGCGGCACCATCCTCAAGCTCGACGACTTCGCGCATGTGACCCTGATCACCGGCGCCTCCGAGATCGGCCAAGGCTCGGAAACGGTGCTCTCGCAGCTGGTCTGCGAGGAGCTCGGCCTGCCCATGTCGGCGGTGACGGTGGTCAACAACGATACCGCGATCACGCCCTGGGACGTCGGCGTGCACGCTTCGCGCACCACCTTCATCGCCGGCAATTCGGCCATCGGCGCGGCGAAGAAGGCCAAGGTCAAGATCCTCGCGGCGGCGGCGAAGAAGCTCGAATGCGCCGAAGCCGACCTCGACCTGCGCGGCGGCTGGGTGATCCGCGCCGCCAGCGGCGAAGCCCTGCTCGACCTGCCGCGCCTCTTGCGCTCGCTGCACTTTTCCGACAAGGCCGAACTGGTGATGACCACGTTCTACTACGAGCCGCCCAGCGTGCATCAGGACAAGGCTTTCAAGGGCGACGTCTCGGCCGCCTACGCCTGGGCGACGCAAGTCGTCGAGGTCGAGGTCGATACCGAAACCGGCATCGTCAGGATGAACCGGGTGACCGCGGCGCACGATGTCGGCAGGGTGTTGAACCGCCTCGGCATCGAGGGGCAGATCGAGGGCGGCGTGGTGATGGGACAGGGCTACGCGCTGACCGAGAACCTGCTGGTCGAAATGGGCGTCATGAAGAACCCCAACTTCCGCGACTACAAGCTGGTGACGGCGCCGGAAATTCCCGAAATGGACATTTCCTTCATCGAGTCGATGGACGGCGAAGGCCCGCAGGGCGCCAAAGGCGTCGGCGAGGCGCCGGCCATCTGCGTCGCGGCGGCGACGGCGAATGCCATCTACAACGCGACCGGCGTGCGGATGTTCGACCTGCCGTTCACGCCGGAGCGGGTGTACCGGGCGCTCGCCGGCAAGAGCGAAAAGCTCTGCTGGAAACCCGAGTGAGGGCCTTTTCCCCAAGCCCTGCCCCAAGGAAAGGGGTGGCGACGCCTAAGCCGCACAAAGCGCGGCTTCAGACTGCTGGTTCGCTGCCTCCTCGGGGCGGCCCAGCGGAGGCAGCATGAAGAAACGCACCGTCCTGTCGATGGAGCAGGCGCTGTCCCTGCCTTACGCCACGCTGCGCTTCGCGCAGCTCGGCTGGCGGGTGATCCGCATCGAATCGACGCCGGGAGAAGGACTGCCCGGCGACCCGAACCGCTACATCGGCAGCAAGGTGGCCGACGACGACCGCCGCTCATATTTCATCGCGCCCAACGTCGGCAAGGAAGCCATCGCCCTGAACCTCAAGGAGAGCCGGGGACAGGAAATACTTCGCCGGCTGATCGCGGACCTCGAGGTCGATATCTTCTGCTGCAATACCGTGCCGCGCCGTTACGAATCGCTCGGCATCGATTACGCCACGCTGAGCCGCGCCAAGCCGGACCTGATCTGGGCCGGCATCTCCGCGATGGGGCCCGATTACCCAGACGCGCCCGGCTACGATCCGGTGATCCAGGCGATGGCCGGCTACATGGAGCTGACCGGACCGGCGGACGGGCCGCCCACCCTCTCCGGGGTGCCGCTGATCGATCTCAAGGCTGGCGACGAGGTCTACGCCAACGTCATGCTGGCGCTGGCCGAACGGGCCGAGAGCGGGCAGGGAACGCGCATCGACGTCTCCATGCTGCAGGCGGCGGCCTCCTGGCTGATCACCACTTTGCCGTTGCTCGACTTCGACTGCACGCCCGGCGAAATCACCCGCTGCGGCAACGAACACCGCAAGTTCATCCCGACCAACGTCTACCCGAGCCGGGACGGCTTCATCTACATGGCCATCGGCAGCGACGTGCAATGGCAACGCCTGACGGAAATTCCGCAGTTCGCCGGCATCGGCAAGGGCCTGCGGACGACCAACGAAGGCCGGCATGCGGATCGCCTCGCGATCCACGGCGAGATGGCGCTGATCACCCGGACGCTGACTACCGCGCAACTCTCCGAAGCCTTCCGCAAGGCGACGATACCGCATGCGCCGATCCAGGACATTCCGGCGGTGCGGGACATGGCGGCGATCGGCGGCAAGCTGACCACGACCCGCACCCCGGCCGGCCGACAGGTGCGCATGCAGCCGGCGGCAGTCGATATCGCCGGCGCGCCGCGGGAGTTTTCATTTCCCGCCAAGTACGCCCAGCACACCCGCTCCGTGCTCGCCGAAGCGGGCTATTCCGGCGCGGAAATCGACCGGCTGGTGGCAGACCGAATCGTCGCGGCAGGCGCCGCGTAAATCAAGGATATGAAATGAGAACCGCCAATCCCCTGCTGCACTCGCCGTCGCGTCCCCTGCCCCGTCATGTCGCGATCATCGGCGCCGGCACCATCGGGCCGGACATCGGCTACTACCTGAAGAGCGCCCTGCCGCAGATCCGCCTGACCCTGGTGGATGTGGCGCCGGCGGCGCTCGAACAGGCGATGGCGCGCTGCCACGACTACGCCAAGAAGGCGGTGGCGCGCGGCAAGATGAGCGCAGCCGAGGCCAAGGCCGTCACCCATGACATCGCCGTCAGCACCGACTACGAAGAAATCTCGGACTGCGACTGGGTGATCGAGGCGGCGACGGAAAGCCTGGCGCTGAAGCGCCGCATCTTTGCCCAGGTGGAAGCGATCGTCGCGCCGCAGACGCTGATCACCTCCAACACCAGTTCGCTTCCGGCCAGCCGCATCTTCGCCGAACTCAGGCACCCGGCACGCGCCACGGTCACCCACTTCTTCGCGCCCGCCTGGCGCAACCCGGTGGTCGAGGTGGTCGACTGGGAGCAGACCGATCCCGCCGTGATCGACTACCTGCGCTGGCTGTTCTGCCGCACCGGCAAGGTGCCGCTGGTCACCGCCGACGCGCCCTGCTTCATGCTCGACCGGATCTTCGACAACTGGTGCAACGATGCGGCACTCCTGCTCGACCGCGCCAGCGCCGCCGAGATAGACAGCACGGCCACCGAGTTCGTCCATGCCGGCCCCTTCTTCGTTCTCAATCTCGCCCGCGGCAATCCGATCATCACCGAGACCAACAGCCTGCAGGCCGAAGAGGAAGGCCGGCACTACCGCCCGGCGCCGATCTTCCGCTCGGTGGACAACTGGCTCACCGTCCCGCCCGGCAAGCGAATCGACGTCGCCCCGGAGACGGCCGCCGCGGTGCGCGACCGTCTGCTGGGCGTGCTCTTCTCGCAAACAGTGGACATCCTCGACCGCGCCATCGGCGAACCGGCCGACCTCGATCTCGGCTGCAAGATGGCGCTGGGCTTCAGGAAAGGTCCGCTGGAACTGATGCGCGACCTGGGCAAGGCGGACGCCCAGCGCATCCTCGAGCGCTTCGCCGGAGAGCGCCCGGGCATGCCGATGCCGCAGAGACCGCTGACCATCTACCAGGATTTCTGGCGCCATGTGCTGGTCGACGATGTCGCCGCAGCCGGCGGCGAAGGCCGGGTCAAGATCATCACCCTGCGCCGGCCCGAGGCCATGAACGCCCTGCACGACGAACTGACCGACGAGGTGCTCGAGGTGATCCGGCGCTTCGAAGCGGACCCGGACGTGTCCGGCTTTGTCATCACCGGCTACGGCACGCGCGCCTTCTGCGCCGGCGCCGACATCGGCCGTTTTCCCTCCGTGCTCGGCGACGCCGCGGCCGCCACCCGCTACGCGCGCGATTGCTCGCGCCTGCTGGTACATCTCGACGCCATGGAGAAGCCGGTGATCGCGGCGTTGAACGGCATGGCGCTGGGCGGCGGACTGGAACTGGCGATGCGCTGCCACGGCATCGTCGCGCTCGCCGACGCCTGGCTGCAGCTGCCTGAAATCACGCTGGGCATCGTCCCGGGCATCGGCGCCATGGTGGTGCCCTACCGCCGCTGGCCGAAAGCCGCCGCGACCTTTCACGACATGTTGCGCCGCGGCGAGCGACTGGGTGCGCAGAAGGCCCACCAACTCGGGGTCGTCGACGCACTTGCCGACGACGTCGCCGGTCTCGTCACGGCGGCCCTGCAGCGCATCGCGGCACTGTCCGGGAAGCCCTCCGCGATCAGCCAGGGCGCCGTGGCGCTGGCGCCGCCGGCAGAGGTCGCGGCGACCGACGCCGCCGGCCAGCCCCTCAGCCGGGAAGTCCTGGGCATCCTCGAACAGGCCGTGCGTGACGCCGCCGCCGCCCCGACGCTGGCACAGGCACTCGAGATCGGCTACCGCGCCTTCGGCGCCAGCGCCTGCACCGCCGCTGCGCGCGAAGGAATCGCAGCCTTCTCCGAGGGACGCAAAGCCGATTTCGGGAAGACTCCCTGACCCGATATACTGAGGCTTCCCTCGGAGGATCGCGAAGTGGCACAGGACAGATGACAGCGACACCGCTCACCGATCTGGGCGCGTGCATCCAGGCGCTCAAGGCTGCCGGCAAGCTCGTGCGCGTGCGCTCCGAGGTCGATGCGAAATTCGAACTGGCAGGCATCGCGCGCAAGCTCGAAGGCGGCAAGGCCGTGCTCTTCGAACGCGTCAAGGGCTTCGCTCATCCGGTATTCGCCGGACTGCTCTGGAATCGCGAACTGGTCGGCTCGCTTTTCGGCGTAGCGAAGGAGAAGGTGCCCTTCCTGATCGCCGGCGCAGTGGCGAAATGGCAGAAGGACAAGTCGGCGCGGCCCTCGAAGCTGCTCGAGCATGGCCCCGCCAACGAGGTCGTCGAAGATCGCGTCGACCTGTCGACGATCCCCATGCCGCTGCATGCGCTGAAGGATGGCGGGCGCTATATGGATTCCTCGCTGGTCGTGGCGCGCCACCCCGAGACCGGCGGCCTCAACGTCTCGATCCACCGGATGATGATGACGCGCCGCGATCGTCTGAGCTTTCTGATCGACCCGGGCCGGCACCTGGGCGAGTTTGTCGAGGTCGCCGAGCGGCGCGGCGAAGCGCTGCCGGTGACGATCAACAACGGTGTTGGACTGGCGCCCTGGATCGTCTCCTCGCTGCCGCGGCTGGGCGATGGCAAGCCGGCCATCGCCAACCACCTGGCGGGACAGGCGATCGACTGGGTCAAGGCACAGACCATGGACGTGCCGGCCTACGCCAACGCCCAGTTCGTCATCGAGGCGGAAATCCTGCCCGGAGTCCGCGAATGGGAGGCGCCATTCGCCGAAGTCACCGGCTACTACGGCGGACGCGAAAAGCGCTGGGTGATGAAAGTGAAGAAGATCACCCGCCGCAAGAAGCCGGTGTTCCACACGGTGCTGTCAGGCCAGGAAGTCTGGAATGCGGTGGGATTTACCGCCGAGGCGGCGATCTTCCACGCGGTGCACGGCAGGATTCCCGAGGTGAAGGCGGTGTTCCTGCCGCCTGGCGGCTGCGGCTTCTACCAGGCCGTGGTCCAGGTGCGCAACACCCGGCGCGGCATCGGCCGCGACGTGATCGACGAAACTTTCAAGGCATTTCGTTCGCTGCAGCGCGTAGTGGTGGTCGACACCGACGTCAACCTCTACGACGCGGTGGATGTGGACTGGGCCATCACCACCCGCTTCGACGCCGACCGGGACCTGGTCGTCCTGCCCCATCAGGAGGGCCACATCCTGAATCCCATCGTCACGCCGAATGCCGATGGCAAAGGCGGAACGGTCACCAAGATCGGCTTCGACGCACTGGTGCCTTTCGACGCCGACCGGGAGCGCTTCAAGCGGGTGAAATTCAAGGAAGTGGATCTGTCCAAATACGACATCAAATGAGGAGACGAGACATGAACAAGAAACTGCTCTGCCTGGCCCTTGCCTGGGCCTGCATGGCGTCCGCGCTGGCGGCGGACAAGATCAAGGTCGGCTTCATCAGCACCCTGTCCGGGCCGGGCGGCGTGCTCGGCGTGGCCATCCGGGACGGCTTCAACCTGGCGCTCGAACACACCGGCGGCAAGCTCGGCGGTCTGCCGGCCGAGGTGATCATCGAGGACGACCAGCAGAAGCCCGACGTGGCCAAGCAACTGGCCGACAAACTGGTCAAGCGCGACAAGGTGGACTTCGGCACCGGCATCGTCTTCCAGAACCTGCTGCAAGCCGCGGAGCCCGCCTTCCTCGGTTCCGAGACCTTCTATATCAGCCCGAATACGGGGCCCTCGGACCTCGCCGGGGCCAACTGCAATCCCTACTTCTTCGCGGTGTCCTGGGTGAGCGACGGCTACTCCGAAGCGACCGGCAAGAACATGCAGGACAAGGGCTACAAGAACGTCTTCGTCATCGCCCCCAACTATCCGGGAGGCAAGGACGTGGTCAACGGCTTCAAACGCTACTACAAGGGCGCCTATGCCGGCGAGGTCTATACCAAGCTGGGGCAACTGGATTACGCCGTGGAAATCTCCCAGATACGCGCCGCCAAACCCGACGCGGTGTTCTTCTTCCTGCCGGGCGGCATGGGCGTGAACTTCCTCAAGCAGTGGCATCAGGCAGCCATGGGCCGTGAATTTCCGCTCTTCGGCACGGGCTGGTCGTTCGATCAGGATACGCTGGCCGCGGTCGGGGAACCGACGCTGGGCGCACTCAACGCCGCGCACTGGAACCTGGACCTGGATAACGCCGCCAACAAGAAATTCGTCGCCGACTTCGAGAAGAAATACGGCCGCCTGCCGAACGAATACGCTTCCCAGGGCTACGACGCGGCCATGCTGATCGACGCCGCGGTGCGCGACGTGAAGGGCAAGATCGAGGACAAGACGGCGCTGCGCCGCGCGCTGGAAGCGGCCAACTTCAAGTCGGTGCGCGGGGCCTTCAAGTTCAACAGGAACCACTTCCCGGTGCAGAACTATTATCTGCGCCAGGTCGTGAAGGACGACAAGGGGCGCTTCGTGAACAAGACCGTGGCGACGATCTTCACCAACCACCCCGACGCCTACGTGGCGGCCTGCAAGATGTGAGCATGACGCGCAAGACGCCTGCCTCATGACCTGGCTGCTGTTCCTAGAGCAGTGTCTGAACGGCCTCCAGTTCGGTCTGATGCTGTTCCTGCTGGCCGCCGGCCTGACGCTGATCTTCGGCATCATGGACCTGATCAACCTCGCCCACGGCTCGCTGTACATGGTCGGGGCCTATCTGGTGGCGAGCATCAGCCAGGCCACCGGTTCCTTCACGCTCGCCATCGTGCTCGGCGTCGCGGCCACCGCCGCGATCGGCATGGCGCTCGAAGTGGCCGTCCTGCGCGGCCTGTACCGGCGCGATCATCTCTCGCAGGTGCTCGCCACGTTCGCGCTGATCATCATCATCAACGAGACGACCCGGGTCATCTGGGGCGTGCAGCCGCTGCCGCTCAACGTCCCCGGGGCCCTGTCCGGGTCGGTGCGGCTGTTCCCCGGCATCGACTACCCCGCCTTTCGCCTGGTCATCATTGCGGTCGGGCTCGCCGTGGCGCTCTCGCTCTACTTCCTGGTCGCGCGCACGCGTCTGGGCATGCTGGTGCGCGCCGGCGCGTCGAATCGTGAAATGGCCATGGTCATGGGCACCGATATCCGCTGGCTGTTCACCGCCGTGTTCGGCGTCGGCGCCGGCCTTTGCGCGCTGGCCGGCGCCATGCTCGGACCGCTCCTGGCGGTGCAGGTGGGCATGGGCGAGAACATTCTCATCCTCGCCTTCGTCACGGTGGTGATCGGCGGCATCGGTTCGATCCGCGGGGCCTTCGTCGGCGCGCTGCTGATCGGCATCGTCGATACTTTCGGCCGCGCCTTCATTCCGACCGGCTTGCGCGCCGTGCTCTCGCCCTCCGTCGCCGATGTGGCCGGACCGTCGCTGGCGTCGATTTCGATCTACCTCCTGATGGTCGGGGTTCTGTTCTGGAAGCCGCAGGGACTCTTCCCCGCGAGGGGCTGAACGTGGCCGGCTGGCGCCGTCATGCCTGGCTGCTGGTGGCGCTCGCTGCCGCGCTCGCCCTGCCGAAAATTGCCGCCATCGCCGGGCAGGATTTCTATGTCTCGTTCGCCAGCCGGGTGCTGATCTGGGCGCTGCTCGCCTCAAGCCTGAACCTGCTGGTCGGCATGGGCGGAATGGTCAGCCTGGGCCACGCCGCCTTCTTCGGCGCCGGGGCCTACGTGGTGGCCATCCTGTCGGTGGAGGCGCCCGGAGGGTCCAGCGCGCTCCTGGTCTGGCCTCTTGCCGTCGCGGTGAACGCCCTGCTGGCCTTCCTCATCGGCGCCATCTGCCTGCGCACGCGGGGTGTCTACTTCATCATGATCACCCTGGCGTTCGCTCAGATGTTCTTCTACATTTTCACCTCGCTGACCCCCTACGGCGGCGACGACGGCTTATCGCTGGCCCGGCGCCTGACGCTGCCCGGCCTCGATATGGCCGGCGACGCAACGTTCTATTATGTGGTCCTGGCGATCTTCGCCGCCTGCCTCTTTGCCCTGGGCCGGTTGAAGGCGTCCCGCTTCGGCCGGGTACTCGCCGGCATCAAGGACAACGAGGCGCGCATGGAGTCGCTGGGCTATGCGACCTTTCGCTTCAAGCTCGTCGCCTACACCGTCGCAGGGGCTCTCGCGGGACTGGCCGGCGCACTGATGGCGAACCAGAACGGCTTCGTCAGCCCCAACATGATGTCCTGGGACCAGTCCGGCATCGCGCTGGTGATGGTGATCCTCGGCGGACTGGGCAGCCTGTGGGGCGGGTTCGCCGGCGCGACCGCGTTTCTCGTCCTCGAGGAAGTGCTCTCCGGCTTCAGCGCGCATTGGCAGATCGTCCTCGGACTGGTTCTGCTCGGCGTGGTGTTCTACGCGCCACTGGGCATCGCCGGTCTGTTTGCGAGGAAGCCGCGGTGAACGAACTGCTGCTGGAAACGCGCGCGCTGCGGAAGCGCTTCGGCGGCCTGGTGGCCACGGATTCGGTATCCCTCGCGGTGCGGCGCGGTGAATGCCACGCCCTGATCGGACCCAACGGCGCAGGGAAAACCACGCTGATCGCGCAGCTCGCCGGCTCCCTCGCCCCCGACGCGGGCAGCATCATCTTCGCGGGCGAGGATGTGACCGCCCTCCCCGCCCATCGCCGCGCCGCCCTTGGCCTGGCGCGCTCGTTCCAGATCACCAGCATCCTGCCCAGCTTCAGCGTGCTGGAAAACCTCGCCCTGGCCGTGCAGGCGGTCAGCGGATCGAGCTTCCGTTTCTGGCAGGCCGTGAAAGACGAGACCGCGCTCTTCGACCGGGCGCGGGAGATCCTGCATAGCGTGGGACTGGCGGAGATCGCCGAGCGGCAGGCCGGCAGCCTCGCCCACGGCGAGCATCGCCAGCTGGAACTGGCCCTGGCCCTGGCCACGCGGCCGCAACTCATGCTGCTCGACGAACCCATGGCCGGCATGGGGCCGGAAGAGTCCGAGCAGATGGTGGCCCTGATCGCGGGACTCAAGGGCCGCTACACGCTGCTGCTGGTCGAGCACGACATGGACGCCGTGTTCCGTCTGGCCGATCGCGTCTCGGTGCTGGTGGACGGCCGGGTGATCGCCACCGGCACGGCGCGCGAAATCCGCGCCAATGCCGAAGTGAGGATCGCCTACCTGGGCGCGGAGGAGGTCGCTTGAGCCCGGTCCTCGAAGTCTCCGGCCTCGAATCCTTCTACGGCGCCAGCCAGGCGCTGTTCGGGGTGGACCTCGCCATCGGGCCGGGCGAGATGGTCACACTGCTCGGGCGCAACGGCATGGGCAAGACGACGACGGTGAAGAGCATCGTCGGACTGCTCAGACCGCGGCACGGCACGGTGCGCTTTCGCGGCAAGTCGATCGCCGGCTGCGCCGCGGATCGCATCGGCCGCGCCGGCATCGGCCTGGTGCCGGAAGGCCGGCAGATCTTCCCCAATCTCACCGTGCGCGAGAACCTGACGGCCTGGGCCGCAAACCGCAGCGACGCCGCCGATCCCTGGACGCTGGCCAAGGTGTTCGCCTTCTTTCCGCGGCTCGAACAGCGGCAGGGGCATCTGGGCAATCAGCTTTCGGGCGGCGAGCAACAGATGCTGGCGATCGGGCGCGTGCTGATGACCAATCCCCACCTGTTGATCCTGGACGAGGCGACCGAGGGACTCGCGCCGCTGGTTCGCCGGGAAATCTGGCGGTGCCTGATCGCGCTCAAGGCTGCGGGCCTGTCGCTGCTGCTGATCGACAAGAATGTGCGCAAGCTGGTGGAAATCGCCGACCGTCATTACATTATCGAACGCGGCCGGATCCAGTGGCAGGGAAGCTCGTCCGCGCTCGCGGGGCAGGAGGATCTTTGGCACCGATATCTCGGCGTATAAACCAAGCAAAGGAGAGGCACATGAAGGCGAAGCAGTTTTTCAGGAGCGCAGTGGCCGTGGTTCTTGTGAGCGCCGCGGCGGGGGCATGGGCACAGGTCAAGATCGGCGTGATCGCTTCGACCACCGGCCCGGCGGCCTTCGTCGGCATCCCGCAGAAGAATGCCGTTGCCCTGCTGCCAAAAAAGGCCGGCGGCCTTTCCATCGAGTACATCGCCTACGACGATGCCAGCGATCCGACACAAAGCGTGCAGCTCACGAGGAAGCTCCTCACCGAGTACAAGATCGACGCCCTGATCGGCCCCAGCGGCTCGCCCAATGCCATGGGCGTGCTCGCCTTCATGGCCGAGGCGCAGACGCCGATGCTGGCGCCGGTCGGCACTTCCGCAGTCGTCCTGCCGATGGACGACAAGAAGCACTGGGTATTCAAGACCCATCCCAACGACGAGGTGATCAGCGACGGCCTGGTCGCCGCCATGAGCCGGCGCGGCGTGAAGACCGTCGGCTTCATCGGCCGCAACGATCCCTACGGCGAGAACTGGTACAAGACCTTCGCGCCGATGGCGCAGAAGGCCGGCATCCAGATCGTCGCCAATGAGCGCTACGGCCGGCAGGACACCAGCGTGATCGCCCAGGTGCTCAAGGTGATCGCCGCCAAGCCGGATGCCGTCCTGATCGCCGGCGTCGCCGCTGACGCCGCATTGCCGCACGTCCAGCTCGTCGATTCCGGCTACAAGGGCAGCATCTATCACACGCACGGCTCGGCCTCCAACGACTTCATCAAGATCGGCGGCAGGAAGGTCGAAGGCGCGCTGGTCGTCGGGCCGCTGTTGCTGGTGCTGGAGGACATCGCCGACAGCGTCGCCACGAAGAAGGTGGCGCTGGAGTTCGTCCGCAACTACGAACGTCAATTCGGCAGCCAGCCGCCGATTTTCGCCGCCGGCACTTACGACGCCGGGTTGCTGCTGGCGCACGCGATTCCGGAAGCCGCGAAGAAGGGCAAGCCGGGCACGCCCGAGTTCCGCGCGGCCCTGCGCGATGCGCTGGAGAAGACCCATGAACTGGTCACCTCGCAGGGCGTCATCACCATGAGCGCGCTAGACCATTCGGGCTTCGATCATCGCGGCCGGGTGCTGCTCACGGTCAGGGACGGCAAGTTCGCGCTGGTCAAGGATTGAGGACGAGGGTGGTCACGGACTGAGGCGAACCTCCCGCAGCGGAAAACCACGATGGCCCTCGCCGACGTAGCCCTGGACGACAAGTACCGGCAGCATCGCGGCCGCGTCTTCCTGAGCGGCGTCCAGGCCCTGACGCGCCTGCCGATGTTGCAGCATCAGCGCGACCGGGCCGCCGGCCTCAACACCGCCGGCTATGTCTCGGGCTATCGCGGTTCCCCGCTGGGAGGACTGGATACCGCCCTGCATCAGGCCGAGGCTTTCCTTCGCGCCGAGGACATCAGCTTCCATCCGGGCGTCAATGAGGAACTGGCGGCGACGGCCGTCTGGGGCACGCAGCAGCTCCATCTGTTTCCCGGCCCGAAACGCGACGGCATCTTCTCCATGTGGTACGGCAAGGGGCCGGGCGTCGACCGCTGCGGCGACGTCTTCAAGCACGCCAACTACGCCGGCACTTCGCAGCACGGCGGCGTACTGGTGATTGCCGGCGACGACCACAGCGCCCGTTCCTCCGCCGTCGCGCACCAGAGCGAGCACGTTTTCTCCGCCTGCGGCATGCCGGTGCTGGCGCCGGCCGACCTCCAGGACACGCTCGACCTGGGCCTGCATGGCTGGGCCATGTCGCGCTATTCGGGCTGCTGGGTGGCGATGAAGGTCACCGCCGATTCGGCGGAAAGTTCGGCCACCGTGGAGCTCGATCCGCAGCGGGTGGTCAGCCGCCTGCCCGAAGACTTTGTCCTGCCCCGGGACGGCGTGCACCTCCGCTGGCCCGACCCGCAACTGGCGCAGGAACTGCGCATGCAGGAGTTCAAGGTCTATGCGGCGCTGGCTTATGCCCGGCGGAACGGGATCAATCATCTGGTCCTGGGCTCGCCCGACGCCGCCCTTCCGGCGCGGCTCGGCATCATCGCCTGCGGCAAGGCCTATCTCGATGTGCGCCAGGCGCTCGACGACCTCGGCATCGACGAAGCCGAGGCGGCCAGGATCGGCCTGCGCCTGTTCAAGGTCGGCATGCCCTGGCCGCTGGAAGCCGAGGGCGTGCGCCAGTTCTGCCGGGGCCTGGAAGAGGTCCTGGTGGTCGAGGAAAAACGCCAGATCATCGAATACCAGCTCAAGGAACAGCTCTACAACTGGCGCGAGGATGTGCGCCCGCGCGTCGTCGGCAAGTTCGACCAGACCGGCGAGTGGTCCGGCGCACACGGGCCGTGGCTGCTGCCGCCGACGGCGGAACTGACGCCGGCGATCGTCGCGCGCGCGATCGCCGGACGAATCAGCCGCTTTCACAGCTCGGAGACGATCCGGCAACGCCTGGCATTTCTCGAAGCCAAGGAGCAGGCGCTGGCCAGGCCGCGCCTGGTGCAGCCGAGGGCGCCCTACTTCTGTTCCGGCTGTCCGCACAATCTGTCGACGAAAGTCCCGAAAGGCTCCTTTGCCCTGGCCGGCGTCGGCTGCCACCTGCTGGCCCTGAGCATGGGCCGCGACACCCTGACCATCTGCCAGATGGGCGGCGAGGGCGCGGCCTGGCTCGGTCTGGCCGAGCATTCCGGCACGGCGCATGTCTTCGCCAACATGGGCGACGGCACCTACTACCATTCGGGTCTGCTGGCGATCCGCGCCGCGGTCGCCGCCGATCATTCGGGGCAGCCCGGCGGGTTTCGGTCGAGCCTTTCCCCCGGCCCCGTTCCCGCGAAAGGGGGTGGCGGCGGGATCAACATCACCTTCAAGATCCTCTTCAACGACGCGGTGGCGATGACCGGCGGACAGCCGCTCGACGGACCGCTCAGCGTGCCGCAGATCAGCCGCCAGCTGGCGGCCGAAGGGCTGCGCCGGGTCGTCGTGCTGGCCGACGATCCGGATAAATATCCGGCCGGTGACGATTTCGCGCCCGGCACCGAGATTCGTCCGCGCGAGGACCTCGACCGGGTGCAGCGCGAATTGCGCGAGACGCCCGGCGTCTCGGCGCTGATCTACGACCAGACCTGCGCCGCGGAGAAGCGACGCCGGCGCAAGCGCGGCACCTACGCCGATGCGCCCCGGCGCGTCTTCATAAACGAACTGGCCTGCGAGGGCTGCGGCGACTGCAGCGTGAAATCGAATTGCCTGTCCGTGCTGCCGGTGGAAACCGAGTACGGCCGCAAACGCGCGATCGACCAGTCCTCGTGCAACAAGGACTACGCCTGCGTCGCCGGGTTCTGCCCGAGCATCGTCACCGTCGAAGGCGGAGCCCTGCGCCGAGGCGAAGCGGTGGCCGGATTGACCGCTGCGGCAGCCGATCTGCCCGAGCCGCCGCAGGCGGATCTCTCCCGGCCTTACGGCATCCTGATCGCCGGCGTCGGCGGCACGGGCGTGGTCACCATCGGCGCCCTGATCGCCATGGCGGCGCACCTCGAGAGCAAGGGCGTCACGGTGCTGGACATGACCGGCCTGGCGCAGAAGGGCGGCGCGGTGACCTCGCACGTCCGTCTGGCAAGGCGCCAGGACTTGCTGCATGCGGCGCGGATCGCTACCGGCGAAGCCAATACCGTGCTCGGTTGCGACATTCTGGTCGCCGTCGGCGACGACGCCCTGGCCAAGACGCAATCCGGCTTCAGCCGGATGATCATCAACACCGCCCGAATGATCACCGGCGATTTCGTCCGCGATGCCGATCAGGCCTATCCGCTGGCCGCGATCCAGGATCAGCTCAAGGAAGCCGTCGGCCCCGATGCCGCCGAGTTCCTCGACGCCACGCGTCTCGCGACGCTGCTGACGGGCAATTCGATCATGAGCAACATGATCCTCCTCGGCTATGCCTGGCAGCGCGGCCAGGTGCCGGTTTCCGGGGAGGCGCTGATGCGGGCGATAGAGCTCAACGGCGTCGCCGTCGAAGAAAACCGCCGGGCCTTCTTCTGGGGGCGCCGTGCCGCTGTCGACCCCGAGGGGACGGAGCAGATCGCCCGCGCCGCAGCGCCGCTGCTGCCTTCGCACCGGCTGTCGCAAGATCTCGACGAAGTCGTGACGCGCCGCCACGACGCTCTGGCGGCTTACCAGGACCGCTCTTACGCCCGGCGCTACACCGGCCTGATCGACCGCGTCCGCGCTGCCGAAGCTGCGGCCGTGCCCGGTGCGGACCGACTGGCCGAGGCGGTGGCGCGCAATTATTTCAAGCTGCTCGCCTACAAGGACGAGTACGAAGTAGCGCGACTGTTCATCGACCCGGAGTTCAGCCGCGCGCTGGACCATGTCTTCACGGGCAATTTCCGCCTGCGCTTTCATCTGGCGCCGCCTTTTCTCGGCCGTGCCGATCCGGAAAGCGGCGAAGCGAAGAAGCGTTCCTTCGGTCCGTGGCTGATGCCGGTATTTCATCTCCTGGCGAAATTGAAGTTCCTGCGCGGCACGCCCTGGGATATTTTCGGCTATCGCGCCGAACGCCGCATGGAACGCGAACTGATCCGGGAATACGAGGCGACTATCGAAACGCTGCTGGCCGCGCTGGTTCCGGAAAACCACGCACGGGCGGTGGCCATCGCGCGGCTGCCCGAGACCCTGCGCGGCTACGGGCCGATCAAGGCGGCCAGCGCGGCCGCGTACCGCGCCAGGCGCGAACAGCTGCTGGCGGCGACCGGTGATTGAATCACGCCAGACCGGCAGTCGCGCCCCGCTCTGGTCCAGCGCATTCCGGCCTTTCTACCTGCTCGGCGCAGCCTATGGGCCGCTCCTGATGCTGGCCTGGCTGGGCGCCTATGCCGGCATGTGGAACCAGCCCGGCGCCGATCTTTCGTCCTGGCTGTGGCACGGACATGAGATGTTGTTCGGCTTCGCCGCGGCGATCATTTCCGGCGTCGTCCTGACCGCGCTGCCGAGTTGGGCGGGAACCGCGGAGATCACCGGCCGCCGCCTGGCGTTGCTGGTCGGTCTGTGGCTGGCCGGGCGGCTGGCGCTGCTGCTGCCCCTGCCGGCGCTGCCCGGCGCGGTGCTCGACTGCGCGCTGTTCCCGGTCATGGCCCTGTTCCTGCTGCCGCAACTGCTGCGCCTGCAGAATCGTTACTACCTCTGGCTGTTGCCGGTACTGGCCGGCCTGTTCGCGGCGAACGTGGTCTTTCATGCCGGCCGCATCCTCGGCGACGAAGCCCTGGCGAGCCTGGGCCTGCGCCTGGCGATCCATGCCATCATCCTGCTGTACGTGCTGAAGGGCGGGATCCTGACGCCGATCTTTACCGGCAACGCGCTGCGCGAAAGAGTTCGGGGCGGCGACATTCCCTTCATGCTCTGGCTCGATGCGCTGGCCGTCCTGTCGGTGCTGGCGCTGGCGCTGGCCGATCTCGCCGGACTGCCGGCGGCCTGGACCGGCGCCGCGGCGCTTCTCGCCTGCCTCGTCCACGCCGCACGCCTGATGCGCTGGCGCGGCTGGCGCGTGGCCGACATTCCGCTCCTGCTCGTGATGCACCTGGCCTACGCCTGGCTGGTCTTGGCCTTTGCCCTGAAAGCCGCGGCCGAACTCTCCGGCCGACTGCCGGAAGACGCCTGGCTGCATGCTTTTACCGTCGGCGCACTGGGCATGATGATGCTCGGCCTGATGACCCGCGTCGTGCTGCATCACACCGGGCGGGCGCTGCAACTGCCGCCGCCGATCGTGTTCGCCTATGGCCTGATGTTCGCCTCCGCCGCGCTGCGCGTTTCGGTCACGCTGTGCACGCTCGGCACTTCCTGGCTCACCCTGTCCATGCTGCTCTGGTCGGCGCCCTTCGTCATCTATCTCTGGCTGTTCGGGGCGATGCTGTGGCGGCCGAGTCTGCCGCGAAAACCCGGCGCACTCTGAAGCCGCGGCGATGGCCCGGTCAAAGCCGCTGACGCGGCCGCCTTTTGTGAGAAAATGGCGCTCGGTCGCCGGTGTCCCTCTCCATGCTCTCCAAGCTCAACCCGCCACAGCGGGAAGCGGTCAAGTACCTCGATGGCCCGCTCCTGGTGCTCGCCGGCGCCGGTTCGGGCAAGACCCGCGTAATCACCCACAAGATCGCCTACCTGGTCGAGGAATGCGGCGTCGCGCCCGCGCACATCGCCGCCATCACCTTCACCAACAAGGCTGCGCGCGAGATGCAGGCGCGGATCGGCAAGCTCATGCCGGGGCGGGCACTGAAGGGGCTGACGGCCAGCACTTTCCACGCCCTGGGCGCGCGCATCCTGCGCCAGGAGGCGAGGATCTGCGGCCTCAAGCAGAATTTTTCGGTCCTCGATGCCGGCGACAGCGCCGCCATCCTCGCCGGTCTGGCGAACAACAGCGACAGGAAGCAGATTCGTGCCTTGCAAAGCCGGATCTCGAACTGGAAGAATGCCCTGCAGGGTCCCCAAGAAGCGGCGGAGGCGGCGCAGGATGCGCTGGAAATCGCCGCGGCGAGGATCTACGGCGAATACGAGAAGACGCTGCGCGCCTATCAGGCGGTCGATTTCGACGACCTGATCCGCCTGCCGGCGCTCCTCTTCGCCGCCGAAGCGGAAGCGCTGGCGCGCTGGACCGGGCGGCTGCACTACCTGCTGGTCGACGAATACCAGGATACCAACCACTGCCAGAACCGTCTGCTGAAGCTTCTCGCCGGAACACGCGCGGCGTTCACCGCGGTCGGCGACGACGACCAGTCGATCTACGCCTGGCGCGGCGCCAATGTCGACAACCTGAATCTGCTGGCCCGCGATTACCCGCAACTCAAAGTCATCAAGCTCGAGCAGAATTATCGTTCGACCACGCGCATCCTCAAGGCCGCCAACAGCCTCATCAGCCACAACCCGAAGCTGTTCGAAAAGCGCCTGTGGTCGGAACACGGCCACGGCGATGCGGTTTCCGTCTCTGCGGCCCGCGACGGCGAGCACGAGGCGGAACTGGTGGTCATGAAGCTGATGGCGCACAAGTTCGACCATCGCGGCGCGCATCAGGACTACGCCATCCTCTGTCGCGGCAACCATCAGGCGCGCGCCTTCGAGCAACAGTTGCGCACCCACAAGATTCCCTACCTGCTCTCCGGCGGCCAGTCCTATTTCGACCGCGCCGAGATCAAGGACATCACCTCCTACCTGCGCCTGATCAGCAACGGCGACGACGACCCCGCCTTTATCAGGGCGCTGACCTGTCCCAAGCGCGGCATCGGCGCCGCAACCCTGGAGGCGCTCGGTCGCTATGCCGGCAGCCGCGAAGCCAGTCTGTTCGAGGCGGCGTTCGAAGCCGGCGCGGACAGCCATGTCAATCCCAAGCAGCTGGCCGGCATCCGCGAATTCGGCGGGTTCATCCAGCGCATGGCGCAGCGCGCCGCAAGCGAGCCGGCGGGCCCGGTGCTGGAGGACCTGGTCAAGGCCATCGATTACGAACCTTACCTGTTCGAGTCCTTCGAGCCGGCGGAGGCCGAGAGCAAGTGGGCGAACGTGCGCGACTTCGTCGATTGGTTGGGCCGGAAGGGCGGCGAGGAAGACAAGAACCTCCTCGAACTGACCCAGAGCGTGGCCTTGATCACCATGCTCGACAAGCAGGACGAGGATATCGACGCGGTGCAACTGGCCACCCTGCATGCCGCCAAAGGTCTCGAATTCCGGCACGTGTTCCTGGTCGGCGTGGAAGAGGGCATCCTGCCGCACAAGAGTTCCGTCGATGCCGGCAATATCGAGGAGGAGAGGCGGTTGATGTATGTCGGCATCACGCGCGCCGAGAACAGCCTGCACCTGTCCTGGTGCCTAAGGCGCAAGCAGGGCAGGGAATGGCGCGTCTGCGAGCCGTCGCGCTTCATTGCCGAGATGGGTGACGACTTGAAGGTTTCCGGCGGACAGGCCGGTGCGCCTGCCGACAAGGCTGCCGGCCGGGCCAAACTGGCCCAGTTCAAGGCTCTCCTGGGCGGCGCGTAGCCCCCGGCGAATCCCGCAGCCTACTTGGTTTCTACCGGTTCCTTGAAGCTGGCGCCCGACTGGTTGGTCATGTACACGATGGCGCGCGCAAGTTCGATCTCGCTGGCATCGGTCGCCCCCCCCTTGGGCGGCATGGCGTTCTTGCCAGCGGTGGCGGACTTCACCAAGCCATCGAGGCCCTTGGCCAGGCGCGGCGCCCAGGCAGCCTTGTCGCCGATCTTCGGCGCACCGGCGGCCCCGGTCTGATGGCAGGCGGAACAGACGGCCTTGACCAGTTCCTCGCCGCTCCTCGAAGTCTTGGCGGCATCGGCGCCTGTCGCGGCCAACTCGATCTTTGCCACCGGTTGAATGCGGCTGGCAACAGCCTCCTCATCGACTTTAGGGTGGCTGCCCATGGCCAGCGCTGCCGATACGGCGAGCGCCAGGACAGCCGCAGCGACGGGTTTGGCTGCAAGTTCGGGGAGATTTGATCGGAACATGTTCTATTTCCTACACTGGGCGAGATCAGGCGGCAATTATATCGGTTAATGGCCCATGTCACTGCCGTCATGGACGGAGCGGGCCAAAACCGCTATGCTGTCGTCCCTCGCGCCCGTAGCTCAGATGGATAGAGTGCTACCCTCCGAAGGTAGAAGTCGCACGTTCGAATCGTGTCGGGCGCACCAAACCAAGTCAAAGATGGCACTTGAATCAAGTGCCATCTTTGACTTCTGGCCTCCGCAGGGCGGCGGTTTGGTTTCGATATTCATCACACGCGCCAACACTTTGTCTCGTAATACATTTCCGGCGATCTTCGCCCATTTCGGCGTGCCCGAAGAGGCTTTCTTGCGATAAGGCCAGATGTCATTTCTAAGCCCCATTCCGTTTGTCCTTGGCACGCAAAGCAGTTGTCTTACTCAGCAGTCGCCAATATAGGCGACAGAAGGTGCTTGGAAGAATGAGCGAATCAGATTCGGCATTTGCTGTAGCAGAGATAGCTGCTCGGCGATTTTCTCTGCCAATTTTTCACCCTTTCGCAAAGGTCGCCTGGCGA
>CAIVDC010000102.1 GCA_903904605.1 uncultured Sterolibacterium sp.
AATGGAGAAGTTACGGATATGCTGCATGTTGCAGAGGGCCCTGCGGGATTTTCTGACGGCCGCGGATTGTACCCCGAAGTGGGGTGCAAAGCGACAAAAGCCTGGTGCCGGCGGCAACATCCCGACATGCAAGCCGCCGCAAAATCGTTGCCCTCAACTGTCATCGTGCAGTTCGCGCCTGCTGCCAACAACCCGGCATGGAGCAGGTCTTTCTCCATCCCTCCTGCGGCGCGCGTGGCATCGTCCTGAAGCCAAAAACAGCCGGGGACGGGCCGCCCTGTCCAGACCGGCGTCTTCAGCCATGGAAGGCATCCCGCTGCGGTGCGCCTGCGGAACATCCCCGCCCTGCTCGGCGCCCAGGCGAGCCCGGTCGGGAAGTGCTGCGCATAGCCGGATTCAGCGACCGAGAAACTGCCGTTGCGCGCGCCGCAGGCGTCGCAAACCGGGGGAATCCGTAGTATCGTGCGCAAGTATTACAAAATATTACAGACGACGGAGGAGACAGATGAAAATTCGCGATCCCCAGGATTTCTGGGCAGGGATGATGTTCGTAGCCTTTGGGGCGGCTGCGATAATTTTCGCCCGCCACCATGCCTTCGGCAGTGCGGCGAGAATGGGGCCGGGCTATTTTCCGTCGGTGCTCGGCGGCATCCTGATCGCCCTGGGCCTCCTCACCGCGCTGCGCGGCCTGGTGTTTGTCGGCCGACCCGTCGGGCGCTTCAACTGGAAGCCGCTGCTCTACGTCCTGGGCAGCATCATGCTCTTCGCCTTCGCCTTGCAGAGCCTAGGCCTGGTGGCGGCGATCTTCGCCCTGATCATCGTTTCGGCGCTGGGCGGGCACGAATTCAAGCTGAAGGAAGCGCTGGTCCTGGCTTTTATCCTGACCGCCGGTTCGGTGGCGATCTTCATTTACGGACTGCAACTTCAGTTCCGGGTCTGGCCTTGGTAGAGGAGCAATGAAACCATGGAAATCATCAGCAACCTGATCCTCGGCCTGGGCGTCGCGTTGACGCCGATCAACCTGCTCTACTGTTTCGCCGGCGTGCTGCTGGGCACGCTGATCGGCGTCCTGCCCGGGATAGGACCCGTGGCCACCATCGCCATGCTGCTGCCGGCCACCTTCGCATTGAACCCGGTCACGGCCTTGATCATGCTCGCCGGCATCTACTACGGCGCGCAATACGGCGGTTCCACTTCGGCGATCCTGGTCAATATCCCGGGCGAGACCTCTTCCGTGGTGACCTGCCTGGACGGCTACCAGATGGCGCGGCAGGGAAGGGCCGGTGCGGCGCTCTCCGTTGCGGCCCTGGGTTCCTTCTTCGCCGGCTGCGTCGCCACCGTTGTGATCGCCGGCTTTGCCCCGCCCCTGGCCGAAGTCGCGCTCAAGTTCGGTCCCGCCGAATACTTTTCATTGATGGTGATGGGCCTGGTGGCGGCGGTGGTGCTGGCTCACGGCTCTCTGATCAAAGCCATCGCCATGATCGTCCTCGGCCTGCTCCTGGGCCTGGTCGGTACCGACGTGAATTCCGGTGTCTCGCGCTTCTCCTTCGACATTCCGGAACTCTCCGATGGCATCGGCTTCGTCATCGTGGCGATGGGCGTGTTCGGCTTCACCGAAGTGATCGTCAATCTCGAACTGAAGGAAGCGCGCGAGGTCTTCTTCAAGAAGGTGAGCGGACTTTGGCTGACCAGAGCGGACGTCAAGGCGGCGACGCCGGCGGTGCTGCGCGGCACCTTGATCGGTTCGGTCCTGGGTATCCTGCCCGGCGGCGGTGCGCTGCTGTCGTCCTTCGCCGCCTACTCGCTGGAGAAGAAAGTATCGAAGAACAGCGCCAAATTCGGCAAGGGTGCGATCGAAGGCGTGGCGGCACCGGAATCGGCCAATAATGCCGGCGCCCAAACCTCGTTCATTCCCCTCCTGACCCTTGGCATCCCGTCCAACCCGGTGATGGCGCTGATGGTCGGGGCGATGACCATCCACGGCATCCAACCGGGACCGCAGATCGTGACCAACCAGCCGGAGATGTTCTGGGGGATGATTGCCAGCATGTGGGTCGGCAATCTGATGCTAGTGGTGCTCAATCTGCCGATGATCGGTCTGTGGGTGAAGCTACTGACCGTGCCCTACCGGATGCTCTTCCCGGCGATCCTGCTGTTTTGCGCGATCGGCATCTACAGTCTGTCGAACAGCGGCTTCGACATCTATCTCGCGGTGCTCTTCGGCCTGCTCGGCTACGTCTTCGTCAAGCTGGCTTGCGAGCCCGCACCCTTGCTCCTTGGCTTCATACTGGGACCGATGATGGAGGAGAATCTGCGTCGTGCCATGCTGCTGTCCCGAGGCGATGCCACGGTGTTCTTCACTCATCCCATCTCATTGGGCATGCTGATCGCCGCAGCCGCCTTGCTGCTCATCGTCGTCGCGCCTGCGGTGCGCAAGAAGCGCGAAGATGTGTTCGTCGAGTAGGGCACATTAAGTTAAAATAATATTTGGACGAACATTCTAAGAACCTGAGGAGACACCCATGCCGCACCTGACCTTTCGTATCTTCCTTGCTGCACTGGCGCTCGCCTGCGCGAGTCTGCCTGCTACTGCACAGACCGTCGGCCCGGCCTGGCCGACGCAGACGATCAGGCTGATCGTGCCGTTCACGCCGGGCACCGGCATGGACACGATTGCCCGGATCGTCGCGCCGAAACTCGGCGAGCGCCTCGGCCAGGCCGTGATCGTCGAGAACAAGCCCGGCGCTTCGGGCAATATCGGCGCCGACGCGGTCGCCAAGGCGGCGCCCGACGGTTACACCCTCATGGTCGGCGCGAATACCATGCTGATGGCTGCCAGTCTCTACAAGAGCGTGCCGTTCAATCCGGTCACCGATTTCGCCCCGATTTCGCTGGCCGCTTGGGGCACGCTGATGCTCGTCACCAACCCGAAGACCGGGATCAACAGCGTCGCCGATCTGATCGCAAAGGCGAAGGCCTCGCCCGGCAAGCTCACCTACGGCTCTCCCGGCGTCGGCACGCCCCACCACATGGCCATGGAGCTTTTCAAGGATCTCACCGGCACCGATCTGCTGCACGTCCCCTACAAGGGCAGTTCGGGGGCCGTCGTCGACCTGCTATCCGGTTCGATCGACCTGATGTTCATTCCGATCCATGTCGCCATGCCCTACGTCAAGGCCGGCAAGCTGAAGGCGCTGGCGGTGGGCAGTCCGAAGCGCCACCCGCTGGCACCCGATCTGCCGACCTTGCAGGAGCTAGGCATCAAGGGTGCCGAAGTGGACATGTGGTACGCCTTCCTCGCCCCGAAGGGCACGCCGGCACCGATCATCGCCAAGCTCAATACCGAACTGCGCGCCATCCTCGCACTGGCCGACGTAAAGAGCGCCTTCGAAAAGCAGGGACTGTACGCGGCGTCGAATTCCAGCGCCGAGATGGCAACCCTGATGCAGAAAGACTTTATCCGCTGGGCGGCCATCATCAAGAAGAACAAGATCAGCGCCGACTGACTCGGGGAGACTTCGGTCGTCGGCAGAAGACTTCTGGCGTTTCGCCGAGACAATGCCGTCCGGCGGCAACACGCTTTGGCAGTTCGCCGGTATCGAAGCCGAAACCTCGCAGCCGGCGAAAGCGCCTAAGCATTCGGGCGCGGTGGTCGACCGGCGGAGCATGTCGGCCGTCATGCCGACATGCACACCTTAAATCTTATCAATGCACTTTGGAGAAGTTGATGCGAAAAATTCACTGGTCCGGCGGCGTCGAGCATTGGACGAAGAAAGGCGATATCAAGCTGTTCCTCTGGGAAAAGCCGGCCGCGTTCGGAGTCCGGCCGGCAGGCACGATACTCTTTGTCCACGGCTCCTCGATGGCCTCCCAGCCCACCTTTGATCTCCACGTACCCGGGCGGCCATACTCATCCGTGATGGACTGGTTCGCGGAGCGGGGCTTCAACACATGGTGCATGGACAACGAAGGATACGGGCGCTCCGACAAGAATCGGCCGATCAATTTCGACATTCCCAACGGAGCAGACGATCTGGCCGCCGGCAGCGATTACATTCTGAATAAGACCGGCGCGAGCGGACTGCATGTGTACGGAATTTCATCCGGGGCGCTGAAGGCCGCGTTGTTCGCCCAACAGCACCCCGAGAGGGTCGCCAGGCTGGCACTGGACGCTTTTGTCTGGACTGGCGAAGGCAGCCCGACCCTGCAGGAAAGACGGAAGAGACTCGCCGACTTCGTCGCAAAATATCGGCGGCCGATCGACCGCGCTTTTGTCCATAGCATCTTCAATCGGGATCATCCGGGAACGGCTGATGAAAATACCATCGACGCATTTGCCGACGCCATCCTGACCCTGGACGACTCGATGCCGACCGGCACTTACGTCGATATGTGCTCGAAGTTGCCCCTGGTCGACCCGAAACGAATCCTGGCACCGACGATCATGCTGCGCGGCGAGTACGACGGTATCGCGGCGATGGACGACCTGATCGCCTTCTTCAATCAGCTCCCCAACATGGACAAGCAATTCAGCGTCATGTCGGGCATTTCCCACGCCAGCTTTCAGCAAAAGAACTATCTCAGGGTGTACCACATTTTGCACGGCTTCTTTTCGATGCCCGCTGCATTCTATCAGGGCTAAACCATGAAGATCATCCATTCGCTCATCGTTGGCTTTCTGCTGTCAACCCTGCTCGGAACGGCTTCTGCCGACACTTATCCGAGCAGGCCGGTGAAGATAATCGTTCCATTCGGTCCTGGCGGTTTCACCGACGTGGTGGCTCGGGTTCTCGGGCAGAAGCTCTCGGCCTCGATGGGCCAGGCCTTCGTGATCGAGAACAAGCCGGGAGCAGGATCGACCATCGGCACCAGTGCAGCGGCCAAGGCCGACCCGGACGGCTACACGCTCTTGATGGTGTCGACAACCCATGTGATCAGCCCCTGGATCTACAAGGATCTTCCCTATGATCCGTTGAAGAGCTTTAGCATTATTTCGAAGCTCGCCGATTCGCCCTACGTGCTATTGGTCAACCCGCAAAAGGTGGCAGCCCAGAACGTCAAGGAATTCATCGCCGAGTCGAAAGCCCACCCCGAGAGCATTCACTATGCCTCCTCGGGCAACGGCAGTTCTCAGCAGTTGATGGGAGGCCTCTTCGTTTCGATGACCGGGGCGAAACTCAAACACGTGCCCTATCGCTCCAGCAGCATGGCCATGCAGGATCTGCTGGCCGGATTTGTCGAAAGCAGCTTTGCCGGCGTGTCAAATGCGCTTGCCCAGATCCACGCCGGCCGGTTGAAAGCGCTTGCCGTCACCACGGCCACACGCAGTGCCCAACTGCCCGATGTCCCGACCATGCAGGAAGCCGGCGTGCCCGGTTACCACGCCTCGGTATGGCTGGCGCTCCTGGCGCCGGCCGGAACCTCGAAGGAAATCGTCAATCGCCTGAATTCCGCGGTGGCGCAGGCGCTGCAGACGCCGGACGCAAAAAAGGCGCTGGCCAATGTGGGCGTTGATGTAAGCCTATCGACGCCGGAAAAGATGACCGAGTATATGGCCCAGGAATATGCGCGATGGGGCAAAGTCGCCCATGACAGCGGCATTACCGTGGATTGATCCCGGTCGTAGCGGCAACAATGTAGGCGCGAACGGCCGCATCATCGAAAAAATAGCGGCAGAGCTCTTCCTCTCCGGCGCTCAATACCGGCACGAGTGCGTCATAGAGTGCGAGGAGCGCAGGGTCGGCATCGACATCCAGCACCTTCAGCTCAAACCTGAACTCGCCGCGCAGCGTTTCCAGCGCGGCGAGCATGTCATGACACAGGTGGCAATAGCCCCTGCTGTACAGGGTCAGGCAGGGCATCGTAGTGAGCTTCGCCAGATCAGGACTACTTGCCTTTTATCGTGATGAACAGTTGGTTATCGCCGCGGCGCACCAGCAACGTCGTGGCCGCCTTTTCCGACTGGGCCAACAGCTTGTTGAACTGGTCGACCGACTTCGCCTCGGTCTGCGTGCCCTTGCTGATCAGCGCCAGGATGACGTCGCCCGGGCGCAGATCGGCCTGACTGGCTCCGTTCTTCACCTCCTCGACGACCAGCCCATGATTCAGATTGAGATCCTTCTTCTGCTCAGCCGTCAGTTCCGATAACACCAGGCCAAGGCGATTGGCTGCTGCCGGCGCCGCCTGCCGGCCACCCTTGCCGACACTTTGCGCCATTTTCTCCGCGGGTATTTCCCCGACATTGAGCGTCAGTTCCCGGATCGCGCTCTTGCGCCAGACCTGCACCGTCACCCGGGCGCCGGGCTTGGTGGCACCGACGATGCGAGGCAGATCGCCGGACTGATTGACCGTCTTGCCGTCGAACTTGAGGATGACGTCGCCGGGTTCCAGGCCGGCCTTGTCGGCAGGGCCGCCCTTCTCCACCGAATTCACCAGCGCACCCGTCGGTTTGGCGAGACCGAACGAGTCCGCCAGTTCCCGGGTCAATTCCTGTATCACCACGCCGATGCGGCCACGGCTGACTCTTCCGCTGCTCTTCAGCTGGTTTTGCACTTCCATTGCGACATCGATCGGTATCGCGAAAGCCAGCCCCATATAGCCGCCGGTGCGGCTGTAGATCTGCGAATTGACGCCGACCACCTCGCCCTTCATGTTGAACAACGGCCCGCCCGAGTTTCCGGGGTTGATTGCGGCGTCTGTCTGGATGAAAGGAACGAAGTTCTCATCCGGGAGGGAACGACCCTTGGCACTGACGATGCCGGCCGTAACGCTGTTCTCGAAACCGAAGGGCGAACCGATGGCGATAACCCATTCGCCCACCTTGAGCTTGTTCGGATCCCCAAGTTTTACCACCGGCAGGCCGGCGGCATCGATCTTGATCAGAGCGATATCGGTCCTCTTGTCGGTTCCCAGCACCTTGGCCTTGAACTCGCGCTTGTCGGTGAGCTTCACGACGACCTCATCGGCACCTGCCACGACATGGGCATTGGTCAGGATATGTCCATCGGAGCTTACGATGAAACCGGAACCGAGCGACTTGCTCTGGAATTCCTGCTGGGGCGTGCCTGGCTGCTGGGGGAAAAAGCGGCGGAACAACTCGAATGCCGGATCATTCTCGTCGAATGGCAACTGCTGCGAGAATCGATTGCCGTGTATGGTCTGTGTCGTACTGATGTTCACCACGGCGGCGCCCTGCCGGTCCACTAGGTCGGTAAAATCGGGAAGGTCCCGGGCTTCGGCCAGTGCATTCATGGAAACCAATGCGAGCAGGAGGGGCAGCAGGATTTTTCGGATCATGAGAAAGCGTCCTCTGGGTGGTTGATAACGAAATTTTTTTGAGGCACAACAGCGACAAAGGTTCCGACTTCGCGCCTGGTCAGGGACTATTGACCCTTCCATGCGATGCCGTCGCCGAACTTCTTCAGCGCGGCCTGTGGCACTTCGCCCATGATCACCAGCAGGTTTCCCCCGGCGACGCGGCTGTACACATTGGTAGCGCCCATGGAGAGCATGCCGAGATCCTCGTGCTTCCCATCGCTGCCAAGAGACTCGATGAACACCGAGATCGCGGCGAGGCCGTCGGAGAAGACGACGTGTCTGCTTTCGATCGCTTCCGGGCCGATCCGACGCTTCATGTCCGCGATCTTGATGAAACCAGGCAGATGAACCTTGAACTGCCAGGCGGCGTCTTCGCCACGGCGCTCGGTCGCGCGCACATCGCGCACCTGCCAGAGCTTGCTCTGGGCTTCATATTTCGACCTGAGCGCCTCGCGCTCGATCGGGCCGCCAATCTGCAACTGGGTAAAAGTGAAGGTTTCAACCGGTTCGCCATGCCCGTCGATCAGACCGGCCTTGAGCAGCAGGCCGGAATTCACATCGACCCATAGCTCGTGGCCGTAGCGCAATGCGTCCTTCGGCTCAAGCAGGATGGACTGGCTCTCGTGTTCCGCAACGCGACCGAGTACTCCCTTGCGGATCACATAGCTCTCGCCAAGCCGGCCCATCGCAGCCGGCAGCAGCGCTGGAAAGCTGCGCCGATGGCTGTTCTTTTCGATGATCAGGGTGTGGCTCTCCGGCAGAAAACACTGAACCTCGTCGTTGCTGCGAAGGACTTCGCGCGGACTGCCGTCGAGCACTTCGATGCGTTCTTGCTCGCCGCCTGGCAGCACCAGATGGGTGATACGGGAAGTTTCGGACAGCGTGGAATTACGATAAACAAAGGTCCCGCTGTAATTGAGTTTGTGCGCCGCAGTCACGATTCGGTCGAGCCAGTAGCGCGCATCCTGCTGCTGCGACGCCGCGGGAAGGCTGTACGAAAGCAGGAAGCAAGTGCCGAAAACGAACCAACGCTTCATTGTCTTATATTGTTCAGGGCGACTGAAACGGTTCTGACATAAGAAGTTCCGCCCTGGATTTGGTTGGTCGGCGAATAGGTTTGATGGGCGACGAGAAATTCCTGCATGCGGTTGCCGGGCTTTTCGATTGCCGCCGCCGGCCTGGCCGCGACGCTCGCCACGTTCAAGCCGTCGGACGGCAATGGAAAGTGGTCCAGAGCGATCCATGCCACCGCCGCAACACCCGCCGCCGTCGCAGCCATCGCCAGGGAGGAACGCGCTAGATTCGCGGCACGCCGCCCTTGCGGCGCCAGCACCACCGGTTCCCGCTCCAGATCGACCATGACGCGGGTCACGAGATCCCGCTCCAGCCCAGGGACTCGCCGCAAGGCGTCGCCGATCAGATGATAGCCGTCCCAGGCACGGCGCAATTCCTCGTCGTGGATCATGGCGGCGATTACGGCCGCCTGCTTCTGCGCGGGAAGCTCGTTGTCGAGAAATGAGGAAAGATCCGATTTCATGTCGTCACCTGTAGCCGTCACCAGCGTTTATCTGTCCCGGTATCCAGGAGCGGTTGCAGCTTCGCGGAAATCGCATCGCGGGCGCGGAAGATGCGGGAGCGCACCGTGCCTATCGGGCAGTTCATGATCTGCGCGATCTCCTCATAGCTCAGGCCATCGATCTCACGCAACACGATCGCCGTGCGCAGGTCTTCGGGCAATTCACTCATGGCAGCATTCACGGTATTGCCGATCTCCTTCGACATCAATATCCGCTCTGGCGTATTGTTGTCGCGCAACTGTTCTCCGTCTTCGAAGGACTCCGCCTCCTCGCTGTCGACCCCGGTACTCGTCGGTGCCCGGCGGCCTTGCGCGGCGAGGAAATTCTTCGCAGTGTTGATGCCAATACGATAGAGCCAGGTATAGAAAGCACTCTCCCCGCGGAAACCTGGCAAGGCACGATAGGCCTTGATGAAGGCTTCCTGCGCGACATCCTCGACTTCTGCCGGGTCACGGATCATTCGCGACAACAGCCGTATCAACTTGCGCTGATACTTGGAGACGAGCAGGCCGAAAGCCTGCTTGTCGCCCCGTTGCACGCGTTCGACCAGAACCTGATCAGCTTCTCGGTCTCCCATCGGGCTTATCGTTCGAGTCCTGAATTACCCAGTATACCCGAAGCCGAAATCGCCCTTGTCCAGAAGCGGGCAGAACCGCTCACCGTCAACAGCCAACAATCAGAAGACAGCATGGCCGCTGAATGGTTCAGTCGCCAGGAGGGGCTTTTCGCTGCGCCACAACACGCCGTGACGCACGTGATATAGTTTTACCTTTTTTTCACCGACAGCCACATGCATAATTTCGATGTCCTGATTCTCGGCAGCGGGCTCGCCGGCCAGTCCCTGGCGCTGCGACTGGCCGACCACCGCCGGGTGGCCCTGGTCACCAAGAGCGCGCTGGAGGATTCGGCCTCGGGCTGGGCCCAGGGCGGTATTGCAGCAGTGCTCGACAGCACGGACACGATAGACGCCCATGTCGCGGATACGCTCACCGCCGGCGCAGGGCTTTGCAACCCCGCAGCCACCCGCTTTGTCGTCGAACATGGACGTGCCGCCATCGACTGGCTGATCGAGGAGGGCGTGCACTTCACCCGGGATGAGACCTCGACACTGGGTTATCACCTGACGCGCGAAGGCGGCCACAGCCAGCGGCGAGTGATCCATGTCGCCGACGCCACAGGATCGGCGGTGCAGGAGACGCTGACGCAAAAGGTGCGCCGGCACCCCAATATCAGCGTCTTCGAGCGCCATATCGCGATCGACCTGATCACCGGCGCCAAGATCAAAAAGCCGCAGCATGGCTGTCTCGGCGCCTATGTCCTCGACATCGACGGCGATCGTGTCCTGACCTTCGCGGCCGCGCAGACGGTGCTCGCCACCGGCGGTGCCGGCAAGGTCTACCTCTACACCACCAATCCCGACACGGCCACGGGCGATGGCATTGCCATGGCTTGGCGGGCCGGTTGCCGGGTGGCGAACATGGAGTTCGTGCAGTTCCATCCGACCTGCCTCTACCATCCGCAGGCCAAGTCCTACCTTATTTCCGAAGCGATGCGCGGCGAAGGCGGCATCCTTCGGCTGCCCGACGGCACTCGCTTCATGCCCAGCCACGACCCGCGTGCCGAACTTGCACCGCGCGACGTCGTCGCCCGTGCCATCGATTTCGAAATGAAGAAGCGCGGAATAGACTGCGTCTTTCTGGACATGAGCCACAAGAGCGCGGAGTTCCTGATCGAGCATTTCCCCAACATCCACGCGCGCTGCCTGGAACTGGGCATTGACATCACGCGCGACCCGATCCCGGTGGTGCCCGCGGCGCACTATACCTGCGGCGGCGTCATCACCGACCTCTCGGCGAAGAGCGATCTGCCCGGTCTTTACGTCGTCGGCGAAACGGCCTGCACGGGTCTGCACGGCGCCAATCGACTGGCCAGCAATTCCCTGCTCGAATGTCTGGTGTTCAGCGAGGCGGCGGCGAAGGACATCCTCGCAAGCCATCCCGGACAGCGGCCGAAATTGCCGCACTGGGACGAGAGCCGGGTCACCGACGCCGACGAGGCGATCGTCATCTCCCACAACTGGGACGAACTGCGCCGCTTCATGTGGGACTACGTCGGCATCGTGCGCACCAACAAGCGGCTCGAGCGCGCGCAGCACCGGATTCGCCTGCTCGAGCGCGAGATCGACGAGTACTACGCCAACTTCCGCGTCAGCAACGATCTCATCGAACTTCGCAATCTGGTATTGACCGCGCATCTGATCGTGAGTTGCGCCCAGCGCCGCCGCGAGAGCCGCGGCCTGCACTTTAGCCGCGACTACCCGCAACTCCTGCCGCGCGCCCGAGAAACCCGCCTCAAGCCGCCGCGCCCGCGTTGACCTTAGCCGTCCCTGGCGAGACACCAACGCAGCCAAAGCCGCAGCAGACGGAAATCTTCCGCACCCAGGGCATCGGGCAGGAGCACCAGCGCTTCGATCCGCCCCTGCCGGCGTAGCAGCATTACAACCAGGAGCGGCGTGACCGTCGTCTGCGGGTGAATGCGCGCCTCGCCGCTTGAGCCGTCCACTCGCGAGAACTCCAGGCGGCCGCCTTCCTTCAGGATCACGCGGCGAATTCGACTGCGGCCGTTCAGCCGCAGGAGTTGATACCCGCCCGAGGCGAGAATCGCCGCCAGCAAAGCGAACTTGGTCCACCAGGGGATAAACAGCAGCCAGGCGGCCGCGAGCGCGCAGAGGTGCGCGACGGCGAGCAGCAAGGCCAGCCGGTGGGAAGGCTGCAGTTCAAGCGTCAGGGGCAGCTGCATCGCGGCAGCCCGCCGCGCCTACAGCCGGCGCAAGGCCAAAGTACCGTTGGTGCCGCCAAAGCCGAAGGAGTTGGACAAAGCGCAGCGAATCTCCATGTTGCGCGCGATGTTGGCGCAATAGTCGAGATCGCAGTCCTCGTCCTGGTTGAAGATGTTCATGGTCGGCGGCGAGATCTGATGATGCAAGGCGAGGGTCGAAAATACCGCCTCGACTCCGCCCGCGGCGCCGAGCAGATGCCCGGTCATCGACTTGGTCGAGTTAACCACCAGCTTCCTGGCGTGGTCGCCAAAACAGCGCTTTACTGCGACGGTCTCCGCCAGATCGCCGAGCGGCGTGGAAGTACCGTGAGCGTTGATGTAATCGATATCGTCCAGATTCATGCCGGCATTCTTCAACGCATTGATCATGCAGCGTCGCGCGCCATCGCCGTCTGCCGCCGGGGCCGTCATGTGGTGGGCGTCGGCACTCATGCCATAACCGGCGACCTCAGCGTAGATCCTGGCCCCGCGCGCCTTGGCATGCTCGTACTCCTCGAGGACCAGAATGCCCGCGCCCTCGCCGAGGACGAAACCGTCCCGGTCTTTGTCCCACGGCCGACTGGCGGTCGCCGGATCATCGTTACGCGTGGACAGCGCCTTCGCCGTGGCAAAGCCACCGACTGCCAGCGGCGTTACCGTCGCCTCGGCGCCGCCGCAGACCATCACGTCGGCATCGCCGTACTCGATGATCCGGGATGATTCGCCGATGCAGTGCGTCGCCGTGGTGCATGCCGTCACCATCGCCAGATTCGGCCCCTTCAGACCGAACATGATCGACAGGTTGCCGGCAATCATGTTGATGATCGTACCGGGGATGAAGAACGGTGAAATCTTTCGCGGACCCTGCGCGAGATAATCGTTGTGCGTCTCTTCGATCATCGGCAGGCCTCCGATGCCCGCGCCGATATTGACGCCGACGCGCTCGGCATTCAGTTCAGTAACCTCTAGGCCCGAGTCTCTGATCGCCTGGATACCCGCCGCCATGCCGAAATGGATGAAGGTGTCCATCCGCCGCGCTTCTTTGGGCGAGAGGTAACTGTTGACATCGAAGCCCTTGACCTCGCCGGCAATCCTCGCCGAAAAAGCCGAAGCATCGAAGCGAGTGATCGGACCGATGCCCGAACGCCCGGCGAGGATGTTGTCCCAGGCTTCCGGGATGGTGTTGCCGACCGGTGAGATGATGCCGAGGCCGGTTACGACGACTCTGCGACGCGACAAGTTGAACTCCAGCGGAATGTTTGAAACGGGGATTACTTCTTGACGTGAGCGCCGACGTAGTCGATCGCCTGCTGCACGCTGGTGATCTTCTCTGCGTCCTCGTCCGGAATCTCGCACTCGAACTCTTCCTC
>CAIVDC010000103.1 GCA_903904605.1 uncultured Sterolibacterium sp.
ACCTTCCTTGCGATCACGCAAATGGAGGGCATCCAGCCCAGAAACGAGTTGGAAATCACCAAGCGGGATCTCGAGCGCCTCCAGGTGTTGGGCCCGTTCATCAACCTTTTCGAGACCGAATGCGCCGATCCCGCGATCATGCGGATCCTGTCGATCATGGAGCGCAAAAAGCTCCTGCTGCCGCGGCCACCGTCGCTGCGCAACATGCCGCTGAAGCTGAATTACCGGTCGATCATGAAGATCGCCCAGGAAGCCAGCGAGACGGCCAGCATGGAACGTATGGCGCAGGTCACCGGCACGCTGGATCTCGCCGCGAAAGAGGTTGGTCGGCCGCCGCCGGGCCGTATCGTGAAATGGGATGAGTGGCTGCGCGAATACAGCCGCCTCGTGAACGTGCATCCGAACCTGTTCTACAGCCAGCAAGAAGTCATCACGGCCGACACGGTCCGCGCGCGCCAGGCACAGGGAGCGCAGACAATGGCGCTGACCCAGCCGGCGGTCGATGCGGCGCAAACCCTCAGCCAGACCCAGATAGGAAACGGCAAGTCTGCGTTGCAAGCCATCCTGGGGACATGAACATGATAGACCGTTATCCCGACATCATCGAAGCGGCCTTCGACGACGGCAAGAACCATTTCGGCATCCACAAGATGGCGCAGCGCCTCGCCGAGACGTCGCCGATATTTGAGGACATGCCGTGGATCGAGGCGAATGGCCGTTACGTCCATCAGGCAACCATTCGGACAGGACTGTGGTCTGCGGCGCGTGTCAGCTTTACGATCGGGCGTTCCCGGCCGGCCGAGTTCGTGTCGAACCTTTTCTATGGCGACCCCGTCGAAAACCCGCACGATATCTGCGGCTTTGCGGCGCATTACAACTCGCTTAACCCTGGCAAAGCCCAAAACGCGGTCAATGTCATTGATGGCGGCTGCGATGGTGGTTCATCCGTCTGGCTGGTCCAGTGGCATCGCGCACACCTGATGGTCGGGTATCCCGTTGGCTCCGAGGCTGGATTGAGCGAGGATCAGATCCACGCTGGTCTTTGCATCTCTGACTGGCGCCTCGCCGTTCGGGTCGCGAACATTGGATTGGCGAACGCTGACCAGATCAGCGATTTGATGGCGCAAGCGGAGTACCGCATTCCGCGGTACTTGCCTGAAGGGCGCAGGGCATTCTACATGCCTAAGCGGGTCCATGAATGGATCGGCAAGCCCGATAAGTTTCGTGACGACATCAAGATCCGCGTGTTGCCGCAGCTGCGGGACAATGAGCCGCGCGTGATCTGATGGTCGCAACGATCGATCCGACCGACCCCGCGCTTGACGGCCCTATCCGGCTGCCGGAGCGCCGGACCTCTGGATTCACAAGCGAAACCGAAATAAAAAATATGTGGCGCGACGCGATGACGGGCGCCGCCGACGATTGCAGGCTGCTGGCGGTGCTTCCTGCGCAGGGACCGACGTTTGCCCGTCTCCGCGAGCGGCTGAAACTGGCCGAAGGCGCCTGCCGGCAAATGTGCTGGTGGCGTGACGACACACGCTGGCTCTATCTGGCG
>CAIVDC010000104.1 GCA_903904605.1 uncultured Sterolibacterium sp.
CCAGTTCGCCGACAACGCCGACAAGACGCAGGGCAAGTCGATGATCATCATCGGCGCCGGGATGAATCACTGGTATCACTGCGACATGAGCTACCGCGCCGTCATCAACATGGTGATGATGTGCGGCTGCGTCGGCAAGTCCGGCGGCGGCTGGGCGCACTACGTGGGACAGGAAAAGTTGCGGCCGCAGACCGGCTGGACGGCGCTCGCCTTCGCCCTCGACTGGATCCGCCCGCCGCGGCAGATGAACTCGACCTCGTTCTTCTACGCCCACACCGATCAGTGGCGCTACGAGAAGCTGGCGGTGAGCGAGATACTCTCGCCCACCGCGGACCCCAAGGAATTCGAGGGCAGCATGATCGACTTCAACGTCCGCGCCGAGCGCATGGGCTGGCTGCCGTCGGCGCCGCAACTGCAGACCAACCCGCTGCAGGTGGTAAAGGATGCCGGGGCAGCGGGCATGGAAGTCAAGGACTACGTGGTCAAGGCCTTGCAGGACGGTACGCTGAAGATGTCCTGCGAGGACCCGGATCATCCGGCCAATTTCCCGCGCAACATGTTCATCTGGCGCTCCAACCTGCTCGGTTCCTCGGGCAAGGGCCACGAGTATTTCCTCAAGCACCTCCTGGGCACGACGCACGGCGTCCAGGGCAAGGATCTCGGCAGCTTCGGCGGCGCCAAGCCCACGGAAGTGGTCTGGCACGAACAGGCTCCCGAAGGCAAGCTCGATCTCCTGGTGACGCTCGACTTCCGCATGAGCACCACCTGCCTCTACTCGGACATCGTGCTGCCCACCGCCACCTGGTACGAGAAGAACGACCTCAACACCTCGGACATGCACCCCTTCATCCACCCGCTGTCGCAGGCCGTCGATCCGGCGTGGGAAGCGAAGAGCGACTGGGACATCTACAAGGGCATCGCCAAGAAATTCTCCGAGGTCTGCATCGGCCATCTCGGCGTCGAGAAGGAAGCGGTGCTCACGCCGATGATGCACGATACGCCGGCCGAACTGGCACAGGCGATGGACGTTCTCGACTGGAAGCGGGGCGAATGCGAACTGATCCCCGGCAAGACCGCGCCGGCCATCACCGTGGCGGAACGCGACTACCCCAACACCTACAAGCGCTTCACCGCGCTGGGACCCTTGATGGACAAGGTCGGCAACGGCGGCAAGGGCATCGCCTGGAACACCCGGGACGAAGTGCAGGCCCTGCGCGATCTCAACGGCGCGGTGCGCGAAGAAGGCGTAACGCAAGGCATGGCTAAGATAGCCAGCGACATCGACGCCTCCGAGGTGATCCTGATGCTCGCCCCGGAGACCAACGGCCATGTCGCGGTCAAGGCATGGCAAGCCCTGTCAAAAATCACCGGCCGGGAACACGCCCATCTCGCGTCCGGCAAGGCCCACGAAAAGATCCGTTTCCGCGACATCCAGGCGCAGCCGCGCAAAATAATTTCCTCGCCGACCTGGTCGGGCATCGAGGACGAGCATGTCTCCTACACCGCCGGCTACACCAATGTCCATGAGCTGATTCCGTGGCGCACGCTGACCGGCCGCCAGCAGTTCTACCAGGATCACAAATGGATGCTCGGCTTCGGCGAGGGCCTGTGCGTCTACAAGCCGCCGGTGGATCTCAAGTCCGTCCATCCGATCCAGGGCCAGAAGGACAACGGCAACCCGGAGGTGGTGCTGAATTTCATCACGCCGCACCAGAAGTGGGGCATCCACTCGACCTACACCGACAACCTGATCATGCTCACGCTGTCGCGCGGCGGGCCGATCGTCTGGCTCTCGGAGACCGATGCGCGGCAGGCGGACATCGTGGACAACGACTGGATCGAGCTCTACAACGTCAATGGCGCGATCACGGCGCGCGCCGTGGTGAGCCAGCGCGTCAAGCCCGGGATGTGCATGATGTACCACGCCCAGGAAAAGATCGTGAATACCCCGGGCTCGGAAATCACCGGCACGCGCGGCGGCATCCACAACTCGGTGACCCGCTGCGTGCTGAAGCCCACCCACATGATCGGCGGCTATGCGCAGCTCTCCTACGGCTTCAATTACTACGGCACCATCGGCACCAACCGCGACGAGTTCGTGATCGTGCGCAAGATGAAGAAGGTGGACTGGCTGGATCAGTCCCAGCCCGCTGCCGCCGAAGGAGTGCATTCATGAAAATCAGAGCGCAAATCGGCATGGTCCTCAACCTGGACAAGTGCATCGGCTGCCACACCTGCTCGGTGACCTGCAAGAACGTCTGGACCAATCGCCCGGGCATGGAGTACGCCTGGTTCAACAACGTCGAGACCAAGCCGGGCATCGGCTATCCCAAGCAGTGGGAGAACCAGGAGGTCTGGAACGGCGGCTGGGTGCGCAACGCCTCCGGCAGGATAGCGCCGCGCCAGGGCGGCAAGTGGTCGCTCCTGATGAAGATCTTCGCCAATCCCAACCTGCCGCAGATCGACGACTATTACGAGCCCTTCACCTTCGACTACGAGCATCTGCACAGCGCGCCCGAGAGCAAGGCGGCGCCGGTGGCCCGCCCGCGCAGCCTGATCACCGGCGAGCGGATGGAGAAGATCGAGTGGGGTCCGAACTGGGAGGAGATCTTAGGCGGCGAGTTCGCCAAGCGCAGCAAGGACGTCAATTTCGAGAACCTGCAGAAGGACATCTACGGCCAGTTCGAGAACACCTTCATGATGTATCTGCCGCGCCTGTGCGAGCATTGCCTCAACCCGACCTGCGTCGCCTCCTGCCCCTCTGGATCGATCTACAAGCGCGAAGAGGACGGCATCGTGCTGATCGACCAGGACAAGTGCCGCGGCTGGCGCATGTGCGTTTCCGGCTGCCCCTACAAGAAGATCTACTACAACTGGAAGAGCAACAAGGCCGAGAAATGCATCTTCTGCTATCCGCGCATCGAGGCGGGCCAGCCGACGGTGTGTTCGGAGACCTGCGTCGGCCGCATCCGCTATCTGGGCGTGCTGCTCTATGACGCCGACAAGATCGAGGCGGCGGCATCGGTGGCCGACGATCGCGATCTCTACGAGGCTCAGCTCGGCGTCTTCCTCGATCCGCATGATCCCAAGGTGCAGGAACAGGCGCGGCGCGACGGCATACCCGAAGCCTGGCTCACGGCGGCGAAGATTTCTCCTGTATACAAGATGGCCATGGACTGGAAGGTCGCCCTGCCGCTCCATCCCGAGTACCGCACCCTGCCCATGGTCTGGTATGTGCCGCCGCTCTCGCCGATACAGTCGGCGGCGAACAGCGGACAACTGGGCGTGAACGGCGCGATACCGGACGTTCGCCAACTGCGCATCCCGGTCAAATATCTCGCCAACCTGCTCACCGCCGGCGACGAGACGCCGGTGATCCGGGCGCTGGAACGCATGCTGGCGATGCGCGCCTTCATGCGCGACCGGCATGTCGAAAAGCGCGAAAACGCCGAAGTGCTGAAGCAGGCCGGCATCACTCTGGCGCAGGTCGAGGACATGTATCACATCATGGCCATCGCCAATTACGAGGACCGTTTCGTGATCCCGACGACGCACCGCGAATATGCCGAGAACGCATATGAATTGAAGGGCGGCTGCGGCTTCTCGTTCGGCAACGGCTGTTCCGATGGCACCTCGGAGCCCAGCCTGTTCGGCGGAAATACGTCGGGCAAGAAGAAACGTGTCATTCCGATCAAGGAGTCACTCTGATGAAGCACCCCCTCACTTATCGCGCACTGGCGGCGCTCTTGTCCTATCCTGCGGCACCGCTCCTGGCCAATCTGGACGAGTTGCGCAGCGTTTTCAGTGAGGACGAACGTCTGACTGCAGCCGACCAGGCCGCGCTGAATAAACTGATCGACGGCCTGCAAGCCGCTGAGCTGATGGATTCCGAAGCGGCCTATGTCGATACCTTCGATCGCGGCCGCGCCGCCTCGCTCAATCTGTTCGAGCATGTCCATGGCGACTCGCGCGACCGCGGCCAGGCGATGGTCGATCTTCTGGCGATGTATGAGCGGCAGGGCCTCGCCCTATCGGTCGCCGACTTGCCGGACTTCCTGCCGGTGTTCCTGGAGTTCCTGTCCCTGCAGGACGAGCAGGACGCCAGCGAACGGTTGCAGGAAGTGCAGCATCTGGTCGAGACCATAGGCGCGACCCTGACGCGGCGGCAGAGCCCATACGCCGCGGCCTTCCAGGCGCTCCTGCGGCTGGCCGGCGAGCGCCATCCGGAGCGGCTGCTGGCCGATCGCGAAGGCGCGCCGGTGGAGGAGGACACCAGTCCGGACGCCATCGACAAGGCCTGGCTGGACGAGCCTGTGACCTTCCTCGGCGCTTGCGCACCTCAGGAGAAGCAGGTCATCAAGTTCCAAGGGAGGACGGCATGAGCACACTCGACAACTTCGTATTCGGCATCTACCCCTATATCTGCCTGACGGTCTTCTTCGTCGGCAGCCTGATCCGTTTCGATCGCGAGCAATACACCTGGAAAAGCGATTCCTCGCAACTGCTCAGGACCGGCCAGTTGCGATGGGGCAGCAACCTCTTTCATATCGGCGTGCTGGGCATCTTCTTCGGCCACCTGGGCGGCTTGTTGACTCCGCTCGAGGTCTGGCATGTGCTCGGCGTGACCATGCCGATGAAACAGATGATCGCGATGCTCGGCGGCGGCCTGTTCGGCGTCCTGGGCCTGATCGGCGCCGTGCTGCTCGCCCGGCGGCGGCTGGTCGACAGCCGCATCCTGAGGAACAGCAAGCCCATGGATGTAGTCATCCTGCTGCTGCTGCTCGGCCAGCTTGCCCTCGGCCTCCTGACCATCCCGTTCTCGCTGCAGCATCTGGACGGCAGCGAGATGCTCAAGCTGGTGGAGTGGGCGCAGCATATCTGGACTTTCCGCGGCGGCGCCGCCGACCTGCTTTCCGACGTGGCCATGGTGTTCAAGCTGCACCTGTTCATCGGCCTCACCGTCTTTCTGATCTTCCCGTTCACGCGCCTGGTGCATATCTGGAGCGGCTTCGCGGCGATCGGCTACGTCACGCGCGCCTATCAGATCGTGCGCACCCGGGGAGCGCCATGAAAGCGGTTCGCCGGCCGGGCCTGCCGGCGCGTGCCTACAGGCTCCAGTCCGGCTGCACTACGCCATGTGCCAGCGCCAGCCCGACGTAGTAGGACCACAGCTTCGAGACGTGCTTGTCCCGCTTCAGATCCTGCTGAAACGAGGCGATTTCATCCGCCGTCAAGGGCAGAATCGCGCCGAGCAAAGCGGCATCGTACATGGCCGTTGCATTTTCGACGAAATGGACGCAGTCGATGAACAGGGCCGGAACGCTCTCTGCGACGACGATCTGACCGTGCGCGCGGATCAGGGCCGCATGGTGCGCCCCGAGCGTGGCGGCCAGTGCGCGCCCGCGCGCGGGGGTGTTCACATGGCTCGGGTCCCCGTGCGTGGGAATGCCTGAGGCCCATCGAACGGCATGGTTCTTGATTGCCACCAGGCGAGGGGCGTCCACCAGGGTAAAGACCGTGGTTCGATCGTGATGGAAGTGGGCAACGGCATTGACGTCCGGACGGACACGGAGAATCTCCGAGTGCATGAAGACTTCCGAGGGCGGGCGCAGGCCGGCCGGGCCGGACAGCAAACGACCGTCGGGATCGCACACGAGCAGCAGGTCGGGCGTCAGCGAGGCCCGGCTTTGGTCGACGGACTGGATCAGGAAGCCTCTTCCGTCGGGCAGGCGGACGCTCACGTGACCGCTGTAACCCAGGATGCCCTGGTCATTGAGCATCAGCGTGCAGGCCGCCACCTGGTCGCGCAGGTGCTGCTCCGCGGGCCCGTCCTGCGCCGGACTCTTCGTGCCTTCAGTTCGGGAAACGTCGTCCATCCTTGGCTCCTTGAGATGCATTGGAATACGGTCGGATCATTATAGCGACGATGCTTCGAAAATCTCCGGACCGGCGAAAGTTCGGCCAGGCCGTCGGAGCGTTCTTGCACGATTCCGGCTTATGGCGGTAGAGTGTGCGGCGGCACGGGCCGTCGTCAGCTTGAAAGGAATTCAGCATGCATTTGGCGCGTCGGAAGTTCTTTCATCAGGCGCTCGCTTTTTCGCTGTCGCTGGCGGCCGGCAGCGCGGCGGTGAATGCCCAGACGGCAGGCAGGAAGCCCACCCGGCTTTTTCTCCTCGGCACCAAGGGCGGCCCCCGGGTCGGGGCCGAAGGCCGCGCCAATCCTTCCAACCTGCTGCTGATCGATGGCGTGCCCTATGTCATCGATTGCGGCTACGGTGTTTCCAGGCAGTTGCTGCGGACAGGCGTGCCGCTGAATTCCCTGCGCTACCTCTTTCTCACGCATCAGCATTCCGATCATAATCTCGAATACGGGCCGCTGCTCTACAACGGCTGGGCCGGCGGTCTGAAACAGCGGGTCGATGTGTATGGGCCGCTGCCGCTCGCCGACATGACCGACGCCTTCATGCAGTCGATGAAGTTCGACATCGATGTGCGGATTGCGGACGAGGGTAGGCCGGACCTGCGCCAGCTGATCCACACCCACGAGATCGACCACGGCGGTCCGGTCTTTCAGAACGATGCCGTCAAGGTCGGCGCATTGCGCGTCAAGCATCCGCCGATTGCCAATGCCTACGCCTATCGTTTCGATGCCGCGGATCGCTCGATCGTGTTTTCGGGCGACACGACCTATTTCCCCGAGCTTGCGACCTTCGCCCGGGACGCGGATGTACTCGTGCATGAGGCGATGTATCTGCCGGGCGTCGAAGCGCTGGTCAGGCGCGTGCCGAATGCCGCCACCATACGCGAACACTTGCTCGCCAGTCATACGCTGACGGAAGATGTCGGGCGAATCGCGCAGGCAGCCGGCGTCAAGACGCTGGTGCTCTCGCATCTCGTGCCTGGCGACGATCCGAGCATCAGCGACGAGATGTGGACTGAAGGGGTGCGCAAGCATTACGGCGGCCGGGTGATCGTGGGCAGGGATCTGATGGAAATCTGACGCCGACCATCCTGCCGTCGCGGACCTGAAACGGAAGGACTTCACCGCCATTGTTCCGTCGTCGCAGGACGAGCTCACCGGGTCCGGGCTGGTCAGGCTGGCCGGCGTCCGATATGCCGCGGCGGAGCGCCTCCCTGTCCTGATGCCGGCCATGCACACATTCTCCGCAGGGCAGGCTAATATGGCCGCCTGCTGAATCCTGAAATGAAAGCAACCCCCATGAAGAAAAGATTCATAGCCATCGGGTCATCATCCCTCTGCCTGACGCTACTCCTGTCTGGTTGTGGAAGTCTCGATCTTTGGCCGTTCGGCGGCGACCAGGCACAGGTCCGCACCAGTCGACCGCCGAATGCGACCCACTACCTGTGCAAGGGAGGCAAGAGTTTCTATGTGCGCCTGCTCGACAACGGCAACGCGGCGTGGATTATTTATCCCGACCGGGAAGTCCGATTCGACAAGGCCGGCGCCACGCCGGGAGCGCGTTACAGCAACGGCAGCTCCGTGCTTGAAGTGACCGGCGACCAGGCAGCGCTGCAGGATGGCCCGGGGATTTCCTACACCGATTGCAAGGTCTCGGACAAATAGCGGCGCTACCGATTCCAAGCGGCGGCGGGCTTGCAGCCGGATCCATGGAAGTCCGGCCAGCGGGAGCGAACGGTGGCAGCGAAGGTTCGCGGAGAAGAACGGACATCGCCCACGGGAACACTTGACGCCGGTCAAAACGAGACCACTTGACCGAATGGCGCTTCACAGGATCGGTGGTACATTGCTTCACTGTTGAATAGTCCGTTCGCCCCATCGTGACCGAAATCCCGCTCGAAGCCACCGCAACGCAGGACAGGACGTCGGAGCGCGCCATTGTCAGCTCGGTGAACTGGTTGAACTGGGCACTGGTGGTGGTGCTCTGGGTCCTGTTTGCCCTCTGGGCACACAACTATCAGCTGGCCACCTACGAACAGGCCCGTGAAACGCTGCAACGCCAGCGCAGCGTGGTTTCGGAGGAAGTCGACAGCGTATTGCGCCTGTCCGAGGCTTTCCTGGCCGGGGCCAACGTCTGGATTTCCGACCACCCCGGACGCGACCCGAGCCAGGACGGGGGATTCGCGAAATATGTCCAGGCCTTCCAGCGCGTCACCAACCAGTCGATGCTGGTCCGCCTGGCCGGCGCCAAGGGCGGCTTGACGCTCGTCCCGGCGGGCGATGATTCAGCGCTGGCGAACGTCGCCGACCGGGATTATTTCTCGGCGGCCATGAGGAATGCCCCGGGAGTGCTGTTTATAAGCACCCCGTTCCAGGGTCGCGTGTCGGGCAAGTGGGTTGTCGCGGTATCGACAAGATTGTCCCGGCCCTCGCACGGAATCGCCATCGTTCTGGTGGCCATCGAACTCTCGATCTTCGACAAGGCTTTCAGGAATGCCCGCATTCCTGAAGGAGGCGCAATTTCCCTGATCCGCGGCGACGGCATCCTGCTGGCACGCAGCGGGGCGACGCCGGTCGAGCTTGGCATCGACATGTCACGGGCGCCCACCTTCACTGCAGGCCTGATCCACCAGGATAGCGGCGTTGTCTTCACCCAGGCAATCCTCACCGACGGAATACCCAAGATGGTGGCCTATGGGCGTCTTGCCGATTTCCCCGTCGTGGTTGCGGTCAGCCAGTCGATCAGCGCCATCGAAAGGTCGTTCTGGCGGACCTTCTATGCGGTGGCATTCGCTTTGGTCCTGGCTACCCTGATCGCCCTGTTGGCGCGCTGGCGAGTCCTGATCCTGCTTGAAAAGCTTTCGGACAATCGACGCATGCTCGACGCGGCCGAACAGGAGTTGCGCGGGGCTTTGCGGGAAATCGAACAGAAGGAACGCTCAAAGTCGCAGTTTCTTGCGGCCACGAGCCACGACTTGCGCCAGCCGCTTTATGCGGCGCAGTTGTTCGCGGACAGCCTCGCATTGACTGCGCTCGACAGCAGCCAGATGACTTCGGTGGAGAAAATCCGCCATGCCCTCGGCGGCATGTCGAAGCAGCTTCAGTTACTGCTCGATGTCTCCCGGCTGGAGGGGACGAATGTCGAGGTCAGCAAACAGGACATATCGTCCATCGATTTCCTCGAAGACCTGGCCGGCACCTACAGCCAGATTGCTATGCAGGCGAATGTTCGCCTGCTGTTCCATCCGGGCGAGTTCATCCTGCATACGGACAGGAATCTCCTGTCCCATCTCATCGGCAACCTGATCGACAATGCCATCAAGTTCTCGCTGGGCGGAACCGTGCTGGTCTGCGTTCGGCGGGCCGCCGAACAGGGTCAACTGATCCAGGTCCGTGATAACGGCCAGGGCATCGCCGGCATTCATCACGAAGCGGTATTCGACGACTTCTACCAGGTCGGCAACAAGGAGCGCAACGCGGAAGCCGGGTACGGCCTCGGTCTATCGATCGTAAGCCGGATTGCCCGCTTGCTCGGCATCGAGATCCATGTATCCTCGGCGGTTGGCAAGGGGAGCGTGTTCTCCGTCGTCGTTCCGAAATGAGCGCTTCGCCTGTTCGCCCTGGCGCTGCACGAACCTGCAGGGCGACTCAGACTCCACGAGGCCGCGCGCACCCCGGTCTGCTTTCAGGGCGCTCGCCGACAGCCGGCGCCTATAATCGCACACCTGCGGCATCCGGATAAGGCGTTCGCAATGCAATCAGAAATCATCTATGTCGGCGACCCGATGTGTTCCTGGTGTTACGGCTTTTCCTCCGTCATCCAGACGCTCTTTCGGAAGTACCGGAACAGCGTCAGGATGACCTTGAGAATGGGCGGCCTGCATCCGGGGAACGACTATGTCGTCACTGACGCGTACCGGCGTTTCCTGCTGGGTCATTGGAACGAGATCGCCGAGCGGACCGGCCAAAGGTTTTCCTTCGGCATCCTCGACAAGCTGGGCTGGATCTACGACACCGAGAAAGCCTGTCGCGCGGCAGTCGTGGTGCGAACGCTTCGGCCCGGCAGCGAATACCCTTATTTCGCCGCCATCCAGGCGGGGTTCTACGCATTGAACCGGGATCCCCATGATCCGGACAGCTTTGCCGAGGCCGCGGCGGAGTTCGGCATCGCCCGCGAGGAATTTCTGGCCGCCTACGCCGACGATGCGGTAAAGGCGGAAACGGCGGGGGATTTCGAATGGGCCCGATCCCTCGGCGTCAACGGTTTTCCCACGGTGTTGGTGCGAGACCGGCGCGGCCTCGCGGTTTTGACCCGTGGCTATCAACCGCTCCAGGCTCTGGAGGAACCGCTGGCGACCTGGCTCGGAACCTGTCCCCCCGATTCCGCCGGGCGAACCGATTGACCATGAGCGCAGCGCGCGCCGGTGAGTATAATCGGCAGCCATCGAGTGGCGTCCTGGCAGGACGACCGGCTGCGAATTTCGCCGCTCGCGGCGGACAAGGGGCCGCATCATTGAGGCCTTGGCGACACCATTGAAATGGGGCAAACAATGATTTTCCGCGGGGATGGGCTGCGTTGGCAACCAAGCTGAAACACCGATTCGTATTCTCTCTACTGGCTCTGGCCATTGCCATGATGCCGATCGCTGCCGGGGCGGTCGGACTCGGCCGACTGACAGTGAACTCAGCGCTGGGAGAGCCTTTGCGCGCAGAGATAGAGCTCACCGCCACCCGGGATGAGTATGCGTCGCTGTCGGCACGGCTGGCTTCCGTCGATGCGTTCAGGCGCGCCGGGATCAACTATTCGTCGGCCCTTTCGGGCATCCAATTCACCCTGGGCCAGCGTCCGAACGGGCAGCCTTACCTGAAGGCGACTTCCACCCGTCCTTTCAATGAGCCCTTCGTCGACATGCTGGTGGAAGTGACGTGGGGGGCGGACCGGCTGGTGCGCGAATACACCTTCCTGCTCGATCCTTCTGATCTGTTCAAGAAACCGGCGGCAGTGGCCGCCTTGCCTCCCGCGTCCGACGCAAGGAAAGTCGCGCCGGTCGGCAGCGCGCGCAAGGCGACGGCCGATGATCGGGGCGGCGAGACGCTGACGCTGTCGGCCGAGAGCAATCTGAACGCCCTGGCGCGCCAACGCTATCCTGACGATCGCCATGCGCGCGACGAGTTTCGCCGCCTGATGGCGCTTGCCAGACCTGAACTGTTCGCCGGCCAGAAAGCCGTTGGTGCAGTCCGCTTGCCGGCCGGCACGGTACTCACGATGCCCCCTCAGCTGCCGCAACCCGCAAATGCCGGGCCCGGCCGTCGGGGAGGCGACGGCAACCCGGCGGCGCCCGGCGGCAAGTCGACCAAGGCCGGGGCGCCGGCGGATGCCGGGGGCAAGAGCCGCGATCGCCTGCTGGTCGGCAGCGGTTCCGCCGCAGTCTCCAAAGGCCTCACGGCCAAGAAGCTTGAACAGCTGAATCTCATGATCGAAGAACAGGGCCGCATGGACCAGGAACTGAGCGACAGGCTCAAGAAATCAGAGGTCGCCTTCGAGTCTCTGGCTAACAATTTGGTCGCAACGCTGGAGCGCCTCAAGCAGGCCGATGCCGAACGCGCCCGGGCCGTGGATGAAAAGATCAAGGTTCAGGCGATGCTGGCCAAGGAGCAGGCGAAATTCGGTCTCTTCGAGATGCTGCTGCTGATGCTGGCCTGCGGGGCAACCGGCGCAGGATTGATCTATTTTTACAGCCGGCTGAAATCAAGTCGTCAGCCCCTTTCGAGCCTGGCGGCTCCGGTCACGAGACCGTCCGTCAAGCCGGCCGGCAGAACTGCCGGTGCCGAGACTGCGCCCCGGACTGCGTCGCCGAAGGCGGTGACGCGCCCGCCCGAGACGCAGCAGAAAGTGTCGCTGGCCCCTCAACCGCCCTTCATGTCGGCGCCGAATCCGCCGACGACAGGCGCTGCCAAAGACGACGCATATGCCAGGCCCCCGACTCCTTCGGCGCCGGAGACGGCCGGCCCGGCGGCGACAGAACGGAAATTCTGGGTTACCTCACAATCGGAGCCGAATTCGGCCCCGAACGGTCCGCCGGACTTTTCGCCGCCGGCAACGCAAAAGGACCGCCGTTAGCACCCCGCGCTGACCGGGCGTCTCGCCCGGTCGCGCCCGCCGCCTTCGGGCCCGACCGGCAACTCTTCACCCATGGCGCACCGCCAGGGCCTAGAATGCAGGCTTCCCTCACCCCGCCGAAGGAAGCCCATGATCGGCTCCTGTGTAACGCTCGGAACGCCCGCGGAAGGGCCGGCCGGTCTTCGCCGCGAGGATTTTTGCGCCGGCTGTCTGCGCGATCCGGACGGCAACAGTTCGAACGTGTCTCGCATCGGCGGCCCGGTATGACGGTCAAGCCCCGGAACGTCGAGAGCCGAGCGTTCTGGGATGGCCGCTTCAGCGAACCCGGGTATGCCTATGGTGACCAGCCCAACGATTTCCTCCGCGCATCGTGCCAGGAGATGGCCAGCGGCGACGCCTTGTCCTTATGCGAGGGCGAAGGTCGCAACGCGGTCTATCTGGCCCGGCTGGGATACCGGGTGACAGCGGTCGATTTCTCCGAGATCGGCTTGGCGAAGGCCCGCAACCTGGCCGAAAGGCAGGGTGTCGCGATCGCGACCACGGTCGCCGATCTGGCCGATTTCGATCTCGGCATTGCGCGCTGGGACTTGGTCGTGTCGATCTTCGCCCAGCCGCCCAGCGCCATTCGACGGCGTCTCTACCGCCAATTGCACCAGGCCTTGCGTCCCCAGGGCAGGCTGATCCTGGAAAGCAAGGTCGATGTCAATGCCACGGCGGATGACCGCTACCCCGGCGCGCAGATTCTTCGTGAGGAAATGGCGCCGCTGTCCATCCTCCTGGCGCGCGAGCAGGAGCGTGAGTTGCAGGAAGGCCGTTACCACCTCGGCATGCAGCGCACCGCGCAAATCGTGGCGCTCAATTCCCGAGGGCCTCAGTAAAGTCGGCGACGCGCCAAACAGGAGACGAAGCAAATGCGAGTGCTCGGCAACGAGGACGTGGAACAGCTCTTGACGATGCCCGAGTGCATCGACGTGCTGGAACAGATGTACGGCGACTACGCGGACGGCCAGGCGCTCCTGGTGCCGCTGGTCGACAACCTGTCGCCATCGACCGAAGCGGGTGCCTA
>CAIVDC010000105.1 GCA_903904605.1 uncultured Sterolibacterium sp.
CCGACCGCGGTCAGGACGCGCATGACCTTCTCCTCGATCTCCTTCCTGCCGTACTTGCGCGCGCCGACCTGGAGGGGGAAGGCGGCGTTCTTGAACACGTTCATGTGCGGCCAGATCGCATAGGACTGGAACACCATGCCGAAATTGCGCCTGTTCGGCGCGAGGAAAATGCCTTTCTCCGACGAATACACGGCGACCCCGTTCACGGCAATTTCGCCGGCGCGCGGTCTTTCCAGGCCGGCGATCGAGCGCAAGGTGGTGGTCTTGCCGCAGCCGCTCGGACCGAGCAGGGTGAACAGCTTCCCTTCCGGCACTTCAAAGCTGACGTTTTGCGCCGCCTTGACGATTTCGCCCTTGTCGTTCGGGTACTCGGTGTATAGGGCGTTGACGCTCAACATGCTCTTCTCCTTCCGCAATCAGTCTTCTTTGACGCCGAACTTCCGGCCGACGAACTGGGCCAGCATCACCATCATGAACAAGGCCAGGATGAACATCACGCCCAGCGCCGACAGCTCCACATACTGGCCGTTTTCCCAGAGTTCCCAGATCAGGACCGAGACCACTTCGGTTCCGGGACTGTAGAGCAGGATCGAGGTCGACAATTCGCGGATCGAGACGATCATGATGTAGATCCAGCCAGCCATCAGGCCGGGCTTCAGCAAGGGCAGGATGATGCGCCAGAAGGTGGTGCCCCAGGAGGCGCCGCTCATCGCCGCCGACTCTTCCAGCTCCCGGTGGATCTGCATCATCGAGGTCGTGTTGTAGCGCAGGCCGTAGGGCATGAATCGCGTGACGTAGGCGATGAACATGATCCAGATCGTGCCGTAGATGCCGATATCGAAATAGAGATAGAAGATCATGATCGCCAGGCCCAGCACCAGGCCCGGAAAGACCATCGGCAGGGACGCCAGGTTGTCGAGCAGCCAGCGCCCGGGCAGCTTGGTCTTGACCACGATCCAGCAGATCACCGAGGTCAGCAGCATCACCAGCGTGGCGCAGCCGACCGCCAGGAACAGGCTGTTCACCACGGCGCTGGCCAGCGTCGGATAGGTGAGGATGAAGGTGTAGGCGTCGAAGCTCAGGTTATGCAGGGCCGCCATCGACGGCACGCTGTAGAACTTCTGCAGCGAAGACCAGAGCAGCACCAGGAAGGGCAGGACCACGATCAGCGAAAAATAGAACACAAAGATCGACGCGGTCACATAGCGCCACTTGCCCAGGTCCATCGACCTCGGGCGGAAGCCCTTGCCGGTCACGGTCGAGTACTTGTTGCCCTGGCTGGACAGCTTCGACTGGAAGTAGATGCCGACGGTGGTGATCAGGAGCAGCGTCACGGCGTACGATGAGGCCAGGCCGATCTGGCTGGGATACTGATGGATGGCATCGTAGATCGCCGAAGTGAAGACCTGTATCCCGACCGGCAGGCCGAGCAGGGCCGGCACCTCGAAGGATTCGATGGAGCGCACGAAGAGGATCAGCAAGGTGGCGAAAATCGCCGGCCAGGTCAGCTTCAGGGTGATGTGCCAGGCGATCTGCGGCACGCTGGCGCCGCTCATCATCGCCGACTCCTCGAGCGACGGATCCATCGAGCGGAAGGCCGCGCTCATGATCAGGAAGGCCATCGACGAGTAATGCAGGCCATCGACCCAGATCATGCCCCAGATCGAATAGATATTGACGAAGACATGGTCGGTATTGAACAGGCCCTGGAGCATCAGGTTGACGATGCCGATCTTCGGACTGGCCAGCAGAATCCAGGCGACGGTGAACAGCACCCCGGGAATGATCAGGGGGATGATCGACAGGGCAAAGAACAGCGGCTTCAGGGGCGTATTGGTGCGCTCGTTCATCCAGGCCAGCAAGGTGCCGACGGTGAACGAGAAGATCGATGTGCCGGCCGCGTACCCGACGGACGTGAAGAACAGTTTCAGCGTTTCGCTGCTGGTATAGGCGGCGAGGTAGTTGCCGTAGGTGAATTCCGCCGCCTTGGTGGCGGTCTGCGGCGTGAAGAAGCTCTGCCACAACAGGAAGCCGAGCGGCATCAGGGCCAGATAGGCGACCGCCAGGACACAGACGCCGATGACCAGCCATTTGAAATCGAACTTCAACCAGCCCGAGGCCCCGGTCGATGGTTGCGCGAGCAATTGTCCAGCAGCTGCCATTTCGAGGCGTCTCCTTTTTTGAATTGTCCCGCCGTCTTTGCGGCGGTGCTGCAATTCGTGCTTCAAACCTGATGTTCCGCTATATGGACCATCGGTCTACATAGAAAGACGCCTGAAGTTACCTTTCCCGGCGCACGATGTCAACCGAATTCAGGCCTTTTTGCCCTGCGTTCTTCCCTGCGGCGGAATCTTCGCATGGCCGGATCCGAACGCGTGGCGGTGCTGCCCCGCGCCATGGCCGTGGTCATGCCCGTGGCCGTGCTCGTGGCCGTGCTCGTGGCCGTGCTCGTGGCCATGCGCATGGGCATGCGGGCGGTACTTCAGATCGCTGCGCGCATTGCCCAGCGGCGTGCGCGGATCCTGGCTGAAGACCAGCGACTTGACCGTCACCGGCACGGTTTGCGAGGGCATGCGGATCCGTCCCAGGTCGATATAGTCGAAATCCCACAGGACGATCCCGTCGATCACCAGGATTTCGCTGGTGACCGCCATCTCCTCGCGCAGCAAGGTGCCCAGGGTATGCGCCAGATCGCCGTCGAGAATCAGGTACAGCGGCAGTTTCTGCGCGAGGGTGCCGGCCATCGCGGCCGCGATGCCCTCGGCGAAGGCGGCGATGCGCGGGTACGAAGGCTGGCCGCTCCAGCGGAAGGCCAGCGCGACCTCGGCCTCGCCCTCGACCAGGTCGAAGGCTTTGAAATGGCCGCGAATCGCCTGCGCCAGCCGTGCCGGATCGATCACCGCGGCACAGTCGTAGGTCGGCTGCAGCACCTGCAAATTGCGCCGCGGCAGAAGCTTCCCCGGATTGGAGATGAAGGTCGTGTTGCCGGAGAGTTGCACCGAGTACTCGGACGCGCCGAGCGCGGTGGCGCGGATGCATTCTCCGGCCGGAAGCATCGGCCAGGGCAGCGCCCCGCCGTCGATCCTGCGACGCAGGGCTTGGCCCAGGAGGCGCCCCATGTCGCCGAAGTCGCGCGTCTCGCGCTCATAGACATATTCGGCCACGCCGCCGGAAAACATCACGCCCTCGATCGGGCCGAAGTCCGCCAGCGGATCGGTCAGGTAGAGGCGCTCGACGTCCGGAGGCAAGTCCTGCGAACTGACCGCGGCAAGCAATGCCCCGGCCATCCAGTCGGCCACGGTCTGCATCGCCGCCAAAGGCGCCTGGTCGCCCAGCTGCCAGGCGAACCCCGCCTCGCTGGCCAGATAAGCGCCGGCCGGATCGAGGCGCACGATGTTTTGCCCGGCATCGACCACCTGCAGCCGCCCGCCGATATGCAGCGCCGCGGTGCCCTTGACCTTGCCGCCTTCGACGATGGCGAGCTTGGTGGTGCCGCCGCCGATGTCGATGTTGAGCACGCGCCGGGCCTCATCGTGGGAGAGCCGCGCCGCGCCCGAACCGTAGGCCGCGAGCATCGATTCCATGTGATGGCCCGCGGCGGCGCAGACGAACTCGCCGCCCTGCTCGGCCAGCACGGCGGATATCGCCTGGGCGTTTTCCCGGCGCAGGGCTTCCCCGGTCAGGATCACCGCGCCGGTATCGATGTCGTCGGGATGCAGGCCGGCCGCCTGATACGCCTGGTCGATGATCTTCCCCAGGCCGGCTTCGTCGATGCGCGTCTCGCTCTGGTATGGCGTCAGGGCCACCGGCGACTGGAACAGGGTTTCGCGCGAGACGACGAAGTAACGGCTCGACAAATCCTCGCCCATGCGGCGCAACTTGATCCGGGAAAATATCACCTGGGTGCCCGATGAGCCGATGTCGATGCCGACGCTGGTGAGCGACACGTGATCCTGCTGCCACACCGGATTGTCCTCGAGCGCGCCTTCCGCCGCGTCGAAGTCGTCGTGGTCATGGTCGGCGTCGTCGCCGTCTTCGTGCACGTGATTGAATTCCTGGCCGTACTGATGGTCGACCAGTTGGTGGCGCTTGGGCTGCTGATCCTGAGAATCCGACATGGCCTGTTCCTGTGTGGCGGTGGCTACGTTCAATAAAACGCGTCGAAGTGAACCTGGTCGCCGGGCACTTTTTCGCGCATCAGCATGGCTTGCACCGCCTGCGCCATGGCGGGCGGTCCGGCGAAATAGATCTCATGCCCGGCCAGGGACGGTCCCAGCACCTCGAGCGCAAGCTCATGGACCCAGCCGACCTTGCCCGACCACGGCTCCGCGGGCTGCGCCTCCGGCAGCGAAACAGCCGGATGAAAGAAGAAGCGCTCGCCGTAGCCGGGCAGCGCCCGCATCTCTCTTTCGCCGCAGATGTCGCGCGCGCTGCGTCCGCCATAAAAGAGGTGGAGCCTGACCGCCGACATCGCCGGATCGGCCGCCACGCCGCGCGCGATCGACAGCACCGGCGCCAGACCGGAGCCCCCGGCGATGCAGGCGATGTCGCGGGCGCACTCGCGGCGCAGATAGGCCAGGCCGTAGGGACCGTCCACGGTCACGGTGTCGCCGATCCGGACACGCTCGAACAGAGCCGTCGTGCCGGCGCCGCCCGGGGTGCGCTTGATCAGGAAATGCCAGCAGCCGTCGTCCTGCGCGGCGTTCGACATCGAGTAGGCGCGCGGCCCCGGGACGCCGGGCAGCGTCAGCAAGGCATACTGGCCGGGCAGAAAACTCGCCGGCGCGGCGAGCCGGAAACGGAATTCGCGGATGTCGTGCGTCAGATCGCGCCATTCGCAGAGCGTCGCGCCGATCTTTCCGGGCAGGCAGCGGCTCTTGTATTGCGCTCCCGGCCGGGCCTTGATGACGCAATCCGCGGTCGGGCGCGACTGGCAGCCGAGCACGCGCTTGCGTGCGCGATCGCGCTCGGAGAGCCCTGGCGCGTCCGGCCAGTTCGACTCGACCGCGCCGCTCACCAGTTCGACCTTGCATGTGCCGCAGGAACCCACGTTGCATTCGTAGGGCATCCCGATTCCCGCCCGCAGGCCGGCGCGCAGGATGGTGTCCTCCGGCGCGCAGAGGAAAGACTCCGGGCTGTCGGCGAGCGCTATCCTGAACATGTCCCCCGCTCCCTTCAGCGCAGGCGCGCCGGACGCAGCGGCTGGAAGCCCAGGCGCCTTGATATCGCTTCGGCAGCGGCAACGACGTCCGGCGCGAAGCTGCCCAAGGCCCTTTTGGTCAGGCGCTGTGCCGGACCGGCGATGCTCGTCGCGGCAATCACGTTGCCGAAGTTGTCCCGCACCGGCGCCGCCAGGCTGCGCACGCCGATTTCGTTTTCCTCGTCGGCGATGGCGTAGCCGCGGTTGCGGATGCCGGCCATTTCCTGGAGGAACTCGGCCGGATCGATGATGGTGTTGGCAGTCCGCTCCTTCAGGCCGGCGGCGAGCATCCCGGCCAGCGCATCGGCCGACTGGAAAGCCAGCATCACTTTTCCGGCCGCAGTAGTGTAGGCCGGTTTCCTCACGCCGACCTCGAGCGTCATCCGGATCGTATGCTTGCTCTCGAGGCTGTTGATATAGACGATGCTGCCCTGGTCGAGGATCGCCAGATGCACCGTCTCGCCGGTCTTCTCGCGCAGTTCCATGAGGAAGGGCTTGGCCTCGCTGGAAAAGTCCATCTTCCGCCGGACCAGCGCGCCCAGTTCGAAGACCGTCAGTCCCAGCCGGTATTTTCCGGTTTCATTGTTCTGCTCCAGCATCCCCGCCTCGATCAGCGTGCTGGCGAGGCGGTGCACCGTGCTCTTCGGCAACACCAGGCGCTTGCCCAGATCGCTGATGCCGATTTCGTACTCATCGTCGGAAAAAACCTTGATCAGGCGAATGGCGTTGGCAACCGACGACAGTCGGGTCTTCGCTTTGACCGGCTTGGCTTTGCCAACCATCAATGGACTCCTTTATCCGTCATGAGCCGGTTGCGGCTCTACTTGTTGATAAAAAGCTTGTCCCACAGGCTTTCCCATTTGCCGCTTTCATCGAGCACCGTCGCGGGGTCGATCAGGATGTAGGGAAAATTATTCAGGCTGGTGCTGACCTTCAGACTCAAGGGCACGCGACCCAGCGAATTGAGCAAGCCCTGGCCTTCGGGCGACAGGACGAAATCGGCAAACAGCAGGGCCGCGCTCGGATGCGGCGCGTTCTTCGCCACCGCGATCGCCTGGGGCCTGCCGACCACCGGTTCGATCGCCACCCAGTCGATCGGCGCGCCGCGCCGCTTCAGCGATTCCGCGTTGGCGTGATAGGCCGAGAGCGCCACCGGCACCTCGCCGGCGGCTACCATCTCGGCCAGCAGGATATGGCCCTTGCGCACGTCCGGGCGCATTTCCGCCAGCTTTTCGAACAGCTTCATGCCTCGATCGGTGCCCAACTTCTTGACGATGGCGCCCATCCATTCGGAATCCGTCGCCTCGATGCCCAGACGGCCCTTCCATTTCGGATCGAGGAAACCTTCGAAATGTTTCGGCAGATCCTCGCGTTTGACTTTGTTGGTGTTGTAAGCGACGACGTACAACTCCAGCCGGTCGCTCACCCACAGGTGGTTCGGCGCAATGGCGGCCGGCGGAAAGTCGGCCAGGTAGGGACTGAAGAACTCGGAGAGCAATTTTTCCCGTGCGATCATCTCGACTTCCGGGCCGTTGGTTTCGACCACATCGACCGCATAGCGCTTGGCTCTTCCCTCGGTGACCGTCCGCTGCACGACCTTGTCGCTGATGGCGCGCCAGAGATCGACCTTGATCCCGTACTTCTTTTCGAAGGCGGCCGCCAGCGGCCTCGATTCCGTGGTCGCGAGCGAGGTATAGAGGGCTACCGAGCCTTCCTTCCGGGCCGCGTCGAGCAGGCGCTGGTCGCGGTCGGCGCCGCGGTAGAGATAGAGGGCGTCGTTCTTGCCCGGGACCGCCGACTGCGCGAGTGCCGGCGGCAGGCACAGCAGCAATAGGCCGGCAAGCCCGCACAATAAGCCCAAGTGTTGCTTCTTGCTGCCACCAGGATGACTCATGACGATCTCCTCCTTTTTTGTCCGCGTTGCACATTGTCGCATTAAATGAAACGATGTTCTACATATAAGAACCGTGGCCGGTTCACGCACCATCGGCGAAGGCGTCGCTGGCCATGATCAGGCGGCGCAGAATTCCCGGCTCGGCCGAGGCGTGGCCGGCATCGGGCACGATCTGCAAGGCCGCCTGCGGCCAGGCGCGCGACAGCGCCCATGCCGCTGCCGGCGGCGTCACGGCGTCGTAGCGGCCCTGCACGATGACGCCGGGAATTCCCTGCAGCAAATGGGCATCGGCGAGCAGTTGGCCCTCTGTGAGAAAGCTGCGGTGCCTGAAATAATGGCTCTCGATACGGGCCAAGGCGAGCATTGCCGGGTTTTCGGCAGCGCAGATCGCCGGCCGGGCATCGAGCGTGGCGAGGCCGTCTTCCCAGGCGCACCAGGCTCGGGCCGCGCCCATCTGCACGGCCGGGTCGCCGCAGTGGAGGCGCTCATGATAGGCGCGGATCAGGTCGCGCCGTTCGGCGACCGGGATCGGCGCCACAAATGCCGCCCAGGCTTCGGGAAACAGCCGGGCCGCGCCGTCCCGATAGAGCCAGCGAAGTTCGCGGCGCGTGGCGGTAAACACCCCGCGCAGGACCATCGCCCGCACCCGCGACGGATGGCTTTGGGCGTAGGCCAGCGCCAGGGTCGCGCCCCAGGAGCCGCCGAACAGCAGCCAGCGCTCGATGCCGCAATGGCGGCGCAAGGTTTCAATGTCGCCGATGAGCTGCGCGGTGGTGTTCTCTGCGACGCCGGCCCATGGCTGCGAGCGGCCGCAGCCGCGCTGGTCGAAGAGGACGATGCGATAGCGCCGCGGATCGAACCAGCGCCGATCGTTGCGGCAGCAGCCGCCGCCCGGCCCGCCGTGGAGGAACAGCGCCGGCGTGCCCTGCGGGTTGCCGCAGGCTTCCCAGTAGACCCGGTGGCCGCCGTCGACCTCGAGGACCCCGCTGGCATAGGGCTCGATCGGCGGATACCGGATGGGCTCCCGACGCCCCGGTCGGGTTTGGCGCAAGGGGCGGTGGCAGTCCGTCGCGGCGACGAGGGGGATCACCGGCGTCATTCAGGCGGCCGCTTTCCCGGCACTCCGGCCGAGCGCGGCCGAGCCCGGAAAGACCAGCGACTTGATGACCACGGGAACCGCGCCGGAGGTCTCGAGCAAGGTTCCGATGTCGATGAAATCGAAGGCTTTCAGGGTGATGCCGTCGATCGAGACGATCGCGTTGGCCAGGTGCAACTCCAGTTCGCAGTGGATGCCCACCAGACCGCCGATGTCGCCATCGCCGACCAGAATCAGCGGCAGGCCCTTGGCCAGCGAAACCGCCAGCCCGGCAGTCACGCCGCGGCAGAATGCGTCGAGCCGGGCGAAGGTTGCCGACCCCTGCCAGCGATAGCAAAGCGCCACCGGCTGCCCGCCTTGGTGCAGATCGAAGCGGCGCAACGCCCGCTCCACTGCCGCGGCGATCCGCCCGGCCTCGAGTTGCTCCGCCGCGAGGGGCAGGTCGGGCGTGATCACGGCGATATTCTTCAGCGGCAGGGCGCTCTGCGGCGCGACGTAGATCGTGCTGCCGCTGACCTGTATCGTGTATTGCGAGGCGCCGACCACGGTGGCGCGCAGTCCCTGATCGGGGCGTTCGATGCGCGGGCCCCAGCGCGCCACCCGTTCCAGCACGGCCCGGGCCAGCGCCGCGCCGAGATCGCCAAAGGACTGCGCTTGCCGCCCGTAGAGATATTCCGAGACGCCGCCGGAGAAGGTGATCGCCGCCGGCGGCCTTTCGTTCTTCAGCGGTTCGAGCCTGAGCAGGGCGGCCGCGTCCGGCGGCAGAGCGGGCATCCGGACGATCGCGAACAACTGATCGGCCATGCGATTGACCATCCGCCCCAGCCCAGCCGGATCGGGCACGGCGCCCGGTTCGAGGGTCAGGCCGACTTCGCCGGCGAAGCGGGACCCGGCCGCCTCGATCCGGACGACCCGCCCGCCGTCATCGAAGGAGACGATGCGCGCGCCGCCGTCGACGGCCGTCAGGTCGATCACTTCGCCGGCTTCGCAGACGGCGATCTTCGAGGTGCCGCCGCCGATATCGATATTCATGATGCGCGCCGCTTCGCGGATGGAGCGCGCCGCGGCGCCGGAACCGAAGGCCGCCAGCGTGGTTTCGAGCGCGTCGCCGGCACTGACCGAAACGAACTTGCCGGCCTGGGCCGCAAACAGGTCGCCGATGGCGCGCGCATTGCTGCGCCGAACCGCCACGCCGGTGAGAATCAAGGCGCCGGTATCGATCGTCAGCGGATCGATCCGCGCCAGCGCATATTGCCGCTCGATGAAGCGGCCGAGCAGGACGGCGTCGATGCTCAGGTCGGCGCAATAGGGCGTCAACAGCACTTCGGACTGGTACAACACCTCGCGTTCGGAGACGATGTAGCGGCTGTCCTGCCGTTCCAGGACGATGCGCGAAAACACCAGATGGGAAGTGGCGGAGCCGATGTCGACGCCGACGC
>CAIVDC010000106.1 GCA_903904605.1 uncultured Sterolibacterium sp.
AAAAGGGAGTAATGCATGTCTTCTGGACTAATGTTTGCGCTGATCTGTGCCGTGGTGGCAATCATCTACGGCGCGGTTTCCAGCAAATGGATTCTGGCCCAGGCCGTCGGCAATGCGCGTATGCAAGAAATTGCCGCCGCCATTCAGCAAGGCGCTCAGGCCTATTTGAACCGACAGTACTCGACGATCTCGATTGTCGGTGCAGTGCTGTTCGTCATCATCGGTCTCGTGCCGGCGCTCGGATGGCTCACCGCTTTCGGATTCCTGATCGGTGCCGTGTTGTCGGGTGCGGCGGGCTATATCGGCATGAACGTATCGGTGCGGGCCAACGTGCGCACGGCCGAAGCGGCGCGCCATGGTATCGGCCCGGCACTCGATGTCGCATTCAAGGGCGGCGCGATCACCGGCATGCTGGTCGTCGGTTTGGGTCTGCTCGGCGTCGCCGGCTACTATGCTTATCTCAAGAATATCGCCGCCCCGGGCATGAGCATCGACCACATCATCCACCCGCTGATCGGTTTGGGCTTCGGCTCCTCGCTGATCTCGATCTTCGCCCGGTTGGGTGGCGGCATTTTCACCAAGGGCGCCGACGTCGGTGCCGACCTGGTCGGCAAGGTCGAAGCGGGCATTCCCGAAGATGACCCGCGCAACCCGGCGGTGATTGCTGACAACGTTGGCGACAACGTCGGCGACTGCGCAGGCATGGCAGCAGACCTGTTCGAAACCTATGCGGTGACCATCGTCGCAACCATGCTCTTGGGCGCGCTGATGCTGAAGACCAATGCCGAAGCAGCGGCGATTTATCCGCTGGTTCTGGGCGGCTTTTCGATCATCGCGTCGATCATCGGTGTTCAATTCGTCAAGGCGCGCGAAGGCGGCAAAATCATGAACGCCCTGTATCGTGGACTCGTCGTCTCGGGTGTCCTCGCACTGATCGCTTTCTATCCGATTACCCAGATGTTCATGCCTGACGATGCCTTGAATGCCGTCATGAACATCAACGGCGGTGCCCAATTGCGGCTGTATGGCGCATCGATCATCGGCCTGGTGCTGACGGGATTGATGGTCGTTATCACCGAGTACTACACCGGTACCGACTTCGCGCCCGTCAAGCATATCGCGCAGGCATCGACGACCGGCCACGGCACCAATATCATCGCCGGCCTGGGCGTGTCCATGCGCTCGACGGCTTTGCCGGTGCTCTCGGTGTGTGCCGCGATCTGGGGTGCTTACTATCTGGGTGGCCTCTACGGCATCGCGATCGCAGCGGTATCGATGCTGTCGATGGCTGGCATCATTGTCGCGCTTGACGCTTACGGACCGATCACCGACAACGCCGGTGGTATCGCGGAAATGTCGGAGTTGCCTGCCAGCGTGCGCGCGGTGACCGATCCTCTCGACGCCGTGGGCAACACGACCAAGGCGGTGACCAAGGGTTATGCCATCGGCTCTGCGGCGCTGGCGGCCCTCGTATTGTTCGCCGACTATACCCACGCGCTGGAATCGGCCGGCCGGGTGTTGAGCTTCGATCTTTCCAACCACCTCGTGATCATCGGCCTGTTCATCGGCGGCCTGATTCCTTATCTCTTCGGCGCCATGGCCATGGAAGCAGTCGGGCGCGCGGCGGGTTCCGTGGTCGTCGAAGT
>CAIVDC010000107.1 GCA_903904605.1 uncultured Sterolibacterium sp.
AAGCCCCGAATATCGGCCTGATCAATTCGCTGGCTTTGTTCGCCCGCACCAATTCCTACGGCTTCATGGAGACGCCCTACCGCAGGGGGGAGCACAACCAGGTCACCAACCAGATCGAGTATCTGTCGGCCATCGAGGAAGGCAACTTCGTCATCGCCCAGGCCAACGCGGAACTCGACAAGAAAGGCCGTCTCACCGACGAACTGGTGTCCTGCCGCTTCAAGGGCGAGTTCGAGCTGAAGGGCCCGGACGAGGTTCAATATATGGACGTGGCGCCGGGGCAGATCGTCTCGGTGGCGGCATCCCTGATTCCCTTCCTGGAGCACGACGATGCCAACCGTGCGCTCATGGGCGCGAACATGCAGCGTCAGGCCGTGCCGTGTCTGCGCGCCGAAAAGGCTTTGGTCGGTACCGGCATCGAACGGACGGTGGCGGTCGACTCGGGCACCGCGGTGCAAGCGCTGCGCGGCGGCAAGGTCGATTACATCGACGCCAACCGGATCGTGGTCCGCGTCCATGACGAAGAGGCCGTATCGGGCGAAGTCGGCGTCGATATCTACAACCTGATCAAGTACACGCGCTCCAACCAGAACACCAACATCAACCAGCGACCGCTGGTCAAGGTCGGCGACGTCATCGCCAAGGGCGACGTCATCGCCGACGGCGCGTCTACGGATATGGGCGAATTGGCGCTCGGCCAGAACATGCTGGTCGCGTTCATGCCCTGGAACGGCTACAATTTTGAAGACTCGATTCTGATCTCCGAGCGGGTCGTCGCCGATGACCGGTTCACTTCGATTCACATCGAGGAACTGACGGTGGTCGCCCGCGACACCAAGCTCGGCGCCGAGGACATCACCCGCGACATTGCCACCCTGGGCGAGGCGCAACTGGGACGCCTGGACGAATCAGGGATCGTCTACATCGGCGCCGAAGTCGAAGCCGGCGATGTGCTGGTCGGCAAGGTCACGCCGAAGGGCGAGACCCAACTGACGCCGGAAGAGAAACTCCTGCGCGCCATCTTCGGCGAAAAGGCTTCCGACGTGAAGGACACGTCGCTGCGCGTCCCATCGGGAATGTCCGGTACCGTCATCGACGTTCAAGTGTTCACCCGCGAAGGCATCGAGCGCGACCTGCGCGCCCAGCAGATCATCGATGACGAACTGCGCCGCTACAAAACCGATCTCGCCGACCAGATGCGCATCGTCGAGCGCGACACGTTCGCGCGTATCGAGAAGCTCCTGGTGAACAAGATCGCCAACAAGGGTCCCAAGAAGCTGGCCAAGGGGGCCAAGGTCACCAAGGTCTATCTCGATTCGATCGATCCGCATCACTGGTTCGACATCGGCATGGCCAGTGACGAGACGGCGCAGCAGCTAGAAAATCTGCGCGAGAGTCTCGAACAGACGCGCAAGGATTTCGACGTTGCCTTCGAGGAAAAGAAGAAGAAGCTCACTCAAGGCGACGAACTGGCGCCCGGCGTGCAGAAGATGGTCAAGGTCTATCTGGCCGTGAAGCGCCGCCTGCAGCCGGGCGACAAGATGGCCGGCCGCCATGGCAACAAGGGGGTGGTGTCGCGCATCGTGCCGATCGAGGACATGCCTTACATGGCCAATGGCACTCCGGTCGATATCGTCCTGAATCCGCTCGGCGTTCCGTCGCGAATGAACATCGGGCAGATCCTCGAGACGCATCTTGGCTGGGCAGCGAAGGGGCTGGGCCACAAGATCGGCGAGATGTTGAAGAGAGAGGCTGCCGTGGCCGAGTTGCGCCAGTATCTTGACAGGATCTACAACTCCAGCGGCAAGGGCGAGGATATTGAGAGCCTCGACGACGCGGAGATCATCGAACTGGCGAAGAACCTGACCAACGGCGTACCCTTCGCCACGCCCGTGTTTGACGGCGCCAACGAAGCCGAAATCAAGACCATGCTGGAACTGGCAGGCCTGCCGCGCTCGGGGCAGCTGACGCTCCATGACGGCCGGACAGGGGAAGCTTTCGAGCGCCAGGTGACGGTGGGGTATATGCATGTGCTGAAGCTCCATCACCTGGTCGACGACAAGATGCATGCCCGCTCGACCGGGCCTTACAGCCTGGTCACGCAGCAGCCGCTCGGCGGCAAGGCGCAGTTCGGCGGCCAACGCTTCGGCGAAATGGAAGTGTGGGCACTCGAGGCCTATGGCGCGTCCTATGTGCTGCAGGAGATGCTCACGGTCAAGTCGGATGACGTCAATGGCCGCACCAAGGTCTATGAAAACATCGTCAAGGGCGAGCACAAGATTGACGCGGGGATGCCGGAGTCATTCAATGTGCTGGTCAAGGAAATTCGTTCCCTGGCAATCGATATCGACCTGGAACGTTTCTGATTTACTGCTTCACCCCTTGCAGGAGTGACTAAATGAAAGCACTGCTCGATCTGTTTAAGCAGGTAACGCAAGAAGAGGAATTCGGCGCGATCACCATTGGCCTGGCCTCGCCCGAGAAGATCCGTTCTTGGTCCTACGGCGAAGTGAAAAAGCCGGAGACGATCAACTATCGCACCTTCAAGCCGGAGCGCGACGGCCTGTTCTGCGCCAAGATCTTCGGCCCGGTCAAGGACTACGAGTGCCTTTGCGGCAAGTACAAGCGCTTGAAGCATCGCGGCGTGATCTGCGAGAAGTGCGGTGTCGAGGTGACCCAGTCGAAAGTGCGGCGCGAGCGCATGGCCCACATCGAGCTGGCATCGCCGGTCGCCCATATCTGGTTCCTGAAGAGTCTGCCCAGCCGGCTCGGCATGGTTCTGGACATGACCCTGCGCGACATCGAGCGGGTGCTTTATTTCGAGGCTTTTGTCGTGGTCGATCCGGGCATGACGCCGTTGAATCGCGCCCAGTTGCTGACCGAGGACGACTACCTGGCCAAGGTCGAGGA
>CAIVDC010000108.1 GCA_903904605.1 uncultured Sterolibacterium sp.
TCATCAAAAAGAATCACGGAATAAGGCTTTCGCCGAACCTGTTCGGTCAGATAGCCGCCCTCTTCATAGCCGACATAGCCGGGCGGCGCGCCGATCAGCCGCGCCACGGAGTGCTTCTCCATGAACTCGCTCATGTCGACGCGGATCAGATGGTCCTCGGCGTCGAACAGGAACTCCGCCAGGGCCTTGCACAGCTCGGTCTTGCCCACGCCCGTGGGACCCAGGAAAAGGAAGGAGCCGTAGGGCTTGTTCTCGTCCGACAAGCCGGCGCGCGAGCGCCGGATGGCGTCGGAGACCATGCGCACCGCCTCGTTCTGTCCGACCACGCGGGCATGCAGGCGCTCTTCCATGTTGAGCAGTTTTTCGCGTTCGCCCTGCATCATCCGGGACACCGGAATGCCCGTGGCGCGCGACACAACCTCGGCGATCTCCTCGGCGCCGACCTGCGTGCGCAGCAGCTTGAAGCGCTCGGCCTTGGCGCCCGCGGTATCCGCCTGTTTCAACTGCGCATCGAGCTGCGGCAGCCGGCCGTACTGCAACTCGCTCATCATCTGCCAGTCGCCGCGGCGGCGGGCCTCGTCCATCTGCACCCGCAACTTGTCGATCTCTTCCTTGATGTGCTGCGAGCCCTGCACCTGGGCCTTCTCGGCCTTCCAGATCTCGTCGAAGTCGCCGTACTCGCGCTCGAGTTTGGCGATCTCCTCCTCGATCATCTTGAAGTGTTTCTGCGAAGCTTCGTCCTTCTCCTTCTTCACCGCCTCGCGCTCGATCTTCAGCTGGATCAGGCGGCGGTCGAGGCGGTCCATCGCCTCAGGCTTGGAGTCGATCTCCATGCGGATGCGCGAAGCCGCCTCGTCGATCAGGTCGATCGCCTTGTCCGGCAGGAAACGGTCGGTGATGTAGCGGTGGGAGAGTTCCGCGGCGGCGACGATGGCCGGATCGGTGATATCCACGCCGTGGTGCAGTTCGTACTTCTCCTGCAGGCCGCGCAGGATGGCGATGGTCGACTCGACCGAAGGTTCCTCGACCAGAACCTTCTGGAAGCGACGCTCGAGCGCGGCATCCTTCTCGATGTACTTGCGGTATTCGTCCAGCGTCGTCGCGCCGATGCAGTGCAGTTCGCCGCGCGCCAGCGCGGGTTTGAGCATGTTGCCGGCATCCATCGCGCCCTCGGCCTTGCCCGCGCCGACCATGGTGTGCAGTTCATCGATGAAGACGATGATTTGTCCTTCGTCCTGGGCGATCTCCTTGAGCACCGATTTCAGCCGCTCCTCGAACTCGCCGCGGTATTTGGCGCCTGCCAGCAGCGCCGCCATGTCCAGCGACAGCACCCGCTTGCCCTTGAGGGTCTCGGGCACCTCGCCGTTGATGATGCGTTGCGCCAGGCCCTCGACGATGGCGGTCTTGCCCACCCCCGGCTCGCCGATCAGGACCGGATTGTTCTTGGTGCGCCGCTGCAGGATCTGGATCGCCCGGCGGATCTCGTCGTCGCGGCCGATCACCGGGTCGAGCTTGCCGGAGCGGGCCAGTTCGGTGAGATCCACCGTGTATTTCTTCAGCGCCTCGCGGCTGCCCTCGGCCTCCTGGCTACCGACGTTCTGGCCGCCGCGCACCGCCTTGATCGCTTCTTCCAGCGCCGGCCTGTTGGCCCCGTGCTGTTTCAGCAGCTTCCCCGTCTCGCCCTTGTCCTGGCTCAAGGCCAGCAGGAACATCTCCGAGGCGATGAACTGGTCGCCAGCCTTCTGCGCCTCCTTGTCGGTGACATTGAGGAGATTGGAGAGATCGCGGCCGACCGAGACTTCGCCGCCGTGGCCCGTCACCTTGGGCAGGCGGGCGATCGACTGGTCGAGGGCCGCCTTGAGCGGCGCGACGTTGGCGCCGGCACGCTGGAGCAGCGAAGCGGTGCCGCCGTCCTGCTGGTTCAGGAGCGCCAGCAGCAGATGCTGCGGCTCGATGAACTGCTGGTCGCTGCCCACGGCGATGCTCTGGGCATCGGCGAAGGCCTGCTGGAACATGGTGGTGAATTTGTCGAAGCGCATGATAGTCTGTCCGGAAATGAAATCACTGCTACCGATATGGGGATTGCATGATCCATTTCAAGCCTGGCCGTTCCCGGCTCCACCGGATACCATCGTCGACTCATGCCGGCCACAGACCCCATCCATGACCTCCTGATCGTCGGCGGCGGCATCAACGGCACCGGCATCGCCCGCGATGCCGCCGGCCGCGGGCTCTCGGTGCTGTTGTGCGAGCAGGGCGACCTGGGCGGCGCCACCTCCTCGGCCAGCAGCAAGATGATCCACGGCGGCCTGCGTTATCTCGAATACTTTGAATTCCGCCTGGTTGCCGAGGCGCTGGCCGAGCGCGAAGTGCTGCTCAGGATCGCACCTCATCTCACCCGCCCGCTGCGCTTCATCATGCCCCATGTCCCGTCCCTGCGCCCGGCCTGGATGATACGGCTGGGCTTGCTGCTCTATGACAGCCTGGGCCGCATGGGCGGCTTGGGCCGACGCGTCACCCTGCCCGGCTCGGCCGCCGTCGAACTTGACCGGCCGCCCCTGGCCGAGTCCCTGCAAGCGCGCTACCGCAAGGGTTTCGTCTATTCCGACGTCGCCGTCGACGATGCGCGCCTGACGCTGGCCAACGCCAGCGCCGCGCGCCTGCTGGGCGCCGTGATCAGCCCACGCTGCCGTTTCCTGGGCGCTGCGCGAACCCAAGGCCTCTGGCACGCGACGCTGGAGGACGCCGGCGGCAGGAAGATCGTACTCGCCCGCGCCCTGGTCAATGCCGCCGGCCCCTGGGTCGCCGAGGTGACCGACACCCTGCCGGCAGGCGCCGGGACGCCGCGGGCAAAGGTCCAGCTGGTCAAGGGCAGCCATATCGTCGTGCCCAGGCTGTACCCCGGTGAGCACGCCTTCATCCTGCAGAACGACGACAGGCGCGTCGTCTTCCTGCTGCCCTTCGCGGAGCGCTTCACCCTGATCGGCACCACCGATATCCGGGTGGACCAGCCCGAGGATGCCCGCATATCGACGGACGAGGTCGCTTACCTTTGCCGCGCCGCCAGCCGCTATGTGCGAACCCCTGTTGAGGCCGGGAACATCGTCTGGAGCTACAGCGGCGTGCGGCCACTGTTCGACGACGGCCGGAGCGATCCTTCGGCGGTGAGCCGCGATTACACCTTCGTTCTCGATCGCACGGCGGATCTGCCCGCCCTTTCAATTTTCGGCGGCAAGATCACCACCCACCGCAGACTTGCCGAAGCGGCGCTTGCCAGGCTCCGCCCCTGGTTTCCGCAAATGGGTCCGGCCTGGACCGACAGCCGGCCCCTGCCCGGCGGCGATTTCGGCACCCTGTCGGAACTCGTCGACGGCCTGCGCCAGCATCACCCGGCCCTGCCGCCGTCCTGGCTGAGAGCGCTGGCGCTGCGCCACGGCAGCGAGAGCGACAAGGTGATCGGCGATGCCCAGTCGGTCGCCGCGCTCGGCCGCGATTTCGGCGGCGAGTCGTATCATTTGTACCAGCGGGAGGTCGAGTACTTCATCGAGCATGAATGGGCGCAAAGCGCCGAGGATATCCTCTGGCGTCGCAGCAAGGCCGGCCTCTCGATGACCCCGGCGCAGCAGGCCGAATTCGCCTCGTGGCTGGAGAGATCATGAGCGCCAAGCAATTTATCCTCGCCCTGGACCAAGGCACGACCAGTTCCAGGGCCATCCTGTTCGACCGCGAAGGCAACGTCCGCGGCCAGGCGCAGCGCGAGTTCCGGCAGTATTTCCCGCAACCCGGCTGGGTCGAGCACGATGCCGAGGAAATCTGGCGGAGCCAGGTCGCGGTGGCCGCCGAAGTGCTGAAAACGAGCGGGATCGACGCCAGCCGGGTGGCCGGCATCGGCATAGCCAATCAGCGCGAAACCACCGTGCTCTGGGAACGGGCGACCGGACGCGCGCTCGCTCCGGCCATCGTCTGGCAGGACCGGCGCAGCGCAGGCATTTGCGACGAACTCTCCGCCGCCGGCTGGGAAAGTAGCATCCAGGATAAGACCGGGCTGATACTCGATCCCTATTTCTCCGCAACCAAGTTGAAATGGCTGCTCGACCATATCCCCGGCGCGCGGGAGCGCGCGGCCTGCGGCGAACTCGCTTTCGGTACCATCGATTCCTGGCTGGTCTGGAAGTTGAGCCAAGGGCGCTGCCATGTCACCGATCCCTCCAACGCTTCGCGCACCCTGCTCTACAACCTCGAGCGGCAAGCCTGGGACGAGGACTTGCTGAAGCTCCTGGCGATTCCCCGCGAACTCCTGCCGGAAGTCCGTTCGAGCAGCGAGATCTATGGCCATTGCGACCCTGCCTTGCTGGGTTGCGCGCTGCCCATCGCCGCCATCATCGGCGACCAGCAGGGCGCGACCTTCGGCCAGGCCTGCCTGTCGCCGGGCATGGTCAAGAACACTTACGGGACCGGCTGTTTCATGGTGATGAACACCGGCGCCCGGGCAATCGCCTCGAAGCATCGCTTGCTGACCACGGTCGCCTGGCAGGTCGGCGGGCAGACCGATTTCGCCCTCGAAGGCAGCGTCTTCATGGCCGGGGCCACGGTGCAATGGCTGCGCGATGGCTTGGGGCTCATCAGCCGCGCCGAAGAGGTCGAGAGCCTCGCCCGGAGCGTCCCCGACAACGGCGGCGTGTATCTGGTGCCGGCCTTCACCGGCCTGGGCGCGCCGCACTGGGCGCCGCACGCGCGTGGCGCCCTGTTCGGCTTGAGCCGCGGCAGCAACAAGGCGCATATCGCCCGCGCCGCGCTGGAGGCGATCGCCTATCAGAGCGCCGACGTGCTCGTCGCCATGGAGCAGGATTCAGGCATGGCGGTCCAGGAAATGCGCGTCGATGGCGGCGCTGCCAAGAATGATTTGTTGCTGCAATTCCAGGCCGACCTGCTCGGCGTGCCGGTGGTCCGCCCGCGCGTCACCGAGACCACCGCGCAAGGCGCCGCCTACCTGGCCGGTCTGGCGCTCGGGCTGTGGTCCTCGAAGGCGGAAATCGCCCGGCAATGGCAAAGCGGTCGCCGCTTCGAACCCGGGATCAGCGAGGCCCGGCGCGGCGATCTGTTGCACGGCTGGAAGCGGGCGCTCGCGCAAACCCTGGCCTGGGCCGGGAATTCCTAGCCGCCTCAACCGAAAGCCGGTGACCGTGCCATACTGTCGTTTTGAGCCTTACCAGGGAGAACGCCATGGTCAGCAAACCGGAACAATTCAGCGAATTGCATCGCAAGAACATGGAAGCCGCGATGAAGCTGGCGCAGATGTCGATCGAGAATTCGCAGCGCATCGTCGCGCTGCAAGTGGACGTCGCCAAGACGCTGTTCCAGGACAGCGTCGACAGCGCCAAGGCGCTGGCAGGCGCCAAGGACCCGCAGCAGGCGGTCGCGCTGCGCACCCAGTTCACTCAGGAGACGGCACAGAAAATGGTTGAGGCGGCGCGCGCGATCGCCGAGATCGGCAACACCTCGCGCACGGAATTCAGCCAGTTGCTGACCGAGCAGCTCGCCAGCGGCAGCAAGGACATGATGGAGGCGTTCCAAACCTTCTTCGGCTCCCTGCCCGGCCAGAACGCCCAGATCATGGAAACCATGCAACAGGCGATGGCCAACGCCAACAAAGCCTTCGAGCAGATCACCCAGGCATCGGCCGCCGCATCGGCGACCTTCGGTGGCGCCGCGGCGAAGAAGAAGAAGTAGCGCGGGCTGAAGACCGACCGGCGCGGCTAGACGTCCCAGCGGGCGGCGGCCGCGTCGTCCGCGTCGCGGGCATCGACCCAGTGTCCGCCGTCCCGGGTCTCTTCCTTCTTCCAGAAGGGGGCGCGGGTCTTGAGATAATCCATGATGAACTCGCAGGCGGCGAAGGCTTCGCCCCGATGCGCAGCGGCGACCACGACCAGCACGATCGCATCGCCCGGCGCCAGCCGGCCGACCCGGTGGATCACTCTCACGTCCTGCAATTGCCAGCGCCCCCGCGCCTGTCCGACGATGTCCTCGAGCGCCTTGTCGGTCATGCCCGGATAGTGTTCCAGAGTCATCGCGGATAATCCGCCCGGGCAGCCCGGAAGTTCGCGCACCAGACCGACGAAGCTCGCCACCGCGCCGATGGCGGGCCGGCCGGCAGCGATGGCCGCGATCTCCGCGCCGACATCGAAAGGTTCGTGCTGGACGCTGACCGAACTCGCCGGACCCGGGATGTCCACCGGCATCTCAGCCTCCGGTGACCGGAGGAAAGAAGGCGATCTCGTCGCCGTCCTGTACCGCCGCGCCTTCGTCGACCATGCGCTGATTCACCGCGGTGCGCAGGTTCCGGGCGGTGGCCAGGGAGCCCCACGGCTCGCCGCGCGCCGCAAGATGGGCACGCAGGCGGGCGATATCGCTGACGCCCGGGGGCAGCGCGATTTCCTCGCCGGAACTGCCGATCGACTCGCGCAGACCGGCGAAATAGAGGATCTTGATCATGGCTGTCAGTATAGCAATTCGCAAAACGGCAGGAAGCTCACCGCATCGCCGCGCCGGATCGTCTGTCCCGGAGGATTGTCGATCAGGCCGTCGGCCCACGCCGCCGAGCTCAATACCCCGGCGTTCTGGTTGGGAAACAGCTCGAGCCCGCCTGCCTCGTTCCGCTTCGCGCGCAGGAACTCGCGCCGCCGGTCGGACCGGGGCCAGTCGAAATCGGCGCGCAGCGCCAGCGGCCTGCCGGGCATCGCGGCTGCACCCTGGGCCTTGAGAATGAAGGGCCGCACCAGCATCAGGAAAGTGACGAAGGAGGACACGGGATTTCCCGGCAGGCCGATGAACGAGGCTCCGCCGACGCTGCCGAAGGCCAGCGGCTTGCCCGGCTTGATGGCGATTTTCCACAGATCGAGCGTTCCCTCGGCCTCGACCGCGGGCTTGACGTGATCCTCCTCGCCCACCGAGACGCCGCCGCTGGTGAGGATCAGATCGGAATCTTCGGCAGCCTTCTTCAAGGCCGCTCGCGTCGCAGCCAGCGTGTCCGGGACGATGCCCAGGTCGCAGACCGCGCAGCCCAGCTGCTGCAACAGGCCCAGGAGCACGAAGCGGTTCGAATTGTAGATCGCGCCCGGCGGCAACTCGGCCGGCGCGACGTCGCCGGGCATCACCAGTTCATCGCCGGTGGAGAACAGCGCCACGCGCAGGCGGCGGTACACCGGCAGCGCCGCCAGGCCGACCGAAGCGGCCAGTCCCAGGTGCTGCGGCAGCAGCCTGACCCCGGCGGCGAGAATCCGCTCGCCGCTGTTGATGTCCTGGCCGCAGCGGCGGATCCAGTCGCCCGTCGAGGGCACATGATTGATGGTCACCACATCGTCCTGGCGGTCCGTCAGCTCCTGCATGACGATCGCGTCGGCGCCCGCGGGCACCGCCGCGCCGGTGAAGATCCGCGCCGCCGTGCCCGCAGCCAGGGTGTGGCCGACGCTGCCTGCGGCGATGCGCTGAGCCACTTTCAGGCGCGTCCCCGCGGCCGGCACATCGGCGGCCCGGAGGGCATAACCGTCCATCGAGGAATTGTCGAGCGGCGGCACGAATAGCGCCGAGAACTGCGCCGCCGCGAGCACCCGGCCGCACGCCGACTGCGTCGCCAGCGATTCGGTTTCGGTCGGAACCGGGGCGCCGGCCAGCAGTCGGGCCAGCGCCTGTTCATAGGAAAGCATGCCCATCAGAGCTCCAGGGTATTCAGAATGAAATCGGCAACGGCGCCCGGATCGTTGAGATCGAGCCAAGGTATCGCCAGTTCGATCCTGACGTCGCTCGCCAGGGCGATGATGTTGAGCCCCTGGGGGTGAAGCAAGGGCTTGCCATTGGCCGGACGGTGCACCTCGATCTTGGGAATGCCGCTGAATTTGTAGCCTTCCACCAGCACCAGATCGCAGGCCGAAAAGCGCTGCAGCTGATCTTCCAGCGAGGGTTCGGGCTCTCCGCGCAACTCATGCATCAGCACCCAGCGCTGATCGGAGACCAGCATCACCTCGCTGGCGCCGGCCTCGCGATGGCGGAAGGAATCCTTGCCCGGACGGTCGATGTCGAACTGGTGGTGGGCGTGCTTGATCAGCGAGACGCGCAAGCCGCGCCGGGTGAAGCGCGGAATCAGCTGCTCGATCAGCGTCGTCTTGCCCGAATTGGAATAGCCGGTGAAGCCGAATACCTTCATGCATTCTCCAGCAGGGATAAGGTCAGGACTGGCGCGAAACCGCCGCCCGGAGTCCGGAAGTTGGTCGTTTGTCCCTGCCATAGGCGCGCCGAGACGAGTTGCACGCGGCCCGCATAGACGTAATTGCGCAAATCGATCTTCAAGTCCGCCAGGGCTCCATCCACGGCCAGCCGGCGTGAACTCGGCGGCACCAAGGCCTGAGCCACGTAGGCGGCGGAGAGTATCTCCTCGAACACCCGACGCGTCAATTTGTCGCCGCGATACGCGGCGCGGCTGCCATAGCCGGCCACCGGCTTGAAGAAAAGCTGCCGGCGGCGCCCCCAGAGCGCCGAGGCCGCGCTGGCGGCCACTTCTTCGGTGCGCGGAATGCCGTCCAGCAGGAGTCGCCTGGTCGCCGCGTCAACGCCCCAGCGGGAGAGCAGTTCCGGATCGGAGAGCGCCACCAGGTTGCGCTTGTCGGCAAAGCGCGCATGGGCGTGGGGATGCGGCGTCACCACCACGGCGCCGGCTAGGTAGGCTTCGCGCAAGGCCGATGAGGCGGGCGCCTCCAGGGAGAAATCGGTGAGGCGGTTATAGACCAGATCGATGCGCCGGTCTTCCTGCCAGAGGGCGCCGGCGCGCCAGGCCAGCGTCGCCGGATCGCAGATCAGCGCCGCCATGCCGTGACGCTCGAATAGCTGGCGGAACAGCACGAACTCGGGATAAAGAAACTGCCGCTCGGGGTCGCTGTCGACGATGGCAATCGTCTTCAGCGGCGCCTCCCCGCGCTCCAGGCGCCATTCTTCGAGAAACATTTCCAGGAACAGATGCTCGGGGGGATCGCCGCCCAGCATTCCGGGCAGCCTGGCCATGACGACGTCGCAGCAAACCTGTTGCGCGCGCGCCAGCAGGGCATTCAACAGCGCACCGCCGGCATTGGTGTTGATTTCGATCAGCTGCGGCCCGGCAGCGCCGAGATGAAAATCATAGCCGAGGAAAACCCCGCGCGCCCGGGGCCGGTGACGGGCGACCTCCGGGGCGTAGGCAAGGACATGCTCCAGGTAGGCGGGAAGGGCGGCGACGCGTTCGATGGCGGCGATGATCTCGGCCATGCGCCCGACATGTTCGCCGCTGACGAACACCGTCGAGCCGGAAAACAGATGCGGGCGATCGAGCGCGATCATCTCCGCCAGTGCCGCGCCGTCGGGCGCATGCCCCAACTCGCGGCTCAGGGCCGCGCGATCGAGCGAGACGCATTGACAATCGCTGTTGAGGCGCTCGGCAAGCTCGCGGCACTCCTCTACTACGGCTTCTGAACTCATGCCGGCAGTGTACCTTCTCCCGGCCGGGCGGTGGCGAAGAAGGCACGCACCTCGTCAATCGCCCGGCTGCGCCGCATCGGCGGCAGCGACCGCCAGACCAGGCGGCCGTAGGGCTTGTTCACCAGGCGCGGGTCGCAGACCATCAGCACGCCGCGGTCCGACTCGTCGCGGATCAGCCGGCCGGCGCCCTGCTTCATGCTGATCACGGTGCGCGGCAGCTGATAGTCCATGAAAGCGTTCTTGCCGGCCTTCTTCAATTGTTCGATGCGCGCCGAGAGCACCGGATCGTCCGGTGGGGCGAACGGCAGCTTGTCGATGATCACCAGGGACAGCGCATCGCCGCGCACGTCAACGCCCTCCCAGAAGCTTTGACTGGCCACCAGCACGGCATTGCCCAGGCTGCGGAAGCGTGCCAGGAGTTCGGCCTTGGCGCTCTCGCCCTGCAGCAGCAGCGGAAAGCCGATTCCGTCTTCGCGAAAGCGTTCCTTGAGCAAACCGTGAATGAGCCGCATGGCGCGCAAGGAGGTGCACAGCAGGAAGGCACGCCCGCCGGCGGCCACGATGGCCGGGTAGGCCGCCGCCATCACTGCCTCGACGTAACCCGGGCTGTTCGGGTCGGGCATCGCGGTGGGGACGTAGAGCAGCGCATTGGCCTGGTAATCGAAAGGACTGCCCCAGTAGCCGGTATCCGCGCCGGCCAGTCCCAGTTCATTGCAGTAATGGGAGAAGTCGGCGCCAACGGCGAGCGTCGCCGAGGTGAAGATCCAGGCGCGCGGATGGCCTTCGAGTTGGCGGCGGAAGATCCCGGCGATATCGAGCGGCGTAAGATTCAGTGCCAGTGCCTGGCTGAACACTTCGATCCAGCGAACCTGGGTGGGGTCGTCCAGGTCGCGCCAGCGGGCCAGGCGGGTGTCGATCTCCTGTGCCCGTTGCCGGCAGTTGCCCAGTCCTTCGGAGCGCTCGGCCTGGCTCGCCAAATGCCGGCAAAGACCCTTCAGTTCCTCGCCCAGGTGCTGCAACGCCTCCTGAAAGCCCCGCTCCGGCAGAACCTGCGACGCCGCCAGACGGGCATTCTCGGCCGCGACCGCTAGGCGCAGGTCGCGCGCGGCCTTCTCGACGGCGCGCGCCGCATCCTGCAAGGGCGCGTAGTCCTTGGCGGCGGCCAGCGCCTCGAACCGGGTGTCGCGCGCCAGGTCGAGGATCTGGCTGGTGCCCAGGCTGTCGCCGAAGAACAGCCCGGCGATCTCGGGCAGTTGATGCGCCTCGTCGAAGATCACCGTATTGCAGGCCGGCAAGAGTTCGCCCAGACCATCGTCCCTAAGCATCACGTCGGCAAAAAACAAATGGTGATTCACCACCACGATGTCGGCTGACAGGGCCTCGCGCCGCGCGGCGAGGACGAAACAGTCCTTGTGCTTCGGACATTCCTGGCCGAGGCAATTCTCGCGCGTCGAGGTCGCCGCCGCCCATGCCGGCGAATCCTCGGGCACTGCGGCGAGCTGTCCCTTGTCGCCGCTCCGGGTGGTCTTGGCAAAGCGGGCGATGGTGCGGATGTGTCCGGCATCCTCGCGCGACTGGAAGCGGCCTTCACCGATGGCCCGTTCGAGATGATAGGGGCAGACGTAATTGGCCCGGCCCTTCAGCAGGGCGATCGTCACGGGACGCTTGAGCGCATCGCGCACCGCCGGCAGATCGCGCAGAAAAAGCTGGTCCTGCAACGTCTTGGTGCCGGTCGAGATGATCACTTTGCCGCCCGAGAGCAGTGCCGGGACGAGGTAGGCAAAAGTCTTGCCGGTGCCGGTGCCGGCCTCGGTCACCAGCACCTTGTTGGCCTCCATCGCGTCGGCGATGAGCGCCGCCATCTCGAGTTGTTGCGGACGGATGCGGTAGCCGGAAACGGCGCTGGCGAGCGGCCCGTCAGCGGAAAAGATGGCCGACACGGCTGCGCGCAAGGAGGACACGCCCTGTTACTTGCCGCTTCCTGAGGTGACGGCCTTGACGCCCGCGCCGGCCGCATCGGCCGCCATGCCCACGGCGGTCGCACCGATCTTGACCACGGTCGCGACCACGGTGACCCCCGCATCGGCGACGGCGACCACGGCGCAACCGCTCACGGCCAGGCTGAGAGCGAGTGCCGGAAGTGCGTTCGTCCTGGTCAAGCGCCTCATACCTGGCCGATGAAATCCTTCTTCCCGATGTCCACGCCGCAATGGCGCAATATGGCGTAGGCGGTGGTGGCGTGGAAGAAGAAATTCGGCAAGGCGTTGTGCAGCAGATAGGTCTGCCCCGTGAGCGTCTGCTCGCCGCCACCGACCTTGAAGGTGATGGCCCGCGCCTCGGAGCCGTCGATCTGCCCCGGCGCGAGGGTATCGATGAACGCCACGGTCTTGTCGATCCGGGCCTTGAGGTCGGCGAAGCTCGCTTCGTTGTCGTCAAAGGGCGGCGGCTCGACGCCGGCGAGCCGGGCGGCGCAGCGTTTCGCATGGTCCGAGGCAATCTGCACCTGGCGCGTGAAGTTGAGCATGTCGGGCGCCAGGCGATAGCCGAGCAGCACTGCGGGATCGATCTTCCGCGCTGAAGCGAAGGCGGCGCCCTTGTCCAGGATCCCGGCAAGATTGCCCAGAGTCTTGAGAAACACCGGAACTGATGCCTGGTACATGGATATGGTCATGAGAAGCCCTCCTGTCGATTGAACTGCCGCGGACGCTGCGCTGCGCGTATGTTAGCAGACCGGGCCGGCGACGCTGGGCAATCACTCCGGCGCATACTGATCCGCGTAGGGACCCTCCAGAAGCATGGCCTGTGCCGCCGCAAGACGCGCGACGGGCACGCGCGGCCCGGAGCAGGAAACGTAGTTCAGGCCGATGTGATGGCAGAAGTGGATCGACGCGGGTTGGCCGCCGTGTTCGCCACAGATGCCGATCTTGAGCTCTGGACGGGTTGCGCGCCCCTTATCCACGGCCATTTTCATCAACTGGCCGACGCCCTTGATGTCCAGGACCTCGAAAGGGTTGTCCTGCAGGATGCCGGTTTCGGTGTAGGCAGGCAGGAACTTGTTCTCCGCGTCTTCGCGGCTGAACGAGAAAGTCGCCTGAGTCAGGTCGTTGGTGCCGAAGGAGAAGAACTCGGCGGTTTCGGCCATCCGTCCGGCGCGAATGCAGGCGCGCACCACTTCCAGCATCGAGCCGAACTTGAAGCGCACGCTGATGCCGTGGGTCAGCTCGACCACCTTGTGGAGACGCTGCACATAGCCGTGGATACGTTTGAGTTCCTCGACCGTGGCGACCTGCGGCACCATGATCTCGGGATGAATTTCAATCCCCTCCCGGGCGCACAGGGCGGCGGCTTCCAGGATCGCCTGTATCTGCATCGAATAGATCTCGGGATAGGTGATGCCCAGGCGCACGCCGCGGTGGCCGAGCATGGGGTTGACCTCGGCCAGCGCGCGCACCTTCTTGAGGATCTTCTCCTTCTTCGAGATCGCATCGTCTTCGAGGTGGGAAGTCTTGAAGGTGTGCAGGCCGTCCATCAGCTTGACCAGTCCGTCGGCATATTGCTGGTAGAGCTTGGGATTGAGCAGCTTCAGAGTTTCCGGCAGTTCTTCCAAGCCCTTGATGGTGTCGCGCAGATGGTGCAAGTGGGCGATTTCCAGTTCCAGTTGCGCGGCCGTCGGCAGAAATTCGTGCATCGGCGGGTCGAGCAGGCGGACGGTCACCGGCAAGCCTTTCATGGCCTTGAAGATCCCCTTGAAGTCGGCGCGCTGGATCGGCAGCAGGCGGTCCAGCGCCGCCTGGCGCTCCTCGGCCGTTTCCGCCAGGATCATCTCCTGCACGATGGGCAGGCGGTCGGTGCCGTTGAACATCCGCTCGGTGCGGACCAGGCCGATGCCCATGGCGCCGAAGGAGCGTGCCCGGGTGGCGTCCTCCGGGGTGTCGGCGTTGGCCATGACCTGGAGCCGCGCGACCTGGTCCGCCCAACCGAGCAACGTGGTCATCTCCTCGCTGACTTTCGCCTCGACCGTCGGCACTTCGCCGGCGTAGACGTAGCCGTTGCTGCCGTCGATGGTGATCACGTCGCCTTCATGCAGCGTGGCTTCGCCGATCAGGGCGCGGCGGGCCACGACATCGATGACGATCTGCTCGCAGCCGGAGACGCAGGGCTTGCCCATGCCGCGCGCAACCACCGCGGCATGCGAGGTCTTGCCGCCGCGGCTGGTGAGTATGCCCTGCGCCTGGAAGAAGCCGTGAATGTCGTCCGGCTTGGTTTCCTCGCGCACCAGGATTATTTTTTCTCCGGCGCGCCCGCGCGCTTCGGCCGTATCGGCATCGAACACGATTTTCCCCGATGCGGCGCCGGGTGAGGCGGCCAGCCCCTGGACCAGCGGCTTGCCGTGAAAATCGGGCGACAGTTGCGGCACCAGCAGCTGCTCCAGCATGACCGGTTCGGTGCGCAGCAGGGCACGCTCCTTGGTGATCAGTCCTTCCTGGAACATCTCCACCGAGGTGCGCACCATGGCGCGCGCGTTCATCTTGCCGTTGCGCGTCTGCAGGCAATAGAGCCGGCCTCGTTCGATGGTGAACTCGAAATCCTGGACTTCGCGGTAATGCGACTCCAGCCGGTTGTGCAATTCCTGCAACTGGCGATAGATCTCCGGCATTTCCTGTTCCATCTCGGCGATCGGCTTGGGCGTGCGGATCCCGGCCACCACGTCCTCGCCCTGCGCATTGACCAAGTATTCGCCGTAGATCAGATTCTCGCCGGTGCCCGGGTTGCGCGTGAAGCCGACGCCGGTGCCGGAGTCGTTGCCCATGTTGCCGAAGACCATGGTGCAGACGTTCACCGCCGTGCCGTTGGCCATCTCCGGGGTGATCTTGAACTGCTTGCGGTAATCGACGGCGCGCTTGCCCGTCCAGGAGCGGAATACCGCCTGGACGGCGATTTCCAGTTGTTCGTAGGGGTCCTGCGGGAAAGGCTTGCCGGTGTGGCGTTCGACAATGGCGAGATACTCGTCGGCCAGTTCCCGGAGATTTTCGGCGCTAAGATCCACGTCCTGGAGGGCACCGTAGCGCTTCTTGGCGGCGTGCATCTTCTCGTCGAAGGCTTCGTCGGCAATCCCCAGCGCGATCTTGCCGAACAGCTGGAGAAAGCGCCGGTAGGCGTCGAAGACGAAGCGTTCGTTGCCGGTCTGCCGGATCAAGCCTGCGAGCGAGACCTCGTTGAGGCCCAGGTTCAGCACGGTATCCATCATCCCGGGCATCGACATCGAGGCGCCGGACCGCACCGACACCAGCAGCGGATTGTCGGCGCTGCCGAAGCCCTTGCCGGTCTTCTTCTCCAGTGCCGCCATGTGCGTGCGGATTTCGTCCATCAGGCCCTCCGGCAGCTGGTGCCGGTCGAGAAAGCGAAGACAGGCGTCCGTGCTGACGACGAAGCCGGGCGGCACGTTCAGGCCGATCTGGGTCATTTCGCACAGGTTGGCGCCCTTGCCGCCCAGCAGCATCTTGTTCTTGCCGTCGCCCTGCTCGAATTCGAAAACGAAACCGCGCGCATTCATGCTCTTCCCCTTAAGAAGTAAAGACCTACCGCTCGTGTGCCCGACAACCGCTACCCGGCAGAAAAATGCCGCAGCCCGAGCGTAGCAAAATCGAGGAAGGCCGTCACCAAACGCGTCTTGACGTTATCCCTGGGATAAACGATCGATAGGCTGCGAATCAGCCTGGGCTTGAGGGGAATGGCAACCAGGTCGCCGGTGCGCTGAGCCTTTCGCACCGTGGCACGCGAGGCAATGGCAAAGCCCAGGCCGGTTTCCACCACGCCATTGAGTGCTTCCGGGCCACCCAGTTCCATCACGAGCTGCATCGAGGCCGGATTCAGACCCGCCTGGCGCAAGTAGTCTTCGGTGTATTCGCGCGTCCCCGAACCGGTTTCGCGAGAGATATAGGGGTGTTCGAGCAATTGCGCCGGGCTCAACTCCCTGTGCCGGGCCAGGGGGAACTTCGGGCTGCAGATCACCTGCAATTCGTCGTCGCAGCAGACATCCGTCTGCAGTTTGGCGTGATGCGAGGGCGATTCGATCAGGCCGACGTCAATGGTATGCTCGACCACCTGCATTTCGATGATCCCGGAATTCGCCACGGTGAGGCTCGGCTTGACTTTGGGATATTGCAGCTTGAACTGACCGAGAATCCGCGGCAACAGGAAATCGCCTATGGTGGTGCTGGCGCCGACCGGCAGAAAACCGCCGATTTCATCGGTCAGCTTCCCCACGCGACGATCCATTTCCGACGACAGTCCGATTATCCGCCTGGCGCACTCGAGCATGAGCGCGCCGGCCGGCGTCAGGGAAATCCCGCCGCGGCCGCGGGCGAAAAGTCGCGTGTTGTAATGCTCTTCCAGCTGCTTGATCTGAGCCGTCACCGCCGGCTGCGTCATGAACAGCATATCCGCGGCTTTGGTGAACGACAACTCGGTTGCGACCGCGTGAAATATCTGCAACCTCCGGTCGGCCACGGCAATTTCCCTTCTGAACCCAGCGGCGAGAATTGTCCCTGCAGCTTACATGGCAATGTAATGTTCGAGCTGGCGGATGACGAAAGTCTGTTCGGTAATGGTTTCCTCGACAAGGTCCCGCATCGAGATGATTCCGACGACGTCCTTCATCCCGTCGAGCACGGGAAGATGGCGAATCTGGTACTCCGTCATGATGGCCATGGCCTCCTCCACACTCATCTCGGCCGTCGCGCAAACGACTCGCTCAACCATGATTTCGGACACCCGGGTTTCCTGCGACAAGCGGCCCTTGAGGATCACCTTTCGGGCATAGTCCCGCTCCGAGAGGATCCCGACCAGTCCGCCGTTCTCGACGACGAGCAACGCGCCCACCTCGTGTTCAGCCATCAGCTGAAGCGCATAATGAACCGACTCGTTCGGACTGACGGTGACGACAATCGCCCTGCGGGAACCGAGCATCTGTGAAATCGTTTTCATGTTCTTCTCCTGGTGGTGAAGCGCTATGGTTGATTCCGCTGGACGAAAGTTAACCCCCTTTTGACAATAGGGAAAATAGATTTTGTGGATGACTGAATAGTATTTGGCGAAAAAATAAGATTTTCGCCTGGCGCCAGGGAAAAGCCGCGATCGCGTGGTGCCGAACGGCTACCGTCAAACAGCCCGACGGGCGCCGAAAGACGCCGGTTTCGCCAGTTTCAATCAAATCCGGTTGAAGAATCGAAGACCGGACAGGAGCGCCCGCTCAAGCGGCCAGGTCGTTCCTCTTCTGGTCGAACTCGGCCTTATCAATCTCGCCGCGGGCATAGCGCTCCTTGAGGATGTCGAGCGCCGTCTTCTCCGGGCGCCTTTCGCCGGATCCGGGCGATCCCCAGCGGCCCTTCAACAACGCGACGATGCCGATGATCAGAACAATCCAGAACAGCGACATGCCGATCAATCCGAAGCCCATTCCGCCCCAGCCACCGCCATAATTGCCCATGTAGCCCCACATTGCCGCTCTCCTTGCCTGAAGAAGACCACTTTCGGTCGGGATATCGAACCTGACTTCTTTGACCATCCGGTCACGTCTAACGTTCGGCGCCGCGCCTGAGCCGCCACTCCTTGACCAGCGCGTAGATCGCCGGGATCACCGCCAGCGTCAGCACGGTCGAGGAGATCATGCCGCCGACCATGGGCGCGGCGATCCGGCTCATCACCTCGGAACCGGTGCCGGTACCCCACATGATCGGCAGTAGGCCGGCCATGATGGCGACCACGGTCATCATCTTCGGCCGCACCCGCTCCACGGCGCCTTCCATGACGGCGCCGTAGAGGTCGGCCACGCCCGGCGCCCGTCCCTCGGCGCGGCACTTCCCCTTGGCTTCCTGCCAGGCCTGATCGAGATAGATCAGCATCACCACGCCTGTTTCCGCCGCGACGCCGGCCAGGGCGATGAAGCCGACGGCCACGGCCACGGACAGGTTGTAGCCCAGGAGCCACATCAGCCAGATGCCGCCGACCAGGGCGAAGGGCACCGAGAGCATGACGATGAGGGTCTCGGTCAGCCGCCTGAAGTTGAGATAGAGCAGCAGGAAGATGATCAGCAAGGTCACCGGAATGACGAACTTCATCTTCTCGATGGCGCGTTCCATGTATTCGAACTGGCCGCTCCAGGTGGCGTAATAGCCGGGCGGGAACTTGACCTGCTCATTCACCGCGCGGCGCGCTTCGGCGACGTAGCCGCCGATATCGCGACCGCGGATGTCCACGAAGATGTAGGCCGAGAGCAGGGCGTTTTCGGTGCGGATGCCCGGCGCACCCTTGACCACCACCACCTTGGCCACCTGGCCGAGCGGAATCATCGCCGGCGCCTGCCCCATTTCACCGCCGATCGGCACCAGCACCTCGCGCGCGATCTGCTGCGGGTCCCCGCGCAGTTCGCGCGGGTAGCGCACGGTGACGCCGAAGCGCTCCCGTCCCTCGACGGTGGTGGTCACCATTTCCCCGCCCAGGGCCGTGCCGACCACATCCAGCAAGTCGCCGACGGCGAGGCCGTAGCGGGCCAGTTGTTGCCGATCCGGTTCGATGTCGAGGTAATAGCCGCCGGTGATGCGTTCGGCGAATGCCGAGGTCGTCCACGGCACCTTTTTCACCACGGCCTCGATCTCCTTGGCCAGCTTTTCCATCTCTCCCAAGTCCTTGCCGAACACCTTGATGCCGATGGGCGTCCTGATGCCGGTGGCGAGCATGTCGATGCGCGCCTTGATGGGCATGGTCCAGGAGTTCGAAACGCCGGGGAACTGCAGCGCCTTGTCCATCTCTGCGATCAGTTTGTCTATGTTTATGCCGGGACGCCATTCGGCTTCCGGCTTGAGATTGATCACCGTCTCGAACATCTCGGTCGGCGCCGGGTCCGTGGCGGTGTTGGCTCGTCCGGCCTTGCCGAACACCGAACTGACTTCCGGGAAGCTCTTGATGATCTTGTCCTGGGTCTGCAGGATTTCGGCCGCCTTGGTGATCGACATGCCCGGCAATGAGGCCGGCATGTAGAGCAAGGAACCCTCGTTCAGGGTCGGCATGAATTCGGAGCCGAGCTGGGAGGCCGGATAAACGGAGATCAGCAAGGTGAGGAGTGCGGCGACGATGGTCGTCTTCTTCCAGACCATCACCCATTGGATGATCGGCCGGTAGATCCAGATCAGGAAGCGGTTCACCGGGTTTTTCGCTTCCGCCATGATGTTCCCGCGGATGAACAGCAGCATCAGCACCGGCACCAGGGTTACCGACAGCAGCGCCGCCCCGGCCATGGCGAAGGTCTTGGTGTAGGCCAGCGGCGAGAACAGCCTGCCCTCCTGGGACTCCAGGGTGAATACCGGCAGGAA
>CAIVDC010000109.1 GCA_903904605.1 uncultured Sterolibacterium sp.
CCTTGAAACTGCCGTCGTAGTTGGGCTTGAAATCCACCGTGCCGCGGTCGATTTCGGAGAGCAGCAGATCGGCGATGGGCGTCAGGCGAATTTCGGTGTAGCGCATGGCCGCGGCGCCATCGCCGTCGCGCGAGCCGAAATTGCCCTGGCCGTCCGCCAGCGGATAGCGGAGGCTGAAGTCCTGCGCGATGCGCACCATCGCGTCATAGACGGAACTGTCGCCGTGGGGATGGAGCTTGCCGAGCACGTCGCCGACGACGCGGGCGGACTTGACGTGCTTGGCGCCGGCGCGCAAGCCCATTTCGTGCATGGCGTAAAGGATGCGCCGCTGCACCGGCTTCTGGCCGTCTTCCACCTGGGGCAGGGCGCGGCTCTTGACGACCGAGACGGCATAGGCGAGGTAGGCCTGCTCGGCGAACAGATCCAGCGGCGCCGCGTCGTCCGGTAGCGGCGGGGGGGGTGGCGGTGGCGGAGGCGGATCGGCGGGCGGGATTACCCGTAACGGGGGCTGGGCGTCGGAGAACAAATCCAGATTGTCGTTGCTCAAAGGTCGGCCTCCACGTTGCTGCCCTTCCGCTCCATCCACTCGCGCCGGCCGCCGGATTCACCCTTCGCCATCAGCAGGGTGAACATTTTACGCGTTTCCTGTTCCGCGCCGGGCCGCAGGGTGACGCGCAGCATCCGGCGCGTCGCCGGATCCATCGAGGTTTCCCGCAACTGCTGCGGGTTCATTTCGCCCAGTCCCTTGAAGCGCCCGACTTCGATCTGCTCCGTTCTCACTTTCTCCTTGGCCAGCCGTTCCATGATCGCTTCGAGTTCGCCCTCGTCCAGCGCATACAGGCGCCGCGCCGGCTTGCCCTTGCCTTGCGCCGGGACGTCGATGCGGTAGAGCGGCGGCTGGGCGATCCAGACATGACCGCGCTCGATGAGCTTGGGGAAGTGCCGGTAGAACAGCGTCAACAGCAGGGTCTGGATATGGCTGCCATCGACGTCCGCGTCCGCCATGATGATGACCCGGCCATAGCGGAGATCGGCGAGCACCGTATCCGGCGCATCCGGCGCGTGCGGCTCGACGCCGAGCGCTACGGCGATGTCGTGGATCTCGCGGTTGGCGTAGAGTTGGCTGGCGTCGATTTCGAAGGAGTTCTGGACCTTGCCGCGCAAGGGCAGGATGGCCTGCCGTTCGCGGTCCCGTCCCTGTTTCGCCGAGCCGCCGGCGCTGTCGCCTTCGACCAGGAATACCTCATTGACCGCGATGTCCTCCGACTCGCAATCGGAGAGCTTTCCCGGCAGCACGGCGACGCCGGAAGACTTCCGCTTCTCGACTTTCTGTGCCGATTTCTGGCGCGCGAGCGCTTGCCTGATGGAAAGTTCGGCGATCGCCTTGCCGTGCTCCACATGGCTGTTGAGCCAGCTTTCCAAAAGGTCCCGGACGATATTGGCGACCAGTTTCACCGCTTCCCGGCTGTTCAGCTTTTCCTTGATCTGGCCCTGAAACTGGGGGTCGAGCAGGCGCACGGAAAGGATGTAGGCCATCTTGCCGCAGACGTCCTCCTGCTGCATCTTCACGCCGCGCGGCAGGAGCGCGTGATGCTCGACAAAGGACTTGACCGCCTCGAACACCCCGGCGCGCAAACCCGACTCGTGGGTGCCGCCCAGCGGGGTCGGGATCAGATTGACGTAGGACTCGGAAGGGACGGTCTCCGGATACCACGCCAGCGCCCAGGCGGCGCCTTCGCCGATCGCGTAGTCGCCGTCCTCGGTGGCGTATTTCTCTCCGGTGAATACCGGCGCGACCGGCTCCACGTCCCCGGCGAGATCCGCCAGATAGCCGCGGATGCCGTCCCGGTAGGACCAGGACTGCGAAGCGATCGTCCCGTCGGCCTGTTCGACGTCGAGCACCACCGACACGCCCGGCAGCAGCACGGCCTTCGAGCGCAGGCGGCGCTCGATCGAGCCCAGGTTGAACTTGGGCGTATCGAAATACCGGGGATCCGGCCATATCCTGACGCGGGTGCCCGTCTGCTTCTTGCATTCGCCGACGATCTCCAGGGCCGACACGTTCTCGCCGCCCTTGGAGAACACCAGCGCATGGATTTTCCCGTCCCGGCGGACCTCGACCTCGACGCGCGTCGACAGGGCATTGGTCACCGCGACGCCGACGCCGTGCAATCCGCCGGAGAAGGCATAAGCGCTGTTGCCCGCCTTCTTGTCGAACTTGCCCCCGGCGTGCAGGCGGGTGAAGGCCAGCACCACCACCGGGATCTTCTCCTCGGGGTGCAGGCCGATCGGGATGCCGCGGCCGTCGTCGGTTACCGAAGCCGAGCCGTCGAGATGCAGGGCGACATGGATGTTCCTGGCGAATCCGGCCAGCGCTTCGTCGGCGGCGTTATCGACCACCTCGGCCAGGGCATGGGTCGGCGACGAGGTGTCGGTGTACATCCCGGGGCGCTCGCGGACCGGTTCCAGTCCTTTGAGCACGCGGAAGGATGATTCATCGTAGGTTTGTTTGGCCATGGTGGAATATCGAAGTGTCCGCTGGTCGGAAAGAATGGCCCGGGCGATCGCGATACGCTGGCGCTGGTCCGGATTGTACGCGCTACTGGTACGCCGTCCATGCCGCCTGCGCCGGCAGACGCTCGCGTGCTAAAATGGGCCATTGAGATGATCGTCGCCGGGCCTGGGGAACACGGCAAAGCCTCCGATCGTCAAACATCTCTCTTGAGAGGAGCCCATTATGAAGATGAACGAACTGCCCAATCATGTCACCGGACAGTCGGTCCAATTGGATGCGAAGGGAAGGGACGTCTTTCTGGAGTATTTTCCGGACGGCGACATCTTCTTCTGGACCGACGACGGCATCGCCCTGGAGTTCGACAGAAAAAACACCGCGCTCATCCTCGCCGCGCTGAGGCTGCAGGAGAAACTCCCGAAAACCACCCGGGCCGCGCCGGTGACGCAGCTTGCCCTGCCGCGCACGCCCAGCGCGCTGACCGCGGCCAGCCTGAACCTGGGTTCTGAAACGGAACCGGGAAAATACCGGACGCCGAATCGCGCGGTGGCGAAGGAACAGCAAGGCTGGGGTGCCACCGTCGTCGTCGGCGGAAAGGCCGTTCGCTACTACTACGACAAGCGCGACAGCGCCCGTGCGGCGATGTCCGAGCACAAGGTCGGCGAAGCCGGCCGGGTGGCCTGAGTCGATCGCCCCGGGTCCTGCCCGAACCGGCCCGTGCCGGGCGGATCCTGATCCAGGACAGCGAGCGTGCGCAGGCCGCGGCGGAGCGTCTGAAACCGCCCGCCGCGAAGCGCTCGGACTGAGGCTTCGGCGTCGGCCAGTCAAGCGCTCAATGGTTCAGCCCAAAGTCTCGACGGCGCAGGAATCTTCCTGCACGAATCATCGCGGCAGGTCACCGGCGCAACATTCAGGATTCGAAACATGACGACTCCCGTCCTTTTGGCGCGTCACGGCGCGACCCTGTTGATCACCCTGAACCGCCCCGAGAGCCGCAATGCGCTCGACCTCGACATGCGCCGGGCGCTGGGCGAAGCGGTGTTCACCGCACGCGACAGCCCCGAGGTCAAGGCCGTGGTCATCACCGGCGCCGGCGGCGCCTTTTGCGCGGGCGGCGATCTGAAGGCCTTGAGCGCCGAACGGCGCCCGATCTTTGCCGACCGCGACCGTATCCGCCGCCTGCACCCGTGGTTCCGCGAACTGGTGAATCTCGAGAAGCCAGTCATCGCGGCGGTCGATGGCGTCGCCTTCGGCGCGGGTTTCAATCTGGCGCTGGCCTGCGACTTCATCGTCGGTACGCCCCAGACGCGCTTTTGCGCAGTCTTCGCGCGCCTGGGGCTGGTCCCCGACCTCGGCGGATTTTTTCTGCTGCCGCGCATCGTCGGTTTGCAGCGCGCCAAGGAACTGGTGTTCTCGGCGCGCGAGGTCGATGCCGACGAGGCGCAACGCCTCGGCATTCTCTACGCGTCCTATCCGTCTCCGGGACTGCTCGACGAAGCGCTGGCGCTGGCGGCACGCTTCCATGACGCGTCGACCGAAGCGCTGGGCATCGCCAAGAACATTCTCAACCGCTCCTTCAATCTCGATCAGGACACCCTGGCCGAACTGGAAGCCTCGGCCCAGGCGATGTCGCTGCACACCGAGTATCACCGCACTGCGGTGGCCGGATTTCTGGCCAAGAGGCCGCCGGCATTTCGCTGGAAGAACCGCTAGGGCCTGCTGAAATGGCCTGGTTCCTCTATCTGATCGAGTGCCGGGATGGCAGCATCTACACCGGGATCACGGTCGATGTCGCCGCGCGCTACGCCGCTCATGCCTCAGGCCGCGGCGCGCGCTATACCCGGTCGCACCCGCCCGAGCGCCTGCTGGCGGTGGTCGAATACCCCGACCGTTCGACCGCCGCCAAGGCCGAGTGCCGGATGAAGCGCCTGACGCCCCAAGCCAAGCGCGAATTCGTCGGGCAGGTGCCGCGGCCTTGAGCCGGGTCCTCACGCGCGTCGCCGCCATGCCAGCCAGAGCGTGGCGCAGGACGCCAGCGCGATCATCGGCAGCGCGAACAGGTTGAGGGCCTCCCAGCCTTCGCGCACCAGGATTGCGCCGGAGGCGAGCGACGAGACGCCTTGCGTCGCGAACACCAGGAAATCGTTGCCGCCCTGGACCTTGGCCTTTTCGCAAGGGACGTAGGTTTCCGTCAGCAAGCTGGTGCCGCCGATGTAGAGGAAGTTCCAGCCGATGCCGAGCAGCAGCAGCGCCGCCCAGAAATGCATCACGGAAACGCCGGTGAGCGCGATGGCCACGCAAGCCAGCATGAGGCCCGAGCCGGCCAGCATGATCGGGAGCACCCCGAAGCGCTTGATCAGCGAACCGGTGAAGAACGACGGGCCGTACATGCCGATGATGTGCCACTCGAAAACGAAGGCGGTGTCGGCGAAGGGATGCCGGCAGAGGTCCATGGCCAGCGGCGTCGCCGACATCAGCAGGTTCATCGTGCCGTACCCGAGCGAAGCGGCCGCGACGGCGACGATGAAGGCCGGCTGCGCGGCGATCTCCTTGATCGGTCGTCCCGGATCATGCACGTCGGCGGCGGACAGGGGCGGGATCGAGAGCCGGCTGGTGATGAGCAGGGCGACGGCCGCGAAGCCCGCGAGCGCGGCGTAGGACGCCATGAATGGTGTCGACAGCAGGTCGCGGGTGAGCTTTCCGGTCTCGGGTCCGAGGACGCCGCCGAGTATCCCGCCGGCCAGCGTCAGCGAGATGGCCTTGGCTTTCCAGTCCGGCGGCGCCATGTCGGCCGCGGCGAAACGGTATTGCTGGCCGAAGGCGTTGTAGGCGCCGGCCAGCAGCGTGCCCAGGCAAAGCAGCCAGAAGCTTTGCAGCCAGACCGCCTGGGCGCAGACCAGACCGCCGGCAATGCCCAGCAGACTGCCGAGCATGAAGCCGGCGCGGCGGCCATGGCGTTTCATGAACCAGGCGGCGGGCAAGGTGGTCAGCGTGGTGCCGATGACGTAGGCGGTGACCGGCAGGGTGGCCAGACGCTTGTCCGCGGCGAGCTGGTAGCCGACCAGTCCGTTCATCGTGATCATGGTCACGGCGTTGCACAGCAGCAGGCCCTGGCAGGCCGAGAGCAGCGCGACGTTGCGCTGGAGCGGCGACTCAAGCACGGGCCAGGAAGGCGATCAGGGCATCGAGTACGGCGTCGGGCTGTTCGCTCATCATGGCGTGGCCGGCGCCGTTCAAGATCACCCGCGTGGCTCCGGGCAAGGCGTCGGCCAGCGCCAGCGTCGCTTTCGGCGGGGCCATCAGGTCGTGGCTGCCCGACAGGATCAAGGCCGGACAGGCGACCCGGGCGGCGCGTTCCAGGCCCGACCGATAATCATTGCAGGCGGAGAGGTCGGTGTGCAGCACGCCTGGCGCGGCCCGTTCCATCAGGCGCAGATTCATGCCGATCTGCCACAGGCCGGGCACGGCGTTGCCGCCGACCTGGCCGCGCGGGCTGTGCGACCAGACGTTGATCATGTTCCGGGCGCGAGGCTCGTCATTTTTCGCGGCCTCCAGCAGCGCGGCCGACACCGGCATCGGCGTCGCATTGCCGAGCAAGGCAATGCCGGCGATGCGCTCGGGGAAACAGGCCGCGGTTTCGAGCGCGGCCAGCGAGCCCATGCTGTGGCCGACCAGCGCCGCGCGCGGGAAGCCGGCGGCATCCAGGAGCGCCGCCAGCCAGGCGGCCATGGCCGCTACGCTCGTCAGCGGCCCGACGGCGGAGCGGCCGTGGCCGGGCAGGTCGACGGCCAGCACGGCATGGCCGTGATGGGCGAACCAGCGGCTTTGCAGGTTCCAGCAGGAATGGTCGAGTGCCGCGCCGTGGATGAACAGCACTGCCGGCAGCGAGGCGTCGCGTGCCGCCTCGAGCGATTTTCCGCCGGTATAGACATAGGTGCCCTGGCCGTCGACCGAGATTTCCATCGGCTCAGGATTTCTGCGCGGCGTACAGGCCGCGGTTCAGGTCTTCGATCAGGTCTTCGGCATTCTCCAGGCCGACCGAGAGGCGCACCGTGCCCTCGAAAATGCCGGCGGCAGCCAGGGCCTCCGCCGACATCCGGAAATGGGTCGTGCTGGCGGGGTGGATCACCAGCGACTTGGCATCGCCGACGTTAGCCAGGTGCGAGAAGACCCGCAGGCTCTCGATGAAGCGCTTGCCCGCGAGCCGGGAACCGCCGGCGCCAGCCTTCAGGACGAAGGTAAATACCGCGCCGCAGCCCTTGGGCAGCAGGCGCTTGGCCAGTTCGTGGTCGGGGTGCCCGGGCAGTTCCGGGTAGGAGACCGATTCCACCTGGGGGTGGGCGACGAGATGCGCCACGATCTTGCGCGTGTTGTCGATGTGGCGCGCCATGCGCAGCGGCAGGGTCTCCACGCCCTGGAGGATCTGGAACGCGGTCAGGGGCGACATCGCGGCGCCGAAGTCGCGCAAGCCTTCGCGCCGCGCCCGGAGCAGGAAGGCGGCGACCGGCGATTCCTCGGCGAAGTCCATGCCGTGGAAACCTTCGTAGGCTTCAGAGAGGGTCGGGAATTTGCCCGCGCTCGCGCCTTCCCGGTCCCAATCGAAGCGGCCGCCATCGACCAGAAGGCCGCCGATGGCCACGCCGTGGCCTCCCAGGAACTTGGTCGCGGAATGCATGACCAGGTCGGCGCCCTGTTCCAGCGGTTGCATCAGATAGGGCGTGGTGAAGGTGGCGTCGACCAGGAGCGGCAGGCCGTGTTCGTGGGCGATCTGGGCGAGCCCCGGCACGTCGAGCACGTCGAGGCCGGGATTGCCCAGGGTTTCGCCGAAGATCAGGCGCGTGTTCGGCCGGATCGCGGCACGGATACCGTCCAGGTCGCGCGGCGAAACGAAACTGGTGGCGATGCCGAAGCGCGGCAGGGTGTATTCGAGGAGGTTATGCGAGCCGCCGTAGAGCGCGCGCGAGGCGACGATATGGCTGCCTGCATCCATCAGCGTGGCGATGGCCAGATGCAGGGCCGCCTGGCCGCTGGCCGTGGCGATTGCGCCGACGCCGCCTTCTAGTGCGCTGATACGCTCTTCGAGCACGGCATTGGTCGGGTTGGAAATGCGCGAATAGACATGGCCGGCGCGCTCCATGTTGAACAAGGAGGCGGCATGATCGCTGTCCTTGAAGACGAAGGAGGTGGTGAGATAGATCGGCGTGGCGCGCGCGCCATACTGGGAATCGGGGACCTGGCCTGCGTGCAGGCTCAGGGTGTCGAAGCGGTAGCACTTCGGCTCGGCCATATCTAGGCTGGCACGTCGGGCTCGAGCATGCGCTGGAGCTGGGCGATGCGGTCTTTCAACAGCAGCTTGCGTTTCTTCAGCCGGCCCAGCAGCAACTGATCCTTGGGCGGCGTGGCCAGAAGGCGCTCGATCGCTTCATCCAGGTCGCGATGCTCGAGGCCGAGTTCGGCGAGCCGGATCTTCAGTGCCTCTTGATCTTCGTTGGGGAGCATGGCTCGAATCTTATGCGCGGCGCCGGGGAAATACAACTGGCGGCGATCGGACTGTCGTCGTGGCCGCGGTCGTCATACAATGATGCCTTTTTTCGCACTGCCATCTGTCGATGAAGCCGCTTTCCGCAGGCACGACCCCCGGAGCCGACGGGGAGGACGAAGACGAAGACGAGTTCCCGGTCGGCCCTGGGCTGCCCGCCGGCAGCGGCAATTATCTGACGTTGACCGGCTATGCCCGGCTTCAGTCGGAACTGGAACAACTGGTCAGGGGCGAGCGACCGGCGCTGGTGCAGACGGTATCCTGGGCCGCCGGCAACGGCGACCGCTCGGAGAACGGCGATTACATTTACGGCAAGAGACGCCTGCGCGAGATCGACCGGCGCATCCGCTATCTGATGAAACGCCTGGAGAACGCCGTCGTGGTCGATCCTGCCCAACAGGAGAACCTCAATCAGGTCTATTTTGCGGCGACCGTGAGTATCGCCGACGCCGACGGGACGGTGGGCAGCTACCAGCTCGTCGGCGTCGACGAGGCCGATGCCGCGGCCGGCTGCATCAGCTGGATCTCGCCCCTGGCCCAGGCGTTGATGAAGGCGCATGTCGGCGACGTCGTCCGTTTCCAGAGCCCGGCCGGCATCCGCGAGGTCGAGGTCCTGGCCATCCGCTATCAATGAAGCGAGCAACATGGAACGAAACGTCGACAGGATGCGGGCGCCGGCCGGCGCTCTTGAAATCGGCGCGACTGCCCCAATTTTCAGAGAAAGTTTTTTCCGGGAGAACTAAATGACGGTAGCGACCACGCGCGAGACGCTCGGCTTTCAGACCGAGGTCAAGCAGCTTCTGCAATTGATGATCCACTCGCTCTACAGCAATCGCGAGATATCCCTGCGCGAACTGATTTCCAACGCATCGGATGCCTGCGACAAGCTGCGCTTCGAGGCGCTGCATAACGGAGCGCTTTTCGAAGAGGACAGCGAGCTCGCGATCCGTGTCGCCTACGACAAGACGGGCAGGACGCTGACCGTCACCGACAACGGCGTCGGCATGAGCCGCGACGAGGTGATCAGCAATCTGGGCACCATCGCCAAGTCGGGCACGCGCGAATTCTTTTCGCAGCTCTCCGGCGACCAGCAGAAGGATGCGAATCTGATCGGCCAGTTTGGCGTCGGCTTCTATTCCTCGTTCATCGTCGCCGACAAGGTCACGGTCCTGACGCGCCGCGCCGGCGAACTGCCGAGCCAGGGCGTGCGCTGGGAGTCGGACGGCGGCGGCGAGTTCACCCTGGAGATGATCGACAGGCCCGCCCGGGGCACCGAGATCACCCTGCATCTGCGGGAAGGCCAGGACGATCTGGCGGACGGCTGGAAGCTGCGCGCCATCATCCGCAAGTATTCCGACCATATCGTCCAGCCGATCCTGATGGTCAAGGAAGAATGGGACAAGGAGACCGGCCAGCAGAAGATCACGACCGAGACCGAGACCGTCAATCAGGCCAGCGCGCTATGGGCGAGGTCAAAGTCGGAGATCTCCGACGAGCAGTATCAGGAGTTCTACAAACATGTCGGCCACGATTTCGAGCCGCCGCTGGCCTGGGTCCATGCTCGCGTCGAAGGGCGCCAGGAATATACCCAGTTGCTCTACCTCCCGGCGCATGCGCCTTTCGACCTGTGGGACCGCAATACCCGCCACGGCGTCAAGCTTTACGTGCGCCGCGTCTTCATCATGGACGACGCCGAGCAGCTGATGCCGGCCTATCTGCGCTTCGTTCGCGGCGTCGTCGACTCCAACGACCTGCCGCTCAACGTCTCGCGGGAAATCCTGCAGGAAAGCAAGGACATCGAGGCGATCCGCGCCGGCTGCACGAAGAAAGTGCTGTCCCTGATCGAAGACCTCGCGGAGAATCAGCAGGAAAAGTACGCCGGCTTCTGGAAGGAATTCGGTCGCGCGCTCAAGGAGGGCGTCGGCGAGGACCACGCCAACAAGGAGAAGATCGCCGGCCTGCTGCGCTTTGCTTCGACCCATGCCGACACGGCCGATGAGACGGTTTCGCTGGCCGATTACATCGCCCGGATGAAGGAAGGCCAGGACAAGATCTACTTCGTCACCGCCGAGACTTTCAATGCGGCGAAAAACAGCCCGCACCTGGAAATCTTCCGCAAGAAGGGCATCGAGGTTCTGCTGCTCGCGGACCGGGTGGACGAGTGGGTGATCGGCAACCTCAGCGAATTTTCCGGCAAGCCGCTCGCCTCGGTGGCCAAGGGCGGGCTCGATCTGGGCGGGCTCGAGGACGAGGCGGAGAAGCAGGAACAGCAAAAGGAGTCGGACGAATTCAAGGAACTCACCGACCGGATCAAGGCCAGCCTGGATGACCGGGTCAAGGAAGTGCGGGTCACCCACCGCCTCACCGAAAGCCCGGCCTGCCTCGTCTCCGACGAACACGACATCGGCGGCAACCTGGCGCGCATTCTCAAGGCCGCCGGGCAGAAGGCACCCGAGGGCCGGCCTATCCTCGAGATCAACCCCAAGCATCCGGTGGTGCTGCGCCTTAGATCCGAGGAAAAGAAATTCGACGACTGGGCGGCGGTGCTGTTCGATCAGGCGCTGCTGGCCGAAGGCGGCAGCCTCGACGATCCGGCGGCCTTCGTGCGCCGCATCAATCAGCTGATGCTGGAACTGGATGGGGGTTCGCGCTGACCGGGCCAAAGCCCGACCTGCTGCTGCATGGCCTGCCGCCGATCATCGATGCGAATGCCAGGGTCCTGATTCTGGGCAGCTTTCCATCGCAGGCCTCGCTGGCCGCGCGGCAGTATTACGGCCATCGCCGGAACCAGTTCTGGCGCATCCTGGGCGAGGTGATCGGCGCGCCGCTGGCCGGGATGGACTACGCCAACAAAGCGCAGGCCGTTCAGCGCGCCGGCATCGCCATCTGGGATGTCTATGACCGCTGCTTTCGCGAGGGCAGCCTCGATGCCTCGATCCGGGCAGCCTCGCCCAACGATTTCATCTGCTTGAAAAAGCTCGCGCCGCAGCTGACCCGCGTCTGCTTCAATGGCCAGAAGGCCGGCAGCTTCGCCCGGCAGTTGGACGCCGCGGGCTACGAGACTGCTGTCTTGCCGTCCTCCAGCCCGGCGTTCACGCTTTCCTTCGAGAAAAAGTGCGCGGCGTGGCGCGCGGCATTGTCGCCGTAGTCATCTCTCGGCGGGCTTTGCCGCCTTCAATCGTTCGCGCAGGCATTGCCGCTGTTCCGGGCCGGGTTTCGTCCGGCAGACTTCGCGCGCGGCCAGCGCACGCCTGCAGCGTTCGGGACTTGCCGCCTTGGCGCAGTCGGGCGGCGGGATCAAGGCCTCCAGGCACTGACGCCGTTCGGCGCCGCGCCTCTCCCGGCACACTTCGAGCGCCTTCTGGCGGGCCTCGCAGCGCGCCGGATCGCGGGCCCTGCCGCAGTCGGCGGTCGCGGGCCGAGCGCCCGCAGCGCCGGGCTGGGCGGCTGCGGAAAGGCAGGCCAGGGCGGCAGCCAAGCCGCCGAGCGTTGCGGTCAGGTTTCGGGCCAGGTTTCGCTTCATGTCGCCTTCCGCGCCGGGCGGCGATTGCCTAGCGGCGATTATAGCCAGTCCCTTGCGTCGATCTGCGGTCCGGTTTTGAACCGGCGTCCGTTGTCGGCTATAGTGCGGCCATCGACTACGCATTGGGAATGCCATGCCGACTGCCGTGGATGGCCGACAGAGCAAGGAGCAGAAGGAACACCGCCTGACCCTGGCCGAGGTGAGCGCGGCGCTTGTCGCCGACGGCCAGGTGGCGGCGTCGGCCGCGGAAAAGTTCATGACCGAACGCCGCTACTTTCGCGGCGACATTCATCCGCTGATCGTCGTGGCGGAGCAGAAGTGGAAGTCGATCAAGCCGCCGCACCGCTTGCTCGACATCGAAACCCTGACCCAGTGGCTGGCTCAGTGGTGCGGTCTGGACTACCTGCACATCGACCCGCTCAAAATCGATTTTTCCGCCGTCACCGAGGTGATCTCCAGCGCCTATGCGACGCGTTTCCGCGTGCTGCCGGTGGAGGTGACCACGCAGGAGGTCGTGGTGGCGACGGCAGAGCCCTTCCAGCGTGCCTGGGAGGCGGAGCTCAGGCCTATCCTGCGCAAGGAAATCCGGCGCGTCATCGCCAGCCCCGACGCCATCGAGCGCTTCCAGGTGGAGTTCTACAATCTGGCGAAGTCGGTGAAGACGGCGATGTTGGCGGGCAACGTCAGCGGAGGTTCGGGGCTCACCAACTTCGAGCAGCTGGTCGAATTGGGCAGGACCAGCCGCAGCCTGGACGCCAACGACCAGCACATCGTCCATATCGTCGACTGGCTCTGGCAGTATGCCTTCGATCAGCGCGCCAGCGATATTCATATCGAGCCGCGGCGCGACCTGGGGATCGTGCGCTTCAGAATTGACGGCGTCCTGCATCAGGTTTATCAGATTCCGATGCCGGTGCTGAACGCCATGACCAGCCGCATCAAGATTCTCGGCCGCATGGACGTGGTCGAGAAGCGCCGGCCGCAGGACGGACGGATCAAGACGAGAACTCCGGAAGGAATGGAGGTCGAGTTGCGCCTGTCGACCTTGCCCACGGCATTCGGCGAGAAGCTGGTGATGCGCATCTTCGATCCCGAGGTGCTGGTGCGCGACGCCCGCGAGCTGGGCTTTTCCGATGAGGATGCGCAGCGCTGGCAGCAGATGACGCGGCAACCGAACGGCATCATCCTGGTCACCGGACCCACCGGTTCGGGCAAGACGACCACGCTCTACACCACGCTGAAGACGCTGGCGACGCCGGAAGTGAATGTGTGCACCATCGAGGATCCGATCGAGATGGTCGAGCCGACCTTCAACCAGGTGCAGGCGCTCGCGGGCATCGACATGGGCTTTGCCGCGGGCATACGCGCCTTGATGCGGCAGGATCCCGACATCATCATGGTCGGCGAGATCCGCGACCTGGAGACCGCCGACATGGCGATCCAGGCGGCGCTGACCGGCCATCTGGTGCTGTCCACCCTGCATACCAACGACGCGCCCTCGGCCATCACCCGTCTGCTCGACCTGGGCGTGCCGGCCTATCTGCTCAATTCCACCATCCTCGGCGTGATGGCGCAGCGCCTGGTGCGCACGCTCTGCCCTCACTGCAAGAAGGCCGGGAACCTGCGCGCGGAAGACCAGGCCGCATGGAACGAACTGGTGGCGCCGTGGAAGTCGACGATGCCGGCTACGCTGTGCCATCCCGTCGGCTGCCTCGAATGCCGCATGACCGGCTATATGGGCCGCATCGGCATCTACGAGATCCTGCTGCTGTCGCCCGAGGTCAACAAGCTCATCACCAGTGCCGCCGATCTGGCCAAGATCCGGGAACAGGCGACGCGGGAGGGGATGAAGCCGCTGCGCATCTCGGGCGCGCTGAAAATCGCGGCGGGCCTCACCACGATCGAGGAGGTGATGAAAGTGGCGCCGCCCGTTCAGGGGTTCTAGCAGATCGGCCTTCACGCCGGCAGTCGGGCAAAAGCCCGGCCTACAAGCCTTCCGGTTGAAATGGCATAAGGCCTACTTGTTCAACTGGCGCATGGCCCGCTCGAGGCCGTCGATGGAGAGCGGAAACATGCGGGATCCCATGATGTCCCGGATGATCTGGATCGAGTGGCGGTATTCCCACAGCCGCTCCGGTTCAGGGTTGAGCCAGACGGCTTTGGGATAGCGCTCGAGCAGCCGGGCGAGCCAGGCGGCCCCCGGTTCCTCGTTCATGTATTCGACGCTGCCGCCGGCCTGGAGGATTTCGTAGGGGCTCATGGTGGCATCGCCGACCAGGATCAGCTTGTAGTCATCGCCATACTTGTGCATCACGTCGTGGAGCGGGAAACGTTCGGCGTGGCGGCGCCGGTTGTCGCGCCAGACGTAATCGTAGATGCAGTTGTGGAAGTAGAAATACTCGAGGTGCTTGAATTCGCTCTTGGCGGCGGAGAACATTTCCTCGCACAGTCTGATGTGGTCGTCCATCGAGCCGCCGATATCCAGGAAGAGCAGCACCTTGATCTTGTTGTGGCGCTCAGGGCGCATCTTGATATCGAGCCAGCCGGCATTCTGCGCCGTGTCGCGGATGGTGCCGTCGAGGTCCAGTTCCTCCGCCGCACCTTCCCGCGCGAAGCGGCGCAATCGGCGCAGCGCCACCTTGATGTTGCGCGTACCCAATTCCACGGTATCGTCCAGGTTCTTGAATTCGCGCTTTTCCCAGACCTTGATCGCGCTGCGGTTGCCGGCAGACTGGCCGCCGATGCGGATGCCTTCCGGGTGGTAGCCGCCGTTGCCGAAGGGGGAGCTGCCGCCGGTCCCGATCCATTTGGAGCCGCCGTGGTGCCTGCCCTTCTGTTCTTCCAGGCGCTGCTTCAGCTGCTCCATCAGCTTGTCCCAGCCGAGCTTCTCCAGCTTGGCCTTTTCCTCCGGCGTGAGATGCTTCTGCGCCATCATCCTGAGCCAGTCCTCGGGAATCTCCGCATCGAGGCCGGGCACTTCGGTGACGCCCTTGAAATAGCCGCCGAAGGCGCGGTCGAACTTGTCGTAGTTCGATTCGTCCTTGACCAGGCAGGAGCGCGAGAGGAAATAGAATTCGTCGAGACTGTGGCCTATGACCCGCGCCTCCAGGGCTTCCAGCAGCGTCAGGAATTCCTTGGTCGATACCGGCAGCTTGGCCGCCTTGAGATGGAGGAAGAAGTCGATCAGCATCGGCGAGGGTTCGTATCAGCGATTCTGCCTTGCCATGAAGACCAGACGTTCGAACAGATGCACATCCTGCTCGTTCTTCAGCAGCGCGCCGGCGAGCGGCGGCACCACCACCTTCCTGTCCTGCGAGCGCAGCGCCTCGGGCGGGATGTCCTCGGCGAGGAGGAGCTTCAGCCAGTCCAGGAGTTCGGATGTCGATGGTTTCTTCTTCAGGCCGGGCACTTCGCGCAGTTCGAAGAAGACCTGCAACGCTTCCTTCAGCAGCGCCTGCTTGATCCCGGGGAAGTGCACATCGACGATGCGCTGCATGGTCTCCTTGTCGGGAAACTTGATGTAGTGGAAGAAGCAGCGGCGCAGGAAGGCGTCGGGCAGTTCCTTCTCGTTGTTGGAAGTGATGAATACCAGCGGCCGCCGCCGGGCCTTGATCAACTGCCGCGTTTCATAAACGTAGAACTCCATGCGGTCGAGCTCGCGCAGCAGGTCGTTGGGGAATTCGATGTCGGCCTTGTCGATCTCGTCGATCAGGATGATGGTCTGCTCGTCGGCCTCGAAGGCCTGCCAGAGCACGCCCTTGAGGATGTAGTTGCCGATATCATGGACGCGGCCGTCTCCCAGTTGGGAGTCGCGCAGACGGGAGACCGCGTCGTACTCATAGAGACCCTGCTGCGCCTTGGTGGTGGACTTGATGTGCCATTGCATCAGGGGCAGGCCGAGTGCGGCCGCGACTTCCTCGGCCAGCATGGTCTTGCCGGTGCCGGGTTCGCCTTTGATGAGCAGGGGCCGCTCGAGCGCGATGGCGGCATTGACCGCGAGCATCAGATCGGGAGTGGCGACATAGTTGGTGCTGCCTGCGAAACGCATGGGAACAATCCTCAGGGGGGAAGCTTGTCATTGTAACGCAGCCGGCGCCTGACGCAGTCGAGGTAGGCCGCGCCGTCGGGCGGGGCTGCGCTTTTTTGCGCCTGCCAGATCGTCTCGCCCAGGCATTCGAGGATCTCGTGCAGCGCCTCGTGGCGGTCGGCGCGGCGCTGCAAGCCGGCCGCGAAGGCGGCGCGGATGCCGGGCGGCTGGTCGATCGACAGTTGCTCCTCGATCGCCAGATGCAGGGAAAGATGCAGGAAGGGGTTGGCTTCGCCCTGCTCCGGCGTCCAGTCGCGCGCCACCGCCCGTTCGCCGTTTGCCATCAGCCCGTGGTATTCGGGGTGCAGGGAGACGATGTCGGCGGCCGTGTGTTCCAGAGGCGTCAGCGGCAGGCCACGGCTGCGCTTGTCCCAGGAATCGAGGAAGAAGCGTCGCGCCTCTTCGCGTGTTGGACTGAACATCGGATCTAAACCTCCGTCTTGTCGGGACAGTCGCACAGGTCGCGGATCAGGCAGCGCCAACACTCGGGCTTCCGCGCTTTGCAGACATAGCGGCCGTGAAGGATCAGCCAGTGGTGCGCATGCAGGCGGTATTCGCGTGGGACAACTTTGTTCAGCCTGTCCTCGACCGCGCGGACGTCCTTGCCGGGTGCCAGTCCGGTGCGGTTGGCCAGGCGGAAGATATGGGTGTCGACGGCGATCACCGGCTCGTTGAACACGGTGTTGAGAATCACGTTGGCGGTCTTGCGGCCGACGCCGGGCAGGTCCTCGAGCGCGGCGCGCTGGTGCGGCACTTCGCCGCCGTGGCGCTCGATCAGGAGCCTGGCCATGGCGACGATATTCCTCGCCTTGGTCGGATACAGGCCGATGCTCCTGATGTAGCCGGCCAGCTTTTCTTCGCCCAGGGCGGCAATCTTCTGCGGCGTCGGGGCGTCGCGAAACAGCTTCCGGGTGGCCAGGTTGACGCCCTTGTCGGTCGCCTGAGCGGAGAGGATCACGGCCACCAAGAGCTGGAAGGGTGTCGCGTACTCCAGTTCGGTGGCGGGCAGCGGGCAGGCCGCAGCGAGGCGTTCAAACAGCGCGCGGATCTTCTTCGGGCTCATGGATCGGTCACGGCTCCTCGCGAGCGGGGGCGTCCGGGGTTTTGCCGGAACCGGTCCGGCGCGCCTCGATCGCGGCAATGGTCGCGCGCGTCGCCGGACTAAGGTCGGTGACGTTCTGCGGCCTTACCTGTTCCTTCTGCAGGCGGGCACGCTCGATGGCGGCGGCGATCAGTGCTCTTTTCGGGTCCTGGGCGGATGTTTCGGCCCGGGCTTTGAGACGTGCGGCCTTTTCCCGCTGTTCGCGCTCGAGGCGGAGATTCCGGTTGCGGAAACGCTCGCGCGCCGCGTCCGCTTCCGCCTGCGCCCTGCGACCCAGCCACGCTACCGGAGTCCACTGATTGCGCCGGACAACGGGCACCATGCGGATGCAATCGACCGGACACGGCGCCAGGCACAGCGCACAACCGGTGCATAGCGATGGCACGACGGTGTGCATCTGCTTGGCGGCGCCGACGATCGCATCCACCGGGCAGGCCTGGATGCAGAGGGTACAGCCGATGCACAACTGCTCGTCGATGAAGGCGACGGCCCGGGGCTTTTCGACGCCGTGCGCGGCCGAAAGCGGTTTGATTTTGCGGCCGAGCAGCCTGGCGAGCCGCCTGATGCCCGCCGCACCGCCGGGCGGGCACTGGTTGATGTCCGCCTTTCCCTCGGCGATGGCTTCGGCATAAGGCAGGCAGCCCGGATAGCCGCACTGGCGGCACTGCGTCTGGGGCAGGATGGCGTCGATTCTCTCGACCAGGGACCTCCTGTCGAACTTGCGCCTGAGCGGAGCGTAAGCCAGCGCCATGCCGAACACCAGTGCGCACAGGCCCACGGCGATGAGCATGCCGTTCATCTCGAATCATCTCTGGTTGCCCTGAGGCATTCGCCGACCAGTTCCGGACCGCGATAGATGAGGCCGCTGTAGATCTGCACCAGTTCCGCACCGGCGGCGAGCTTTGCCGCGGCCCGCTTGCCGTCGGTGATGCCCCCCGCGGCGATGATCGGCAACTCGCCGGCCAGGGCTTTCGCCAGCGCTGCCACCACCGCGGTGGAAAGCTCGAACAGCGGCGCGCCGGATAATCCGCCGGCCTGGGCGGCGTCGGGTTCTCCGGCGATTCCCGGTCGGGATACCGTGGTATTGGTGGCGATCACGGCGTCGAAGCGGCGGCGACGCAAGGCATCGGCGATGCCCTGGATCTGCGCCGGGTCGAGGTCGGGCGCCAGCTTGAGCGTCAGCGGAACGTAGCGGCCATGCCGGTCGGCCAGCGCAACCTGTCGGCCCTTCAAGGTCGATAGCAAGGCCTCGAGCTGGTCCTCCCCCTGCAACTTCCGGAGGTCCCGGGTGTTGGGCGAGGAAATATTGACCGTGACGTAACTGGCAAACGGGTACACCTTCTCGAGACAAAGAACATAGTCTTCGGCGGCGCATGCCATAGGGGTGGCGGCGTTCTTGCCGATGTTGATGCCGAGGATGCCCTTGAATTTCGCGCTCTTGACGTTTTCCAGCAGTACCGCGACCCCCCGGTTGTTGAAGCCCATGCGATTTATCAGCGCCTGTTGCGCCGGCAGGCGGAACAGGCGCGGCTTGGGATTGCCCGGCTGCGGCTGCGGCGTGACCGTGCCGATCTCGATATGACCGAAGCCGAGCTTGGCGAGGCCGTCGATGGCTTCGCCGTTCTTGTCCAGACCGGCGGCCAGGCCGACGCGGTTGGGGAAATTCAGGCCCATGACGGAGACCGGCGGGCCGGCTGCCGCGTCCGTCGTCGGCAATAGGCATGCGAAGCGGCGCAGACCGGCGATGGTCAGGTCGTGGGCGGTCTCGGCATCCAGGCCGAACAGCAAAGGGCGAACAAAAGCGTAGGGAAACATGTGCCGATTGTACCAGTGCCTCGTTCCGCCATAGTCGGGGTATCGCCGCCTGTGGCCCTGGAATGCTTCCGGCTCGGTCCAGGTCAGCCCCGCCCACACCGGATGATCACTGCATGCCAAACGCATATACGCAGGATTGGAAATATGCCATAATCATGAGACGTCGGTTCCGGCATCCCGGAAAAAGCGAGCAAAGGGGCCTCAAATGGTACGCCTGTTTAGCTACTATTTTCCCTCCAACACCCTGTTTCAGATGGGGTTCGAGGCATTTCTGCTGTTCGGCATCATCTTCTTCGGCGGCATGCTGCAGCGAACCGCCGGCAATTCCGACCTCACCGCCTTGCTCTACCCCGCCTTGCTATTCGCTGTATTCATGACCACGATGATCAGCGCCTTCGGCCTTTATCGCCGCGATCAGCCGCGAACCTTTGGCAGCGCCGCAGCGCGGATCCTGTTCGCATTCTCGCTGGGTTTTGTATTTCTGTTTTCCGCATCACATTGGTTCTTTGTCGACTCCCGTTGGCTGGACTCGCTGGTGATCAACAATGTACTTGCCCTGAGCGGCATTCTTGCCGTGCGCGCCATCTTCATCAACACGCTCTTCGCAGGCCCTTTCGCCTACCGCGTCCTGGTCATCGGAACGGGACCCGAGGCCGCCGCCGTCGAGAAGGCCCTCAGAACTTCCGCCTTCCCCGGCCTGACCATGGTCGGCTTCTATTCGCTTGACTCCGGCGATGTGGCCGTGTCGCCCCAGCGGATACTTCCCAAGATCGTGTCCATTGTCGATACGGTCAAAAGCCATGGCGTCGATGAAATCATCGTAGCACTTCGGGAGCGCCGCGGCGACGCCATGACCTTGGAGCAGTTGCTGACATGCAAGCTGGAAGGTGTGCGCGTGGTCGAGCAGGCCACCTTCTTCGAGCACCTCGGCGGCGAAGTGCGGATCGATGCCCTGCGCGCCAGTTGGCTGATCTTCGGCGATGGCTTTCGTCAGGGTCGCATGCGCAGTCTTGTAAAGCGCTCCTTCGACCTCGGCGCGTCGCTTGTCCTGCTCACGGCCACCTTGCCGGTGATGTTCGTGACGGCTATCGCGATCACACTCGAAAGCAGAGGCCCCGTCTTTTATCGGCAGGAAAGAGTGGGGCGCCAGATGAAATCCTTCGAGGTGCTCAAATTCAGGAGCATGCGTATTGATGCCGAAGCCGACGGCATTCCTCGTTGGGCCAACGCCAAGGACTCGCGCATCACCCGCGTCGGGCAGTTCATTCGCCGTTACCGCATCGACGAGTTGCCGCAGATCTTCAACGTTATCAGGGGCGAGATGAGCTTGGTGGGCCCGCGGCCGGAAAGGCCGTACTTCGTCGAGCAGTTGGCAGAGCAAATACCCTTCTATTCGGCAAGGCACAGCATCAAACCAGGTCTCACCGGCTGGGCGCAGGTCAGCTACAGGTACGGCAACAGCGTTGATGATGCCCTGCACAAGCTCCAGTTCGACCTGTATTACGTCAAGAACCATACGATATTCCTTGACATATTGATCCTGTTCAAAACGGTGAAAGTCGTTCTCTCGGGCAATGGCGCTCAATAACGCCGCCCTGTCGATGCAAGTCCCGACGCCTCATTAAGGCACGACATGAACCCGTTCATGAGCAACGCGGCCACTTTGTCCTACGCTCTGGCCGCCTCGGGCTTTGCCGCATTCTCGGTGCAACTCGGGTTCGGCTGGCGCGGCGGCAAACGCGGCGGCTTGGTTCTGGCAGCGATCGTGCTCAGTTGTTGCTGGGCAGTCGCCGCTGCAGTCTATTCCGCGACAGGTCATAACGGTCTCCGGATCGCCGCCAATCTGTTCGACACCCTGCGCATTTGCGCCTGGTGCGGCTTGCTCCTGGCCTTGCTGTTTTCATTCCGCAGAAGCGACAGCGGCAGCAGCTACCGTTTGTACGCCTGGTCTGTCATTGGCATCGCTTTGCTGGCCGTCGCCGCTTTCGGCCTGAATTCCGCGCCGTCACTGTCCGCAGCCATTTTCGGAAAGGACTCGCGGTTTGCCTTTTTCGCACCCATGGCCCTGGCGATTGTCGGTTTGATTCTGGTCGAACAAGTATTCAGAAACATTTCGGCGCATGCCCGTTGGGGTATCAAGCCCTTGTGCCTGGGTCTCGGTGCGGCCTTTTGTTTCGATCTCTACATGTACAGCAACGCATTCCTTTTCAATCAGCTTGATATCGATGTCTGGATCAGCCGCGGCGTCGCCAATGTGCTGATCGTCCCGCTGATCGCGGTATCTACCGCACGCAACAAGGACTGGGCTTTCGAAATCGCCGTGTCGCGCCAGGTGGTCTTCCATTCAACCGCTCTGCTCGGTTCCGGGCTATATCTCGTAACCCTCGCCGGTGCCGGCTATTACGTGCGCTATTTCGGCAACCATTGGGGTGGCGCACTCCAGGTGATGCTACTTTTCACGGGCTTTCTGAGCTTCGGCCTCCTATTCTATTCGGGCAGCCTGCGCTCGAAATTGCGGGTTCTCGTCAACAAGCATTTCTATAATTACCGTTACGACTACCGCGAGGAGTGGCTGCGCTTCACGCAGTCGCTCACGGTCGGCGACAGGCAGTTCGGCCTGCTCGAACATGCCATCCGCGCTCTCGCCGATCTGGTTGAAAGCCCCGGCGGCATGCTGTGGCTTGCCGAGCCGTCCGGGGAATATCGACAGGCAGCGCGTTTGAATATGGCCGAGATCGCTGAAATTGAATCGGCCGACAGCACCTTGGCGAAGTTTCTCGACCGGACGCAATGGGTCATCGATCTTTCTGAGTACCGTGATCAACCTGAGAAATACGTGGAGATGGAACTTTCGGCGTGGCTAGGGTCCCTGCGCGATGCCTGGCTGGTCGTGCCATTATCGGCTTCCGGCGGACTGATCGGCTTCGTCATCCTGGCACAGTCGCGAGCCAGGATCGAGTTGAACTGGGAAGTCCTCGATCTGCTGAAGACCGCAGCGCGACAAGCTGCCAGCTATATCGCCTATATGCGCGCCGCCGAGGCGCTTCTCGAAGCCAGGAAATTCGATTCATTCAATCGCATGTCGGCATTCGTGGTGCATGACATGAAAAATCTTGTGGCGCAATTGTCTCTGCTCCTGAAGAACGCGGAGAGGCACCGGGATAACCCGGAATTCCAAGCCGATATGCTTCTGACCATCAGCAACGCCGTGGAGCGCATGAAGCAATTGTTGCTGCAACTGCGCGCTGGTACCACGCCCATCAACGCGCCATGTGCAGTCGATCTGGCACCGATTGTCGGCCGGATCGAAAGGGCAAGATCGGGCCAAATGCCGCATTTGTCCATAGAGACGCGAGCGGATATCGAGGTATTCGGCCATGCCGACCGCCTGGAGCGCGTCATCGGTCACCTGGTACAGAATGCCGTCGATGCGACACCCGCCGACGGCAAGGTATGGCTCAGGTTGCTGCGCGAGAATGACCAGGCAATTGTCGAGGTCGGTGATACGGGTCGCGGTATGAGCCGCGAATTCATTCGGGAAAACATGTTCAAACCGTTCCGCTCGACCAAGGCGGCCGGAATGGGTATCGGAGCATACGAAAGTGCCCAGTACATCAAGGAACTGGGTGGCAGAATCGTCGTGGACAGCAGGGAAGATGAAGGCACCGTGGTGAGGATTGAACTGCGGGCCAACAGTCCCAAGGCGGTCGTTGCGGCCAGCGCCAAGGAGTTGAGACATGGCTGAGAAAAGACGCGCGTTGATGATCGTCGAGGATGATCCGGCCTTGCAGATGCAAATGCGCTGGGCCTTCGATCAGTATGAGGCAGTGCTGGCAACGGACCGTGAGAGTGCGATAGCCCAGTTTCGCCGCTACGAGCCGGCGGTGGTGACCATGGACCTAGGCTTGCCGCCTGACGCCGACGGCGTCACAGAAGGATTCAATCTGCTTGAACAACTCCTCGCCTTTGCCCCGGATACCAAGATCGTGGTCCTGACCGGTCAAAACGACCGCGAAAATGCTGTCAGGGCAATCGGCCTGGGCGCTTACGATTTCTTCGCCAAGCCATTCGAACCCGAAATACTGCTGCTAACCATCGATCGCGCATTCCGCCTTTACGACCTGCAACGGGAAAACAGACGTCTGGCGGCGCAGGCCCCGACAAGTCCGCTGGCGGGAATCATTACCCGCGACCCGGAAATGCAACGGATATGCCGGACAATTGAAAAGGTCGCCGGCACCAACGCCACCGTTATGCTGCTGGGAGCCAGCGGTACCGGAAAGGAGGTGCTCGCGCGCGCCGTACATGAGCTGTCGCCACGCCGCGAACAGCGATTCGTCGCCATCAATTGCGCCGCAATACCCGAAACCCTGCTCGAAAGCGAACTGTTCGGCTACGAAAAAGGCGCCTTTACCGGCGCCAACAAACTGACTTTGGGCAAGATCGAAACGGCAAACCGCGGCACCCTTCTTCTCGACGAAATCGGTGACCTGCCCGCCTCGCTGCAAGCCAAGCTGTTGCGATTCCTGCAGGAGCGGGTGATCGAGCGGGTCGGAGGGCGCGAGGAGATCCCGATCGACGTGCGCGTCATATGCGCAACCCATCAGGATCTGAACCCGCAAAGCAATCAGATCCACTTCCGCGAAGACCTGTTCTACCGCCTCGCCGAAATCGTCGTGAAGATACCGCCCCTCAGGGACCGCAAAGGCGATGCAGCGCTGTTGGCGCATGCTTTCCTGCGGCGCTTCGGCGCCGAGCAAAAACGCAATTCGATGAGTCTGGGGCGCGATGCCATAGATGCGATCGATGCGTATTCCTGGCCCGGAAACATCAGGGAACTCGAAAACTGCATCAAGCGCGCCGTGATCATGGCCGATGAGTCGCATATCACGGCAGCCGACATCGGAATTCAGGTGACCGAGAGCGGCCGCGAAACGCTCAATCTCCGCCAAGTTCGCGAAGATGCGGAAAAGCGCGTAATCATCCGCGTTCTCGGCCGTCTCGACGGCAACATAGCCAAGACCGCAGAGGTCCTGGGCGTCAGCCGGCCGACCTTGTACGACATGATCAACCGGTACGGCATTCGGCAGTAAGTGGCAGGCAGCATCGGCATGCTGAAGACCCGCCGAAAAAACCTCAATACGACATTGGAATATACGATATAGTATAGTACATAGGCATATTGAAATATCGTAGGCAGTCGCCACTGGGAGGTCATGATGAAAGTTTTCTGCGTGTGCGCAGCGCGCGTTACCGTCGCCGCCTGCATGGTCGCGTCACTGGTTTCGGCCTGCGGGGCCGAGAGCCCCGACAACATGCTGGCTTCGGCGAAGCGATTTATCGAGCGGCATGACAACAAGTCGGCCATCATCCAATTGAAGAATGTGCTGCAAAAGACCCCTGATAACGCCGAAGCGCGCTATCTGCTCGGCGATGCCTTGCTCGAGACCGGCGACCCGGTTTCAGCCGAAAAGGAGTTGCGCAAGGCGAAGGAGCTGAAATACCCGAACGAACGCGTCCTGCCGCGGCTGGCCGAGGCGATGCTCGACGGCGGCCAAGGCGAAAAACTGGTCCAGGAATTCTCCTCGACAGAACTGGGTGACCGCGATGCGGCGGCGGATCTTGCGGCGACGGTGGGCTTTGCCTATCTGAATCTGTTCCAGCCGGAGGAGGCTCGCAAAGCCTTTGACAGGGCACTGGCGGCCAGACCCGAGCATGCCCTGGCCACGGTCGGTGAAGCGAGGCTGAAAGCCGCAGACAAGGATCTTGGCGGCGCCGCCCAGCTGGTGGACGCGGTCCTGGTCAAGTCGCCGGCTCTGCTTGAAGCGCTTTTCCTCAAGGCCGAGTTGCTTGCGGTCGCCAATGATCGGGAAGGCGTCAGCCGGATATATGAGCGGATATTGGCAATCCATCCGGATAACGTTCGCGCGCACTTCAGCCGCGTCATGCTGTCCTTGGCGTCTCAGAAGCTGGACATTGCGGCGTCCCAGCTTGCCGCGATGAAGAGTGTTGCGCCGCGGACTCCACAGACTCTTTATCTCCAAGCACTCCTTTCGCTCAAACGCAGGGAGTTGCCGGCCGCGCGCGAGGCGGCACAACAGTTACTCAAGCTTTCGCCGAATTTCCTGCCCGGTGAACTCCTGGCCGGCGAAGTGGAATACCGCCTCAGCTCATTTCCACAGGCGGAGGATCATCTGCTCAAAGTTCTCGAAAAGTCGCCGGGCAATGTCGCGGCGACACGTCTTCTCACCGCGGCCTACCTGAGAGACGGCCAACCAAGTCGTGCCATGGAGATACTGACGCCGCTGCTGAAAGGCAAGCTGGAGGACAGTGGCCTGATCATGCTGGCCGGCGAGGTCTTTATGAACAACAACAATATCGCCGAAGCGGAAAGGTATTTTGCCCAGGCGGCCACGCTCAACAAGAGCGATGCCACGGTCCGTGCCCGCTTCGGTCAGGTGCTCTATGCCAGCGGGGACCCGGTGGCCGGGCTGAATGAACTGGAAGCTGCATCGGAATTGGATTCCAGCCAGTATCAGGCCGACGTGCTGCTCATCGCCGGCTATATGCGTCGCAATGAATCGGACAAGGCGCTGGCTGCGATCGCCAAGCTGGAGAAGAAGCAGCCCAAGAATCCGCTGACCTATTACCTGCGTGCCGGCGCGATGTTGTTGAAAGGCGACATGGCTGCCTGCCGCAAGAATCTGGAAACTGCGCTGCAGCTCGATCCGGTCTATTTCCCCGCTGCGCTGACGCTCGCCAAGCTTGACGTTCAGGACAAGAAATGGGACATGGCGAAGCAAAGGTTCGAAAAGATATTAGCGAAGGATCCGAAAAACCCGCAGGCGCTGCTGGCCCTGGCGCAAGCGCGTTCCGCCACCGGTGCGCAGGCCAAAGACATTACCGAGCTGATCGACCGGGCAGTCAGCGGCAACCCGACCAGTGTCGAACCCAGACTCGCTCAGATCCGCTATTACCTGAACGCAGGCGATCCCAAGAAAGCCGTAGCCCTGGCGCAGGACGCTTTGGCGCTTATTCCCGACAGTCCCCTTATCCTCGATGCGCTCGGGCTGGCGCAACAGCGAGCTGGCGAGACCAATCAAGCTATCGCGACGATATCCAGGGTCGTCGCTCTCCGACCGAATGCCGCCGAACCGTTGCTGCGGCTGGCTTCGCTGCAACTCTCGGACAAGCGCAACGAAGAGGCCATGCAGACCCTGCGCAAAGCGCTGGAAATGAAGCCTGACCTGCTGGAAGCACAACTCGGCATGATCGCCGTTGATAACGCCGGCGGCAGAACGGGCGAAGCCGTGGCGATCGCCAAGACCATTCAGAAGCAGCGGCCAATGGAAGCAAGAGGCTATCAGGCCGAGGGAGACAGCTATGCCCAGCAGAAGAAATGGACTGAAGCCGCCGCCGCCTACCGTGGCGGCTTGACCAAGGTCCATAGCACCGAGCTGGCGATAAAACTCCATGCTGCGCTGATCGGAGCCAACCAGAAAGTGGAAGCCGAAAAGCTCTCCGCCGAGTGGCTCCGAGATAATCCGAAGGACATCCCCTATCGTGCCTACCTCGCGGGCGTCAGCCTGGGCGCCAAGCAATACGATCTCGCCGTCAGGCAATATAAATCCATCCTCGCCCTAGACCCGAAGAATCCGGTAATCTTGAATAACCTCGCCTGGGCCGCGGGCCAGATCAAGGATCCGAAAGCCATCGACTACGCGGAACAGGCGAATCTGCTGCGGCCAAACGAGCCGGCCATCCTCGATACCCTGGGCATGCTGCTGGCCGACAAAGGTGAGGCGACGCGCGCTCTCGAAACCCTGCGCAAGGCGGTTACGCTCGCGCCCAATGCCTGGGAGATCCGCGTCGATCTGGTGAAGACGCTCGCCAGAATCGGTCAGAGGGAGTCCGCCAGGAAAGAGCTGGATCCGATTCTCAACCTGGACGAGAGCAACCCTGCACGGGCTGCGGCTATCGCGCAATTCAAGGACCTTTGAATGACTACCATCGCCGTTGTCGGCCTCGGTTATGTCGGGTTGCCGCTTGCCGTCGCGTTCGGCAAGAAATATCGAACTGTCGGCCTGGACCTGTCCAGGGAGAAGGTTGCGCAGTACCTTCAATTCAACGACCCCACGGGCGAAGTCAGCCGGGAAGAACTGATGGCCGCGACGCAGCTTTATTGCACGACCGATCCTACGGCCCTGACGGAAGCGGATTTCGTCATCGTCGCGGTGCCTACGCCCGTAGGAGACGCACATCAACCGGACTTCAGCCCCTTGCTGAGCGCAAGCGAATTCGTCGGTCGCAACCTGAAGCCCGGTGCCACGGTCGTTTTCGAATCGACCGTTTACCCGGGCGCCACCGAGGAAATCTGCATCCCTGTGATCGAGAAGTTTTCGGGAGGGCAATGGAAGAAAGACTTCTTCGTCGGCTACTCGCCGGAAAGGATCAATCCGGGCGACAAGGAAAGGACCTTGACCAAGATCGTCAAGGTCGTGTCCGGCGACACGCCTGAAACACTTCAGCGGGTCACCGACGTATACGGCAGCATCATTACCGCGGGCGTTCATCCCGTAGCCAGCATCAAGGTCGCCGAAGCGGCCAAGGTGATCGAGAATACCCAGCGGGATCTCAATATCGCCCTGATGAACGAGCTTGCCATAATCTTCGACCGGATCGGCATCGACACGCTGGACGTTCTCAAGGCGGCAGGTACCAAGTGGAATTTCCTGCCGTTTCGGCCCGGTCTTGTCGGCGGTCACTGCATCGGCGTCGACCCATATTATCTGACGCACAAGGCCGACATGCTCGGCTATCACCCGCAGGTCATCCTTGCCGGCCGCCGCATCAATGACGGCATGGGCAAATTCATCGCCGAACAGACGATCAAGCACATGGTGCACAACGGCGTCGCGATCAAGGGGGCGCCAGTCATCGTGCTGGGCCTGAGCTTCAAGGAAAACTGCCCGGACCTGCGCAACTCGAGGGTCATCGACGTCATCGACGAGCTGCAATCCTACGGAATTGAAGTGCACGTGCATGACCCGGTTGCCGATGCCGAACAATCCATACACGAATATGGTGTGGAGCTCGTGGCATGGGCCGATCTGCCGAAGTCGGCCGCCATCGTCGCCGCAGTTTCCCATAGGGAATATGCAGACCGCCCGCTGTCGGACTACCTCAACAAGCTTTGGCGGAACGGCACCATGGTCGATGTCAAATGTCAGTTCGACGCCGTTGCGCTCAGGGCTTCCGGAATCAGCGTATGGCGACTGTGACAAGGCTCGCGGGCCGCGTCACGCTCGCAATGGTGCTCACATCAGTCATTGTTGGCAGACCGGTTGTCGCGGCACTGCCGGAAACGGTCGAACTTATCCGGCCCTCCCTGGTGGCGGTAGGCACTTTGAATAAATTCAGGAGTCCCGCCTATCAAGCCTTCGGCACCGGCTTCGTTGTAGGCGACGGCACCATGGTCGCAACCAATGCCCATGTCGCAGCGATCATGAACCGTTTGGATGAGCATGAAGCGCTGACCGTGCTGGTCAGGAGCGAGAGCGGTGATGCGCAGGCACGGCCGGCGCGCGAACTTGCCTCTGATCCGGAGCACGATCTGGTCCTGCTGAAGATAGAAGGTCGGCCACTGCCGGCGTTGCGCCTGGCCGTGACCGATGGCGCCGACGTGCGCGAGGGGCAGTCGGTCGCCTTCAGCGGATTTCCGCTGGTCGGTGTCTTGGGATTTTTTCCCGCCACCAACCGAAGCATCATCTCGGCAATTGCGCCCGTTGCGATTCCCGGCGCTGCCGCCAGCCAGCTCACGGAGAAGCAGATCAAACGTCTCGCCAGCGGCTCGTTCGAAATCTATCAGCTCGATGCGTCCGCATACCCCGGAAGCAGCGGCAGCCCGCTTTACGACGTGGACAGCGGAGAGGTCATCGGCATCATCAACATGGTGTTGGTGAAGGGCACGAAGGAAAGCGCCCTCAGTCATCCCAGCGGAATCACCTACGCCATTCCGGTGCGCTACCTGGAAGCGCTGCTGAAAGCGGTCGATTAGACGGCGCAGTTGGAAATGCATATGTCGATTCTCGGAACAGCGTCCGAAAATCGCTAGAAAATACTTGCTTTGAATATGACAAACAGATAAGCTGCGAAACACCATGACCTTTAACATACGTGCAAGAGGGGGCGATATGAGTAACATCAGAGTTTGCCTGAGAGAACAAATAAGCCGCACATACAAGTCGTTAATAGGCATTGCCGTCGTTCTGATGGCCGCAGGTTGCGCATCGCAGTTACCCTCTGCACCGTCAAATGCCATGACCGACGGATATAACTACATCATTGGTCCCGGGGATGCAGTCAATATCGTCGTCTGGCGCAACCCGGAACTGTCGATGACTGTCCCGGTTCGCCCGGACGGCAAGATCACAACGCCGTTGGTAGAGGACCTGCTGGCAATGGGCAAGGACCCGAGCACTTTGGCGCGGGACATCGAGAAGGCACTTGCCAAGTTTATCCGCGACCCGGTCGTTACGGTCATAGTCACCGGCTTCGTCGGCCCCTATAGCGAGCAGGTTCGCGTCATCGGCCAGGCCGCCAAACCTCAGGTACTGGCCTACAAGCAAAAGATGACCCTGCTCGATGTCATGATCGCAGTGGGCGGGATGACGGACTTTGCCGACGGCAACCGCGCCACCATCCTGCGCGCCTCGGAGAATAACAAGCAGTACTCGGTCAGGCTGAAGGATCTGGTCAAACGCGGCGACGTTTCGGCAAATGTGGAAATGAAGCCCGGCGATGTGTTGATCATCCCGCAAAGCTGGTTCTGACTTCAACGCAGTCAGTCTCGGCCGCATTCAGCAAAAAGTGATTCATTCATACTGACAACCGGCAGAATTTTCCATGGATGAACTAATCCAGCAGTCGTTGGCAACCCTTACCGCGATGTGGCGGAAGCGGTGGTACGGCCTTCTCGCCGCGTGGGTCGTCGGCATCGCGGGAATCGTGGTCGTTCTCAGCATGCCGGACAAGTACGAGGCATCGGCGCGGATCTACGTCGATACGCAATCCGTGCTGCGACCTCTGATGTCGGGTCTGGCGGCTCAACCGAATATCGATCAGCAGATGTCGATACTCAGCCGTACCTTGATCAGCCGTCCAAACGTGGCGAAGCTGACCCGCATGGCGGATTTGGATCTTGGCACCAAGACCAAGGAAGACCAGGAGCGCTTAATTGATAGCTTGATGAAGACGCTTGAGATCAAGAGCATCGGTCGCGACAACCTTTATACCCTGTCGTATGTCGATACGAAACCTGAAAGGGCGAAGCGCGTTGTGCAATCGCTTGTTTCGATCTTTGTCGAATCCGGCATCGGAGACAAGCGCAAGGACTCGGACTCGGCGCTGAAATTCATTCAAGGTCAGATCGAAACGTATGAAAAAAAGCTCGAGGAGGCCGAAGGGCGCTTGAAGGACTTCAAGCTGAAGAACCTGGAGGTAGCGGAGGAAGGCAAGAATTACTTTTCCCGCATCGGCGACATCAGCGCCAAGCTCAAGGATGCCCGGCTGGAATTGCGCGAAGCCGAAAACTCCCGGGATGTGATCAGGCGCGAACTGTCCGGTGAAGAGCCTGTGCTCCTTCCGGAAACGGCCGAAAGCGCCTCGCTCGTCTCTGTGCCCGAAATAGACGGCCGAATCGATGCGCAGAAGCGAAACCTCGACAGTCTGTTGCAGCGTTATACCGAACAACACCCCGATGTAGTCGGCGCAAGAAAATTGATCGCCCAGCTCGAAGAGCAGAAGCGCCAGGAGGTCCTGGCGAGAAGGAAGGCGTCGGCCGGCCAGGTGGTATCCGACAACGGCAATCCTGTCGTTCAGCAACTGAAAGTGGCGCTGACCGAAGCGGCGGCGAATGTCGCTTCCCTGCGTGCGCGGGTATCCGAATACCAGTCCCGGTTCAACGAGCTCAGTAGTACCGTCAGGCGGCAACCTGAAATCGATTCCGAATTCTCCCAGCTGAACCGTGACTATGACATTTTGAAAAAAAGCTATGAAGCCTTGGTCTCCCGGCGCGAGTCCGCTTCGATGTCCGAGCAGATGGGAACGACGACGGGCGTGGCCGACTTTCGCATGATCGACCCGCCCCGAGTGTCGCCCACACCGGTTGCGCCGAACCGGATGTTGTTCCTGCCACTGGTGCTAATAGGTTCCTTGCTTGCCGGCATGGCCGTCAGTTTCGTCGTCAGCCAGGTTCGTCCGACCTTCATTGACGGTCGCAGTCTGTCGGATGTGACCGGGTTTCCCGTACTCGGAATTGTCTCCCTTTTGCACAACGAAGCTTCGCTGCGCCAGAACCGTCGCCGCCTAGTGGTCTTCTTTGCCGGACTGGGCGGCCTCGTTGCCTCCTATGGGGCAACATTGATGACGCTGTGGCTGGTCACTGCCCGCAATACTTGATCCGGAGAGTGCCTTGAGCATAATCGAACAAGCGGCCAAACGCCTCGACGAACTCAAGCGTGCCGGCATGTCGGTGTCGGGCGGGGACGAGGAGGTCCTGAGCTCCGATGCCGCCGACGCCGACAGCCGCGGCGTCACGGAAATCAACGAGGCGGGGGGTTCCGCATTCCATGATCGCGGTCGGACGCTCGAGAAGGTGGCGGAAATGGAATCGGCTTGGTCTTCGGCAAACGAGGAATCGACCCTCCACGTCGACATCGACCTGCAGGCGCTTGCCGCGAAGAACTTCGTCACGCCGGAATCCTCGCATTCTCAATTGGCGGACGAGTTTCGTGTAATCAAGCGCCCTTTGCTCGTCAATGCCCGAGGGGATGGCGGTGCGCCTCTCAGGAACGGCAACATGATCATGGTGACCAGTTCACTGCCGGGCGAAGGCAAGAGCTTCACGTCGATCAACCTGGCGATGAGCATTGCGATGGAGATGGATCTGAGAGTCTTGCTGGTTGACGCAGACATCTCTCACGCGTCCGTACTCACTTACCTCGGGTTGCCGAAGTCGAAGGGGCTTCTGGACGTGCTTCTGGACGAAAAGATTGACCTGGGCGACGTGCTGCTGCGCACCAACGTCGAGAAGCTGTCGATTCTTCCGGGAGGGGGGCGGTACAAGCATGCGACCGAACTTCTCGCCAGCGAGTCGATGCGCCGACTGATCGATGAGATTGCTTCACGCTATTCAGATCGCATCATCATCTTCGATTCGCCGCCCTTGCTGGTGACCACCGAATCGCGGGTGCTGGCGACCCACATGGGCCAGATCGTCATGGTCGTCGAAGCGGGTAAGACGCCTCACGCGGCGGTGAAGCAGGCACTGAAGACGATCGAGTCGTGCCCGGTGGTATTGATGATGCTAAACAAGAGCGTTGCCACCAATTCCGGCGGCTATGGCTACGCCGGCTATGGCTACGGCACTTACTAAAAACGCGGTTTACTCCTGGGTAGCCAGCGCGATGGACCTTACCGTGTCTTCACTCCGGAATACATCCACCCCTTATCTTCTCGGCATGGCGCTGACGCTGTGTGGCGGCGGCTTCGCCAGTCTTCCGGCCCGAGCTGAATCATGGACCATCACACCCAGCGTGAAGATCGGCGGAACCTATTCCGACAATGTTGCATTGGCGGCGCCGGGCCAGGAGCATGGCGATACCATCGTTGAGCTATCGCCAGGCTTCCAGGTCCGGGGAGACGGTGCCCGGGTCAAGCTGAGTCTCGATTACACCAGGCAAAGCCTGAGCTATCTCAATGATTCTTACAGGAACGCCGGCAACAACCAGCTGAACGCCAGCACCAGCATCGAAGCGATCGAGAAGTGGCTTTATCTCGATGCCAGGGCCGGCGTGTCGCAGCAGAATATTTCCGCCTTCGGCCCGCAACCGGTCGATAACACCAATGTCAGTGCCAATCGCATCAATGTTTCCAACTATTCCTTCAGTCCCTATATCAAGGGTCTGTTGGGTTCGACTGCAAATTATGAATTGCGCCACAACACCTTTGGCGCCGATTCCGGGGCGAATCAGCTGTCCCGCAGCCAGACCAACGAATGGGTGGGGACGCTGAGAGGCGCCTCGCCGCTGAGCGCTCTCGACTGGGGTTTAGACTACGACCGGAGGAGCACGGATTACAGCAATAGCACCTCTGCCGATAGCGAACTCTATCGAGGCAGTCTCTACCTTAACGTCGATCCGGAGCTGAAACTTTCCGTCAACGCCGGATACGAAAAGAACAATGTCCTGTTCGGCAAGCAATCGAGCGGCACGCACGGCTTCGGTTTTCAATGGACGCCCGAGGAATGGACCTCGCTGGTCGGCGAGCGTGATCAACGCCTGTTCGGACCCAGTTACTCCCTGCTCTTCAAGCACCGCATGCCCTTGAGTGCCCTGGATGTGGCATTGACACGCGATTTGACCAACACCCCGACGTTATTGTTTACCGGTCAGGGAACGACGCTCGCGCAACTGGTCGCAAACGCCCTGCCTGCACCTGCGGCGGGGACGCCGGATAATCGCTTGGCAGTGGCCACGAGTCTCCTTGGCGCCTCGGCAAACCTGGTGCCGACAATAGGCTTTCTGACCAATCAAATCGTTCTGCAAAAGCGTTTGCAGGCGTCCTATGCGCTGATCGGGGCGCGCAACATGCTCACCTTCACCGCATCCCGGTCCAATGTTCAGGCGGCTGCCCCGGGGTTTTCGACGACCACCGATATAAACAACCAAGGCACGATAGTCCAGAACGCGGGAGGCGTCAGCTGGAATCACGCACTATCGGCGCTGACCTCCCTCAGTGCCTCGTACACTCATAGCCGCAGTTCCGCCGAGGGCACCGGCATGACGACTTCGATGCAGAATCTTTGGACCCTGAACTTGAGCACGCAACTATCGCCGAAGAGCAACGCTGCGTTTGGCCTGCGACGCGTCAATTTCGTCGGAAGCTCCAGCGATTATCGCGAGAATGCCATATACGCCACACTGATTTTTCTGTTCTGACTACAATTCATGTACGAAAGCTTCTATGGATTGACTGGCAAGCCGTTTCAGCTCAATCCTGACCCCTCATTCTTCTTCGGCAGCTCGGGCCACAAGCGGGCGCAGGCCTACCTCGAGTACGGCTTGCATCAGAGCGAAGGCTTCATCGTCATCACCGGCGAAGTGGGCGCGGGCAAGACGACCCTGGTACGCAATCTGCTGAATAAGCTCGATCCGAAGAAGGTCGTGGCCGGCCAACTGGTCAGCACGCAATTGGACGCACAGGATATGCTGCGTCTGGTGGTCGCGGCATTCGGCCTACCCAGCAGGACTCTGGAAAAGTCGCAATTGTTGCTGGTCCTGGAAACTTATCTGGTCTCCGTGACCTCGAAAGGCAAGCGAGTCCTGTTGATCGTTGACGAGGCGCAGAATCTCACGCCGCGCGCAGTCGAGGAGCTGCGCATGTTGTCCAATTTCCAGCTAGGCGAGCACGCCCTGTTGCAGAGCTTTCTCGTCGGCCAGCCGGAATTTCGCAGCACCATGTTGAGCCCGCACATGCAGCAGTTGCGCCAGCGGGTGATCGCCTCCTATCACCTAGGGCCGATGAACGAAGCCGAGACCCGAGCCTATATCGAACACCGGTTGCAGCACGTCGGCTGGAACAACAGGCCGCGTTTCGAGGCGGAGGCCTTTCAGGCGATCTACCAGTTCACCGGCGGAATTCCACGGCGCATCAATACGCTCTGCGACCGGCTCATGCTGGCCGGCTTCCTTTCCGGCAAGGAAGTATTTGCAGGATCCGATGTGAGCGAGGTGAGCGGCGAGATCGTGGCGGAAGGCGGTGGTTCTGCCGGCGCTCGGGATAGCGCTGCCGAGGGCGCAGAGCTTGCAAACGCTCCGGCGTTGTCCTCAATGCGCAAGGCGATCGACGCGATGACGCGTTCGCCCGGTGCCGACGTCGGCCCATTCGGCATCCACGCGGCAGATCTCGAGGAAAGACTGACGCTGCTTGAACGGGCACTCTCCGCCACGGCGTCAGCGGGGTCCGGAAGATGAAAGCCGCGCGGGCGGCGGGCATCGAAGGCATCGTCAATGCATTGACCGTCGATGTAGAGGACTATTTCCATGTTTCGGCGCTGGCTCCGCATATCCCCCGTTCTCAATGGGGCGACCTTTCCTGTCGGGTCGAAATGAATATCGAGCGGATTCTTGCCATGCTCGACCAGAAAGGCGTCAGCGCGACATTCTTCACCCTGGGCTGGGTGGCGGTGCGTTATCCCGCCCTGGTGCGGCGCATCGCCGCCGCCGGCCATGAGCTTGCCAGCCACGGCTATGGCCATCTTCGTGCCAACGAACAGTCGCCGGAAGCGTTTCTTGCCGATATTCAGCTGGCCAAACTGGTGCTGGAGGATCTGGTCGACTGCGAAGTCAAAGGCTATCGTGCGCCGAGCTTTTCGATCGGGAACAGCAATCCCTGGGCTCTCGATTGCATCGAACAGGCCGGCTATCGCTACAGTTCCAGCATCTACCCGATTGCCCACGACCACTACGGAATGCCGGACTCACCGCGCTTTGCCTATTTGTCGCGCGGCGAACTGCTCGAAGTCCCGGTGACAACGGTACGCCTTTTTCAGAAGAACTGGCCGGCCGGTGGCGGCGGCTATTTCCGCCTGATGCCCTATGCCTGGTCGGTCTGGTGCATCCGGCGCGTCAATGATGTCGATAAACAGCCTGCGATATTCTATTTCCACCCTTGGGAGATCGACCCGGAACAACCGCGGGTGAAAGGCGTCGGCAGCAAGACGCGCTTTCGCCACTATGTGAATCTTGGCGTCATGGAGTACCGGTTGCGTCGTCTCTTGGGCGACTTCGCATGGGGTCGGGCCGACCGGGTCTTTCTCGGGCAGCCCCGCGATGCGTTGCGAACAGGAGGCCGCGATGCCAAGTGAGCCAGTGTCGATGAAGCAGCTGACGCGCGCGGATGAAGTGCGCTGGGATCGCTTCGTCGCCGCCTGCCCGGATGCCACCTTTTTCCATCGGTCCGGCTGGAAAACGATAATTGAAGAGGTGTTCGGTCATCGCGCCTGGTTCCTCTACGCCGAACGGGACGAGGAACTCTGCGGCGTGCTGCCGCTGGCCCAGGTGAACAGCCGATTGTTCGGCAATTCGATGGCCTCATTGCCTTTCTGCGCCTATGGCGGCGTCGCGGCGACCGATGTCGAGGCCCGTGCCATGCTGGAAACAGAAGCCGAGCGCCTGGCTCAGCGCTGCGGCGCGGACTTCCTGGAGTTCCGCAATTGCGTGCGGACGCACGCCGACTGGCCGGAACAGGATCTCTACGTCACATTTCGCAAGCCCATCCTGCCCCGGGTCGAGGACAATATGCTCGCCATCCCTCGCAAGCAGCGGGCCATGGTGCGCAAAGGCATCAAAAGCGGATTGGCAAGCGAGATCGACGCCGGCGTCGGGCGCTTCTTCGCCCTTTATGCCGACAACGTCCATCGTCATGGCACGCCGGCCATGCCCAAGCGCTATTTCGAACGCCTCAAGGCTGTGTTTGGCGATGACTGCGAGGTGATGATCGTCGTCGATCCGAAAGGCCAAGCGCTCAGCGGCGTCATGAGCTTCTATTTCCGTGATCAGGTGCTGCCCTATTACGCCGGCGATGCGGTCGCCGCGCGCGAGCTGGCAGGAAACGATTTCAAGTATTGGGAATTGATGCGTCGCGCCTGCGAGCGGGGCTGCAAGGTGTTCGACTACGGCCGAAGCAAGCGCGGCAGCGGGTCGTTCGATTTCAAGAAGAACTGGGGCTTCGAGGCGCAGCCGCTGCACTACGAATATCGCCTCTATCGCGGCGACAGCATCCCGCAGAACAACCCGAATAACCCAAAGTTTCGCCTACTGATCGAAGCCTGGCGTCGTATGCCCGTCGGCCTGGCCAACATGATCGGGCCCTTCATCGTGCGCAATCTCGGCTGATGGAAAGGCCTGCGCCCCCCCCATTCTCGGCCTGTGTTCCAGGCCCAGGCGTCGAGCTTCCGAGCTCGCCGAATTCCACCGGTTTGGACATGAGCACGCGCAGCGCCGGTGTGCTCGTCATCCTCGTCATGCTCTGCATGCTGGGCTGGTATGCCGACACGGCACTTTCCGTCGTGCATATCTGGGAGCGCGCCGAGACCTTCGCTCACGGCTTCGTCGTCCTGCCCATCTCGGCATGGTTGGTGTGGCGCCGGCGCGCCGTGCTTGCCGCCTTGCCGGCGAAACCTGCTCCGCTGGCGCTGCTTTTTCTGGCTTTGGCCGGCTTCGCCTGGCTGCTGGCGGAACTTGCGAGCGTCGTGGGCGTGGCGCAGTTCGCCTTGCTCTTCATGATGATTTTCGCGACCTGGGCGATAGTCGGCACGCAAATCGTCAAGGCCATCGCCTTTCCTCTTGGCTTCCTGGTCTTCGCGGTGCCGGCCGGAGAATTCCTCCTGCCGGTCATGATGGACATGACTGCGGACTTCACTATCGGTGCACTGCGCTTCAGCGGCGTTCCGGTGTTTCGCGAAGGCCGCAATTTCGTCATTCCCAACGGCAGTTGGTCTGTTGTCGAAGCCTGCAGCGGAATACGCTATCTGATTTCCTCGCTCATGGTCGGCACTCTCTACGCCTACCTAAATTATCGGACGATGTACCGGCGACTGGTGTTCGTCGGCGCATCCATCCTCGTTCCGGTGGTGGCCAACTGGCTGCGCGCCTACATGATCGTCATGATCGGTTATCTCAGTGGCAACAGGCTGGCCACCGGCGTGGATCATCTGATCTACGGCTGGCTGTTTTTCGGCGTGGTGATGATGCTGCTGTTCTGGATCGGTTCGTTCTGGCAGGAATCCGAACCGCAGGCGGCCACTTCATCCTCGCCCGCGTCTCGGTTTCCGGGTCGGCCTCTGCTCTTGGCGGCGGCATGCGCAGCGGCGGTTTCTCTTGCCTGGCGGCCGATCCTGGCGACGCTCGACGGGCGAGGCGGGAACAGCGTGCCGGAGTTGGCGCAGGTGGCGGCTGGCCAGGGCTGGCGCAGCATCGGACCGGGGAGCGGCGCCCTTAAGCCGCATTTCCTCGATCCGCGCGCCGAGTTGCGGCAGGAGTTCGAAAAAGACGGACGCCGCGTCGCTCTGTATATCGCCTACTACCGCCAGCAAACCCAGGGCCGTGAATTGGTGACGTCGGGAAATCGGCTGGTCCTGTCGGAGGACAAGGTCTGGTCGGTTGCCACCACCGGCCGTCATCGGCTCGCCAGCGCCGCTGGCGCGGTAGACGTGCACAGGACGGAGCTGTTCGGGGCCGCACAGCGCCTCGTCGTCTGGCATTGGTACCGGGTGGGCGACCGGATCGTGACCAGCGATTATCTCGCCAAGCTCCTCCTGGCCTGGGCAAAGCTGTCCGGCACCCGCGACGATTCGGCGGTGGTGGTGGTCTCGACCCAGAAGAGGGACGCGGGCGACGCGGCGGACCGGGTTCTCGAACAGTTCCTCAAAGACACCGGCGCAGGCATCGAAGCGATGCTGAGCCGGACAGAGCGGAACTGAACGGTGTGCGCGATTCTGAAAGGCAGGGTGGCGCCGCTGGTGGTGCACGTCGTATTCCGTTTCGATACCGGCGGGTTGGAGAACGGCATCGTCAACCTGATCAACCGCATGCCGGCCGAAGCTTACCGGCATGCCATCATCGCTCTGACGGAAGTGTCGGCCGCCTTTGCCAGCCGCATCCGGCGCGACGACGTCCTCTATTTTTCCTTGAACAAGGGCGGAGGACATGGCGTCAAACTTTATCCCCGACTTTATCGGCTGTTCCGCCAACTGGCGCCGGCGATCGTGCATACGCGCAACCTCGCCGCGCTGGAAGCGGCGGTGCCTGCCTGGCTGGCCGGCGTGCCGGTGCGCATTCATGGCGAACACGGACGCGACCTCGGCGACCTGGACGGCTCCCGGCCCAAGTACCGATGGTTGCGCCGCGTCTTCCGGCCGTTCGTGACGCGTTATATCGCGCTGTCGCGAGAACTGGAGCGCTACATGACGCAGCGGGTGGGCATTCCGGCCTTGAACATAGCCCAGATCCACAACGGCGTCGACGCGGACGCCTTCCGGCCGGCCCCGGCCGGGCGCTCCTTGATTCCCGGCTGCCCATTCGGCCTGCCGGGCGAATGGCTAGTCGGTACGGTCGGCCGCATGCAGCCGGTCAAGGATCAAATGACCCTGGCGCGGGCCTTTGTGCGTTCCCTTGAAATGGCGCCCGGCGCGGCGAAGAGCCTGCGTCTGGTCATGATCGGCGACGGCCCGCTGAAGCGTCGGGTCGAGGCAATCCTGGCGGCCGCCGGCGTGGCGCATCTGGCGTGGCTGCCCGGCGAGCGTTCGGATGTCGCCGAAATCATGCGCGGCCTCGACTGCTTCGTCCTTCCCTCGCTGGCCGAGGGCATCTCCAACACCATCCTCGAAGCGATGGCGTCGGGGCTGCCGGTGGTCGCTACCGCGGTCGGCGGCAATGGCGAACTGGTTGCAGCGGGCGACACCGGGTGTTTGGTGCCGGCTGCCGATACCGAGGGCATGGCCTCGGCGCTGCTCGGCTACTTCGACGCTCCCCAGACTGCGGCAAGACACGGCCGTGCAGGACGGGTCCGGGTCGAACGGCTGTTCAGCCTGGATGTCATGGTCGACCGCTATCGCCGCGAATACGACGCCCTGCGCTGAGTTTCTGCAACACGGATCGGACGAGAACAATGTGCGGAATAGTAGGCGTTTTTGACGTTCGCGGCCGGCGCGAGGTGCCGCCGGAGCGCCTGGCGCGCATGAACCAAAGCCAGTTCCATCGCGGCCCGGACGAAGGCGGCATGCACCTCGAGCCGGGCGTCGGCCTCGGTCACCGCCGCCTTTCCATCATCGATCTGGCAACCGGGCAGCAGCCCCTGTTCAACGAGGACGGCTCGGTGGCGGTAGTGTTCAATGGCGAAATCTACAACTATCAGGAACTGATTCCGGAACTGCAGGCGCTGGGCCACGTCTTCCACACGCGCAGCGATACCGAGGTGATCGTGCATGCCTGGGAGGCATGGGGCGCCGCATGCGTTGATCGCTTCCGCGGCATGTTCGCTTTCGCCCTGTGGGACCGCAACAGCGAAACGCTGTTCCTCGCCCGCGACCGACTCGGCGTCAAACCGCTCTTCTACGCCTTGCTGGCCGACGGTACGTGCATCTTCGGCTCCGAACTCAAGGCCCTGCTCGCGCATGGCGGAATGCGGCGCGACATCGACCCCTGCGCGGTCGAGGAGTACTTCGCGCTCGGCTATGTCGCAGAACCGCGCACCGTCTTCAAGGCCGCGAAAAAACTGCCGCCCGGGCACACCCTGAGCCTGCAGCGCGGCCAACCGCCGGGCGAAGCGCGCGAGTACTGGGACGTGCGCTTTTCGCTGGACAATCCCATCAGCCACCGCGATGCCTGCGCCGAACTCGTCGCCCGTCTCAATGAATCGGTGAAGCTGCGCATGATCTCGGAAGTGCCGCTGGGCGCTTTTCTCTCCGGCGGCGTCGATTCAAGCGCGGTGGTCGCGGTGATGGCGGGGCTTTCGCGCGAACCGGTCAACACTTGCTCCATTTCCTTCGGCGATCCGGCCTTCAACGAGTCGGCGTTCGCCGACATGGTGGCCCGGCGGTACGGCACTCGTCATAGCGTCGAGCGTGTGGACAGCGATGACTTCGACCTCATCGATACCCTGGCGCTGCTCTATGACGAGCCCTACGCCGACAGTTCGGCCATCCCGACCTACCGCGTCTGCCAACTGGCGAAGAAGCATGTCACCGTGGCGCTTTCCGGCGACGGCGGCGATGAAAGCTTCGGCGGCTATCGCCGCTATCGCATGCACGCCATGGAAGAGCGCATGCGTTCTTCGCTGCCGCTGGCGCTGCGCCGGCCGCTCTTCGGTCTGCTCGGCCGCCTCTATCCCAAGGCCGATTGGGCGCCGAGGATGTTCCGCGCCAGAAGCACCTTCGAGGCACTGGCGCGGGAGACGGTGGAAGCCTATTTTCACTCGGTCTCGATCATGCGCGAGGCGATGCGTCGACAACTGTTCGGCCGAGATTTCAGGAATCAACTCGGCGGCTATTCCGCGGCCCAGGTCTTCCAACGGCACGCCGCCCGGGAGGCGAGCAAGGATCCGCTGGCGCTGGTGCAGTACCTCGACCTGAAGACCTATCTCGTCGGCGACATCAACACCAAGGTGGATCGTGCCAGCATGGCGCACTCGCTGGAAGTGCGCGAGCCGTTGATGGATCACCCATTGGTGGAATGGCTGGCGAGCCTGCCTTCATCCTTCAAGGTCAAGGCGCAGGAGGGCAAAGTCCTTTTGAAGAAAGCGATGGAGCCGGCCTTGCCGCACGAGGTGCTGTATCGGCCGAAGATGGGATTTTCCGTGCCGCTGGCGCGCTGGTTTCGCGGCCCGCTCAAAGGCCGCGTGCGCGAGGTGCTGCTGGGCGAGCGCATGGCCGACAGCGGCATGTTCAACCGGGTTTGCCTTAAGCGAATCATCGACGATCATGAATCCGGATTGCGCGATTACAGTTCGCCGATCTGGACCCTGCTGATGTTCGAGGCCTTCCTGCGCTGCCGCCTGGACGGCGACGGCGGGTTTGCGCCCTGAGACGGTCATGCGCATCCTGCACATCCTCGACCATTCCCTGCCGCTCCACAGCGGCTATGCCTTCCGCAGCGTCGCGATCCTGCGAGAACAGAGGGCGCTGGGCTGGGAGACCTTCCATCTGACGACCCCACGGCAGGGCAGCTGTTCTGCGCCGGAAGAGGAGGTGGACGGCTGGCATTTCTTCCGCACCGGCGGGGCGATGTCATCCACCGTTCCTGGAATGAGCGAAGCATGCGAGATGGCGGCGACGGCCAGGCGCATCGACGGCGTCGCGCGCCGGTTGAAGCCGGACATCCTCCATGCCCACTCGCCGGTGCTCAACGCCCTGCCGACGCTTGCGGTCGGCCGCCGCCTGGGCATTCCGGTCGTCTATGAGATGCGCGCTTCCTGGGAGGATGCCGCGGTCGATCACGGCTCGACCCGCGAGGGCAGCTTGCGCTACCGCCTGTCGCATGCATTGGAAACCTTCGCCCTGCGCCGCGCCGACCGGGTCACGACGATCTGCGAAGGATTGCGGCGGGACATTTCAGCACGGGGTATCGACGCCGGCAAGATAACGGTCATTCCCAACGCCGTCGATACCGCAAGCTTCAATTTCGACGTGCCCCCGGACGAGTCGCTGCGCCGCGAACTGGGTCTGGAGAACGCGACGGTGCTGGGTTTCGCCGGCTCCTTCTACGCTTACGAAGGGCTGGATCTCCTGATCGAGGCGCTGGCCGAAATTTTGCCGCGCCAGCCTGCGCTCAGGCTGCTTCTGGTCGGCGGCGGCTCCCACGAGAGCTTGCTGCGCCGACTCGCCGCGGATCTCGGCGTATTCGACAAGGTCGTGTTCACCGGCCGCGTGCCGAATTCCCAGGTGCATCGCTACTACAGCCTGATCGACGTGGTCGCGTATCCCCGCCGCTCGATGCGCCTGACCGAATCGGTGACGCCATTGAAGCCGCTGGAAGCCATGGCGCAGGGACGTCTTCTGGTTGCCTCCGATGTCGGCGGCCACCGCGAGTTGATCCGCGACGGCGAAACCGGCTTCCTGTTTCCCGCTGGAGATGCCTCGGCGCTGGCGCGCACCATCGAGTCGGTACTGTCCAGACGTGACGAGTGGGACGCGGTGCTCAAGACGGGCAGGCTTTTTGTCGAGGCCGAACGCACCTGGAAACGCAGCGTGGCGGGCTATGGCGCGGTTTATGCCGGGGTGCTGGCAGAGCGGAGTCAGCAAAAGATTCATCAGGATTTCAATCCAGGATAGCCAGACAACCGTGTGCGGCATCTACGGAATCATTGATCTTCACGGCGCAGCGGCTGACGCCGGCCTGCTCGAAGCCATGGGACGGATCACGCGCCATCGCGGGCCCGACGACCAGGGCATTCATGCCGACCGGGAGTGCGCCATGGGCATGCGCCGCCTGTCGATCATCGACCTGTCCGGCGGCCATCAGCCGTTGAAGAATGCCGATGAAACGCTCTGGCTGGTCTGCAACGGCGAGATCTACAACTTCCGTGAGCTGCGCAAGGACCTCGAGGCGCAGGGACATCGTTTCCTCACCGGCTCCGATTGCGAAGTCATCATCCATCTCTATGCCGAACACGGCGACGATTTCATCCATCGCGTCAACGGTATGTTCAACTTTGCGCTTTGGGATGCGGCCCGTCGGCGCCTGATCATCGGCCGCGACCGGCTCGGCGTCAAGCCGCTCTATGTCCGCAATGACGGCCGAAGTCTGTCCTTCGCCACCGAAGCCAAGGCGCTCCTGACCCTGCCGGGCGCGAGCGCCGAAGTCGATCACGTTGCGCTGCAGTCGTACCTCAGGCTGGGCTATGTCGCCGCCCCGTACTCGATGTTCAAAGGCATCGCCAAACTGCCGCCTGCCTCCCTTCTGATTGTCGACCGCGGGAAGGTGGAGCAGCGCCGCTACTGGCGCGTTCCCGGCGAGATGGCGTCGGCGAGCGAGGCGGAATGGCTGCAGCGCGTGCAGAAGCAAACCGAGGAATCGGTGCGCATGCAGATGGTGAGCGACGTACCCGTCGGTGCCTTCCTCTCCGGAGGGGTGGACTCCAGCGCCGTGGTGGCCTACATGGCCAGGCACAGCGCGCAGCCGATCCGGACCTATGCGATAGGCTTTTCCGGCGGCGCCGCCGACGATTATTACAACGAACTGCCTTTTGCCCGACGCGTCTCGGAACTCTTCGGTACCGAACATCGCGAGATACAGGTCAAGCCGGATGTCGCGCAACTGTTGCCGAAGCTGCTCTGGCACATGGACGAGCCGATTGCCGACACCGCCTTCATCACCACCTATCTGGTTTCGGAGTTCGCCCGCAAGGACGTCACCGTGATCCTCTCCGGCGTCGGCGGCGACGAACTGTTCGGCGGCTACCGGCGCTATCTGGGCAACCATTACCTCGCCCGTTTCGATCGCCTGCCCGGGCCGCTCAGGCGTGCCGCGACCCGCCTGGGCCGCCTTCTGCCGGCCGATCGGCACTCGGGCGTGAAGAACCTGCTGCGCCACGTCAAGGGCCTGCTCGCCAGCGCCGATCTGCCTTTCGAGGAACGCTACCTGTCCTATGTCGAGGTGTTCGGCCGTGCTGCGGCCGAGCACCTGCTGCTCCGGCCGCCGCAGCGGTGCCACGAAGCGATTGCTTCGGCCTTTGCGCAAGCCGACAGCCCGGACATGCTGAACCGGCTGTTGGCCGTCGATGCGGAGACCCAGCTTCCCGACGACTTGCTGATGCTGACCGACAAGATGAGCATGGCGACTTCGCTCGAATGCCGCGTCCCTTTTCTCGACCACGAACTGGTGGAGCTCGCCGCGCGCATGCCGGAGAACATCAAGCTGCGCGGCGGCGTGCTGAAGTACGCACTGAAGAAGTCCCTGTCCGGGGTTCTGCCCGACGACATCCTGAGCCGGAGGAAGCGGGGCTTCGGCACGCCCATGGGCGCCTGGCTCAAGGGCGAACTGGCGCCGCTGCTTGCCTCGGTACTCTCCGAGCGATCGATCGCGCGACGCGGCCTGTTCCGCTTCGCGGCGGTCCGGGATTTGATAGCCGCCCACGCCCGCAATGCGCTCGATGGCACCGATCCGCTGCTTTCGCTGTTGAATTTCGAGGTCTGGGCGCGCATCTATCTCGACCGGCGGGAACCGGCGGACGTGGCCGCCGAGTTGAAGGAGGCGCTGCCGTGAAGATTCTCTACCTATGCCACCGCTTTCCATTTCCGCCCAAGCGCGGCGGCAAGATCCGGCCTTTCAACATGATCAGGCACTTCAGCCGGCGACACGAGGTGACAGTGGCCTCGCTGGTGCGCTCGCAGGAGGAGGCCACAGAAGGTCAGGGTATCGCGCCCTATTGCGCGCGCTTCGAAATGGCCGAGGTCAGCAAGCCGCTGCAGATGGCGCGCATGGTGGCGCGTCTGCCGACGGTCGAGGCGTCGTCGCTGGGGTATTTCTATTCTGCCGACCTGGCGCGGCGAGTCCGCAACCTGTTGCGTACGACGCGGTTCGACCTGATCTTCGTCCATTGTTCGTCGGTGGCACAGTATGTCGCCGATGTTCGCGGCATTCCCAAGATTCTCGATTTCGGCGACATGGATTCGCAGAAATGGCTGGAATACGCCCGTTACAAGCCTTTCCCCTTGAGCTTCGGCTACTGGCTGGAAGGCAGCAAGATGCTGCGCGAGGAAAAGCGTCTCGCCGGCGTCTTCGACCTATGCACCGCCACCACCCGCGCCGAATGGGAAACGCTCAAGGGCTACGGCGTCGATGTGCCGAGCGACTGGTTCCCCAACGGCGTCGATGCCGAGTTCTTCGCGCCGGACGGCGGCGCCTACGACCCGGATACGATCAGCTTCGTCGGCCGCATGGACTACTATCCGAATCAGGAATGCATGGCCGATTTCTGCGCCAACACGCTGCCGCTGCTGCGGACCCGGCGGCCCGAGGTAAAACTGGTCATCGTCGGCGCCGACCCGTCCCCGGCGATGTGCAGGCTCGGGCAGTTGCCCGGCGTGACGGTCACCGGTTCGGTGCCCGACGTGCGGCCCTTCGTGCGCAACTCGGCGGTGATGGTGGCGCCGCTCAACATCGCCCGTGGCACCCAGAACAAGATCCTCGAAGCCATGGCCATGGGCGTGCCCGTGGTGACCAGCAGCATCGCGGCCGGAGGGGTCGACGCCCATCCCGGTGAACATTTTCTGGCTTCGGATACATATATCGGATATGCTAATGCCATATTACGGATCCTCGACGACAAGGCGGAGCGCAACCGCCTGGCCAGTGCAGGGCGTGCACGAATGATCTCCAACCATGCCTGGCCGAAATCGATGGAGCGCCTGGATGACATCGTGGAGCGTTGTCTCGCCGGGTCCGGGAAGCGCGCGAGCGCTTGAGCAAAGGAGTCCGTTGTGAATATCAGCATTTTCGGTCTCGGTTATGTCGGTGCGGTTTCCCTGGCCTGTCTCGCGCGCGACGGCCACACCGTCTATGGCGTCGATGTAGACCTCGGCAAGCTGGCCTTGATAGGGGAGGGCAAGACGCCCGTGGTCGAGGAGGGGATGATCGACCTCATGCAGCAGGTGGTCGCCAGCGGTCGGGTCAGCGTGACGCCCGACGTGCGTGCGGCCATGGTCAACACCGAGCTTTCGCTGATCTGCGTCGGCACGCCCTCGGCTGCCAACGGCAGCCAGGACCAGAGCGCCATGCTACGCCTGGCCCGCGATCTCGGCGCCTTCATGCGTGAAAAGAGCACGAAGCACACTTTTGTCTTTCGCTCGACCCTGGTGCCGGGCACCGTCGAGGAAGTGCTGAGGCCGATCATGGAAAGCGAATCCGGGAAGCACGACGGCGTCGATTTCCATCTTTGCTTCCAGCCCGAGTTCCTGCGCGAGGGTACGTCAATTCGGGATTACGACCAGCCGCCGTTCACCATCGTCGGCGCCAGTTGCCCGGAACCGGTCGAATTGCTGCGCCAGTTGTTCGGACATCTGCCTTGCCAGTTTCACCGGACTTCGATCCGTTCTGCCGAGATGGTCAAGTATTCCTGCAACGACTTCCATGCCCTCAAGATCACGTTTGCCAACGAGATGGCGCGCCTCTGCGAGGCCATGGGCGTCGACCCTTTCGAGGTAATGGATCTGGTCTGCAAGGATACCCAACTCAACATCTCGAAGGCCTATTTGAGGCCAGGCTTTGCCTTCGGCGGCTCCTGCCTGCCGAAGGATCTGCGTGCCACCCTGTATCTCGCCAAAATGCGCGATGTCGAACTGCCCATGCTGGGCGGCATCATGCAATCCAATCAGGCGCACCTCGACCACGCCATCCGGAAGGTCATGGCTTCGGGCAAGCGGCGCATCGGCATGATCGGCCTATCCTTCAAGACGGGCACGGACGACCTGCGCGAAAGTCCGATGGTGGCGCTCGCCGAGCACTTCTTCGGCAAAGGGCTGAGCCTGCTGGTCTACGACCCGGAGGTGAATCTTTCCAAGCTGCTCGGTGCCAACCGTCGCTTCATCGAGCAGCACCTGCCGCACATCGGTTGCCTGATGAAGAACGATCTGGAAGACGTCATGGCCGAGTCCGACGTGCTGGTGGTCGGTCTGGCCGATCCCAAGGTGGTCGATGGTTTGCAACGCCACTTGCGCGACGACCAGATCGTAATCGACCTGGCGCGCCTGCCCGACCGCGGGGAACTGCGCGGCGAGTACCTGGGCCTGTGCTGGTAAGGTCATGACCAAGCTGATCATCGCCAACCTGATGGCGCTGGGCGCTCTGGCGGGCTTCCTGCTGAAGCTGTCCTGGCCCCCGGCCGGGGCGGTACGCGTGCGCAATGCGCTGCTGCTAGATCCTTCGCGGGACGAGGATTTCCTGTGGACCCCCGACACGATGCCGGTGGATTTCAGACGCGAGGAACGACCGGCCAGCGCCGATTTCGTCGCCGTCGTCGCGGCGCTGGACCTGAACGGCTTGGGCGACTGGGACAAGGCGCTGAGTCTGGCTGGCCATCTTGCCGAAAGGGCCGGGGACAAGGGCCCGATCCAGGACAACCTGGCCGCCACCTACATCGGCATTCGCGGCGGCTACGGACATTGCGCGGACTTCGTCAAGGTGTTCCTCGCCCTGGCTCATGCTGCAGGACTGGATGCCCGCCAGTGGGCGTTCTCGTTCGACGGCTTCGGCGGCCATGGCCACACTTTCGTCGAAGTTTTCGACCGTCGCCGCGGCAAATGGCTGTTCCTCGATCCGCACAACAATTTTCATGCGCTCGACGCCGTCAGCGGCGAACCGCTCTCGGCGCTGGAATTCCGAGACAGCCTGCTCGGCCGCGGGGCAGCCGCCCGCCTGCGGCCGAACGGACCGGGTCGCGCCGGTTTTGTCGAGGAAGAAAAGGCACTCGATTATTTTCGCCGTGGCGCCAGCGAATGGTATTTGTGGTGGGGCAACGCGCCCTTTACCTATTACGCGCATCCCGTGGTGCGGGCGGCCGGGCGGATCTCGCGTGCCCTGGCGCATCTGGCGGGCAACCTGGTCGGCGTGCAGCCGCGCATCCGTATCTATCCTGTTGAGGAGGGCCGGGAAGCGGCGCGGCGCATGTTCAAACTGCGCCGGCGCCTGCAGGCTTCGATGCTCGCGGCACTGGCGTTGTCGCTGTTGCTGCTGGCGCAATTGAAATCATGGGTCGCGCCATGATGCGCCTGTTGCTGCGAGCACTGGCCCCGGCCGGGCGAGACGCCAGGTTGTCGGTGCTGATGTTTCATCGCGTCCATGCCGAAGCCGACCCCTTGTTCCCGGGCGAAGCGCATGCCAGTTCCTTCGATCAGAAAATGGGCTGGCTCAAGCGCTGGTTCAATGTCCTGCCGCTTGCCGAGGCGGTCGCCGGGCTGCGCGAAGGCAGGCTGCCGTCCCGGCCGGCGGTCGTCACTTTCGACGACGGATACGCCGACAACCGCACGGTCGCCCTCCCCATCCTGCTACGCCATGGCTTGCCGGCCACGTTCTTCGTCTGTTCCGGTTTTCTCGACGGCGGCCGCATGTGGAACGACACCGTGATCGAGACGCTGAGGCGCTGCACCGCTCCGGTGCTGGACCTTCGTGCGCTCGGACTGGGTGTGCATCAGACCGGCGCCGTTTCGCAGCGTCGAGCCGCCATTGCCAGCCTGATTGGCCAGCTGAAATACCTGGCGCCGGCAGTGCGCCTGCGGCAGGTCGATGCCATTGCCGTGTGCGCCGATGTCGAACTGCCGGACGACCTGATGATGAGTTCGGTGCAGGTGCGCGAATTGGCGCATGCCGGCATGACGATAGGCGCCCACACGGTCCATCATCCGATCCTGAGCGGCTTGCCGGAAGACGAGGCGTCGGCTGAGTTGGTCGAAGGCCGACGGCGGCTGGAGCAGATCATCGGCGGCCCGGTGCGCTTCTTTGCCTATCCCAACGGGATGCCAGGAAGGGACTACAGCGCGGTCCATGTGCGCCTCGTTCGGCAAGCCGGCTTCGAGGCTGCGCTGACCACCGCCTGGGGCGCAGCCCGGCCGGGCTGCGACCTTTACCAGATACCCCGCTTCACGCCCTGGGACCGGGGATGTCTGCGCTTCGGCCTGCGCCTGGCCAATAACCTCAGGCAAGTCGCTTACGCGACGACGTGAAACGGGCGCTGACCATGCAAACCCTGTCCGCAATCGATACGAACCGGCAAATGCTCCAGGCCTCGGCAGGCGGACGCGCAATCAGCGTTGGCCTGGTCGGCCCGCTGCCGCCGCCATCCGGCGGAATGGCAAACCAGACCTGGCAACTGGCGCGCCTGCTGCGCGAGACGGGGATCAAGGTGGAACTGGTTCAGGTGAACGCACCTTATCGGCCGGCCTGGGTCGAGAAATTTCGAACTGTCCGGGCCTTGTTCCGCCTATTGCCCTATCTGGGCAGGTTATGGACGTGCGCCGGCCGGGTCGATTTGCTGCACGTCATGGCCAATTCGGGCTGGGCCTGGCATCTTTTCGCCGCTCCGGCGGTGTGGCTCGCATCGCTGCGCGGAACGCCGGTGATCGTGAATTATCGAGGCGGCAACGCGGAAAGCTTCTTTCAAGCCCGGTTCAAATGGCTCAGACCGACCCTGGCGCGCGCCAGCGTGGTGCTCGTGCCGTCGGGGTTTCTCGCCACCGTCTTCGCAAAGTGGGCGGTACCCACCCAGATCGTGCCGAACATCGTCGACCTCTCGCGCTTCAAGCCGGAAAAAAACAGAGTCCGCGGACATCATCTCATTGTCGCGCGCAACCTGGAGGATATCTACGACATACCAAACGCCTTGCGGGCATTTGCCGCAATACGCCGCGTTTTCCCGGATGCGCGTTTGACGGTGGCCGGGTCTGGGCCGCGACTCGGTGCCTTGCGGAAACTCTGCGACGAGTTGGGCGTCGTCGAGGCGGTTTGTTTCACCGGCAGGCTGGAAAACGAACGCATGGCCGATTTGTACCGCGACGCCGACCTGCTGCTCAACCCGTCGCTGGTGGACAACATGCCGATCTCCCTACTCGAAGCCATGGCGAGCGGCGTACCTATCGTCACCACCAATGTCGGCGGCATTCCCCACCTGGTGGAGGATGGCAAGACCGCGATTCTGGTGGCGCCCGGTCAACCGTCGGAAATGGCCGTTGCCGCCGTGCGCGTGTTCGCCGACAGGAGGCTGGCCGAAAGACTGCGCGATTCGGGACTGGAGACCTCGGCACTTTATGCCTGGCCGCAGGTACGCGGCCGGCTCTTCTCGGCCTATGCGCTTGCACTAGGCACGCCGTTTGTCGGAGCTAGACGGACATGAACACCGCCAGCGCACTCTGGTCACGGCCAATCGCCGGGATCCTCTTTCCTCTGCACGAGCGCCTCAAGGGGCATGACAGCATCGCCCGGCTGAAGGCGCTGGAGAGCAGTCAATGGTGGACTGCCGAAGAGCTGGATGAGCACCGCCTGGTGCGTCTCAAGGCGCTGTGTGGCTATGCCGGCCGGCATGTCCCGTACTACCGGTCCCTGTTCAGACAGATGGGATTCGACCCGGCGGCCATGACGGGCTTGAGCGATATGCAGTGGCTGCCGCTCCTGACCAAGCCGCTGATCCGCGCCAACGAGCTGAAATCCGAACTGGCCGGTCCGTTGAAGCGCTACAACACCGGCGGGTCGAGTGGCGAACCGCTGATTTTCCATATGGGTCGCGAGCGCATCAGCCACGACGTCGCCGCCAAACGGCGGGCGACGCGCTGGTGGCGTGTGGATATAGGTGATCCTGAGATCGTTGTGTGGGGCTCCCCGATCGAACTGGGCACGCAGGACCGGCTGCGCCTGGTGCGCGACAAACTCCTGCGCAGCCGGCTGCTGCCCGCCTTCGACATGTCGCCGGCCAGGCTGGACAGCTTCGTCAGGGAAATTCGCGCGTACCGGCCGCGCATGATCTTCGGCTATCCGTCGGCACTGGCACATCTCGTGCGCCATGCAAAAGCGTCCGGACTGCGCCTGGACGACCTCGGCGTCCGTGTCGCCTTCGTCACCTCGGAGATGCTCTACGACCGGCAGCGCTCCCAGATCTCCAAGGCCTTTGGCTGCCCGGTGGCGAACGGCTACGGCGGACGCGACGCCGGTTTCATCGCCCACGAATGTCCGGCGGGAGGCATGCATATCAGCGCAGAGGACATCATCGTCGAGATCGTCGATGCGAAAGGGCGTCTGCTGCCGCCGGGACAGTCGGGCGAGATCGTCGTTACCCACCTGGCGACAAGGGAATTTCCCTTCATCCGCTACCGCACCGGAGACATCGGCACGCTCGACGACACCGAATGCGAGTGCGGTCGTGGCCTGCCCCTGCTGAAAACCATAGAAGGGCGCAGCACCGATTTCGTCGTTGCCGCGGACGGCACGGTGATGCACGGCCTGGCGCTTGTCTACATCGTTCGCGATCTGCCCGGTATCAGGGAGTTCAAGATTGTGCAGGAAAGCCTGGAACGGACCCGTGTGCTGCTGGTTACCGATGAGGCATTTGACGAGGGGTCGCGCGCGATCATCGAACAGGGCTTCATGGCCCGGCTCGGGCAGGGCGTGCAGATCGTGGTGGATAGGCTGCAGCATATCGCGCCCGAGAAATCGGGAAAGTTTCGCTATGTGGTAAGCCACGTCGCGGCAGAATAGTCTCGGAATATGTGCGTGTGGCAAACGCAGTACAATGGCATATTGGCGCGTGATTGAGTGATTCTCGCAAAGGAGCAACTGATGCCGACTTTAGCCCAGTCCCTTACGATCGTCGTTCTGGTTTTTCTCAGCGGGCTCGCATATTGGACATTTAGAAAGGTCAGATCCATCGCGCTACGACTGAGCCAGGTACCGACGCGCCGCGACCTCGATAATCTCTACCGGCAACTTGAGGCGCTCGACACGCTGCATCGCGACCTCGGCTTTTCAAGATCAATCCCCCCCTTGCGCGGATTTGCCGGATCGCCGGACTTTCTGCTGGCACTTTCCGGTTATATCCGGAAGACCCGTCCCGCCCGGGTGCTCGAATTGGGAAGCGGTGCATCGACCCTGGTCATCGCCAGAGCACTGCAGTTGTGCGGAGGCGGCCGAGTCATCAGTCTCGAGCATGACGCGAATTACTTCGAAGAAACGGCGAATCTGATCAAGGAGCACGGCTTGGGCGATTTTGTTACGGTCCTTCATGCCCCCTTGATCGACTACTCGATCAAGGGGGCCCGCTTCCGCTGGTATTCCCTGCGTGACCTGCCAGCCATCGAGTTCGAGATGCTATCGATCGATGGTCCTCCGGAGTCCACCCAGTCGATGGCGCGCTATCCGGCGCTGCCTCTCCTTGCCTCGCGCCTGGCGGCAAGCTGCGTGGTCGTGGCTGACGACACCAACCGCGAGGATGAGACTGCAATGCTGCAGCGATGGCGCGAAGAGTTCCGCGATTTCGTCGAGCAATATGTTCCCTGCGAAAAAGGCTGCGTGGCGCTGATCCGCGGGCAGGGGAATCGCCGGCTGCTCGCCGCCTGATCGGCCTGCGGCTGTGCCCGGCGAGCATTGATCCATGCTGACGATTCTACGGAGGAATATTTCGCAATGACAGCGAGTCCGTGGTTCCGGCCGTCGTGCGCGATCATCATTCCCACTTTGGCGTTGCGCGAGCGTGCCGACTCTCTGGAAAGAGCCATCGAAAGCACGCGGTCGGGGAACGAATGTCCGCCGAAAGTGCTTGTCGTGGTCAATGGGCAACGCTTCGATGCTTCCCTGGTGGCAGGCCTGCGCGCCCGTCAGGACATCCAGTTGCTCCAGATATCGACGCCGTCCTCGCCCGCGGCCATTCTGGCGGGGCGAAAGGCAATCACGACGCCCTTTTTCGGGTTTCTGGACGATGACGACGAATATCTGCCGGGGGCTGTCGATGCCCGTCTTGAGGCCATGGCCGCACATCCCGAGGCCAGCGTGGTTATCACCAACGGCTACCACCACAGGCTCGGTGAAGATAGCCTGGACGTGGAATACCTGGCGAACCTGTCCGATGATCCCCTGGCGGCTCTGTTCCGTGAGAATTGGCTCGCCTCGTGCGGCGGCCTGTACCGCACCGATCATATTCCGGTAGAGTTCTTTGAGGATTCTCCGCGTCATATTCACTGGACCTGGCTGGCCTTCCGTCTTGTCGAGGCCGGGAAGCGTATCGTCGCGCTGGATGTGCCGACGTATCGGATCAACGATACGCTTGACTCATCGTCCAAGTCGAAGGAATACATGCTTTGCCACTTGGACTTATATCGGCGCATGCTCGAGCGCGTATCGAGACCGGATATTGTCCGCATACTCCGGGCCCGGCTTTGCCAAGCCAGCCATGAGATATCCGCCTATTACCTCAAGCAGGGTTCTCTACAGGCAGCGTGGTCCGCGCACCTAAGCAGCCTGGGCCATCGGTCGGGATGGAAATTCCTTCCTTACTCGAGAAAGTTTATCTTTGCCCGTGCGGGCAGGGATGAGTAAGCGTTCAAGCCGCTGAGTCGATACAGAGAAGAGGTCGGAGTTCAAGGTGAGTGAAGCCGCGTATACGACTCAGAGGTCTGATGGTTTCGAAATGGTTCCTGCCATGGTCATGGTGATCCTTGACGTCGGTTGCAGCAACGGCGCATTGGCCGGGGGGCGTCGTTTGGTCCTGGCAGACCGTCAGCTTGTCGGTATCGAACGGTATGCCGGGTTTGTCGCACAAGCGGCAAGCCAGCTGGATCGAGTCATCCAGGCGGTTCTCGATACGGTCGAATGGCGCCGCGAGTTTCCGGATGCCATGTTCGACTGCGTGATATTCGGGGACGTTCTCGAGCACCTGCTCGATCCATGGTTGCATTTGGCCGAGGCGCGCCGTTGCCTTCGGCCAGGCGGGACCGTGGTCATCGGTCTGCCCAAGATCCGCCTCGTTTCATCGCTCTATGGCATTTTCATCTACGGCACGTTTCCCCGGCGGGATCGCGGGATCTTCGACAGAACCCATCTGCACTGGTTTACTCCGCATGATGCCCGGAAGCTTGTGGTCGAATCCGGGCTGAAAGTCGAGGCGACAAGCTATAACCTGCGCATCGGCGACAAGCGTGGGGGACTTTTGAACAGGATCGCCGGCAGATTGTTCGATCCGATCAGCGGATTTGCCTCGATTCGCGAGTTCTTCGCGTACCAGGTCTGCCTGCGTGCTTCGGCCGGCCAATTACCTTGAAGCCAAGGGACATCGACCATGGCAAGAACGAAAATCGGATTCATCCTGTCGTCAAACACAAGAATGCCGATACCCAGCACCAGAGTCTCCGTGATCAACATGTTTCCCTACCTGAGGGCGGCGAACTATGAGCCGCATGTTGTCTACGAACCTCGTGCTGCCGGAGAGGAACCCGATATATCGGGTGTCGCCGAAAGAATGTTCGCTCAGGGCATGGAGATAGCCTACTTTCAGAAGGTCCATGGCTTCAGCGCGCTCTCCGAGGCGAGAAAACTTGCGGGTTTTGGCATCAAGACGATATTTGGCGTTTGCGATTTGATCGACAATGACATGGCGGACGTTACCTCTGCCACGATCGTAGTCACCGATTATCTGAAGAGCCTTTACGATCGCAGATTGCAGCCAAAGATTTTCGTCGTACATGACGGGGTTGAGAATCCCTGGATGCTGAAGACCTCCTATGGCTCCTCACGCGGATCCTCGCGACATCCCCTGCGCGCCGTGCTGGTCACCTCAAGCGAACTCGACGAGATTCCGATCATCAAGAACCCGCCGTCGTTTCTTGACGTGACGATCATCGGCCGCTATCCGAGCGGTGCGTCCTTGTTCCAACGAGCGAAGCGAACCTATCGCAAGGTCGCTTCGACACCGACCTGGAACAAAAAATGTTCTCTTGTCGGCAGCGTCGTCTTCAGGAGATTCAAGGCGGTCAATTGGGACATCAATTCGGTGTATAGGCTGATGTCCGAAGCGGATATCGGCATCATTCCGGTCGATATGGCGCACGACCCGTTGCCGAATTGCGATGTTTCATATTGGCAAGTCAAGTCAGAGAATCGGCTCACTATGAAAATGGCCATGGGCTTGCCGGTGATCGCGAGCCCCGTACAGTCCTATCTGGAAGTCGTGGTGCAGGGAAGGAACGGCTATCTGGCATCCGGCCTCGATGAATGGCTCCGGTGCCTTGAAGAATTGCGCGATCCGGTACGGCGGAAATCAATGGGCGAGCATGCTCGCAGTACGGTAATACACCGATTTTCGCAGCAGGCGCAGGCCAAGAAGCTGATTGAAGTGCTCGAGAGCGTTCGGCAAGCCGATGTCCGCGATCATGAGGCGCTGCTACCCGATGGCTGTCTCGCCCACGGCATGGCGCACCAACTGGCTTGCGAGTTTGCAGGACGGGCTGGCCGGAAATGACGCGATCCGTCTCCGCATCAACCGGCGCCTTGATCGCTATCGGCATTCGCTGGTCAGATCGACTGATCGGCCTCGTCAGCACGATCATCCTCGCTCGGCTGCTCGTACCCGCGGACTTTGGCATTATCGCCATGGCGTCGATCGTCGTCGGGCTGGCGGATGTGTTGCTGGACATGGGCGTCAACATTACCCTCATTCAAAACAGCAGCGCCACCCAGGAGGATTACAACACCGCCTGGACCATTCGTCTGATCGAGTCAACCGTGGGTGCGCTACTGGTCTTCTCGGTCGCTCAGCCAGCAGCGGACTACTTCCATGACGCTCGCGTTGAAGACGTTACTCGGGCCCTGGCTTTCTCCCTGCTCCTGACGGGCTTCGAGAATATCGGCGTGGTGAACTTCCAGAAGAAAATGGAATTCTGGCTCGAATTGCGCTTTTTCCTCAGCAAGCGGATGACCGGCTTCATCATCACGGTCAGCGCTGCCCTGTTGCTCCACAGCTATTGGGCCATGGTCATCGGGGCCCTGAGTGGTCGCGCCGTCGGCTGTCTGCTCAGCTATGTCGTACACCCGATGAGGCCGCGCCTCAGCCTGGCTCGAATGAAACCGATGCTCTCATTTTCCTCCTGGAATCTGGTGCGCGGGATAGGCGGCTTTGTCAGTGAAAATGTCCACCGTGTTCTGGTCGGGCGCCTGGCATCCTCCAGCGTGATGGGCGCCTATTCGCTGGGATGTGACATTGCGGCGCTGCCTTCAACCGAACTGCTCGCGCCGCTGAGTCGCGTATTGTTTCCGGTGTTCGTGAAGCTGAAGCACGACAAGGCCCTGCTCAAGAAGGCATTTCTCCTGGCACTGGGCATTCAGGCCTTGGTCGGAATTCCGGCTGGTGTGGGTCTGGCGCTGGTTTCCAGCGAACTGGTCCGTGCCCTTCTCGGAGATAAATGGTTGTCAGCGATCCCGTTCATCCAACTCATGGGGGCAATAAACATCATCAGCGCGATCGGCGCAAGCGGTGGCTACCTGTTGTTGTCCCTCGGGCGGGCGCAGCTTACGGCCATCAATCAATGGACGATGATCGCTTTGTTCCTGGTTCTGGCCCTATTCGTTTTTCCGGAAGGAGGTGCGTTGAAGATTGCCATCCTGCGCCTCTGCGTTGCCGTATGTGTCTTGCCGGTCCTGATGATACTGATCAAGCGCGAGCTTCCTGGCTTGTGCGGTCGTGAGATCCTCGATTCGATCTGGCGTCCTTGCGCCGCGTCCGTCCTGATGGCTGTTGCCCTATACGGATTGCCGTCATTGACCGGCATGCCGTGGATGATGCAACTTCTGCTCAAGGTCTCGCTCGGTGCGCTGGTCTACGTCGTGGCTGTACTGGCCTTGTGGTACCTGTCCGGATACCCCGAGGGTGCGGAGTCCTATCTGATGGCTAAGGTGAAACTGGACAACAGGCCGGCTTGGTTACTGCACCGCCCGCCTGGGCGCTAATTTTCCTACTTCGAAATGGCCATTTTCAACAACCCGCTAATGCTCCTAATTTCGTCGAACTTCGTTGTAACCGGGGTTCGCTTTCAAAGGCGACAACATGCGTGATTACTTTTTGACTGCCTTCATCTTCGGTTTGCTGCCGTTGGTCTTCAAACGGCCGTGGCTGGGTGTGCTGCTCTGGACCTGGATCGGCATGATGAACCCGCATCGCCTGACCTGGGGTTTTGCTTTTTCGATGCCGTTCGCCGCCATCGTGGGTGCCGTTACATTGCTCGCGCTGCTGCTCTCGAAGGAACCGAAGCACTATCCGGTTACGCCAGTGACGGTCACGCTGATTCTGCTGGTGCTATGGATGAACGTCTCCTATGTTTTCGCCATCAACCCAACCAGCTACCCTTTTGCTCAGTGGGACAAGGTGATGAAGATTCAGCTTTTCGTTGTCGTCACAATGATCGTGATGAATGCGGCCGAGCGAATACGCTGGTTGGTCTGGGTGGCGACGATGTCCATCGCGTTTTTTGGCATCAAGGGTGGAATATTCACGCTCACTTCCGGTGGCGGCAGCATGGTCCTGGGTCCAGAAGGCAGTTTCATCGATGGCAACACCGAAATAGCGACTGCGATTGCGGTGGTCATGCCGATGATGCGCTTCTTGCAGATGCAGAGCGCCAGCCGATTGGTACGTTGGGGGCTGGGCTTGGGTATGGCGCTTTGCGCAGTGGCAATCCTTGGCAGTTACTCCCGCGGAGGGTTGATGGCCGTGGCGGCCATGGGGGCATTTCTATGGATTAAAAGCCGCAAAAGGGTGGCGATAGGGATTGGCATGATGCTGCTGGTTCCGCTACTTTTTGGCGTGATGCCGGACAAGTGGTTCGACAAAATGAATACCATCAGCTCCTACGAACAGGATGGATCGGCGATGGGACGCATCAATGCCTGGCATTTTGCTTTCAATCTGGCGAAGGACAGGCCGTTGACCGGTGGTGGCTTCGGCGCATTTACCGACGAGACGTTCGCGGTCTGGGCGCCGAATCCGACCGATGTCCACGATGCGCACAGCATATGGTTCCTGATCCTGGGCGAACACGGTTTTGTCGGCCTGACGCTGTTCATATTGCTATGGCTTCAGGCCTGGCGTTTGGCCGGGAGCATCATCAAGTCATGCAAGGGGAGGCCTGATCTTCGTTGGCTGGCAGATCTCGCGGCGATGATTCAAGTGAGCTTCATCGCCTATTGGGTTGGCGGCAGTTTCCTCAGCCTAGCCTATTGGGATATGCCCTATCTTCTTTTGAGTGTTCTTGTTTTGAGCAAGGTGCATATTGACAGGCAACTTGGCCAGAGTCCTTCTGCAGCATTGCCCGCCAGAGCCGGATTTGGCGCTCTCAGGGAAAATCCTTCCTGCCAGGGCGAGCATGCCTAGCCCCCGGCGTCCTGCCTTCGAAGGCGCCTGGCGTCGGCGCTTCGAGGAATTCGCCACAATGCGGGATGACGATGCGGGGATTGCGGGATGGAGTTCATCGGGTCTAGACGTGCGCTTTCGCCATTTCCTCCGCGTCTGGCAGGGTTCGCCGCATGGGAAGACCTGGCTTGATGCCGGTTGTGGCGCGGGCACTTATGCCCGCTGCCTCGCGAGTCAGGGCGTGGATGTCGTAGGGCTAGATTACTGCCTGCCGGCAGTGGCAAAGGCAAGGGCTCGCGATACGGTGAACTGTCGCTGGGCGGTTGCTGACGTAACTCGCCTGCCCTTGAAGCCAAGTGGCTTCGAAGGAGTGCTATGTTTCGGGGTCATGCAGGCGCTGGAAGACTCGGCTCCCGCGGTGCGCGAACTGGCGGCGCAGGTGGGCGCGAATGGGGAGGTCTGGGTCGACGCCTTGAACGGTCTTTGCGTGGCGAATGTATTTCAGCGCCTGTCTCGATGGCTGCGCGGCAAACCGGTTCATCTCCGCTACGAATCGCCGCGCCGCATGAAGCGTCTGATGGAGGATGTTGGCTTGTCGAGTGTGCAGACGTACTGGATCCCTATCATGCCAGCTCGTCTAAAGGCATTTCAGTCCATTTTGGACAGTGCGCCGGGTACCGCGGCGCTACGCCATGTTCCGGGCCTGGGCGCGTTGCTCAGCCATTCGTTCATGATTGTCGGCGTGAAGCCGTGAGTTGAGTGCGGTGTAAGGAAGACAGCGATGGCACATATACTGCGCAGCATCAGGAGCGCCTGCAAGCGGCACGGACTTGCCAAGTCATTTAGCCTGATAGCGCTCAATGCCATATACTTTTCGAAACGGGCCTTGCGCCTGTCTGCCGCAGATGCGCTTGAGCTCGACGAGTTCGACCGGGTCCATGGAACGGAAACAAGCCATATCCGCGAGGTCGGCTCACTTGGCATCGAATCGGTCAATGCGAGGTACGCAGTACGCTACGAGCCGAGTGACGCGGATATATTCAAGAACCTGCTGGGTCGGATCGACGCGGACCTTTCGTCATTCAGCTTCGTCGATTTCGGTTGCGGCAAAGGGCGGGCGCTGCTACTGGCATCCAACCATCCGTTCAGAAAGATAGTCGGCATCGAATTCTCCCGCGAACTCGCGGATATCGCGAAAAGGAATATTTCCCTCTATCACGGCGCGGAGCAAAGCTGCCGTTCGATAACGGTCGTCACTTGCGATGCCACTGAGTATGAGGTTCCCGACGAAGCCCTCGTCTGCTACTTCTACAATCCGTTTGGAGCGGAGGTGTTGCGCAAGGTCGTGGGCAATCTTATCGACTCATTACAGCGATGCGAAAGGGAAATCTTTCTAGTCTATCTGAATCCACGCCATCGCTCGGTTATCGACCAATGCGCGTGTTGGCAGCCCCTGTCGGAAACACCATCCTGTGTCATCTATCGGATCGGACGGTATCAGCATGCGCGATCACCTTAAAACGCTTGCAAAACTGATCTTCAGAGGCTACCGCTTAAGTTGGATATACCGCCTTGATTTGAAAACGCTGCGATTTACCTACTTCCCGGAACATGATTTACGACGCATTACCCGCTTTGACGTCGAACAATGTCCGGACGGAGCAATTAATGAGCGCAGTTGGTACGGTGGTGAGAATGCCTATGGTTACGGCTTGTGGGATCAAGGAAAACTGGTATGCATGTGCTGGTTCTGGAATCACCGCCGCTTCATGGACCCGAAATTGTGGAAAATTGCGCCAAATGAAGCGATTATGGTCGACCTGCTGACTGTCGACGGGCATCGTGGTAAAGCTTTCGCCTCAATCGTTACCGGATTCGCGGCTGGGCAGCTTAAACTCGATGGGTTTGAGCAGTTAGTCACATGGGTCTGGCACTCGAACTTTCCATCAATTCGGACATTCGAGAAAGCAGGATGGGTGCGCGTCGCCTTTGTGGTGAATCTTCCTCTCTTCGGCGGCAAGAGAGTCCTCCGCCTGAAAGTTTCTTCGCCTAGCTTGCTAGGAGACACTCGCCGGGCTTGCCGGAGGATATTTGGTGGCTAAGATTTATTCGTCAAGTCATATGCCAACACAATGACAATGGA
>CAIVDC010000110.1 GCA_903904605.1 uncultured Sterolibacterium sp.
AGCCGGTCATCTACATGATCGACCGCTACGTCGTCGGCGGCTTCTACCGCGTCAATACCAGCCGCGGCATCGACGAGAACCTCAACGCGCCGGGCATGAGCTTCAAGCCGCTGGCCTTCGAGACCGGCTGCTCCCTGCCCGACTCCTCCCAGGCGCCGGACGCGCCGCCCAACCGCTTCTATGCCTACGGCGTGGTGGGGCGCCTGGCCATGGTCGCCGCCGCGCTCGAACTGGAACGGACCCAGCCCTCATGAAACTGGCCTTCATTCTCGACCCGCTCGATTCGCTGAAGGCCTACAAGGATTCCAGCGTCGCCATGATGCGCGAGGCGGACCGGCGCGGCCACGAGGTGCATGCCCTGATGCGCGAAGCCCTGACCTGGCGCGACGGCAAGGTCGGCGGCGCGGCCACGCGCCTGGCGCTCTATCCCGACCACGCGCAGTGGGCCGCGGAGCTCACGCGCGAGCACCAGCCGCTGACCGGCTTCGACGCCGTGCTGATGCGCCAGGATCCGCCCTTCGATTTCGAATATGTCACGGCCACCTGGCTGCTCGAGCGCGCCGAGGCCGAGGGGGCCCGGGTGTTCAACAGGCCGCGGGCGATCCGCGACCACAACGAAAAGGTCGCCATCACCGAGTTTCCGCAATTCATCGCGACGACGCTGGTGGCGCGCGATGCCGTGGATCTCGACGCCTTCATCGACGAGATGGGCGACGTCATCCTGAAGCCCCTGGACGGCATGGGCGGCAGTTCGATCTTTCGCGTCGCCCGTTCCGACCCCAACCGCAATGTCATCGTCGAGACCCTGACCCATCACGGCGCGCGCACGATCATGGCGCAGCGCTATATTCCCGAGATCAGGCAGGGCGACAAGCGCATCCTGCTGATAGCCGGCGAGCCGGTGCCCTATTGCCTGGCGCGCATCCCCAAGGCGGGCGAGTCGCGCGGCAACCTCTCCGCCGGCGGCACCGGCGTGGCCCAACCCCTGTCCGCCCGGGACCGCGAAATCGCCGAGGCGCTGGGCCCCGTCCTCGCCGCGCGCGGCCTGCTCCTGGTCGGCCTCGACGTGATCGGCGACTACCTGACCGAAATCAACGTCACCAGTCCGACCTGCTTCGTCGAGATCAAGGAGCAAAGCGGCTGCGACGTTGCCGGCCTGTTCGTCGACGCGCTGGAGCGGGAATGCCCTTAGGCTGGGCTACAATGACCGCTTTACAGCGTTGCCTGATAGCATGATCGGCCTATTCCTCGTCACCCATAGCAGTCTCGGCGAATCGCTGATCCAGTGCGCCTGCCACGTCCTCAACAGACGTCCGGCCCAGATCGTCCAGCTCGGGGTCACGCCCCAGGACGACCCTCACGACGCCCTGCCGCTGGCCCGCGAGATGCTGAGCTGGGTCGACACCGGGCAGGGCGTGCTGGTGCTGACCGACATCTTCGGCGCGACGCCGGCCAACGTCGCCCTGAAACTGCTGCAGCCGGGCCGCGTCGAGGGCCTGACCGGCGTCAATCTGCCGATGCTGCTGCGCGCGCTCAATCATCGCGAGAAGGGCATGGAAGATCTGATCACCAAGACGGTTGCCGGCGGCCGCGACGGCATCATCAACATGCTGAAACACTGAAATGGCGAGAATAGAAGCCGAAATCGTCAACAAGCTCGGCCTGCACGCCCGCGCCTCGGCCAAGCTGACCCAGCTCGCCGGCGGCTTTCCTTGCGAAGTGTGGATGGAGCGCAACAACCGCCGGATCAACGCCAAGAGCATCATGGGGGTGATGATGCTGGCCGCCGGCAAGGGTTCGAAGGTGCTCATCGAGACCGAGGGCGAGCGCGCCGATGAAGCCATCCAGGCGATACTCGCCCTGATCGCCGACAAGTTCGGGGAAGGGGAGTGAGCTTCGTCCTGCACGGCCTGCCGGTTTCTCCGGGCATCGCCATCGGCCATGCCAGCCTGATCTCGCATGCCACCCTGGAAGTGGCGCAGTACCAGGTCAAGGAGCGCGACATCGAGGCCGAACTCGTCCGCTTCGATGCCGCCCTGGCGGCGGTGCGCGCCGAACTCGGCGCGCTCAGGGTCGAGGCCGGCGCCTCGCTCGGCGCCCCGGCGGAGCTGTCCGCCTTCGTCGATGTCCATGCCATGATCCTCACCGATCCCCTCCTGGCCGAAGTGCCGCGCCAGCTGATCCGCGAGCGGCGCTGCAACGCCGAGTGGGCGCTGGTGCAGCAGCTGGAGCAGATCACGGCGCAGTTCGACGAGATCGAGGATGCCTACCTGCGCGAGCGCAAGCACGATATCGTCCAGGTGGTCGAGCGGGTGCTCAAGGTCCTGCTCGGACATCGGCGCAAGGCCGCCCGGCGCGGCCGCGACGAGGACCTGATCATCGTCGCCCACGACCTTTCCCCGGCCGACACCATCCAGTTCAAGCAGCTCAAGATCGGCGGCTTCGTCACCGATCTGGGCGGCGCCACCTCGCACACCGCCATCGTCGCGCGGAGCCTGGCCATTCCCGCCGTGGTCGGCCTGCACCATGCCCGCTCGCTGATCCAGGAAGATGAACTGCTGATCGTCGACGGCACGCGCGGCGTGCTGATCGTCGCGCCGGATCGGCGCGTCCTGGAGGAATACCGGCTCAGGAAAACCGAGCTGGAACTCGAGCGGAACAAGCTGAAACGACTGAGATCGTCGCGCGCCGTGACGCTCGACGGCGAGGAAATCGATCTGTCCGTGAACATCGAAATGCCGCAGGACATCGACAAGGTCAAGGAAGTCGATGCCGCCGGCATAGGCCTGTTCCGCACCGAGTTCCTGTTCATGAACCGCGACGAACTGCCCGGCGAGGATGAGCAGTTCGAGGCCTACCGCTCCGTGGTCAAGGCGCTGCCGGGAAAGCCGGTGACCATCCGCAGCCTCGACCTGGGCGCGGACAAGACGACCCGCGCCATGAAGGGAGCGGGTCGCATCGAGCCGAACCCGGCGCTCGGCATGCGCGCGATCCGCTACTGCCTGGCCGAACCGCATATCTTTCTGGCGCAGCTTCGGGCCATTCTGCGCGCCTCGCACTACGGCCGGGTGCGCCTGCTGGTGCCGATGCTGGCGCATGCCCACGAGATCGAACAGACCCTGGTGATGCTGGCGCTGGCCAAGGCGCAACTGTCGGAGGCCAGGATCAAGTTCGACGAGCGCATCGAGGTCGGCGGCATGATCGAGATCCCCGCCGCGGCGCTGGCGCTGGGGCCGTTCCTGAAGCAGCTCGACTTTCTTTCGATCGGCACCAACGACCTGATCCAGTACACCCTGGCGATCGACCGCACCGACGAAGCCGTCGCCTATCTCTACGATCCGCTCCATCCCGCGGTGCTGCGCCTGGTGGCGCTGACCATCGCGGCGGGGCGCCGCGCCGGCGTGCCGGTGGCGGTGTGCGGCGAGATGGCCGGCGACCCGACCCTGACCCGCCTGCTGCTGGGCATGGGCCTCACCCAGTTCTCGATGCATCCGGCGCAACTGCTCGAGATCAAGCAGCAGGTGATGAAGAGCGATTGCTGCCTGCTGCGCGGGCGGGTCGCGCGCCTGCTGCGCCAGGACGAGCCGGCCCGCCTGCTGGAACAACTGGTGAAGATCAATGCGCTTTGAATCGGGGCCAGAGAGATGTCGGGAGTAGGCCTCGTCGCGGCGCAGCGCGCCCATTTCGCCGCGCCGCTCGCCTTGCGCAGCGGCGCCGTCGTGCCGGCCTTCGATCTCGTTTACGAGACCTACGGCCGTCTCAACGCCGCCCGGTCCAACGCCATCCTGGTCTGTCATGCCCTCTCCGGCAACCATCATGTCGCCGGCCACTACGCCGACGACGCGCATAACCTCGGCTGGTGGGACAACATCGTCGGCCCGGGACGCCCGCTCGACACCGAGCGCTTCTTCGTCGTCGGCGTGAACAACCTGGGCGGCTTTCACGGCTCGACCGGACCCGTCTCGCCCAACCCGGCCACGGGCAAGCCCTGGGGCGCGGACTTCCCCCTGGTGACGGTGGACGACTGGGTCCAGGCCCAGGCGCGGCTCGCCGACCTGCTCGGCATCGACAGCTGGGCGGCGGTGATCGGCGGCAGCCTGGGCGGGATGCAGGCGCTGCAGTGGGCGATCAACCTGCCCGAGCGCGTGCGCCATTCTCTGGTCATCGCCGCGGCGCCGAAGCTGACGGCTCAGAACATCGCCTTCAACGACGTCGCCCGCCAGGCCATCATCACCGACCCGGACTTCCACGGCGGCCACTACTACGAACACGGCGTGCGCCCCCTGCGCGGCCTGCGCCTGGCGCGCATGCTCGGCCACATCACCTATCTCTCCGACGACCAGATGGCGGAGAAGTTCGGACGGGTGCTGAAGAGCGGCGCCTTCACCTTCGGCTACGACGTCGAGTTCGAGATCGAGTCCTACCTGCGCTACCAGGGCGACAAGTTCGCCGGCGTCTTCGATGCCAACACCTACCTGCTGATGACCAAGGCGCTCGATTATTTCGATCCCGCCCATCATTTCGCCGGCGATCTCGCCGCAGCGCTGGCGCCGGCCCGCGCCAAGTTCCTGATCGTCTCCTTCACCACCGACTGGCGCTTCGCCCCGGCGCGCTCGCGCGAGATCGTCAATGCGCTGCTGAAGAACAAGCAGGAGGTCAGCTACGCGGAGATCGACTGCAACTTCGGCCACGACTCCTTCCTCATGGACGACGCGCAGTATCACGCGCTGGTCCGCGCCTATCTGGAGAGGGTGGTGCTATGAATACGCGCGACCGGCCCGACTTTCAAGTCATCGCCAGCTGGGTCCAGCCCGGCGAGCGGGTGCTCGACCTGGGCTGCGGCGACGGCGAACTGCTCAGGCTCCTGATCGAGGCGCGCGGCGCCAGGGGATACGGCATCGAGATCGACGACGCCAACGTGCTCGCGGCGGTGAAGAACGGCATGAACGTGATCCAGAGCGACCTGGAGGCGGGCCTTTCCGGCTTCGAGGACGCCTCCTTCGACCATGTGGTGCTCTCGCAGACCCTGCAGGCGATGCGCCACACCGAGGCGATCGTGTTCGAGATGCTGCGCGTCGGCCGCGAGGCGGTGGTCTCCTTCCCCAACTTCGGCTACTGGAAGCACCGCATGGATATCCTGAAAGGGCATATGCCGGTCTCCGAGCGCCTGCCCTACCAGTGGTACGACACGCCCAACATCCACCTGTGCACCATCGCCGACTTCGACGATTTCTGCGCCCGGCGCGCCATCGTGGTCAAGGAGCGCAGGGTGTTCGACGAAGGCAGGCTGATCACCGAGGAGCACAATTTCCTCGGCAGCCTGGCCGTCTATCGCATCACGCGGGGATAGGCGCTTGACCTGTCCGTCGTGGCTGCGTGTGCTGTTCACGCGGCGCATGCTGATCTGCGTGTTCACCGGCTTCTCCTCCGGCCTGCCGCTCTATCTGCTGCTGAACCTGGTGCCGGCGTGGCTGTTCACCGAGGGCATCAGCCTCAAGGCGATCGGCGCCATGACGCTGATCCAGCTGCCCTATACCTGGAAGTTCCTCTGGTCGCCGCTGGTCGATCGCTATTCCTTGCCCGGCCTGGGCCGACGCCGCGGCTGGATGCTCATCACGCAGATCGGCCTCCTGTTCGCCGTAGGCGGCATGGGCAGCCTCTCGCCGCGCCTCGACCTGGGCGCGATCGTGGTCTTCGCGACCTTGGCGGCCTTCCTCTCGGCGACCCAGGACATCGCGCTCGACGCCTTCCGCCGCGAGATCCTCTCTGACGCCGAGCTGGGACTGGGCAACTCGGTCCACGTCAATGCCTATCGCGTCGCCGGCCTGGTGCCCGGCTCCCTGTCCCTGATCCTGGCCGACCATCTGCCCTGGGGCGAGGTGTTCTGGATCACCACCCTGTTCATGCTGCCCGGCATGGCCATGGCGCTGGTCGTGCGCGAGCCGGCCGGCGCCCTGGCCGCGCCGAAATCCCTGCGCGATGCGGTGCTCCTGCCCGCGCGCGAATTCCTCGGCCGGGCAGGGGTGAAGGAAGCGCTGCTGATCCTGGCGTTCATCTTCTTCTACAAGCTCGGCGACAGCCTGTGCACGGCGCTGGCCACGCCCTTCTACCTCAGCATGGGCTATACCAAGACGCAGATCGGCCTGGTCGCCAAGAATGCCGGCCTCTGGCCGGCGGTGATCGGCGGCCTGGCGGGCGGCCTGTGGATGGTGCGGCTGGGCATCAACCGCGCGCTGTGGCTGTTCGGCGCGGTGCAACTGCTGTCGATCTTCGGCTTCGCCTGGCTGGCCTGGCTCGGTCCGCAGGCGGCGATCGGCGTCGGGCAGCTGGCCGTCCTGGCCGGGGTGATCGGCCTGGAGGCGGCGGGCGTCGGCCTGGGCACGGCCGCCTTCGTCGCCTTCATCGCCCGCGCCACCCATCCGCTGTACACCGCCACCCAGCTCGCGCTGTTCACCAGTCTCGCCGCGGTGCCGCGCGCCTTCATCAACGCCGCGGCCGGCTATCTGGTCGAGCAGCTGGGCTGGTTCGGCTTCTTCCTGCTCTGCGCCCTGCTGGCCGTGCCCGGCATGCTGCTTCTGCTCGCCGTCGCGCCGTGGCGCCGCCGGATTGCGTGATCGCCTCGCCTGCCCAGGCCGCGATCGGCCCCGGCAGCGCTATGGCTGCGTCAGTCAGCGTCCGCCGCGCGAGCGGCGGATGATCTCGTAGACCGCCTTGAGGTCGGCGATCGGCATCTGGCCGGGGGCCGAGCTGCTTTCTCCCACGGCGAAGCTCATCGCCGATCCGAAGGCGCCGCCGATCATTCGCGTCACCGCACCGAGCGGCCCCATTGCCATGCCGACGAGCGGAATCTGCGCCTGATCTTCGGCCTGCGCTGTGGCTGCGAGCAGGGTCAGGACGTCGCTCCGGTCGAGCGGCATCACCGCGAGCTTGGCGACGTCGGCGCCCAGGCGCTCGGCTTCGAGGAAGCGCTGGACCATGAACTGCAGCCCGGGGGTGGCGTTGAAGTTGTGATAGGACAGGATGACCCGGGCTCCGTGTCGATGGGCGTCTGCGACGACGCGGGCCACCAGTCCGGGATCGTTGCTCATCTCGAAGTCGACGAAATCGACTAGCCTGGCGGCGGCAACGGCACCATAGAGACGTGCCACGGCTTCGTCGTCGATCGCGATAATCTCTCCCCCTTCCCTCGTCGAACGGCGGGTGAAGATGAGCGGCATCTCGCCCAGCAGCCGGCGCAGCGCGCGTGCGCTTTCGAGCACCGCAGATGTGTCGGCTATGTCCTCGAAATAGTCGACGCGCCACTCGATCAAATCGGGACTCTTGGCCGCCACGAAAGCGGCTTCGGCGAGCAGCCGTTCGCCACTCTTGGCGACCAGGGGCGAGCAGATCAATGGCGTCTCGCCACCCAGCTGGCGTCCCCTGATGTCGATGAGCTTTCCCGCCTTCATGCGCTACCTCCCCCCATTCTTGAAGAGCAGATTCAGCCGCTCGTGATAGGCGCCGCGGATGTGACCGCGCATGAGCCGTTCGGCGGCCGGCGGGTCGCGGGCGGTGATGGCCTTGACGATGGCGGCATGTTCGGCTTGGGCTGCGGCAGCGCGGGTCTTCGAGCCGAGCGTGGTCGCGCCGAGCAGGCTCAGGGAGTCGCGCAGCGCATTGAGGCTTTTCAGCAGGTAGCGGTTGTGTGCGCTGCGGTAGATGATGTCGTGGAACTCCCGGTTGTGCCGCATCAGCACCGCCGGATCATAGGGCAGGTCCCTGCCGGTCCTGACGATTTCCTGGAGCAGGTGGATTTCCGCCGGCGACGCATGCTGGGCCGACAGGCCCGCGGCCGTGCCTTCGAGCACTTCGCGCATGGCGTAGAGTTCGGTCACCATCTCCGCATCGATTTCCGTGACGACCACGCCGACATGGGCTATGTGCGACAGCATCCCCTCGGCCTCCAGCCGGCGCATCGCTTCCCGGACCGGGGTTCGGCTGACCTGCAGCCATGCCGCGACATCGGCTTCGCGCACCCGGGTGCCCGAAGTCAGCTGCCCGAGCTGGATGGCCTGGAGCATGCGCTCGTAGGCAAGCTGCGCGCGTACCGGAGGGGTCTCGGGCATCTTCCGGACGCTGGTCGTTGCACTGCCTGCCATAGAGTATTCCCTGGATTGGCGCGGGCTTCAGCCCGCCTGCGCGGCGGCGGCTGCGGCGCCTCCGGCGAGGCGGCCGAAGACGGCGCCCGAGATCAGCCCGGTGCCGCCGGGATAGTTGAAGTAGAAGATTCCCCCGACCAGCTCTCCCGCCGCATAGAGGCCGGGAATCGGCCGCAGGTCGTTGTCCACCACCTGGGCGTTGTGATCCACCCGCAAGCCGCCGAAGGTGAAGGTGATGCCGCAGGTGACGGCATAGGCTTCGTAGGGCGGCGTATCGAGCCGGTTCGCCCAGTTGCTCTTGGGCAGGGCCAGGCCCCGCGTGCCCCGGCCGTCCTTGACGTTGGGATTGAAAGGCACGTCGGTTTGCACTGCGGCGTTGTATTCCTCGAGCGTCTTTAACACCGCCGCGGGATTGACGTCCTCGAGCTTGCCGGCGAGTTCCTCGAGGCTGTCGGCGCTCACCCGGGTGACCTGGCGGATCCGGTATTCGTCGCGCAGGAGATGGGTCACCTTGGCGTCGAAGATCTGCCAGGCGAATTGGCCGGGCTGGTTGAGGACCTCGCGGCCGTATTTCGCATAGGTGTAATTGCGGAAGTCCGCGCCTTCGTCGACGAAGCGCTGTCCGTCGCCATTGACGATCACGCCGAACGGGTAACTGTGCTTCTGGAAACCGTCGCCGACCGCCAGGTCGCCGAACTCGGGGGCGTTGCGCTCCCAGCCGACCGCGTGGCAGCCAGACCAGTTGCCGTAGGAGCTCGCCCCGATCTCCAGCGCCATCCTGATGCCGTCGCCCGTGTTGAAGCGGGTGCCGCGCACCTTGGCCAGCTCCCAGCCCGGGCCAAGGTAACGGGTGCGCATCTCGGGACTGGACTCGAAGCCGCCGCTGGCGATGACCACGGCCCGGCTGCGGATCTCGGTTGCCTTCCCGCCCTGCCGGATGCGCACGCCCGTCACCGCGCCGTCCTCCTGCACCAGGCCGAGCGCGCGGGTTTCGTAGAAGATGTCTACGCCGCGCTTCCGGCAGGATTCCGTCAGCGCCGCGACCAGCCCCTCTCCGCCGCCCCAGGCCTCGACCGTGAGGCCGCCCCAGAACTTGAACCTGCCGTCGATCTTGAAGGCCTGGCGGCCGTAGATCGGGACGAAGCGCAGGCCCTTCGAGCGCATCCAGACCATGGTGGCAAAGCTCTGCTTGACCAGCGTTTCGCAGAGATTGGGGTCGGTCCTGAAGCGGGTCACGCGGAACATGTCGTCGAAGAAGTCGGCCTCGGAATAGACGCCGAAGTCGGTATTGCCGATTTCCTCCTCGCTGAGATCGGGCATGACCTGCTTCAGATCCTCGATGCCGTTGTAGGCGAAGCGGATCGCGCCGGCGGTGAAGCGGCTGTTGCCGCCCGACTCCGCCTCGGGCGCGCATTCCAGTATCGCCACGCTGGCGCCCTGCTCCCGGGCGGCCAAGGCGGCGCACATGGCGGCGTTGCCGGCACCGATCACAACGACGTCATAGGGCTTCTGCATGAAGGTCCTTTCGATACGGATGATGAATCGGCAAAAATTGTATGCTGGTGTATACAATGAAGTCAAATCGCCACGGCAGGCCGGCCTGGCCGAAAAATAATTGGCGCCCCGGCTCAACCTTTCCGGCACTCGTCCGTTAGTTCAATTGAGTAGCCCAATTTCAGGGGAGACCGAAAATGGTGATCATCATGGCAACGGACGTGGGCAGGAGGATCGAGGATGAGTTCGGCGCTTTCGGCGAGGAAGTGTTGAACGCCCAATGGTTGCCGCAACCAGCCCTTCAGACAGGGCTGCAGGAACTGAGGCGCGCGGCCGCTCCCCGGCCGGTGCCGGATGTCGAAGCCTTCCTGCGCACCATCTATCTCGCCCAGGAGTAAGCGGGAAAGGCGCTCCCTGCTATCATCATGGGCATCAGGACAGCCGATGCGCATGATGAAAGCCGCCCAGGAAGCCCGCACCGAGCGACGCGGCGATTACCGCCACTTCCTCGCCATCCCTACCCGCTGGATGGACAACGATGTCTATGGCCATGTCAACAACGTGGTCTACTATTCCTACTTCGACACCGTCATCAATGAATACCTGATTCGCGAGGGCGGGCTCGACATTCATCAAGGCAGTGTGGTCGGCTATGCCGTCGAAAGCACCTGCCGGTTCCACCGCTCCTTCGCCTTTCCCGAGCGCATAGATGCCGGTCTGCGCGTCGGCGAACTCGGCAATTCCTCGGTGCGCTACGAGATCGCCCTGTTTCGCCAGGGCGAGGACAAGCCGGCGGCGACGGGCCACTTCGTGCATGTCTTCGTCGATCGGCCGTCGGCCAAGCCGACCGCGATTCCCGAGCGCATCCGTTCTTCGCTGGAACGATTGCTGGCCGAATGACGCGTCCGTCGGACGGCAGGCTGCTGTTCCTGATCTGCCTGGCGGAAACCCTGAGCATGACCGGCTTTGCCGTCTGGCCCGGCCTGCTGCCGCAAATTCAGGACGCCTGGCATCTCTCCGGCAAGGCCGCCGGAGCCATCGGCGGTGCCTTCTTCGCGGGCTACATGCTGGCCGTGCCGGTGCTCTCCGGCCTGACCGACCGCATCGACGCCCGGCGCATCTACTTCATCGCCTGCCTCCTCGCCGCCTCAGGCTGCTTGGGCTTTGCCTTCTTCGCCGCCGGTCCCGTGAGCGCCTGCCTGTTCCAGATGGCGACCGGGGCCGGCCTGGCCGGCACCTACATGCCCGGCCTGAAGGCCTTGTCCGACCGTCTCGCCGGCGCGCAGCAGCCGCGGTTCATCGCCATCTATACGTCGACCTTCGGGGTCGGCGCCAGTCTCTCCTATTGGCTCTCCGGCCGGGCGGGGACAGTTTTCGGCTGGCGCGGCGCCTTCGTCCTGGGCGCGCTCGGCCCTCTCCTGGCGGGGATCCTGGTGCTGCGGGGCTTGCGGCCGCAGGTGCCGCATGGCGCGACGCGGCGGGTGAGCCTGGCCAGGATGTTCGGCGTCCTGGGCGACCGGGCGACGCTGGGCTATGTGGCCGGCTATACCGTGCATTGCTGGGAACTGTTCGGCCTGCGCTCCTGGATCGTGGCGCTGGTGGCGTTTTCAGCCACGGCCTCGGGCGGCAGCCTGCCCTTGGCGCCGGCTTCGGCCGCCGCCGCGATCAATCTGGTCGGCATCCCGGCCAGCATCTTCGGCAACGAACTGGCCGGACGCATCGGCCGCCGCCCCTACATTCTCGCGGTGATGGCGCTCTCGGGCAGCCTGGCCTGGCTGGTCGGCGCCGCAGCCGGCTGGCCCTGGGCCTTGCTGGCGGCGCTGCTGCTCTACAACATCGCCGTGATGGCCGACTCGGCGTCGCTGACCGCCGGCCTGATTGCCACGGCGGAGCCGGCACGTCTGGGGGCGGCGCTGGCGGTGTATTCGCTGTTCGGCTTCGGTGCCGGCTTCCTCGGGCCGCTGGTCTTCGGCGCGGTCCTCGATGCCGGCGGCGGCAAGGATTCCGCCACGGCGTGGTTCTTCGCCTGCGGCAGCCTGGGGCTCGGCTGCCTGCTGGCGCCCCTGGTGACGCGGTTCGGCAGACGGGCCGCCCCTTGATCGCCGGCTGAAGCTCACTCGGCGCGCGCGAAGGCGCACCAGAATAATACTGCAATGCACCAAAATGTCGCCCGAGCGGATCGTCCAGGCCGCGCCGGAGCCCCTGTTTCCGGTCCTGTACGGTCATGGCACGGTGCTTGCGGAAGAACGGCTGTCCCCGTCCAATCAGGAGAACTCCATGTCCTCGACCTCGTCGGCCCAAGTACTCAATCTTCCTCTTTCCACTTCGATTCTCGACAACCGCTGGGTGCAGCTGGGGCTCGCCCTGGTCTGCATGATGGCGATCTCCAGCCCGCAATATGTCTGGGCGCTGCTGACCAAGCCGATGGTGGCGGCATTCGGCGTCAAGCTGTCGCAATTGCAGATCACCTTTTCCATCCTGATCGTCTTCCAGACCTTCCTCTCGCCCTTCCAGGGCTATCTGATCGATCGCTTCGGCCCGCGCCTGCTGCTTTCGATCGGCGGCGCCCTGACCGGGCTGAGCTGGATCCTTGCCTCCCAGGCCAGCGACGTCAGCCATCTGTATCTCACTTACGGTCTGTTAGGCGGCATTGGCACCGGCGTCATCTACGTCGGCATCGTCGGCCAGATGGTGCAGTGGTTTCCGGACAAGCGCGGCTTCGCCACGGGCATGGTGGCGGCGGGTTACGGCATGGGTGCGGTGCTGACGACTTTCCCGGTTGCCAGCAGCATCGCGGCGGTCGGATTCCAGCAGACCCTGCTCCATTTCGGCTTCATCTTCGGCGCCGTGGCCTTGCTCGCCGCCCAGGGCATGCGCCGCCCGCCGGCGAACTGGATGCGCTCGGTCGGCGTCCAGGCGAAGCGCGAGGAAGGGGTCGGCCCGGCGGTGATGCTGCGCTCCCCGGTGTTCTGGCTGATGTTCCTGATGTTTTCGCTGATGTCCACCTCGGGGCTGATGGTGATCTCGCAAATGGGCGCGTTCGCCAAGGACTTCGGCATTACCACGGTCGAGGTGTTCGGCATGGCCGCCCTGCCGCTGGCGCTGACCATAGACCGCTTCACCAACGGCCTGACCCGGCCCTTCTTCGGCTGGATTTCCGATCGCGTCGGCCGCGAGAAGACCATGCTCCTGGCCTTCGGCCTCGAGGGCCTGGCCATGACGCTGTGGCTCCTGACCCGCGACAACGCCATGCTCTTCGTGCTCCTGTCCGGCGTCGTGTTCTTCGGCTGGGGCGAGATCTTCTCGCTCTTCCCCTCGACCCTGACCGACACCTTCGGCAAGAAGCATGCGACCACCAACTACGGCTTTCTCTACATGGCCCAGGGCATAGGCTCGATCCTGGGCGGCCCGCTGGCGGCCTGGATGCACGAGAGCACCGGCAGCTGGACGAGCGTCTTCGCGGTGGTGATCACCCTCGATTTCATCACCGCCATTCTGGCCATCGCGGTGCTGCGGCCGATGCGGGAGAAACTGCTGGCGGCGAAAGGATAAACTGGCGGTCCCAATTCATCGGACTGCGCCATGCTCCAAACCATTCGTTCCAGCCACGGCATGGCCGTGGCACCCCACGCGCTGGCGGCGCAAAGCGCCGTCGCCGTGCTCCGCGAGGGCGGCAACGCGATCGAGGCGATGGTGGCGGCAGCGGCCACCATCGCCGTCGCCTATCCGCACATGAATGGCCTCGGCGGCGATTCGTTCTGGCTGGTCGTGCCGCCCGGGGGCGAACCGATAGCCATCGATGCCTGCGGCCCGGCGGCGGCGGCGGCCAGCATCGATGCTTACCGGGCCCGCGGCCTGGAGAAGGTGCCCACGCGCGGCCCGCTGGCGATGAACACCGTGGCCGGCACGGTCGGCGGCTGGCAGCAGGCCCTGGCGCTGTCGAGCCGGCTCGGCGGCCGGCTGCCGCTGCCGCGCCTCCTGGCCGATGCCATCGGCTATGCCGGCGATGGCGTCCCGGTCACTGTCAGCCAGGCCTCGGCCAGCGCCGCAAAGCGCGCCGAACTGGAGCCGCTGCCCGGTTTCGCCGACACCTTCCTTCCAGGCGGACGGCTGCCCGAGGCAGGCCAGCGCTTCCGCCAGCCGAAGCTGGCGCGCGTGCTGGCGCAGCTCTCGCGCGACGGCCTGGACAGCTATTACCGCGGGGCGCTGGCCCGGGAAATTGCGGCGGATTTCAAGGCCGTGGGCGCATTGTTGGCGATCGAGGACTTGGCCTGTTACCGCCCCCGGGAATGTGCGCCGCTGTCCGTCGATCTGCAGTGCGGCACGGTATTCAACATGGTGCCGCCGACCCAGGGGGTGGTCTCGCTGGCCATCCTGGCCATCCTCGAGCGCGCCGGCATCGAGCGGGTCGCGGCCGACAGCGCCGACCATGTCCATCTCTGCGTCGAGGCCACCAAGCAGGCGTTCGGGCTGCGCGATGCCTATGTCACCGACCCGGCCGAGATGGCGCTCGATCCGGCCGCCTTGCTGGCGGGGGGCAGACTGGCGGCGCTCGCCTCGGCGATCAGCCTGGCCAAAGCCCTGCCCTGGGGCGGCGAGTCGAAGTCCGGCGACACCGTCTGGATGGGCACGGTGGACCGGGACGGCCTGGCGGTCTCCTTCATCCAGAGCATCTACCACGAGTTCGGCAGCGGCGTGGTGCTGCCCGCGACCGGCATCAACTGGCAGAACCGCGGGGCTTCCTTCCGTCTGGAGCCCGGCCATCTGCTGGCGTTGAAACCCTACAAGAAGCCTTTTCACACGCTCAACCCGGCCGCGGCCCGGCTCAAGGACGGCCGCGTCATGGTCTACGGCACGATGGGCGGCGACGGCCAGCCGCAGACCCAGGCGGCGGTGTTCAGCCGCTACGTCTGGTTCCGGCAGGAGCTCCAGCAGGCCGTCAATGCGCCGCGCTGGCTGCTCGGGCGCACCTGGGGCCAGGCGAGCGACTCGCTGAAGCTGGAGTCGCGCTTCGCCGCCGACATCGGCGAAGACCTGCGCGGTCGCGGCCACGAAGTCGAGATCCTGCGCGACTACGACGAGACCATGGGCCATGCCGGCGCCATCGTGCGCGACGCCGACGGCATGCTGCAGGGCGCCGCGGATCCGCGCTCCGACGGCGTCGTTGCCGGCTACTGAGCCGTTCCGTCAGAGGGTGTGCAGCCGGTCGCCGCGGGAGAAGCCGAGGAGCGGCGTCTCGATGTTCCGTCCGAAGGCGATGACCTTGAACAGCTCCCCCATCTCCGCCGGCGAGATGAGCTTGCCGACCTGGCGCGCCTCGCTCAGATAGGCCCTGTCGCCGGCGTCCTGCAGAAGCGCGAGCAGGTCGGTGATGCCGCAGTTGAGCAGGAACTGCGCCTGGGTGGCATAGCCCAGCACATCCAGCCCGGCCTCGAAGCCGGCCTCGGCGATGGCGGTGAAATCGACATGCGCCGTGAGGTCGTTGACGCCGGGCAGCCAGAAGGGATCGCCGTGACTGTGATGGCAGTAGTGGCACATCAGCGTGCCGCAGTCCCGCTCGGGAAGGTAATACTCGTGCCGCGGAAAGCCGTAGTCGAAGAGGAGGACCGCGCCCTGTTCCAGGATGCGCCCCCATTCCGCGAGCCAGGCGCGTCCCGCCAGGCCGATTTCCGAGAGATAGGGCGCGGCGACCGGCAGTCCTTCGGCCGCCGCCAGCAGCGCGCCTTCGGCGGGCCGGTCCCGCCACAGGAAGCCTCCGGCGTCGCCCAGCGCCACGCCGCGTTCGAGGATGCCGCGCCTGTTTCCCTCGTCGCGCCAGACGAGCAGGTCCACCGGCATGGCATCGAGTACTTCGTTGCCCAGCACCAGCCCGGCAAAGTGCTGCGGCAGTCGGTCGAGCCATTCGACGCGGGCGGCGAGATGGGCTGCGCGCGTTTCGAGCGTCTCGCCCTGGCGCTGGCGCAGCTCTCCGGAGAGTTCGAGGATCAGGTAGCGTTCCGGCAGCATGCCCTGCCGCTCCAGTTCGAGCAACAGGTCGGCGGCCAGGGCGCCGCTGCCGGCGCCGGCTTCGAGGATCTGCCGGCTCGATCCGGCCATCACCTGCGCCGCCTGCGCCGCCACGGACCGGGCGAACAGCGGCGTCATTTCAGGTGCGGTGACGAAGTCGCCGCCGGCGCCGAACTTTTCCGCGCCGCCGCTGTAATAGCCCAGCCCCGGCGCATAGAGGGCAAGCTCCATGAAGCGGGAAAAGGCAATCCAGCCGCCCCGGTCGTGGATCTCGGCGCGGATGCGCCGGCACAGGGCGCTGCTGGCGGCCAGCGCAGCCGCATCGGCATGGGGCAGGGGAGCGTTCATCCCGGGGGAATTTCACTTGGTCGCGAGCTGCGCATTGTGCCATGATGCCGGCCGGATGATGAACAACGACAATCCCCGTGGGCTGACCGAAGCCCATACGGTTGCAGGCACCGGAGCCGCAATGGGCGACGCCCGCCGCTTCGGCGGCGTCGCCCGCCTCTATGGCGAGCCGGCGCTGGCGCGCCTCGCGGCCGCCCACGTCTGCGTCGTCGGCATCGGCGGAGTCGGTTCCTGGGCGGCGGAGGCGCTGGCACGTTCGGCGGTCGGCCGCATCACTTTGATCGACCTCGATCATGTTTCGGAATCCAACGTCAATCGCCAGATCCATGCCCTGGACGGCGAGTTCGGCCGCGCCAAGGTGCAGGCGATGGCCGAGCGCATCCTGGCGATCAATCCGGCCTGCGCGGTGACCGGCATCGACGACTTCATCACCGAGGAGAATGTCGTTGCGCTGCTGCCGCCATGCGACGCGGTCCTCGACGCTATCGACATCGTCCGTGCCAAGGCCGCGTTGATCGCCCATTGCCGTCGTTCCGGCAGGCCGGTCGTCACGACCGGAGGCGCCGGCGGACGCCGGGATCCGACGCGCATCCAGGTGGCCGATCTGGCGCGGACGACCGAGGATGCCCTGGCCTCCAAGGTGCGGGCGAGGCTGCGCAGGGAATACGGGTTCACGCGCGAGGCAAAGAAGAAGTTCGGCGTCGACTGCGTGTTCTCGGTCGAGCCCATCGTCCGCCCGGCAAGCCCCGGTCCCGCCTGCGACATCGATGAGTCCGGCGGCGGGCGCGGCCTGCAGGGTCTGAACTGCGCCGGCTACGGTTCCGCGGTGACGGTGACGGCCTGCTTCGGCCTGGTCGCCGCAGCGCGGGTTCTGGAGCGCTTGCTGCGCGGTCCGAGCCCGGGCAGAGACGGGTAATCCTGCGGGCGACGCGAGGCGCCGTCGCCGTCTTCCTCGGCACGCCTCCCGGGAGAAAGTCCCGGAGCGCGCGCAGGCGGTATACTTGCGCGATGAGCGCTGCTCCAGAAGCGAAGCTTGTCCTGATTACCGGCGCCGCCAAACGCGTCGGCGCCATGATCGCCCGGACGCTGCACCAGGGCGGCGCCAACGTGCTGCTGCACTATCGCGCGGCCGCGGCCGAAGCCACCCTGCTCGCAGCAGAGTTGAACGCCGCGCGGCCGGGGTCTGCCGGCTGCCTGCAGGCCGATCTGCGCGACACCGGGGCGCTGCCCGGCCTGGTGGAGGCGGCTATCGCCCGTTTCGGCAGGCTCGACGCCCTGGTCAATAACGCCTCTTCATTCTTTCCCACGCCGATCGGCAGCATCGACGAAGCCGCCTGGGACGATCTCATCGGCAGCAATTTCAAAGGCCCGCTGTTCCTCTCGCAGGCGGCGGCACCGCATTTGCGCGTCCGCTGCGGCGCCATCGTCAACATCACCGATATCCACGCCGAGTGGCCGCTCAAGAACTACCCGCTCTACTGCGCCGCCAAGGCCGGTCTGCTGGGGCTGACACGGGCGCTGGCGCTGGAACTGGCCCCCGAGATCCGGGTCAATGCCGTGGCGCCGGGGCCCATCGCCTGGCCGGAGAACGACGCCTTCGATGCCGGCGCCCGGGCGGAAATCATCAGCCGTACCCTGCTCGCGCGCATCGGCGAGCCCGCCGACATCGCCCGCACGGTGCGCTTCCTGCTCTTCGATGCGCCCTTCGTCACCGGCCAGGTGATCAATGTGGACGGCGGGCGCAGCACCCGCCTTTGAAACCATGAATCCGAAACAGCAGGAGAAGCAGCGCTACGAGGCCAACAAGCTGGCCAAGCGCCTGCGCCGCAACGTCGGCCAGGCCATCTTCGACTACAACATGATCGAGCACGGCGACAGGGTGATGGTCTGCCTCTCCGGCGGCAAGGATTCCTTCGGCCTGCTCGATGTCCTGCTCTACCTCCGCGAGCACGCGCCGATATCCTTCGAGCTGGTGGCGGTGAACCTCGACCAGAAGCAGCCGGGCTTTCCCGCCGGGGTCCTGCCCGATTACCTGCGCGGAGTCGGCGTGCCCTTCCATATCGAGGAGCAGGACACCTACTCGGTGGTCAAGCGCGTCCTCGCGCCCGGCAAGACGACCTGCTCGCTTTGCTCCAGGCTGCGCCGCGGCATTCTCTATCGCGTCGCCGGCGAGCAGAAGGCCACCAAGATCGCCCTCGGCCATCATCGCGACGACATCCTCGAGACCCTGTTTCTCAACATGTTCTTCGGCGGCAAGCTGAAAGCCATGCCGCCCAAGCTCGTCTCGGACGACGGCCGGCATGTCGTGATCAGACCGCTGGCTTACTGCCGCGAACAGGATCTCGCCGCCTGGGCCGAGGAAAGGCAATTCCCCATCATCCCCTGCGACTTGTGCGGATCCCAGGAGCAACTCCAGAGGAAACAGGTCAAGGAAATGCTGCGCGAGTGGGAAAAACGCTTCCCGGGCCGTGTCCAGACCATCTTCCGCAGCCTGCAAAACGTCGTGCCGTCGCATCTCGCCGATGCGCGTCTCCACGATTTCGCCGGCATCAAGGCCGACGGGCAGGCCGATCGCGACGGCGATCGGGCATTCGACAGGGAAATCTTCGGCCATCCCGAAGTCATTTCCCTGCTGCCCGGCGGTTGAACGCGCGCCATCGTCATGGCATACTCTGCTGCGGATTGACCGGGAACCGGCGGGGGGATGCGGGCATGTGGCAACAACAGTGGATCCAGAGGACGCAGCGACGCCTCGATAAGGGCGCGCTGCCGCTGCGTGTGAAGTTCTGGGACGGCAGCGAATACCTGCCGCGCGTGCCCGAGAGGCTCGCCCTGACGCTGAATGGACCGTCTGCGCTGAGGGCTCTGGCGCTGCCCACGATGGGCCGGCTGGCGCGGGCCTACGTCGAGGACGAGTTCGACGTCTCCGGCGACATCCGCGATATTCTCGAGGTCAGCGAGCAGCTCTGCGATGCCGCCAGCGCCGCCGACCAGAAAGGCAGCCCGCTGTTTTCCCGGCTGCGCCACACGCTCTTCTCCGACCGCAGGAATATCGGTTTTCACTACGATGTCTCGAACGATTTCTTCGCGCTCTGGCTCGATGCCCGGCGCGTCTACTCCTGCGCCTATTATCGCCGCGCCGGCGACGACCTGGAGACGGCACAGGAACAGAAACTGGACCTCATCTGCCGCAAGCTGATGCTGCAGCCCGGCGAGCGCCTGCTCGACGTGGGCTGCGGCTGGGGCGGCTTGATCTTCTGGGCGGCGGAGCGTTACGGCGCGCGCTGCCTGGGCGTCACGCTGTCGTCCAATCAGTACGATTATGTCGCCGCAGAAATCGAAAGACGCGGCTTGTCGGACAAGGTCGAGGTGCGCTTGTTGGACTACCGCGAAGTCCCCGAAGACCATCCCTTCGACAAGATCGCTTCGGTGGGCATGTTCGAGCATGTCGGGCACGGGAATCTATTGCGCTATTTCGCCAAGATCCATCGCCTGCTGAAGCCCGGCGGACTGCTCATGAACCACGGCATCACTGCCGCGGGCACCGGCACGACCGGCTTGCGCAGCGATATCGGCGACTTCATAGAGCAGTATGTGTTCCCCGGCGGCGAGCTGGTGCATGTCTCGGGCGTGATCGAGGCGCTGGCCTCGGCCGGGCTGGAGTGCGTCGATGTCGAGTCGCTCCGCCCGCACTACGCGCGCACCCTCTGGCACTGGGTCGAGCGGCTCGAAGCCAATGCCGAAAGGGCGCGCGCCCTCGTCGGCGAGAAGAAGTTCCGCATCTGGCGGATCTACATGGCCGGCTCGGCCCATGCGTTTGCCCGCGGCTGGATGTCGCTGTCGCAGATACTCGCGGCCCGCCCGCTTGCCGACGGCAGTCTGTCCTACCCTTTCACCCGCGACCACATCTACGCCTGAACTCTGCAGACGCCGGCCGCGCAGGCCCGGCGTCTGCACTTGCCTAGGTCGGGCTTTAGCCCGCTGGGCGAGCTACCGACCGGCCTACTTGGCGCCTTCCGCCGTGCACTTCTTGAGGAAGCTGGCCTTCGCTGCGCCGGCGAGCTTCTTCTCGGCAGCCATGGCTTCGCAGCTGGAGCCGGCCTTGGCGGAGGGAGCCGGCTTGGCGTCGCCGCTCTTCTTTGCGCTCAGGCACTCCTTCATGAAGGCCTTGCGTTCGTCGCCCTTCTTGCCCTTGGCTTCGGCATTGCAAGCCTTCATTTTTTCCTGCTGCGGCGTCACCTTCTTCTCGGCGGCGGCCGGCGCTTGCGCCAGCGCTGCATTGGCGGCGAAAAGGGAAACCGCGGCGGCCAGAATCAGCTTGTTCATTGCATTCTCCTTTGGGTTGATGAACGGGTGAAATTCCATGCGCATGATAACGTGCTGGCGCTGCCGCGGTTGACCCTGCTACCGCCGGCCGTCTTCGTCCAGTGCGCACTGCTGGCGGTCGAGGAATTCCTGCATGCTGTCGATGCCGCGCAACTGCAGGATGGTCGAACGCACCGCGGCTTCCAGCAGCACGGCGAGGTTGCGGCCGGCGGCGACGGGAATGGAAACCTTGCGCACGGGCACATCGAGTATGGTCTCGGTCTGCGCGTCGAGCGGCAGGCGCGCCAATTCGGCCGCCCCGGCCTGGGGTCTCTGCAGATTGACGATCAGCTTGAGCTTCATCTTGCGCCGGCACGCCGTTTCGCCGAATATCGTGCGGATGTTGAGCAGCCCCAGTCCGCGCACCTCGAGGAAGTCCTTGAGCAACTCGGGACAGCGGCCTTCGAGCGTGTTGGCGGACAGGCGCGAGACTTCGACCACGTCGTCGGCGACCAGGCCGTGACCGCGCGAGATCAGCTCCAGGCCCAGTTCGCTCTTGCCCGCGCCGGAGTCGCCGGTAATCAGCACGCCCATGCCCAGGACATCCATGAACACGCCGTGCAGCGATACCACCTCGGCCATCTGCCGCGACAGGTAGAGGCGCAGCGCATCGATCACCGCGGCGGCGGAATGCGGCGTGGTAAACAGCGCCGTGTCGCCGCGCTGGCAAAGACTGAGGACCACGTCGGGAACCGCGCATCCGCCCGCGACGATCACCGCCGGCGGCTTGGCGCTCATGATTTCACCGATGTGGTGGTCGACCTTCTCCTCGGGCTGGCGGTCGGCCCAATCGATCTCGGACTGGCCGAGCACCTGGATGCGGCTGGGGTGGATCAGGTTGAGGTGCCCGATCAGATCGGCGGTGGATGGTTCCAGCGGCGCCGGTATCGATGCGTTGAGCGAACCGCACACCCAGTGGAGGTGGAGCGCGTCGCGGTTGCGTTCAAACAGCTGAGCGACGATCAGCGGGGACATCGGCCTGCCAGTTCACGAAAAGGGAGTGGATCGTCGCAGCGTCAGCGCTATTGGCCAGTTGTTCGCGGAAGCTCCGCTCGGAGAACATCTGCGCGAGTTCCGAGAGTATCTGCAAATGCAGTTCCGTGGCGGCTTCGGGCACCAGCAGGACAAAGGCCATGGCGACCGGATTGCCGTCTGGCGCATCGAACTGCACCGGAGAGGCCAGGCGCAGGAAGCAGCCGATCGATTCCTTCAGTCCCTTGATGCGGCCGTGTGGAATGGCCACGCCTTGGCCCAGTCCGGTCGAGCCGAGCTTTTCCCGCGCGAACAGGGCGTCGTAGACCTTGCTGCGGGCGATGCCCTGGTTGTTCTCGAACAGCAGACCGGCTTGCTCGAAGACGCGCTTCTTGCTGCTCGCATCGAGGTCCAGGACGACGTTCGAAAGTGGTAGGAGTCTGGCGATCTGGTTCATCGGAAACGATTGAAGGAACCCCTTCACCGATCGGGGGGCGAAGTATACCGCGAAATTGGCGCGCCGGCCCCCTCCCCGTTCACTCCGCCGGCTGGCGCTTTTGCGCTTCGTGGGCGTGGTTCGACTGCTTCTCCTTGTATTTCAGCACCTGACGGTCGAGTTTGTCGACCAAGGCGTCGATGGCGGCATAGAGATCCGGGGAAATGCTATCGGCATAGATGTCCTTGCCCTTGACGTGCAGGGTGACTTCGGCCTTCTGATCGAGCTTGTCGACCGACAGGATCACATGCGTGCTGGTGACGCTGTCGAAATGGCGGATCACACGGTCCAGCTTTGAATTGACGTAGTCGCGGATGGCGGGTGTAACTTCGACATGATGGCCGGTGATGTTGATGTTCATGATTGCTCCTTGTCAGAGGGTCTTACGCAAATTGACGGGCGGGATGTTGAGGGCGTCCCGATACTTGGCGATGGTGCGTCTTGCCACGACGATACCCTGCTGGCCCAGAATTTCCGCGATCTTGGCGTCGGAGAGCGGCTTGTGGCCATCCTCCGCAGCCACCAGCTGCCTGATCAGCGCACGGATCGCGGTGGATGAAGCTTCGCCGCCGGCCTCGGTGGCGACGTGACTGCCGAAAAAATACTTCAGTTCGAAAATGCCGCGCGGACTGGCCATGAACTTCTGCGTGGTCACGCGGGAAATCGTCGATTCGTGCAAGCCGAGGGTTTCCGCGATCTCGCGCAGGGTCAGCGGCCGCATCGCCACTTCGCCGTGCTCGAGAAACTGGCGCTGGCGGTCGACGATCGCTTGCGACACGCGCAGGATGGTGTCGAAGCGCTGCTGCACGTTCTTGATCAGCCATTTCGCTTCCTGCAACTGGCTCGCCAGGCCGGCGTTGCTGCCGCCGCGGCCGCGCTGCAGAATGCTGGCATAGAGGTGATTGAGGCGCAGGCGCGGCATGGCGTCCGGGTTGATGTTCGCGACCCAGGCGCCGCGGAATTTCTTCACCACCACGTCGGGAATGATATAGCGCGTATCCAGAACGGAGTAGCGGGCTCCCGGTCTCGGGTTCAGCGAGCGGATCAGGGCATGGGCAGCGCGCAGGGCATCGTCGTCGCAGCGCAACAGTTTCTTCAGCCTGGCAAAATCCCGGGCGGCGAGCAGATCCAGATGATGATTGACGATCGCGAGCGCCAGTTCACGGACCGGACTGGGCGGCAGGCAGGCGAGTTGCAGCGCCAGGCATTCGCTCGGTCCGCGCGCGCCGATACCGGGCGGATCGAAGTTCTGCAGCAGCTTCAGGGCGACCTGCAACTCTTCCAGCAGCTCCCCGTGTTCGGCGTCGCTCATTTCCTCCGCCAGCACGCCCAGCAGATCCTCCAGGCTTTGCCCGAGATAGCCGTCGTCGTCGAGCGCCTCGATCAGAAAGGCGACGAGGCCGCGGTCGCGGTCGGAGAAGGGCGTCAGCGCGAGCTGCGCGCCGAGGTGATCGCGCAGCGACGTGGCCGCCGTCTGGATGTCGGCATAGTCGGAGTCGTCGTCGTCGCGCGGCCCGTGGTTGGCCGGCGCATCGCTGCCCCAGCTGGGTTCCGCGGGTTCGTCGTAGTCGGCTGCCTCGCGCTCCTTGCGTTCGGAAGTCTCGCCGCGGTCGGCGGTTTCGGCCGGCGCGGCGACCGGCGGCTCCGCCTGCTCCCGGGCCGGCAGGAAGGCGGCGCCCTCTTCGGGCTCGTCGCGTTCGAGCAGCGGGTTCTCATGGAGGAATTGCTCGATTTCCTGGTTCAGTTCCAGGGTGGATAGCTGCAGCAAGCGGATCGACAGCTGAAGTTGCGGCGTGAGCGCGAGATGCTGGGAGAGTTTGAGTTGCAGTGACTGTTTCATCTCACGCCGATCACATGCGGAAGTTCTCGCCGAGGTATACCTTGCGTACGCGCTCGTTGCCGATAATCTCGTCGGGCTGGCCGGAGGCCAGCACTTCGCCGTCATTGATGATGGTGGCGCGATCGCAGATGCCCAGCGTCTCGCGCACATTATGGTCGGTGATCAGGATGCCGATGCCGCGTTCCTTGAGGAAACTGATGATCTTCTGGATGTCGATGACGGCAATCGGGTCGACGCCGGCGAAGGGTTCGTCGAGCAGGATGAAGCGCGGCTCGGTGGCCAGGGCGCGGGCGATTTCGACGCGGCGGCGCTCGCCGCCGGAAAGCGAGATCGCCGGCGCGTTGCGCAAATGGGTGATGTGCAACTCCTGCAACAGCCCGTCGAGGCGGTTTTCGATCTCGTCTCTGGAGAGCCGCTGCAATTCGAGCACGGCGCGGATGTTGTCGGCGACGTCGAGCTTCCTGAATACCGAGTTTTCCTGCGGCAGATAGGAAAGCCCCAGCCTCGCCCGCTTGTGAATCGGCATATGGGTGAGCTTGGTGTCGTCCAGACGGATCTCGCCGCCGTCGGCCGCCACCAGACCGACGATCATGTAGAAGCAGGTGGTCTTGCCGGCGCCGTTCGGACCCAGCAGCCCGATCACCTCGCCGCTGCCGACATCGAATGAGATATCCTTCACGACCATCCGCGTCTTGTACTTCTTACGCAAACCGCTGACGCTCAGGGTGCTCTTGATTTCAGGCATTGTCATCAACCGGAGCTTTCAGGACCTTCCTGATGGCGTCACCGGAAAAGCCGCGGCTTTGCAGGAATCGCGCCTGTTTCGCCCACTCGCGGGCGTCGCCGGGCGGATGGGCGAACTTGCGTCGCCACGCCTGCAGCGCCCGTGTCTCTTCGCTGGCCAGGCCTTCCGAGAGGCAGCTGTCTATCAGCTCTTCCGAGATGCCCTTGGTGCGCAGCGTATGCCGCAGCTTCAGGGTGCCGAAGCGCGCGGCGTGGCTGGCAAGGTAAGCCGCCGCCATGCGCGCGTCCGAGAGCAGTCCGGTCTGTTCGAGATGGTCGAGCACGGCAGCGATTTCTTCGGCTGTACCTAGGGTTGATAGCTTTTGTTCGAGTTCCAGTCGGCTGTGCTCGCGCCGAGCCAGCCGTTTCAGCGCCGCCTGGCGCAGCGAGCTCACTCCGCCGCGGCCACCGCGGGCTGGATCGCCGTCACGCCGACCGCGGCGCGCACTTTGTTCTCGATCTCGCGGGCGAGATCGGGATGCTCTCTCAGGTAGTCGCGGGAGTTGTCCCGGCCCTGGCCGATCTTCTCGCCGTTGTAGGCATACCAGGCGCCGGATTTGTCGACGATCTTGTGCTCGACGCCGAGATCGATGACCTCGCCCTCGCGCGAGATGCCCTCGCCGTAGAGGATGTCGAATCGGGCTTCGCGGAAGGGCGGCGCCACCTTGTTCTTGAC
>CAIVDC010000111.1 GCA_903904605.1 uncultured Sterolibacterium sp.
AATCCCGCCTCGGGCTGGGAGAAGGGCCAGGTTGAGAAGAACGTCCAGGACGCGCGGCGACGGCTATGGCAGCCCTTGCCGCGCTTCCCCGACCTTGCCGAGTTGAATGCCTGGCTTGAGGCGAGCTGTCTGGCGCAATGGCAAACTATCCAGCACGGCGGCTTGCCCGGCAGCGTCGCCGACGTGCATGCTGAGGAACTCTGTAGTCTTATGCCGGCGGGCCGGCCATTTGATGGGTTTGTCGAGCACACCAAGCGCGTCTCGCCCACCTGCCTGATCCACTTCGAGCGCACCCGCTACAGCGTGCCGGCCTCGCTGGCCAACCGGCCTGTGAGCCTGCGGGTCTACCCAGAGCGGCTGGTTATCGTTGCCGAGGGACAGATCCTGTGCGAGCACACGCGGGTTATCGACCGCTCGCACCACCTGCCGGGGCGCACGATCTACGACTGGCGGCACTATCTGGCGGTCATCCAGCGCAAACCCGGGGCGCTGCGCAACGGCGCCCCATTCAGCGAGATGCCCGAGGGCTTCCGGCGATTGCAGGGTCACCTGCTCAAACGCGCCGGCGGCGATCGGGAGATGGTGGAAATTCTCGCCCTGGTCCTGCAGCACGATGAGCAGGCGGTGCTTTGTGCCGTCGAGCTGGCGCTCGATGCGGGCGTTCCGACCAAGACGCACATCCTCAACCTGCTGCATCGGCTGGTCGACGGCAAAGACGGGAAGATTGCACCGATCGATGCGCCGCCGGCCCTGGAATTGTGCTTGGAACCGCGCGCCAACGTCGAGCGCTATGATGCGCTGCGGGTGAAGGGGGTGCGCCATGCGTCATGACCCTGCCAGCGCCGCCATTGTGGTGATGCTGCGCTCCCTCAAGATGTATGGCCAGGCCCAGGCGGCGGGCGACCTCATCGAACAGGGGGCACCGGCCTTCACGGCGGCGGTTCCGATCCTCTCGCAACTGCTCAAGGCCGAGCTGGCCGAGCGCGAGGTCCGCTCGATCGCCTATCAGATCAAGTCGGCGCGCTTCCCGGCCTACAAGGACCTGACCGGGTTCGACTTTGCCTCGAGCGAGGTCAATGAGGCCATGGTCCGCCAGCTACACCGCGGCGACTTCATCGCCGGTAGCGACAACGTGGTGCTGATCGGCGGCCCTGGCACCGGCAAGACCCACATTGCCACCGCCATCGCGGTGCAGGCTGCCGAGCACCACCGCAAGAAGGTTCGGTTCTTTGCCACGGTCGATCTGGTCAACGCGCTCGAGCAGGAGAAGGCGGCCAACCGGGCGGGTCAATTGGCTGAGCGGCTGCTTCGGCTCGACCTCGTGATTCTCGATGAGCTGGGGTATCTGCCGTTCAGCCCGTCGGGGGGCGCCCTGCTGTTCCATCTGCTGAGCAAGCTCTACGAGCGCACCAGCGTGGTCATCACCACCAACCTCACCTTCAGCGAGTGGGCGGGGGTATTTGGCGACGCCAAAATGACCACAGCACTGCTGGATCGGCTCACCCACCACTGCCACATCCTGGAAACCGGCAACGACAGCTTCCGGTTCAGGGCCAGCACAGCAACCCCAAAGGCACGAAAGGAGAAGGCTCCAGCTTGACCACCATCCCGCACCGCGGGAGAAACAAACCCCGGGTCAGTTCTCGATGAAAATCCCGGGTCAAATCTCAGTGGAAATCAACAGAGGATATTTGCACGAAATGGGATGACAACAGGCAATATCCGGGTCTTACTCA
>CAIVDC010000112.1 GCA_903904605.1 uncultured Sterolibacterium sp.
GACCAGCAAGGCCTTTTCCTCCTCGTTGGTGTTGTCCTTGCCGATCTCGACCAGTTGTTCGCCGATCTTCTTGATCCGCGCCTGCAATTCCTTGCTCATGATGCCCAGCTTGTCCGCCGGATAATTCGAGGCGGCGGCTGAGAGCAGGTAGTAGATGCTGCCATAGGTCTCCTGGGCGCGCGAATCGCTTTCCGAAGCCAGCCTGAAATGCTTGAAGCGCACCTGAAAGATGTTGTCCAGGGCGGCTTGCTGCTGCTGCGCGCCATAGTAGGATGTCGCGGCAAGCAACAGCAACAGCGCCAGCACAACGAGCGGCGCGAGCATCAGCTTCGCTCCGATACTGAGACGACCCATCAGAGTTCCCACGGCGATTCCTTTCATTCCTCCGTCCCCGGCCGTCACGACGACGGCGGCGGGCGCAACTGCGGCGTGATCGACCTACTTGTAGATGCCGACGCCGACATAGCCGTCGTAACCCGGGATGCGGATGGCGTAGCTGGACTTCTGCTCGGTCTTCTTGCTGAGCGGATTGGTGAAAAGGTAGTCGGTCCACCCACTGCCTTTGGTCTTGGCCAGTTCACCCATTTCCTTGGTGAAGTACTTGCCGTTGGGATCCTTCATCTCGTTGAAGTTCTTGCCGACCATGGCCTTGTTGGCGCCGTGGGCGACCATCGTGCCGTCGAACTTGATCAAGAAAACATAAAGATCCTTTTCCAGCCACTTGCCGTCCTTGGCGGTGAAGTCCGCTGCCGCCTTGTCGACGCCCACTTCCTTGATATGGGCGACAGCCTTCTCGGCCAAGGCCTTGGCTTCCTCCGCCGTACCGTGCTGAACCTGGGCGAGGGCCGCCCCCATCAGGAACATCTGGGTAAAAGCCAGCAAAACGATCGTCTTTAGGTTGCGCATTTCTGTCTCCTCAAAATAGTTGGACGAGCTATGAGTTACGGCATTACGGAAAACTTCTTTACTGCTTTCATACAATTTTTCTTCAAAAGTCAAAAGACGCACGAGGGCGGCAGGGTTACTTGTAGATGCCGACGCCGATATAGCCGTCGTAGCCCGGGATGCGTGCCGTGTAACTGGACTTTGACATGAGTTTCTTGGTTATCGGATCGGTGAATATGAAGTCCACCCAGCCCGTGCCCTTGGTTTTGGCGATCTCTATCGCTTCCTTGACGAAAGCCTTGCCGTTGGGATCCCTGGCCGAGAGAAGGGACTTGCCGATCAATGCCTTGTTGATGCCCTGCGCCATGGCGACGCCGTCGAAGTTTCTGACGTAAATATAAAGATCCTTTTCATGCCACTTGCCGTTGTCCTTGTCCGAGAATTCCGCGAACGCCTTCTCCGCGCCCACTTCCTTGATGTAGGCCAGACCACGCTCGGCCATGGCCTTGGCTTCCTCCGCCGTGCCTCGTGACTGAGCGAACGCAGCCCCCATCAGGACCGAATGGCTCAGTGCAAGCAAGACGAGCATTTTCAGGCCGCGCATGATCCCCTCCTCGAAATGACCCGGAACGCTCTCGGTTACGCCATTTGACAATGGCTTCTTATATCTTTAGGGCTAGACTAGTGTATCAATTTGAAAACGATTTGTGCGAATATTTTCCGCCGAACGGCCGGCCTAGCGCCGGCCGTTCAGTAGTCGCGCCGCTCGTACATCGCCTGGGCGATGGTGCCGGCGTCGGTGAACTCCAGTTCCCCCCCCACCGGCAGACCGCGGGCGATGCGGCTGACCCTGAGGCCGCGGGCGTGGAGCAGTTCGGATAGATAATGGGCGGTGGCCTCGCCCTCGTTGGTGAAATTGGTGGCCATGATCACCTCACGCACCAGGCCGTCGGAGGCGCGCTCGAACAGGCGCTCCAGCCTGAGCTCCTTCGGACCGATGCCGTCGAGCGGACTCAGGCGGCCCATCAGCACATAGTAGAGGCCGTTGTAGGCATGGGTCTGCTCCATCATGTTGAGATCGACCGGCATCTCGACGACGCAGAGCAGCGCAGGGTCGCGCTTGCCGGATGCGCAGCGCTCGCAGATTTCCGCTTCGGTGAAGGTATTGCAGCGCTGACAGTGGACGATACGTTGCAGCGCGGCCGACAGCGCATCGACAATCTGTCTGGCGCCGGATCGTTCGCGCTGGAGCAGGTGGTAGGCCATGCGCTGGGCCGATTTCGGCCCGACCCCGGGCAGGCAGCGCAAGGCTTCGATGAGCGTCTCCAGGCTGCCCAGCGAGCCGCCCGGCAAGCTGCCCGACGAGCCGGCGGAGGACGGCATCAGAACGGCAACTTCATGCCCGGCGGCAACTGCAGCCCGGCGGTAAAGCCGCTCATTTTCTCCTGGGTCGCGGCTTCCACCTTGCGCACGGCATCATTGACCGCCGCAGCCACGAGATCCTCGAGCATTTCCTTGTCGTCCATGACCGAGGCATCGATGACGACGCGACGCACATCATGTTTGCAGGTCATCAGCACTTTCACCATGCCGGCACCCGACTGGCCCTCGACCTCGATCGTCGCCAGTTCCTCCTGCGCACGGGCCATGCGATCCTGCATTTGTTGCGCCTGCTTCATCAGGCCCGCGATGCCGCCTTTCATCATGTTGCCGCTCCTAAATGGGTTTAATGGATGATTCGTTGATCGTGGCATCGAAGAGGTCGACCACCTCGCGCACGAAGCCGTCCTCCTCGATCGCCGCGATGGCGCGCTCCTGGCGTTCGCGCTGGACCAAGCGCGAGCGCTCCGCAGGCGTCTCGTCCTTGGCCTCGGCCAGGACGATGATCAGTTTCACCGGCCGCCCGTAATGGCTGGAGAGTTCCGCCTGGAGCCGGTCCTGCTGCGGTTTGCCGAGCAGGTGCTTATGCACCGGCGGCAAACGCAGGGTGACGGTTTCATCGGCGGCTTCAGCCAGTTCGCAGTGCTGGGCCAGTTGCCGCGCCATGCCGCCCAGATTGAGCCGTGCCGTGATGTCATGCCAGTCGGCCGCCGCTGACGGGGCCGCTGACGCGGCCGCCGACGGAGGCGGAGGCGCGGCCTCGCGGCGGCGCGGCACGGCCGTCGCGGGCGGCGGCGCGGAACGGATGACCGGGCCGGGATCGCTGCGCATTGCGCCGCCGCCGAGCGGCGCCGGCGTCTCGGGACGAAAGGCGAACAGCCGCAACAGCGCCATGGCAAAGCCGGCGCGCTCGTCGGGTGCGAGCGCGAGATCGTCGCGGCCGTTGATGGCAATCTGATAGGCAAGCTGCAGATACTCGGCGTCGAAGGCCGCGGCATAAGGAGCCAGGCGCTGCCTTTCGGCTTCGTCGGGGAGAGCGGCGGGAGCGAACTGGAGCAAGGCGATGCGATGGATCAGCGACGACAGTTCCTGCAGGGCCGAGTCGAAGGACAGGCTTCGCGCGTCCATCAGTTCGGCCACCTCCAGCAGGGCGTTGACGTCGTTGGCCGCCAGGGCATCGAGCAGGCCGTAAAGATAATCGTCGCCCACCGTGCCGAGCATGTCGCGCACGTCCGCCTCATCGACGCGGCCGGCGCCGTGGGCGATGGCCTGGTCGAGGAGCGACAGCGCATCGCGCATGCTGCCGGCGGCCGCCTTGGCCAGCTGCTTCAGGGCGGCCGGATCGACCGCCACGCCCTCTTCGAGCAGGATCATCGAAAGATGCGAGACGATCTGGCCCACCGGCATCTGCTTCAGGTTGAACTGCAGGCAGCGCGAGAGCACCGTCACCGGGATCTTCTGCGGGTCGGTCGTGGCAAGGATGAACTTGATATGCTCGGGCGGCTCCTCCAGCGTCTTCAGCATCGCGTTGAATGCCGAATTGGAGAGCATGTGCACTTCGTCGATCACGTATACCTTGTAGCGGCCTCGTGTCGGCGCATAGGCGGCGTTCTCGAGCAGTTGCCGCATCTCATCGACCTTGGTATTGGTCGCGGCATCGACTTCGATCAGGTCGACGAAGCGGCCGCTATCGATCTCCAGGCAGGAGGAGCAGACGCCGCATGGTGTCGAGGTGATGCCGGTCTCGCAGTTCAGGGCCTTGGCCAGGATGCGCGCGATGGTGGTCTTGCCGACGCCGCGGGTCCCGGTGAACAGGTAGGCATGGTGCAGACGCTGCTGATCCAGAGCGTGACAAAGGGCGCGCACCACGTGCTCCTGCCCGACCAGGCTGGCGAAGGACTTGGGGCGCCACTTGCGCGCGAGGACTTGGTAGCTCATGCGGGGATTTTATCAGATGAAGCCTGCTGCCCCGGTAGCCTCATGCCGGCAGACCGGGACATTGCAATGAGGAGGGGAAGTGTGGCGAGCCTTACCCCGGCACTTGCAGTAAATGGCTGTGGCTGCTTCCTTCCGGACCTGACCAGATTCACCACCCCGCAATGCGGGGAGACCCGCCACGGCGGATTCTAACAGTTCTGGACCGCGATCGACGACCCGGATCAGGGTTTTCAGGTCGCCGGTGAAACTTTGTCGGCAAGAGCCGGCGACGACTGCCGGCGAAATCATTACCGGCTGTGAACAAGGCGGCCGGCAATTACATTTTGTTCGCAATGCCGCCATCCCAGGCATTCTTTGCCAACAACTCGTCCCTATCCTGGCAGCACGCGGCGGACGGGGCAAGGGCAGGGCCGAAAAGCCACCCTGCCTCGAGCAAACGCCCGCCGCGGTCGGCGCACTTTTATCAATCTGAAAAGGAAACACCATGAATCGCCCCAAGACAAGACTTTTCTTGACGATCACCCTACTCGCGCTTGCAGGCGCCGCCTCCGCCCAGCAGAGCGGCTATTACGGCGGCATTTCGCTGGGCCAGGCCAGAGTCAACTCGGGCACCGGTACCCTCGACAACGACCTGACCTCCTCAGGCACGATCAACGGACTGAGCAGCAACCTCGACGACAAGGACACCGGCTTCAAGCTCCGCCTGGGCTACCAACTGTCGGATGCCATGAGCATCGAAGGCGGTTACGTCGATTTCGGCAAGGCAAAGTATTCAGCCAGCTATACCCTTCCCGGCGCCGGCAGCGCGAACGGCCAAACGCAAACGCGAGGGGCGAATTTCGACGTACTGCTGAAGATGCCGATCAACCAGGATTTCTCGCTCTTCGGCAAGGGCGGGCTTCTGCTTTCGCGCGAGGAAACCGTAGTTTCATCGGCGGACGGCACCGTCGCAGCAAGCAACGCTGCCAATACGCTCAGGCCCGGCCTGGGCCTCGGTGCGGAGTATGCGCTGAGCAAAAAGGTCGGCTTGCGGGCCGAACTGGAACGCTACTACAACGTCGGAATTTCCAGCACGGGCAAGACCGACGCGGATCTGCTGTCGGCAGGATTGGACATGCGCTTCTGAACTCCGGAGGCCGGTGTCTTGCCCGTGGGCCCCATGCGGCATCGAGTCATGCCGCTCCGGCTGTTCGAACACTCACGGAAGGCTCGGCCTCCAGTGAATACCATGGGCCGGTTCCGGGCCGGGCCGAATGCCCTCTAGCCGCCGCCACGCCAGAAATAGAGTTCAAAGCGGGCCATGAAGGACTCGATCTCGGCTGGCTGGAAACCTTCGAAACAGAAATCAAGGCGTAGCGGCCGCCAGCGGAAAAGACCGAGTGCTCTTTCAGGCAGGGGCGTCAGGCAAATGCGCCAGCCGCGGCCGTCGGCGCTGTGGCGGAAGCCATCGCCGTTGTCTGTGAAGCTCGTGCCGCCGACCGCCTCAGGCAGGAGCCGCAGCAGGTCTTCCCGGCTGAGGGCGGTCTCGAAGCTCAGCGGCAGCTTCATCCGCCCGCAATGGGCGGCCAAATGGCCAGGACGTCGCCTTCCTTCAGGCGCCTCCGGGCACGCTCCTCCGGCGGCACGAAGACACCGTTGATCAGCACAATCTGCACCCATTTCCCGGGAAGCCGATAGCGCTCTATCAGACTCGCCACGGTGATCTCCTCCGCCTCTTCAAGCTCCAGGGTATTGGTACTTTGCGCCTCCGGCGGCAGGTAGTCGGAGAGCATGGCGTAAAGCTTCAGCCTGACTCTCATGCCACCTTCTGCGCACTCGCCAGATAGGCCGCCATGAACCGGGTCGGATCGTGGAGCAATCGATCCTTCCAGTCGCCCAGGCGCGCCCGGCCCTGGATCAGCCCGCGCAGGGCACCGACGTGATCGGTGAGCCCGATGGCCGTGGCGCCGATCAGAACGTCGCCTTTGAACTGAAGGCTGAGGTAGCGATAGGCCTTCTCGTCCACCAGTTCCACGCCCTCCCCCCCGGCCGCCGCCGGCTCGCCTGCCCATAGGCCGAACGAAACCGAAATCAGGCCGAGCGTGTCCAGCACGTTGATGGCCAGGCTACCCTGCGCCGCTGCGCTGCCTCCGGCCATGTTAAGCGCCGCGGTCCGCGCCTGATCGGCGGCATTTGGCTGGATCGCGTTGAGGCTGGGCAAGCCGGAATGGAAGCCGGCCGCCTCTGTGACATCGCCGGCGGCATAGACGCCGGCGACATTGGTCTGCATCGCGGCGCCCACCCTCACCCCGTCGGCAGTGGCGATACCGCTGCCAGCGAGGAATGCGATGTTGGGCTTGACGCCTGCGGCGCTGATCACCAAGTCGGCGACAAGGTCCGCGCCGCTGCTGAGCTTGGCCACGAGGTCGGCACCTTCCTGGCGCAGGTTTGCGACGGCCGCATTGACATGGACCTGCACGCCTTTGCTCGCCACCCAGCGGCGGATCATCTCGCCGGCCTTGGCGGTCATCATGCGCGGCACCATGCGATCGCCCATTTCGACGATGGTGAGCGCTACGCCACGGGCGGCCAAAGCCTCCATGATGATGCAGCCGATGAAGCCGGCGCCGATCTGCAGCACCCGGCTGCCCGGCTTGGCCATTGCGATGATGTTGCGCGCATCATCGAGCGTCCAGCAGCTATGCACACCGGGCAGATCCATGCCGGGCACCGGCGGGCGCAGCGGATGGGAGCCGGTGGCGATCAGCAGCCGGTCATAGGCAAGCCGCTCGCCGCCGCCCAGCATGACGCTGCGCGCCGCAGTGTCAACGCGCTCCGCCCTGCCCCTGACCATGCGAATCGAGAGCCGCTCGAAGTGCCCCGCGTCCTTGCGCAGATAGGTTCCCTGCTCGGCTATCCTGCCCATCAGCAGATAAGGAATCGCCATGCGGGAATAAGGCGGAACATCCTCGTCTCCGACGAGCACGATCTCGGCCTTAGCGTCTGCCTTGCGCAGGGTTTCGGCGGCGATGACCCCGGCCGGGCCATTGCCGATGATCAGATGTCTCATGTGCATCCCCAGATCGCGAAGAGAAGAAGCGCGCCAAGGCCCCGGCGCTGCTGGCGGCCTTGGCGACGCGGCGAAGGAATCAAAGGCCGAGTCGTGCCAGCGTTTCCTTGGTCGGCACCCCTTCGGCGTCCCATCCGCGCACCTTGTAGTACTCCGGCCGCATCTTGTCGATGCCGCTGACCAGTCCCTTGGCCGGGCCGGTCTTGGCCGGTTCGGTTTTGAGGCGCTTGGGCAGGTCGTCGTCCTTGGCCGTGAATCCGGCGGCATTGTTGAACTGACGCTCCATGTTCCAGATGCGCTCGCCCATCTCGGCCAGCTTTTCCACCGTCCAGCCGCCTTCGCAGGCGGCGTCGAGCTGCGGCTGGATGTCGGGCAGTCCCCAGGCGAAGGACGTGAAGATGCAGATGCCGGCCGAATCGAAGACCGCGGTGACGTCCTGGAAGGCCTTGACCAGGTCGGCCTTGCCTTCGGTCACCAGCGGATCGGTCTTGACCGGGTTGCCAAAGACTTCGGACGACACCGTGTAGGAACGCAAGTGGCAGGCGCCGCGGTTCGACGTGGCATAGGTCAGGCCCATGCCCTGAATGCCGCGCGGATCGTAGGCCGGGAATTCCTGGCCCTTCACCGTCATGGACAGTTCCGGATGGCCGTACTTCTCGCACAGGCGCTTCGAGCCCTGGCCGATCTCCCTGCCGAAACCCTGGCCCTCCGCCGTCTTGTGGGCCAGTTCGATCAAGGCCTGAGCGGAACCGAAGGGTGCCTCGACCCCGATCTGCTCCTTGGAAAGGACGCCCAGGGTAAAGAGCTCCATGACCGCGGCGACGGTGGCGCCGAAGGAGATCGGGTCCATGCCGTCCTCGTTGCAGACCATGTTGGCGACGGTGATCGCGTCGAGGTCGGCGACGCCATTGTCTGCTCCCAGGGACCAGGCGCTCTCGTACTCGAGTCCGCCCGTGGCACCCCAGTATTTCGGGCTGTTGGCCACGCTCCAGTGACCCTTGTCCACCTGCGATATCCGGCCGCAGGCGATGGTGCAGCCGAAGCAGGCGGCATTGGTGACGAGATTGGCCTTGCCGTCCGTGGGACGTTTCTCGCGCATCGCCTCCGCGCCGATCTTGTTGGCGCTTTCGAATTGGACATCGCGGAAGTTGCGCGTCGGCAGCGCCCCAATCTCGTTGATCGCGTTCATCATCACCTGGGTGCCGAAAGCCGGCATCGCCTGGCCGGTCACGGCGTTGTCGGCCAGCGCTTTCTTGGCCTCAGTGGCCGCCTGCAGGAAGGTCTTGAAGTCCTTGACGGCGACGCCGCCGGTGCCGCGCACGGCAACCGCCTTGAGATTCTTCGAACCCATCACGGCGCCAACGCCGGAGCGGCCAGCGGCGCGATGCAGGTCATTGATGATGCAGGCGTAAAGCACTTGGCTCTCGCCGGCGCGGCCGATGCTGGAGACGCGGATTTGCGGATCCTGATGGGACTTCTTGATGATCTCCTCGGTGTCCCAGGTGGTTTTGCCCCAGAGGTGAGCGGCGTCGCGCAACTCGGCCCGGTCATTCTCGATCCAGAGATAGACCGGCTTCGCAGCCTTGCCTTCGAAGATGATCATGTCCCAGCCGGCCATCTTGAGTTCAGCGCCGAAGAAACCGCCGGAGTTCGAGCAGGCGATGGCGCCGGTGAGCGGCCCCTTGGTGATCACCGAATAACGCCCGCCGGTGGACGCCATGGTGCCGGTTAGCGGCCCCGTGGCCATGATCATCTTGTTCGCCGGCGACAGCGGATCGACCTTGGCATCGACCTCGTCTACGAAATATTTCGTCGCCAGGCCGCGCTGGCCGAGATACTGTTGTGCCAACTCCATGTTGAGCGGCTCGGATTTGCAGCTACCGCTGGTCAGGTCAACGCGCAATACTTTTCGGGTCCATCCCATGTTCGTCTCCTCTTTCTCGCTCCGCCGCGGAGCCTTCCCAAGGCGGAGCATCGTGGCACTGTGAACTTAGCGAACCCCATGCCCCTTCCTATGGAAGCGGCATGGGGACAGGCGGTTAACTTGCGCGCGGCTGGGTATCGGTCTTGGCCGCCCACTGGCGCATCTTGTCGAGTCCGGTCCAGTCGGCGTCGATGTAGCTGATCGCGCCGGTCGGACAAGCCGTGGCACAGGCCGGGTCGCCGCCGCAAAGATCGCACTTCTGCACCTTGCCGGTCTCGGCGACGTAATTGACCGTGCCGAACGGGCAGGCGATGGTGCAAACCTTGCAGCCGACGCAAGTCGCCTCATGAACCACTTTCGCGCCGGTAGCGGCATCGATCTTGATCGCCTCGACCGGGCAGGCATGCAGGCACCAGGCTTCGGCGCATTGGGTGCAGGTGTAGGGCACCTTGCGTCCCGCCTCCTCGAAGTTGAAGACCTTGATGCGCGACCTGGATATATTGAAGACGCCGTAATTCTCGTAAGAGCAGGCCATCTCGCATTGCAAGCAGCCTGTACATTTGTTGGGGTCTATATGCAATGATTTTTGCATGTGTCTGTCTCCTGTTGGATGCCTGACTTCCTGATATGCAAATGCCTGCCTATTCTAGATCGGCAATTTTTATTAGCCAAGCATTTTCCAACACGGCGTTCGGGCGTTCAGGCGTTCAGCAGGAAATCCCTGACGATGCTGACCTGCGCCTCGTCCAGCAGCATCGGTGCGTGGCCGACGCCCGGAATATCGACGCTCAGGGCATGCGGCCCCCGACTGGCCATCTGCGCCACGGTCTCCGGCAGCAGCAGATCGGACAGGGCGCCGTGCATCACCAGCGTAGGACAGGTGATGGCGTCGTAGAGCGGCCACAGGTCGACATCCTGCCCGCCTCCCTGGTCCTGCTTGAAGGGCAAGGCGATCCCCGGGTCGTAGCAGAATTCGATCTTGCCGTCGGCGGCGCTGCGCACCACGTGTGTGGTCAAATGGCGCCACTGCAGGTCGGTGAGATTGCCGAAAGGCGCGCTGACGAAACGCACGAAAGCCTCGGCCTGGGCGAAGCTTTCGAAGCGCGGTGCCTGGCCGAGATAATCGCCGATGCGCTGCAACGACACCGCGGTGATCGATGGTCCGACATCGTTCAGCACCAGACGGGTGATCGGCGTCTTGTCCTGGGCCGCCAGCGCCATGCCGATCAGACCGCCCATAGAGGTTCCGAGCCAACGCACGCAGTCTACATCCAGACGCGCGATCAGCGTCACCATATCCGCGGTGTACTGGGGAATGCCATAGAGGGCCTTGTATTTCAGCCAGTCGCTCTTGCCGCGACCGACCACGTCGGGGCAGATGACGCGATATTCCTGCGAGAGATTCTCGGCGAGGAAGTCGAAGTCGCGTCCACAGCGCGTCAGGCCATGCACGCAGACCAGCACCTTCGGATTGTGCGGGTCGCCCCACTCGGTATAGGCCATGCGGTGCAGGCCGGCGGGGGAGATGCACTGGACGGTGTGTTCGCGCATGACGCTCATGGGGATGCTCCTGTTCGAACGCAGTAGTCTAGCTCATCGCCCGTGCCAGTAGCGCGGCCGCCAGGCGCGCTCGCCACGAAGGCGCAAACCGTCCCGGGTAAAGGCGACGGTCAGCGCGCCGTCCAGGTCGGTGCGATGGATTCGCGCACCGCTGGCGCGATAGCGCTCGAACACCTGGGCATTGGGATGGTGGAAGCGATTGCGGTAGCCGACCGGAAAGATGGCGATGGCCGCGTCCGCGGCGGCGATGAATTCCGGCGTGGAAGAAGTCCGGCTGCCGTGGTGGGGCACGACCAGGACGTCACTTTTCAGGGCCGCGCCATGCCGTTCGAGCAGCGCCGCCTCCGAGACCGCTTCGATGTCGGAGGTCAGCAACGCGCTGCCGTGGGCGCTGGTCACCTTGAGCACGCAACTCATGTCGTTGGTCTTCTTCTGCACGGCATCGTATTGGGCAATCACCGGGTGCAGGACCTCGAAGCGGACCCCGTCCCAGTCCCAGGCCTGGCCGTCGGCACAGGGGAACGCCTCGACCGGATAGGCTGAGAGATCATGCTCGAAGGCGAGGGAACTCATCAGCCAGTCGACAGGCAGCGAGTCGAGCACGGCTTCGGCGCCGCCGGAGTGATCCTTGTCCTGGTGCGTGACGATCAGTCCATCAAGGCGCGGCACGCCGCGGCCGCGCAGATAGGGAACGATGATTCGGTTGCCGCTGTTGGCCTCCAGCGAGTAAATCGGCCCGGTGTCGTAGATCAGATCGTGACCGGCGGTCTGAACATGGATCGCAAGACCCTGGCCGACGTCCAGAGTGGTGACGACGGCTTCGCCCGGCAGGGGCCGCGGCGGCGGCACCAGCACCATCGGCAGCATCAGCACGGCACCCAGGAGCCGCGCCGGAAAGCCGCGCGGCAGCAGGCACCAGGCGCAACCGGCCAGCGCCAGCAGCCATGCCCAGGCCGGCGGCGCGTGCTGCTGCCAGACCGCCCAGGGGAAGCCGGCCAGCCAGGTCAGCAGCGACATCAGCCAGCCGGTGACGTGATGCGCAAGCCAGAGCAGGAAGCCCGATTGCGGCAAAACGGCGGCGAGGAGCGCCAGCGGCGTCACGACGAAGCTCACTGCGGGAATCGCGATGACGTTGGCCAGCGGCGAGACCAGGGAGAACTGCTGGAACAGGAGCAGCAGCGCCGGGATCATGCCCAGCGTCACCGCCCATTGCGCCCTGGCCCATTCGTGCAGCCAGTGACCGCTGCCCACCCGGCCGCTGCCGATATAGAAGAGTATGCCGACCGCGCCGAAGGAAAGCCAGAAGCCCGCCGCAAGCACCGCCCAAGGATCGACCAGCAGCACCAGGCCCAGGGCCAGCGCCAGTATGCGGCTGGCAGAAATGTGGCGGTCGCTCAGCAACGCGGCCGCGACGACGCCCAGCATGTAGAGGGTGCGCTGGGCAGGCACGGCGAAGCCGGCCAGCAGGCAGTAGCCTAGCGCGGCGAGAAAGCCGCCGACCACCGCCGCCTTCTGCGCCGGCAGCCTCAGCATCAGGGCCGGGCTCCTCCGCCATAACCACGACAGCGCAGCATAGGCGAGGCTTGCGAACATGGTTACATGCAGTCCGGAGATGCTCATCAGGTGCGTGATGCCGGTGCGAGCGAACAACCGCCACTGCTCGGCGTCGATGGCTTGCTGATCGCCGACTGCCAGGGCCGCCAGGATGCCGGCATAGGGTTCACCGGGCAGACCGGCGAAGAAGCGGTCACGGATATCCTCTCGCAGCCTGGCGATCAGGCTGCCCGGACCGGCGACAAAGGCAACGAGACGGCGATTGTCCTGCGCCGGCCGGACCAGTCCGGTGGCTCGGATGCCCGCTTCGAGCAGCCAGGCCTCGAAGTCGAAGCCGTCGGGATTGAAGTTGCCGTGCGGACGCTTGAGGCGCACTGTCAATTGCCAGCGTTCCCCGGCATGCACCTCCGACGCGTCGGGCGACTCATCCTCGGCCTCCCGGCGCCAGCCGCGATACCAGGCCAGGGAGATATGTACAGGCAGCCGGGTCTCGGCCTGCTCGACGGAAAAATCGAAGCGTTGCCCGTTCTCGAAGCGCTGGGGCAATCCGCTGACCACCCCGACGATGCGGATGTCGCGTCCTTCGTCGGCCACCGGCAGCTCATCGGCGAGACGAAGCTGCCCCATTGCCGCCGCCCATCCCAAGCCGGACAGGAAGGCGGCGATCGGCAACAACAGCCGCAGGCGACGGAAGAACAGGGACGAGAGCGACAGGACAACCACACTGCCAGCGAGAATGGCGAGACTCGACGCATCGGGCAGACTGGCCTGCTGCTGCAGGCACCAGACGCCGAATGCGAAACCGGTAATTGACATCAGCATAATCGGCATTTAACCAGAGAGCCGGTGCTTTCCGCTAGAATTCAGTCATGAGGAAGCATCTTAGGAAATACCTCCCCAACCATCAGGCGATCCGGGAAAACCGCTGGCTGGCGCCCTTCGGCGACACTCTGCTGCATCCGCGGCTGTGGCATCTGAACCGACATTCGGCCGCCGGCGCGGTCGCCGCCGGGCTCTTCTGCGGGTTGATCCCCGGGCCGTTCCAGATGATCGGCGCGGCGATCTGCGCGGTGCTGTTCCGGGTCAATCTGCCCCTGGCGCTATTCACCACGCTCTACACCAACCCGCTGACCATCGTGCCGCTCTATGTCGTGGCCTTCGCGCTGGGCAAGCTGGCCCTGGGCGGCGGCGGCGAGTTCGTCATGCCGCCCGATTACGGTCCGGAGGGGCTCTGGGCCTGGGCCCAAGCCCTGATCCACTGGATGCTGAGCCTGGGCAAGCCGCTCCTGGTCGGGCTGATCCTGCTCGCCTCACTCCTGTCCCTGGCCGGCTATGCCGCCATGCGCCTGCTCTGGCGCCTCTATCTGGTCAGGGCCTGGAAGAGGCGCCGCCACGGTCCTGCCGCATGATCAGGCACTTCGGGCAACGCTTCAACCGCCGAATCTATTTCAACTTCGTCTGGTCGCTGATCGGCTTCCTGGTCATCGTCGCCATCGGCACGCTGGGCTACAAGTGGGTCGGTGGCGACCGGTACACTTACCTCGACGCAATGTTCATGACCTTCATCACGGTCACGACCATCGGCTACGAGGAAACGATCGATCTGCACCACAACCCGGCCGGGCAGATCTTCACCATGGTCATCGCTTTCGCCGGCGTCGGCCTGATGACTTATTTTTTTTCGACGGTGACGGCCTTCGTGCTCGAATCCGACCTCGACACCACGCTGCGGAGAAGACGCATGGAGAAAACGATCAGGAAGCTGTCCGGCCATTTCATCGTCTGCGGCTTCGGCCGCGTCGGGCGCAATGTCTCGAAGGAACTGGAGGCAACCGGACGCCGGTATGTCGCCATCGACGAAAACGTCGAGCACCTCGAAGCCCTGAAGGAAAAACAGCCCGACCTGCTGTTTCTGACCGGCGATGCCAGCGACGACGACCGCCTGATCGAAGCCAACCTCGCCGAAGCGCGGGGCGTGTTCGCGGTCACCGGCGACGACAGCAAGAACCTGATGATCAGCCTGACCGCCAAGCAGTTGAATCCGCGGCTGCGCGTCGTGGCGCGCTGTCATGACCTGCGCAACGTGGAGAAGATGAGAAAGGCCGGCGCCGACGCCATCGTCTCGCCCGACTTCACCGGCGGCATGCGCATCGCCTCGGCGATGATCCGTCCGCACGTCGTCTCCTTCCTGGACGAAATGCTGCGTTCCGAACACAAGCTGCGCGTCGAGGAGGCTGTGCTGCCCGACGATTTCAAGCCCCGCCCCCTCGGCACGCTGCACCTCACGAGCGACGACTATGTTCTCCTGGCGGTGCGCACGCGCGACGACTGGCAGTTCAATCCGGCCAAGGATTTCATGTTGCGGCCTGGCTTCACCCTGGTCGCCATGGCCACGCCGGGCGGCCGCCTGGAACTGGAAGCGGCGCTCGCCCCGGTCGACTTGTAGGTCGGGCTGAAGCCCGGCCTGCAGAACCTACACCAGGCGCCCGTCGTCGAGCCGCAGCACGCGCTGCGTCCGCCCCGCCAATTGCAGGTCGTGGGTAACGACGATGAAGCTGATGCGATGCGCGGCATTCAATGCCAGCATCAGTTCGAAGACCCCTTCCGCGGTGTGACGATCGAGGTTGCCGGTGGGCTCGTCGGCCAGCACGCAGGCCGGGTGGGTGACCAGGGCGCGGGCGATGGCGGCGCGCTGACGCTCGCCGCCGGACAATTCGCCCGGCCGGTGTTCGAGCCGGTGGCCCAGGCCGACTTCGGCCAGCAGTGCCGCCGCCCGGTCGAAGGCTTCGCCCTTTTCCATGCGCCGAATCAGCAGCGGCATGGCGACGTTTTCCAGTGCCGAGAACTCCGGCAGGAGGTGGTGGAACTGGTAGACGAAACCCAGGCCTTCGTTCCTGAGCTTGCCGCGCTCGGCCTCGGACAGCGAGGTCAGGGTTCGGCCAAGGACGCTGACGCTGCCCCCGGTGGGCGCGTCCAGTCCGCCCAGCAGGTGCAGCAGCGTGCTCTTGCCGGAGCCGCTGGCCCCGACGATGGCGACGCGCTCGCCGCGCTCGATGCTGAAATCGACGCCGTTGATCACCGGCACCTCGACGTTGCCCTGCCAGAAGGATTTCTTCAGGTCGGTACAGGAAACGACCGCCTCTTCGACGGACCGCGCGCCCAGCGAATTCCCCTTGTGCGAACCGAGGACGAGGCCGGCGTCGGCAATTGCCTCCCGCGGCGGCGAAGCACCCGGAACAACGGGATCGCGGGCAAGATCTTCGCGGTCACTCATAGCGCAGCGCTTCCGCCGGATTGACACGCGACGCGCGCCAACTGGGATACAGGGTCGCCACCAGCGTGAGCAGGAAAGAGACGCTGGCAATGATCCCGACATCGTGCCACTGCAGGTCCGAGGGCAGCTCGGAGATGTAATAGACATCCTTGGCCAGGAACTGCATTCCGATCAAATGTTCCAGGGCCGGCACCACGACGGCGACGTTTTTCGCCAGCAGGACGCCGCCGGCAACGCCCAGCGCCAGGCCGATGGCGCCGATCAGCGCGCCCTGCACGATGAATACCGCCATGATGCTGCCCGGACTCGCCCCGAGCGTGCGCAGGATGGCGATGTCGGCCTGCTTGTCGGTGACCGCCATGACCAGCGCGGAAACGATATTGAATGCCGCCACGGCGACGATCAGGAGCAGGATCAGGAACATCATGTTCTTTTCGATGGCGATCGCACGGAAGAAATTGGCATGGCTTCGGGTCCAGTCGGAGATCAGGGTATCGGCGTCGAGACCGCGCAGCAGCTCGCGCGCGACGCTGGGTGCGGCGAACAGGTCGTCGAGCTTCAGGCGCACGCCGGAGACGCGATCCCCCATGCGGTAGAGTTTCTGGGCATCGGAGAGATGAATCAGGGCCATGCCAGAGTCATACTCGAACATGCCGACCTCGAAGATGCCGACCACCTTGAACTGTTTCACCCGCGGCAGGATCGCCGCGGGCGTCACCAGTCCCTGCGGCGCGATCAAGGTCACCTTGTCGCCGGTATACACCTGGAGGGCACGTGCCAGTTCCGAACCGAGAATGATGCCGAACGCCCCGGCTTGAAGATCGGCAAGATGGCCGCTCTTCATGTGCTGCTCGAAATCGGCGACCTTCTGCTCGGCCGCAGGGAGCACGCCGCGGACCATCACGCCGCGCACCGTCTGGTCGAAGGAGAGCATGCCCTGGCCGGCGACATAAGGCGCGGCGGCCAGGACGTGCGGATTCTGGGCCGCCTGACTCGCCGTCCGGGTCCACTCGGACAGCTCGCCGTTGGCTCCGGTAATCTGGATATGCGAGGCGACGCCCAGAATGCGGGTGCGCAACTCCTTCTGAAAACCGTTCATGACCGAGAGCACGACAATCAAGGCGGCCACGCCGAGGGCGATGCCCAGCATGGAGATCAGCGAGATGAAGGAGATGAAATGATTTCTGCCGGCATCGCGCTTCTTCGGGCGCGTGTAACGCAGGCCTATCCAGAGTTCGTAGCGCATGGACCTCATGTTAGCATGGGCCCATGCAAGTCCATTTGGTCCTTCCCGGCCTCCTCTGGCCGAGCAAGGCGCTTTACGATACCGCCTCCGATCTCGAACTGCCGGCGCTCTCGCGGCTCCTCGGGCGCGGCCGCATCACCTGGCAGCCGCCGTTGCCGACGGAAACCTGGCTTTGCCGGGAGTTTCGCATCCTCGCCGATGAGCCGCCCGCAGCGGCGCTGCGCCTGCTCGGTGAAGGCGGCAACCCCGGCAGCGGCTTCTGGCTGTGCGCCGACTCCAGCCACCTGAGATTCGAGCAGGGCCGGCTCACCCTCGCCGGCGGCAGGCTAGGCGTCGGGGAGCGCGAGATGCGGCAGGTCGCCGAGGCGGTGAGCGCGCATCTGGCAGCGTATCTGCCCGGCTTCGCCGAGTTCATCGCGGGCAAGGAGAGCGGTTGGGGCCACGCCTATCTGCGCATGAAGAGCGCGCCGCAGATCACCACCACGCCGCTCTCGGCCGTGGTCGGGCGGAACATTCAGTCGGCACTGCCGCGCGGACCGGAGGCCCCGTTCTGGCTGCGCCTGGCCAACGAGTTGCAGATGCTGCTCCACGCCTTGAGCTTGAACCGGGAACGTGAAGCACTCGACCTGGCCAGCCTGAATACCCTGTGGTTCTGGGGCGCAGGCACTCTCCCGGTGCGTTCGGCCGATGCCGAAAATCATTACGACGCGATTGCCACCGACAACGCCCTGCTCACGGGGATTTCCGCCTGGGCCGGGATATCCCGGCTGGCCCTGCCTGGCAGCGCCGGCGAACTGCCCCGTTCGGGCAGGACGCTGCTCTTCGAGGAGGAACTGCTCCTGCCCGCTCAGGAGATGGATGCCCTCGCCTGGCGAAACTCGCTTGCCCGGATCGAGCGCGACTGGCTCGCCCCGCTCGCCGCAGCGCTAGCCTCCGGCGGCATCGAGAGCCTGCGGCTTTCGGCGCTGGGCGAAGAGGCCGGCTTCGAGCTTAGGGTCGGACGCCGCGACCTGATGAAATTCTGGCGCCGCCCCGTCGCCTTGCACCGGCTCGCGCCGCCATGACCCGCATCGTCGCACGCAAGACGCCGCTGAAGGCCAGCCTGATGCTCGAACAGCAGGGCATATCGCCGCTCCTGGCGAGGCTTTTCGCGGCCCGGGGCATCACCGCGGCCGACGGCCTGGACACCCGCCTGTCGGCCCTGCTGCCGCCGCAGCAACTCGGCCGCGCCGAGGAAGCCGCCTGCCTCCTGGCCGATGCCATCGACGCCGGCAGGCGTCTTTTGATCGTCGCCGACTATGACTGCGACGGCGCCACCGCCTGCGCCGTCGGCTTCAGGGCCTTGTCCGCCTTCGGCGCCAAGGTCTCCTATCTGGTACCCAACCGCTTCGAATACGGCTACGGTCTCACGCCGGAAATCGTGCGCCTGGCAGCCGGCGCCGCCGAACCGCCGGAGATCCTGATCACCGTCGACAACGGCATCGCCAGCGTCGACGGCGTCGCCGAAGCGACGCGACTGGGCATGACGACTCTGGTCACCGACCATCACCTGCCCGGGGAGGCCCTGCCCGACGCCGCCGTGATCGTCAATCCCAACCAGGCCGGCTGTAGCTTTCCGAGCAAGGCGCTGGCCGGCGTCGGCGTGATGTTCTACGTCAGCCTGGCGCTGCGTGCCGAATTGCGCCGACGCGGCAAGTTCGCCGGACGCGCCGAGCCGAACCTGGCCGCGCTGCTCGACCTGGTGGCGCTGGGCACGGTCGCCGATGTCGTGCCGCTCGACCGCAACAACCGCATCCTGGTGGCGCAAGGCCTCCATCGGATGCGCGAGGGCAGGATGCACGCCGGCCTCGCGGCGCTGTTCCGCGCCGCCGGGCGGGACCGGCCCCAGGCGTCGACCTTCGACCTGGGCTTCGCCCTGGGTCCGCGCCTGAACGCCGCAGGGCGGCTGTCCGACATGTCCTTGGGCATCGAATGCCTGATCACCGACGACATCGGGCGGGCGCTCAACATCGCTCAGGAGCTCGATGCCTTGAACCGCGAGCGGCGGGTGATCGAGACCGGGATGCGCGACGAGGCCATGCTGCGCCTGGAAAGCATCGACAGCGGCGGCCGCGCCAGCCTTTCGCTGTTCGATCCCGACTGGCACCAGGGCGTGATCGGCATCCTCGCCGCGCGCGTCAGGGAGCGTGTGCACCGGCCGACCTTCGCCTTCGCGAAAGGCACTGAAGGCGAACTGAAAGGCTCGGGCCGATCGATCCCGGGGCTGCATCTGCGCGACGCGCTCGATCTCGTTTCGAAACGCCATCCGGGCTTGCTGCTGCGCTTCGGCGGCCATGCCGCGGCAGCTGGCGTGACCCTGCGCAGGGACGACTTCCCGCGCTTCGAGGCGGCCTTCGAGGAGGTTGCCGCGATGCTGATTTCGCCTGCCGACCTGTCGCGCACCATCGAGACCGACGGTGCGCTGGAAAACGCCCACATGTCGCTCGTTTCGGCCCGCGACCTGGAAGCGCAAATCTGGGGCCAGGGCTTTCCGGCGCCGCTGTTCTGCGACGAATTCGAGGTCGTCAGCCAGCGCATCCTCAAGGAGCGGCACCTCAAGCTCTCGCTGACCAAGAACGGCGCCCGCTATGAGGCGATCCAGTTCAATTTCGCCGGAGCCGCCGCGCCGAAAATCCGCTGCGCCTACCGTCTCGGCGTGAATGCCTACAACGGCGTGGAAAGCGTGCAACTCGTCCTGGAACACCTCGAACCCGCCTGAACCGCGGGTCGGGCCGAAGCTCGGCCTGCAGCGGCAGGGGGACACGGTATAATCGCCGCTTTGAAGGAAGCCCCATGGAAGCCGAACGCATCAACATCCTCGCCAACCGCCTCGCGGATCTCGCCGCGCGCTGCACCGAACTGCGGAGGTATCTTTGACTTCGATGCCAAGGCAGCGAAGCTAGAGATCCTCTCGCGCGACCTGGAAGATCCCGACATCTGGAAAGACAGCCAGCGGGTTCAGGATCTCGGCCGCGAGAAGCGGGTGCTGGAGGACGTGGTGCTGGCATTGCGCGCACTCGACCAGGAGCTCAGGGACACCCGGGAACTGTTCGAGATGGCGCGCACCGAAGGCGACGACGACACCTTGAGCAGCGTCGCCGGCGACATCGAGGCCATCGACCGCGAAATCGCGGGGCTCGAGTTCCGGCGCATGTTCAACAATCCGGTCGACCCGAACAACTGCTTCATCGACATCCAGGCCGGTGCCGGCGGCACCGAAGCCCAGGACTGGGCCTCGATGCTGCTGCGCATGTACCTGCGCTACTGCGAACGCAAGGGTTTTGCCGTGGAGGTGCTGGAACAGTCCGACGGCGAAGTGGCCGGCATCAAGACGGCGACCCTCAAGGTCAACGGCGACTATGCCTATGGGCACCTGCGCACCGAGACCGGCATCCATCGTCTGGTCAGGAAGTCGCCCTTCGATTCCGGCGCGCGCCGCCACACCAGCTTTGCCAGCGTCTTCGCCTATCCGGAAGTCGACGACTCGATCGAGGTCGACATCAACCCGGCCGACCTGCGGGTCGACACCTACCGCGCCAGCGGCGCCGGCGGCCAGCACATCAACAAGACCGACTCGGCGGTACGGATCACCCACCTGCCCTCGGGCATCGTCGTGCAGTGCCAGAACGACCGCTCGCAGCACCGGAACCGCGCCGAGGCGATGGCGATGCTGAAGTCGCGCCTGTACGAGGCCGAACTCCGGAAGCGCCAGGCCGAGCAGCAGAAGCTGGAGGACTCCAAGACCGATATCGGCTGGGGCCACCAGATCAGGAGCTATGTCCTCGACCAGTCGCGGATCAAGGACCTGCGCACCAATGTCGAGATCGGCAACACCCAGGGCGTGCTGGACGGCGACCTCGACCTATTCATCGAGGCCAGCTTGAAGCTGGGCGTCTAGGCCCCGAGCGCGATGAAGCTCACCATCATCACCGGCGCCTCGCGCGGCCTGGGCGCCGCAATGGCCGGGCTGCTGATCGGCCCAACGCATCATCTGGTCTGCATGGCGCGTTCCGCCCTGCCGGACCTGCAGCGGCGGGCGCTGGCCGCTGGCTGCGCGCTGGACGCACGGCGGGTCGACCTCAGCGACATCCCCGCTGCGGTGAGGACGCTGGAAGAGAGCCTGTCCGGCATCGATCCGGATGTCGTGAGCGAGGCCTGGCTGATCAACAACGCCGGCACTGTCCTGCCCGTCAGGCCGGCCGACCAGACGCAGCCGGCTGAGATCGTCGCCGGCGTCGCCGTCAATCTCGCCGCGCCGATGGCGCTCACCGCCGCCTTTCTCCGCCTCACGGCGAACTGGCCGGAGCGGTGTCAACGCAAGGTGGTGAACGTCACGTCCGGCGCGGCACACAAGCCCTACCAGGGATGGAGCGTCTATTGCGCGACCAAGGCGGCGCTCGATCAGTTCACGCGCTGCGTCGCGCTGGAACAGCAGGACCTCCCCCGCGGCGCGCGCATCGCCTCGCTGGCGCCGGGGCTGATGGACACCGAGATGCAGGCGGTGATCCGAAATCTGCCGCCCGGCGACTTCAAGGAACAGCCGCGCTTCCTGGCGGCCAAGCAATCCGGGCAACTCGTCGCTCCCGAGGCGGCGGCGCGGCGGCTCATCGCCTATATTGAAAGCAGCGACTTCGGCATGGAGCCCGTCGTCGACCTTCGCCACCATTGACCCAGATCCGACCGCAACCATTTTCCGCTCCGCGAAAGAACGCCATGACAGACCAGCCCAATCCCACGCCCGCCGCCGACGAAAACCACCTGATTGCCGAGCGCCGCGCCAAGCTCGCCGAATGGCGGGCGGAGGGCCGCGCCTATCCGAACGACTTCCGCCGCGAGAACCTTGCTGCAAAGCTGGACGAGCTCTACGGCGGAAAGTCGCGCGAGGAACTGGAGGCCGCGCCGATCGCGGTCAGGATCGCCGGCCGCATCATGCTCAAGCGCGTCATGGGCAAGGCCAGCTTCGCCGCCGTCCAGGATCTCTCGGGTCGCATCCAGATATTCGTCAGCAACGACAAGACCGGCGATGCAGCCCATGCCGCGTTCAAGAAGTGGGACATCGGCGACATCGTCGGCGTCGTCGGCACCCTGTTCCGCACCAAGACCGAGGAACTGACCTTCGCCGTCAGCGAGATCCGCCTGCTGACGAAATCGCTGCGGCCGCTGCCGGAAAAATTCCACGGCCTGACCGACGTCGAACAGAAGTACCGCAGCCGCTACGTCGATCTCATCACCAACGAAGAAACGCGCTTCACCTTCGTGGCGAGAAGTCGGATGATCCAATCGATCCGCGGCTACATGCTGCACCACGGCTTCCTGGAAGTCGAGACGCCGATGATGCACCCGATACCCGGCGGCGCCGCGGCCAAGCCCTTCAAGACCCATCACAACGCGCTCGACATGGAACTGTTCCTGCGCATCGCCCCCGAGCTCTATCTCAAGCGACTGGTCGTGGGCGGCTTCGAAAAGGTCTTCGAGGTGAACCGCAACTTCAGGAACGAAGGACTCTCGCCGCGCCACAATCCCGAATTCACGATGATGGAGTTCTACGAAGCCTATGTGGACTACCGCATGCTCATGGACTTCACCGAAGGGCTGCTGCGCCACGCCGCGCGCGAGTCGCTGGGCACCGAAGTGTTCGAATATCAGGGGCGCAGCCTCGACCTCTCCAAGCCCTTCCTCCGCCTGACCATCGTCGAGGCCATCCAGAAGAACCATCCCGGATTTTCCACGGCGCAATTGCACGACGTCAGTTGGCTGAAGCAGAAACTCGCCGACCTGAAGGCCGAGGCCAAGCCGGCCGCGGGCCTGGGCACGCTGCAGTTGCAGCTCTTCGAGGAGGTTGCCGAGGCCGAGCTCTGGGAGCCGACCTTCATCGTCGACTATCCGGCCGAGGTCTCGCCCCTGGCGCGGCGCAGCGACGCCAATCCGGAGATCACCGAGCGCTTCGAGCTGTTCATCGTCGGCCGGGAAATCGCCAACGGCTTCTCCGAACTCAACGATCCCGAGGACCAGGCGGCGCGCTTCCAGGAGCAGGCCCAGGCCAAGGAGGCCGGCGACGAGGAGGCGATGTACTACGATGCGGATTTCGTCCGCGCCCTCGAATACGGCCTGCCCCCGACCGGCGGCTGCGGCATCGGCATCGACCGTCTGGTGATGCTGCTCACCGACAGCGCCAACATCCGCGACGTGATCCTTTTTCCGCAAATGCGGCCCGAATAGCGAAGCTGCTGCGCTTGGCCTGGCTTCGTTTCTCGGCGCCTTGCATCGCGCCGCTATGCGGCGGCACCTCTAGCCTCACCATGCCTGCGCTCGCGACGCTTCGCGTTGGCTATCGCACATGATCCTTCCGGCCAAACTGGCTTTCACTGATAAGGGCACACCCTACTCTCCGGACTACGGCGACGTCTATCATTCCGAGGACGGCGCGCTGGAGCAGGCGCGCCATGTCTTCCTGGCCGGCAACGACCTGCCCGCCCGCTGGCGGGGACGGCAGTCCTTCGTCATCAATGAGACGGGCTTCGGCCTCGGCCTCAATTTTCTGGCCAGCTGGCAGGCCTGGCTGAGCGATCCGCAGCGTTGTTCGCGCCTTTCTTTCGTCTCCTTCGAGAAGCATCCCTTTTCCGCCGCCGACCTGGCGCGGGCGCATGGACGCTGGCCGGAACTCGGGCCGCTGGCGGCCGCGCTGCAGGAACAGTGGCCGGTGCTCGCCCCCGGCGTGCATCGCCTGAATTTCGCCGACGACCGCGTCACCCTGACGCTGTTCCTGGGCGATGCCGCAGTTCTCCTGCCGCAACTTGCGGCCCGCGTCGACGCCTTCTTCCTCGACGGCTTCGCGCCGGCGAAGAATCCCGAGCTGTGGTCGGCGAAATTCCTCGCGGCGCTGACGCGGCTGGCCTCGCCCGGAGCGACGATCGCCACCTGGAGCGTCGCCGGAGAAGTGCGCGAAGCGCTCGCGGGCAACGGCTGGACACTCGGGAAGCGTCCGGGCTTCGGCCACAAGCGCGAGATGCTGACCGGAACACGAGCGGGCACCTGCGCCGCAAAAATCGTCAAGCGCAGCGCCATGATCATCGGCGCCGGCATCGCCGGGACCTGTCTGGCGGAGCGCCTGGCTGCCCGCGGCTGGGCGGTGAGCCTGTTCGATCGCCAATTGGGCCCGGCGCTCGAAGGCTCGGGCATGCCGGGCGCAATCTTCCTGCCCCTGCCGGCCAAGGACGACAACCGGGTGGCGCGCATCTCGCGCGCGGCATTCCTCTACACGGCTCGCCGGCTGCGCGCCCTGGCGGCCAGCGAGGCTGGCCGCGGACTGAGATGGGAGCCCGCAGGCGTCGTGCAGATCGCGCGCGACGCAGCGCATGAAGCACTGCAGCGGCAAACCGTGAATGGCTTGGGCCTGCCGGCCGAGTTCATCCGCTTTCTGGAGCGCCAGGACATCGCCGAACTGCTCGGCCGGCCCGCGGCCTTCGGCGGCTGGCATTTCCCCGGCGGCGGCTGGCTCGCACCGAGTACCCTGTGTCGCGCCCTGCTCGCCAGCCAAGCCTCGATGCGGCACGTCAGCCAACGTTACGCCACCGTGGTCGGGCGCATAGAAGCGACGAGCGCGGGCTGGCTGGCGAGGGACGCCGCTGGCCGGCCGCTGGGCGAGGCAGCACATCTGATTCTCGCCAACGCCCAGGACGCCCTGCGCTTCCTGCCCGACTTGCCCCTGCAAAAAGTCCGCGGTCAGATCAGCTGTCTGCCGATGGCGCCGTTCGCCGGCATCAAGCAGGCGGTTTGCAGCAAGCGCTATCTTATTCCCGGCAACGCGGCAGATCGGGACGGCATCGCCTATCTGGGCGCCAGCTTCGACCTCGATGATGAAGAAACGCAGCTGCGCCAGGACAGCCACGAGGAGAACCTGGCCGGTCTCGAATCCATGTTGCCGGGAGCGACGCACAACATGGCCGCCAAGGACCTGCCCGGACGGGTCGGGTTCCGCTCCATGTCTGCCGACCGCCTGCCGCTGGCCGGAACCCTGCCTGTTGCAGTCTGTGCCATCCGCTCCGACCTGCAACTGGCCGCCATGGAGCGGCAACAGGGCTTGCATTGCCTGCTCGGCTACGGGGCGCGCGGCACGGTCTGGGCGATGCTGATGGGCGAACTCCTGGCCGCACAACTGGAGGGGGAACCGCTGCCGCTGGAACGCGATCTCGTCGCTGCGCTCGACCCGGCGCGATTTCTGCTGCGCCGTCTGCGCAGAAGTTAAGCGAGTAGGCGCCCGATGCGCTCCTGCACGCGTTCCCGGCCGAGCACTTCGAGCACGGCGTCGATCGCCGGCGACTGCGGCTGGCCGAGCAGCACGACGCGCAGCGGAATCGCCAGTTGCGGCATTTTCATGGCATGGCCCGCCAGGGTTTCCTTGATCGCCAGAGACAAGGCCGGCGCTTCCCAGGCCACGTCGGCAAGCTTGGCGGAGAGCGTCCGGAGCGCGGCGCGCACCGGCTCGGTCAGATGCAGCTGCACGAGTTCAGGCGCGGGGTGGAGGGCGATGCAGAAGGCATGGGCCGCATCGGCCAGTTCGTTCAAGTTGGCGACGCGTCCCTTGTAGAGCGCCATGACCCGTGGCAAATCGGTGAAGCCGCGACCATCCACGCCCTGTCTGGCCAGACGCCGCAAGGTTTCCTCGGCCAGGCGCGCGTCGTCGGCCTGCTTCAGGTAATGGGCGTTCAGCCAGTTCAGCTTCTCGGTGTTGAACTGGGCTGCGGAGGCGGTGATGTGGTCGAGCTCGAACCAGGCACAGAACTGCTCCATGCTGAAGGTCTCGTCGTCGCCGTGCGACCAGCCCAGCCGGGCCAGATAGTTGAGTACCGCCTCGGGCAGATAGCCCTCCTCCTCGTACTGCATCACCGACACCGCGCCGTGGCGCTTGGAGAGCTTCTGGCCGTCGTCGCCGAGGATCATCGACAGGTGCCCGTAGTGCGGCAGCGGGGCGCCCAGCGCCTTGAAGATGTTGATCTGGCGCGGGGTGTTATTGACATGGTCGTCGCCGCGGATGACATGGCTGATCTTCATGTCCCAGTCATCGACCACGACGCAGAAATTGTAGGTCGGCGTGCCGTCGCCGCGGGCGATGACGAAGTCGTCGAGCTCGGCATTGGCAATCGAAATCCGACCTTTCACCAGGTCGTTCCAGGCGACCATGCCGTCCGCCGGATTGCGGAAGCGCACCGCGGGGAGAATGCCTGCCGGCGGGTCGGGCAGGACTTTGACCGGCTCATTTGCCAGACTCGGCCGCCATCGCCCATCGTAGCGCGGCTTTTCATTGCGGGCGCGCTGCGCCTCGCGCATCGCTTCCAGTTCTTCTGGCGATGTATAGCAAAGGTAGGCCGTGCCCGCCGCCAGCATCTGGCGGATCACTTCCTTGTAGCGGTCCATGCGCTGCATCTGGTAGTAAGGCCCCTCGTCGTAGTCGAGCCCCAGCCAGTCCATGCCGTCGAGAATGGCCTGCACCGCTTCCGGCGTCGAGCGCGCAACGTCGGTGTCCTCGATGCGCAGGATGAAAGTGCCGCCGTGGCGGCGCGCATAGGCCCAGCTGAAGAGCGCGGTGCGCGCGCCGCCGATGTGCAGGAAGCCGGTGGGACTGGGAGCGAAGCGGGTGCGTATCATGGCGGGAATTTTAGCATCTGGCAGCGTGCCCGGCGGGCAAGTCAAGTCCCGCCCCAGATTCCGCCCCAATCGCGCCGCGTTTTGTTATGCTGCTGGGCATACTTGCATGTCCTAACAGCGCAGCTTCGCGATGAAGAAACCACGCACGAGCAAGGCCCAGGCCCGCCATCAGCGCCTTCCCTGCATCGCCGGCATCGGCGCCTCCGCCGGCGGCCTCGAGGCGATCCGCGGCTTTTTCGAGGCCATGCCGGCCCGGAGCGGCATCGCCTTCGTCGTCATCCAGCATCTCTACCCGACCCAGAAGAGTCTCGCAGCCGACATCATCGGGAAATACACCGCCATGCCGGTACTCGCCGCGGAAGAGGGCATGGCCCTGCTGGCCGACCATGTCTATACCATCCCGGCCAATACCTACCCTTCGCTCAAGCAGGGCGTGCTGCAATTCGCCGCGCCGCCCGAACACCAGGGCCCGCGCCTGCCGATCGACCATTTCTTCGCCTCGCTGGGGCAGGACCAGCATGAGCGCGCCATCGGCATCATCCTCTCCGGCAGCGGCAGCGACGGCGCAATCGGGCTGAAGAGCATCGACGCCAACGGCGGCATCGTCCTGGCGCAAGACCCGGAGACGGCGCAGTTCGACGGCATGCCGGGCAGCGCCATCGGTACGGGGCTGGTCAAACACGTCCTGGCGGTGGACCGGATGCCCCCGGTGCTGCTCGGTTATGCCAGCCACCCCTATGTCCAGTCGCCGCCCGTAGACAGCCAGTTCAAGACCGCCAGCGCCGCGCTCGAAGAGATTCTCGACCAGATAAAGGCCCGCTGCGGCCACAGCTTCGCAGGCTACAAGCGGAACACCCTGCTGCGGCGCATCCAGCGGCGCATGGGGCTGCGCTCGATCCTGGACTGGGAACAATACAGCGCACTGCTGAAACAGGAACCGGCGGAGCTCGACGCCTTGTTCAAGGACCTGTTCATCAGCGTCACCGAGTTCTTCCGCGACCCCGAGGCCTGGCAGATACTGGAGCGGGAGTTCATCGCCCCCCTGGTCGACGACAAGGACAGCGGCGAGGCGATCCGCGTCTGGGTTCCGGCCTGCGCCACCGGCGAGGAGGCCTACTCTATCGCCATCCTGCTCCTGGAACAGGTACGACGGACCGGCAAGCACTGTCCGGTGCAGATCTTCGCCAGCGACACCAACGAGGAATCGCTCGTCCGGGCGCGACTCGGCAGTTACCCCGCAGGCATCGCCGCACAGGTCTCGGCCGAGCGTCTGCACCACTTCTTCGTCGAGAAGACCGACAACCACCACTACCAGGTGAGCCGCGAACTGCGCGACAGCGTGGTCTTCGGCAAGCACAACCTGGCGGAAGACCCGCCCTATTCGCGCCTCGACGGCGTCTGCTGCCGCAACCTCCTGATCTACCTCGAGGCGGAACTGCAGAAGAAGATCCTCGCCTTGTTCCATTTCGCCCTGCGGCCCGGCGGTTTCCTGTTCCTGGGCAGCGCAGAGACGGCCGGCAACGAGGAAATGTTCAGGCCGGTGTCGAAGAAATGGCGCATCTTCCGCCATCTCTGCGGCGACGCGCGCGCCGGCTCGGGCCCGCTGCGCCAGGCACTGGCGCTGCGTCTTCCGGCCCCGGCGCCGGCGGAACTCCGGCAGCCGCCGCTGCGCGTGGCGCAACTGGCCGCGCTGACCCAGCAAATCCTGCTCGACCGCTACACGCCGACCGCTGTGCTGATCAACTCGCGCTTTCAGACGCTCTATTTCACCGGGGCGACCGAGCAGTTCCTGCTCCGCCCGCGCGGCGTTCCCAACCGCGACCTGCTGGCGCAACTGCGCGACGGCCTGCGCTCCAGGGTGCGCAGCGCCGTGCGCGAAGCAACGAAGTCCAAGGCGGCCGTGGTCATTCCGGATGCGCGGGTGAAACGCGAAGACGTCTTTCGGCCGGTGCGCCTCTCGGTCGTCCCGGCGGGCCTGGGGGAAGAGGGCAGCACCTTGTTGCTGGTCGTCTTCGAGGATGCGCCCGAACTTGCCCCGGCGGGCGACTTTGCCAGCACCGAATCAACCCTGGTGCTCCAGTTGGAGCAGGAACTGGAAGCGACCAAGGAAGACCTGCAGAACACCATCGAGCGGCTGGAAACTTCCAACGAGGATCTCAACGCCTCGAACGAGGAAGTGATCTCGATCAACGAGGAATTGCAGTCGATCAACGAGGAGTTGGAGAGTTCCAAAGAGGAACTGCAGTCCCTGAACGAGGAACTGTCCTCGGTCAACCAGCAACTGGAGAGCAAGGTCCTCGAACTGGAGACGAGCAACAGCGACTTGAAGAACCTCCTGGCCAGCAGCGAAATCGCCACCCTCTGCCTGGACCAGGAATTCCGCATCAAGTGGTTCACCCCGGCGCTGAAGGACCTGTGCAATATCCTCCCGGGCGACGTCGGCAGGCCGATCGGCGACTTCTCCGCGAAAAACACCGGCCCCGAGTTGCAGGCCGATGCTGCGCGCGTGCTCCACGACCAGTCGCCCCTGCAGCGCGAGATCAGCCTGAAGGGCCGGCGCTGGTTCATCAGGCGCATGCTGCCCTACCGGAGGGAGGACCAGAGCATCCATGGCGTCATCATCTCGTATGCCGACATCACGGAAACCAAGCATTCAGCGGAAGCGGCGACCCAGGCCCTGCGCCGCATGGCGGAACCCCTCGAGGAGCAGGTACGGACGCGCACGGCGCAGCTATCCAAGCTCTCGACCGAACTCACCCTGACCGAGGATCGCGAACGCCGCGCCCTGGCCCAGGACCTGCACGACGACCTGGGGCAGATCCTGGCCATCGTCAAGATCAAACTGACCTCCCTTTACGGCGACAAGGATCTGGGCGAACTCAGGAAGCCGCTGCAGGAGATCGAGAGCCTGGTCGATCAGGCCAACAAATCGATGCGCTCGCTGGCGCTCCAGCTTTCCCCGCCGGTCCTCTACACGCTAGGCCTGGTGCCGGCTTTGAGCTGGCTGGCCGAAGAGATGGAGCGGGTCTATTACCTGATCGTCAGCATCCACGACGACGACCTGCCCAAGCCCCTGAACGAACGGCAGCGCATCACGCTGTTCCGTGCCGTGCGCGAACTCCTGGTCAATGTCGCCAAGCACGCCAAGGTCGACCGGGCGATCGTCACCTCGCTGCGCCGCGACGACCGGATCACCCTGGCGGTGTCGGATTCGGGCTGCGGCTTCGATTATCTGCAGACGCTGACGGCACCCGCCACGGGCAGCAGGCTGGGGCTGCTCGGCGTCAGGGAGCGGATCGCTCTCATCGGCGGCGAAATGAATGTCGACAGCGGCGCAGGCGGCGGCACCACGGTAACGCTGTCCGCCCCGCTGGGAACGGAGCCGGAGGACGCCCTATGCAACTGAGAATCCTGCTGGCGGATGACCACAAGATCCTGCGCCAGGCGCTGCGCTCGGTGCTGGAGCGGGAGGCCGACATCTGCGCGGTCACCGAAGCCGGCGACGGCAACGAGGCGATCGAGCGGGCGTTCGAGGACACGCCCGACGTCATCGTCATGGACATCGGCATGCCGGGATTGAACGGCATCGAAGTCACCCGCCGCGTTCTCAAGGAACGCCCGGAAATAAGGGTGTTGGCCCTCTCCACCTATTCCGACGCGCGCATCGCCCTGAGGATACTGGAGGCCGGCGCACTCGGCTACGTGGTCAAGGCCGCGGGCAGCGAGGAACTGCTGCGTGCGGTGCGAGCGGTCGCCAGGGGCGAGCGTTACATCTGCCCGGAACTCGCCTTGCTCTTGATCCAGGGAGAGCGCGGGACGGCGGACAGAAGGGCACAGCCCCGGGCGGCCGACGGCTCGGAGGACAGGCGCCTGGGGAAACGCGAACGTGAAATTCTGCGCTTGCTCTCGGATGGCCGGGGTGTTGCCGAAATCGCCGAGGACCTGCGCCTGTCCACCAGCATGGTCGACGTGCACCTCGCCAACATGATGCGCAAACTCGAACTCACGGACATCGCCGATCTCATCACCCACGCCATCCTGCACACGCTTCCGGCGACCTGAGCGGGGCGACGGCCTAAAGCCAGCCCAGGGGCCTTACCCGCGGGAATGCCCGAGCGGCCGCCTACAGGTCAAGCACCAGCAACGGGGTCTTCGCCCGCGAGACACAGAGCAGCATCTTGTCGCCGGCGCTCCGTTCGGCATCGTCAAGAAAGGCGTCGCGGTGGTCGGGAATCCCTTCCAGGACGCCGGTCAGGCAGGTGCCGCAGACCCCCTGCTCGCAGGCCGTGGCGACGTTGACACCCTGTTCGGCGAGCGCCTGGACGATGGTCTTTCCGGCCGGGATGTCATAAGTGCCACCCGACCTCGCGAGCCTGACCTGGAAAGATTCCTGGCTGCCTGAAAGCGACTCGGGATCGGCCGAGAAATACTCGAGATGCACGGCGTCGGGCGGCCAGCCGGGTGCCGCGCTGGCCTCTACCAGGTCCATGAAGGGACGTGGTCCGCAGAGATAGAGCTGGCCGCCTTCGGGCCGCTGCCACAGCAACTTGTGCAGGCTGGTGCGCAGCCTTTCCGGCTCCAGGGCGTAATGGAAGTCCACCTTGCCTTTGAAATCCGGCCCGGAAAGCAGTGCGTGGAAAGCGGTATGGGCGATTGAGCGGGTGAAATAGTGAAGCTCGAAGGATGCGCCCGTCGCCAGCAGATGGAGCGCCATCGACAACATCGGGGTGACGCCGATGCCCCCGGCCATCAGCACGCTGTGCCTGGCCGACAGATCGAGCTGAAAGTTGTTGCGCGGCTCGCCGACGGTGATCAGGTCGCCTTCATTGAGGTTTTCGTGCATGGCGCGCGAGCCGCCGCGTGACTCGGCCTCCCGCTTCACGGCGATGAGATAGCGAGCGCCGTCCGCAGGGGCATTGCACAACGAATACTGCCTGACGAGACCCGCGACATGGACATCGATGTGGGCGCCCGGCGTGAAAGACGGCAGTGGCTTGCCGTCCGCCGAGACCAGTTCAAACGAGGCGATATCCTGCGCCTCCATCTGCTTTTTGTTGATCCTGACCGACAGTTTGTTCATTTCATTACTCCTGATTCCCGATATTGAAGAGTAGCAGTTTTGGCTCGTCGCTGTCACTGCGCCGGGCCATTGCCCCGTACAATGGCCGGGATGAATCCCGACCAGCCCTTTTCGGCCCTGACGCCCGATAGCGTCATGAGTGCGCTGGACAGCGTCGGCCTCGCGCCCGACGGCCGCCTGCTCGCGCTCAACAGTTACGAAAACCGCGTCTACCAGGTCGGCATGGCGGAAGGGCCGCCACTGGTGGTGAAATTCTACCGGCCGGGCCGCTGGACTGATGCCGCCATTCTCGAAGAGCACGCCTTCGTCCGGGAACTGGCCGGGCGCGAGATCCCGGTCGTGCCGGCCGAACCGCTCGCCGGCACAAGAACGCTGCACGATTTCGCCGGCTTCCGCTTCGCCGTGTTCGTCAAGCACGGCGGCCGAGCACCGGAACTCGACGATGCGGCGACGCTGCAATGGATGGGCCGATTCATCGGGCGCATCCATGCGGTCGGCGCCCTGGCGCGCTACCGCAGCCGCCCTGCCCTCGACATCGCGAGTTTCGGCGAAGAGCCGCGCGATTATTTGCTGGCGCACGGTTTCGTCCCGGAAGACATCCGCACGGCCTGGAGCAGCGTCGCCGATCAGGCTCTCCAGGGCATTCGCAGCGCCTTCGCTCAGGCCGGCAAGATTCGAAGCCTGCGCCTGCATGGCGACTGCCATGGCGGCAACGTGCTGTGGACCGACACCGGGCCGCATTTCGTCGACTTCGATGATAGCCGCATGGGGCCTGCCATCCAGGATTTGTGGATGCTGCTGTCGGGAGAACGGTCCGAGATGACGCGACAATTGCACGAACTCCTGTCGGGTTATCAAAGTTTCCACGATTTCGATGCAAGGGAGTTGGTGCTGGTGGAGGCCTTGCGTACTTTGCGCCTGATCCATTATGCCGCATGGATCGCGCGGCGCTGGGACGATCCCGCCTTTCCGGCGGCTTTTCCCTGGTTCGGCACGCAGCGCTATTGGCAGGATCGCATCCTCGAACTGCGCGAGCAGATCGCGCTGATGGACGAGCCGCCGCTCTGCCTGGAATGAAGCGCCGGCCATCGACGGACTTGACCCGTCGCCTCGGAATGGCGCTAGAATGGGCCCGGCCAGATGGCTATTTCATGAAAGGATGAGGCGAATGAACAAAGCAGAACTGATCGAAATCGCTGCGAAAGAGGCAGACTTGAGCAAGGCCTCCGCAGGCAAGACGCTTGATGCCATCGTTGCTGCGGTCGTAACGGCCGTTGCCAAAGGCGATACCGTGACCCTGATCGGTTTCGGCACTTTCAAGTCGAGCAAGCGCGCTGCGCGAACCGGCAAGAACCCAAGAACGGGTGAAGCACTCAAGATCGCCGCAACCACGGTCCCGAAATTCAGCGCTGGCGCCGGCTTCAAGGCTGCCGTCGCGGGCAAGAAGGCGAAGAAGTAAACCAGTACCGGCAATACCTGCACGAACCCGCCTGCCCGGCGGGTTTTTTTATGTGCCTTCGCGCGTTTCCCCGTTAATTGAACGAGCTGCGTCGCCCGCCGGTTATTGCTTTTCGATCTTGGCCCGCTCCACGACTCCGCGCCACTTGACGATTTCACTCTCCAGCAGGGCCTTGAAGGCCTCCGGGGTGCTGCCCTTCGCTTCGATGCCGATGTCCTGCAGGCGCTTCTTCGTGTCCGGAGAGGCGAGCGCCTTGGCCACTTCCCGGTTCAGGCGAGCGATGATGTCGTGGGGCGTCTTCGCCGGTGCCGCCAAACCGTTCCAGGAGGAGGCTTGATAGCCGGGCAGCCCGCTTTCGGCAAGGGTGGGCACATGCGGCAAAGCGGCAATTCGCTTTTCCGACGTGACCGCCAGCGCATTCAGGGTGCCGCCCTTGATCTGCGCCATCACCGCAGGCAGGGTTTCGAAGCCGATTTGCACGGTACCGGACCTCAGCGCCGCGATGACATCGCCGGAACCCTTGAAGGGCACGGTCGGTACCTCCAGATGCGCCATCGACTTGAACAATTCCGCCGAGAGATGCTGGGTGCTGCCGATGCCGATGGTGCCGATGTTGAAATGAGCCGGATCCTTCCTGGCAGCCTTCAGCACGTCAGCCACGTTCTTCAACGGCGACGCGCCGTCGGTCACCATCGCCAGATCGAAGAAACCGATGGTGGAGATCATCGCAAAATCGCCTACCGGGTCATAGGGCAGCGATTTCATCAGCGCCGGGCTCACGGCATTCTGATTGCTCACGATATACAGGGTGTAGCCGTCCGCTGGCGCCTTGGCAACGGTTGCCGCGGCAATGATCCCGCCGGCACTGGGCAGGTTCTCGACGATCACGCCTTTGCCCATATTTTCGGACAATTTCTGCGCGATGATCCGGGCGGTCGAATCGGCGACGCCGCCCGCCCCGAAGCCCACGATGATCTTGATGGTGCGCGCGGGATAATCCTGCGCCAGCGCTTGACCGAAAAATCCCGCGAGCACGCAGCCGAGCAGCAGTAGCCGATTGAACATATTGCACCTCATGAATGAGCAATCCTGCAGGATACTTGTTCTATCGAAAAAGAAAAAGCCGCCGGAGATCGGTTCAAGGCATCGATCGCCATCGCCAAGTCCCCGCCGCCGATCGACTGCTACACCGCCGCCTGCATCCTGCGCATCGAAAGCGTCAGCAACAGGGCAAGGACTGAAGCCGCCAGCATGATCATGAACGCGATGCGGTAGTTGCTGGTGGCGTCGAAGATTCTGGCACCGATATAGGCGCCGATGCCGCCGCATACGTGGTGCACCATCGTAATCAGGCCGGTAAGGGCACCGAGATTCCTTGTACCGAAGCTGTCGCGCACGAATATGACCGTCAGCGGGGCGGTAATCAGAAACGTCAATCCGAACACGAGTGCGAAGATGGCAACCGACAACGGCGACTGGTCGAACGTGACCAAGGTAAACGCGCCAGCCCGCGCCGCGAAGCTAAGCGCAGTCGGCCACACCGGACCGGTTCGGTCGCTCCAGTACCCCGCCGCCATCACGCCCAGGAGGCCGGTCAGTCCCATCAGCGCCAGCAGATTGCCTGCCAGCAAGGCACTGATGCCCCTGTCCTGGGCAAAGGCGACGACGTGCGTCGTCACGAAGAAATCGCCGAAGCCACAGATTGCATAGACGAGGATGAGCCGCCAGAATTGTCCGGTGCGCGCCGCCATGGCCACCGACAAGCCGCTCGGCGGCGGTCTGGCCGAGCGGGCTTTGCCGTCGCTCGCCCCAGGTATCGCGGCGAGCACCGGGGGCAGGACGAGCAGATAGGCGACGCCCAACCATACGAAGACCGAGCGCCAGCCGATTGTGACGAGCACGGCAGCCAGCACGGCGATTATCACCAATTGTCCGACGGTCATGCCGGACGATGCGGCGGCGTTTGCGAGTCCCGTACGCGCGGGAAACGCGCGTGTCACCATGACCCCGACGGGTGCGACGGACGCCGCCCCGTTGCCGACGGCAAAGAACACCCCGTAAACGACTACCGCCTGCCACGGCGCGGCAACCAAGCTCATTAACCCGATTGAGACGCTGCTCATCACGAGGCCGCCGCCGATAACCCACCGCAGGCTGATTCGATCGGCGAGGGTACCGGCCACGTACATGGTGGCGGCGGACACGGCCTGGAACACCGCCACGGCCATGCCGATCTGACTGCGGTCCCAGCCCAGCTCGTCGACCATCGGCCGCAGCGTCAGACCGATGGCAAAGCGCGCCCCACCCCCGATGAACAAGATCAGGAAACCCGCGGCGAGAACCATGAAGGCGCTCGCCGGTGCATTCGGCTTCGGCAAAGATGAAATGAGGGCTCCCGGCGAACAGTCCGCTGTGGCGCATGAACTGGGCGATCGTAGCACAGCTCCAAGTCCGCACTTTGCTCATTCGCGGAGCGCGGTCCGCAACGCCCGGCGAGGGATAGCAATCCGATCGGCACGGCGAAGAGAAGAAGGTGCCGACGAGCGGCGCGCGTATTGCCCTTAGACCGCGGGCGCTTGGCGCGCAGGAACTCTCGACGGACCGGTCCGGGCCGGTTGCACCTGACGGCCGGCGCCGGGGAGAGCTTTGCGCGGAAAGCTAGTCAATACCGTAATACTTGCTCAGGTAGGCGACGATCTTGGCGGTGTCATCGTCGCTTATCGGCGCACCCATGACCTTCCTCATCTTGTTGACGGTCGCCTCCCACTGGCCGCGTTTCAGGAACGGCGAGTTTATCTGGATCATGTCCAGGCTGTGGCACATGACGCAATTGGCCATGACCGCTTCGCGCCCGGGGCCTTGCTTGAGTTCGATCTGATCTTCGCTGGCGAACGCCAGGGAGGAAAACGCCACCAAGCCAAGAATGGACGATATTGCCAGGGTTCTCATCGGGTCTCTCCTCACGCAACCTGGATGGCGATCCGCTGGACCACGTTGTTCTGGTAGCCGGCCGGATTGAAGATCAATTCCAGCGTCTGTGTCGCGCCTTGACGATTGGACGCCTTGGCCATCACGACATGCGTGCCTGGCTGACTGGGCTGGAAGGAGAACTGCCAGAGTCGGAACGAGAACCTGCCGTGATCGCGGTCAAGCACGGCATCCTGCCAGGTCCTGCCGCCATCGGTCGAAACCTCGACGAGATTGATGCCGTAGCCGGCATCCCAGGCCATGCCCTTGACCACGACCGGAACGCCGGCAGAAAAGCGCTGTCCGTCCTTGATGTTGGTGATCAGGGAATTGACCACCATCTCGGTGATGGGCGTCGTTGCCACGTTGTCCTTTTCCTGGGACGTGAAGCGCTCGCCGGTGGGGAACATGCCTTTCGGCACGCGGTAGGCCGGATTCATCCAGAAGCCCTGGAGCGGCTTGGCGACGGCGTTGATGGCAACGATCTTCTTCATCCAGTAGGTGGCGGTCCAACCCGGGACGACGATGCGCGCCGGTCCGCCGTTGAGATGCGGCAAAGGCTCGCCGTTCATCTCGTAGGCGATCAGGACATTATCATCGACGGCCTTCCAGAGCGGCAGGCTCTTGACGAAGTCCGGAGTCTTGTCGAGGGCGGGGCCCTCTGCGCCATCGAAGGTGATCTCGACTGCATCCGGCTTTATCCCCGCCTTGGCCAGGACATCCTTGAGCCGCGCGCCCTTCCAGCGGGCGTTGCCCATTGCCCCATAGCCCCACTCGACACCGGCCACATGCGGATCGGAAAGCCCGCGGCGGTTGCCCGAGCATTGACAGACCGCGATCAGTTCGACGGCCGGGAAGTCCTTCTTCAGCTGCTCCATGGTCAGTTCGAAAGGGCGCTCGGCGGATTCGCCGCCGATCTTCAGCTTCCAGTCCGCAACGGCAATCTCCGGAACGTTGGTCAGGTGCCAGCGCACGAAGAAGCGGTCATTCGGGGTGATCACGTCGTCGAAGTAATCGACAGGAGTTTCGTAGTTCACCGGGCGGTAGCTGCGTTTGATCAGCGGCTTCTTGCCGGGCAGGGCTTCGAGTCCCGATGCGGCCAGCGTTCCCGATGCCAATCCGGCTGCGCTCAGCAACTTTGTTGGCGCAAAGAGGCCCGCACCAACCACCGCGAGGCCGCTGTGCTTGAGAAACGTCCGTCGGTTCTTCATTGTGATGTCTCCTCGATATTTCTTACGATCATAGCAATTGATCAACCCTAAACTATTGCGATTCTATTTATCCAGGCATTGACTATCGTGATACCGGTTGATGAAGAAGCTTGACCGGCTGGGCGTCGCCGCGACAAAGCAGGCGCCAACGAGACACGGGACGGGCGCATCCATGCCGACTTCGCGCGGCAGTTGATCGGCCGGGCAAGGAAACGCTTTGCGCGGGAAGACCTCGGGCTGGATTTGCCGAATATCGGTTATGCGCTCGATGCGACGAACATCGACCGGTGCCTGTCGGTTTTTCCGCGGGCAGATTGCCGCACGGCCAAGGCGGAGGTGAAGATCGCGTGGCGGTCGTCTTTCGTCAGCGCACTTTTCGGCAAGGGAGGCTCGATTTCTTCCATTCGGTGGCAATCGCAGAAATAAACTGACGCCAAGACCGCCATAAAAAACCCGCAGAGCAATCAGCTGGGCGGGCTTTCGAGACTTCATTGGCGGAGAGGGAGGGATTCGAACCCTCGTTAGGAATTAACCTAAACACGCTTTCCAGGCGTGCGACTTAAACCGCTCATCCACCTCTCCGCGTGAGGCGCGCATTCTAGCAGGAAGTCCCGCATGCCGCAGCATCGGCGAACGGCGGCGCGGGTTTCGGCTTGTGTCGCGCCGGATTGTCGAGCTATAATTCGCGCCGCATTGCCAGGGGGGTTAGCTCAGCGGTAGAGCATTCGCCTCACACGCGAAGGGTCACTGGTTCGAACCCAGTACCCCCCACCAGTTCATCGACCCTCAGCGTTCCGGCTTGCGTCGGTTGACCAGGAGCATCGCCTGCGCGCGGTTGCTGACTTTAAGCGCCCTCAGGATGGCCGAAACGTGGATCCTGACCGTACCTTCGGAAAGGCCGAGGCGCTTCGCAATCTCCCGGTTGGTCTTGCCTTGACTTAATAGTCCCAGCACCCGCATCTGACCGGGGGTAATACCGTAGCGCTCGGCGAGGGAGTGGCCGCCACCGGCCCCCTCATGCAACTGCCACGGCAAGCACACCACGCCGGTCATCACGGTGCGCAGCGCTTTGATCAACTCTTCGCTCGAACAGGCTTTCGGTACGAAACCCGCGGCACCATGGCGCATCGCCCGTGCGATGGTCTCGGTGTCATCGAGCGCCGAAACCACTACCGCAGGCAATTCCGGAAAGCGCGCATGCAGCGTGTCGAGAAAGCTTACACCGCTGGTCCCGGGCATCAGCAGGTCGAGCAGCATCAAGTCATAATGCGCGGCTTCCAGGAGACGCAGCGCTTCGTCGGCATTCCGGGCACCGCTGCAGACCACCTCCTTATCCAGTTGCTGCAGGGTCTGCATCAACAGCTCGCGAACCAGCGCATGGTCATCGACGACAAGAGCTCTCAGCACAGTAACCTCCATGCCCATGACATATTTCTTTAGCAGTCTAGCTTAATTCCATTGTCATGGTACGGATTACTGTATCCGGGCTATCCGCCCAGGCGTGCGACCTCCTCTTCAGCCGGCTGCCAGCCAACCGTCACTGAGACTCCACCTGATCCAGCCAAAGGCATCGGCCTTTGCTCTCCCGGGAGATCTCGGCCAGGACGCGTTCATGCTCGACCAGCTCCTCGGCACAGGCGCGTTGCACCTTCAGTCGGGGCAGGTCGCCGCTGCCCCGCACCAGCGACTCGCCCTTTGGCTCCGAATCAAGATCCATGATCAGGCTCTCCTGGCCTCGGGTCATGGCCAGATAGACATCGGCGAGCAACTCGGCATCGAGCAGCGCACCATGCAGCGTGCGCCCGGAATTGTCGATGGCGTAGCGCTCGCAGAGCGCGTTGAGGGAGTTTTTTCGGCCCGGATTGAGTTCGCGCGCCAGTCTCAGGGTATCCACCACGCCGGCACAGATCTGGCTCAGGGGCTCCGCGCCGACCAAGGCCAACTCGTTGTTGATGAAGCCGATGTCGAAGGCGGCATTGTGGATCACCAGTTCGGCGCCGCGCACGTAATCGATGAATTCGGCCACGATCTCGGCGAACTTCGGCTTGTCCTGGAGAAACTCGCTGGTCAGGCCGTGCACCGCCTGGGCGCCGGCGTCGATCGCGCGCTCCGGATTGAGATAGCGGTGAAAGCGCCGCTGGGTCAGCTTGCGGCCCTGCAATTCGACGCAGCCGATTTCAATGACGCGGTCGCCGAGCTTGAACTCCAGCCCGGTGGTCTCGGTATCGAGAATGATCTGCCGCACCCTAGCGTTCCTGCAGGCTTTCGATGCCGCGCCGCGCCAAGAGATCGGCGCGCTCGTTGTCGACATGACCGGCATGGCCCCTGACCCAGATCCATTCGACCTGATGGCGTGCCGCCTCAATGTCGAGGGCGCGCCAGAGATCTTCGTTCTTCACCGGTTGCCGGGAGGCGGTGCGCCAGCCGCGCTTCTTCCAGGCGTGGATCCATTCGCTGATGCCTTTCTGCACGTATTGCGAATCGGTATGCACGCGCGCCTTTATCGGTCGCTTGAGGGTGCGCAATGCCTCGATCACGGCGGTCAGCTCCATGCGGTTGTTGGTGGTATCACGCAGGCCGCCGTAGATTTCCTTCTCGGCTCCTCCGGCCATCCCGGCGACGCGCAGGATCGCACCCCAGCCTCCGGGGCCTGGATTCCCGCTGCAGGCACCATCGGTGAAGATATCGACGATGCCGCTGTCGATCGGGTCTTTATTCATTGCGTTGGGCGACATGGGCCAGGGAACTGGCACGCGCCTTTCGGTTGTGCCAGACCGGCGTGATCAATCTCATGCCATGGACGCGCTTGACCGCCTGAATGATGTAGGTGGCGCCGGCGATCGGCCACCAGCGGTTGCCGGCGAGTTCCAGGAGGCGCCAGCGCTGCGGTTCCCGTGAAGACGGCGGCGCATAACAGCCGAAGCTGCCAGCCTGGGTCTCGAAGCTGAGCAGCGCGAACCAGTCCTTCAGGCGCTGCACGCTGAGGTACTGGCCGCGCCATGGCGGCGCAGCACCCGCCCGGGCGAACTTGCGCCGCACGCCCCAGAGACTGAAAGGGTTGAAGCCGGTGACCACGACCTGACCCTCCGGCACCAGCACGCGCTCGACTTCGCGTAGAATCTGGTGCGGCTTGGTATCGAATTCGAGCACATGCGGCAAGACCACGAGATCGATGCTGCCGCTGGCAAAAGGCAGGTGATAGGAACTGGCCCTGACTTCGGCACATGCCGTATCCTTCTCGTCGCAACGGAAACGGAACGGCATGCGATTGGCGCGCAGAAAATCGACCTGCGGCAGGCCAAGCTGCAAGGCATTGAAACCGAAGATGTCGGCAAGCAGCAGATCGTACTTGGCCTGCTCCCAGGCCAGCACATATTGCCCCTGTGGGGTGGCGAGCCAGTCGTCGAATCCCTGAATTGACATCGTGCCCCGATTGGTGAGAATGGATCGCTATGAGCAACAACCTTGACCTTGAAATCGTTCCGCTCGCCGCCTTCAGCGACAACTACATCTGGCTTCTGCGCCGGGGCAGCCATGCGGCCGTGGTCGACCCTGGCGACGCCGCGCCGGTGCTGGCGTATCTCGAACAGCACCACCTCGAACTCTGCGCCATCCTCGTCACCCATCATCACGGCGACCACACCGGCGGGATCGAGGAGATTCTGGCACACGCCTTGGCACACTCGCCGCCCCAGGCGCAATCGCCAAGCCGCTTGCCTTTTCAGTTTCCCGTGTACGGCCCGGCCAGCGAAGCGATAGACGAAGTCAACCGGCCGCTGGCGGACGGCGACCTCTTTGACCTGGCGGAGCTTAACACGAGTTTCGAGGTACTCGCGGTGCCCGGTCACACCCGCGGACACATCGCCTATTATGGTCGAATGCCGGCCGGCTGTGGCGTCCTGTTTTGCGGCGACACGCTTTTCGCCTGCGGCTGCGGCCGCATTTTCGAAGGCACGCCGCAACAGATGTGGCATTCGCTGGCCCGCATCAGTGCCCTGCCCGCGGAGACCCGGCTCTATTGCGCGCACGAATACACCCAGGCCAACATCCGCTTCGCCCTCGCCGTCGAACCGGACAACGCCGCACTTGCAGCGCGCGCCGCGGAAGTCGCGCGACTGCGCGCCCTGAATCTGCCCACCGTACCGTCGACCCTGGCCTGCGAACTGGCCACCAATCCTTTCCTGCGCTGGGAAGCTCCGGCGGTGATTGCGGCCGCCGGCCGTGCCAGCGGCATCGGAGCGCAGCAGCCGGAAGCGGTATTCGCCGCGATCCGCGAATGGAAGAATGATTTCTGAAAGTGAACAAACCCCTCGACCGCCGATTTGACGGCACATCGTTCGCTTCGATAACATTCGCCGCTTGTCTGCAGCCCTTAGACGGTTCCTCCCGCTTGCCCTTCCCCCGCCTTCGCTACGCCATCCTCCTTTCCCTGCTCTGGCGGCTGCTGCTCTGCGCGGCCATCGTGTGGTCGACGGCAACCGCCGCGGAAGGACTGCAGGCGTCCCAATCGCTGAAATCTGCCGAGCCGGCAACGGCGGATTTCTCGGTCTCCCCGGAACCGGTGGTGGAGATCAACGAAGACCTGCCGCCGCTCAAGCCGATCGATCTCACGACGCCGCCGGACGATCTCTGGCAGCGGGTCAGGAACGGCTTCGCCATGCCCAACCTGGACAGCCCGCTGGTGGCCGACCGCCAGGCCTGGTATCTCAACCGGCCGGAGATGCTGAAGCAACTCCTCGACCGCAGCCGCCGCTACCTCTACTACATCGTCGACGAACTGGAAAAGCGCGGCATGCCGACGGAGTTGGCGCTCCTGCCGCTGGTGGAGAGCGCCTACAACCCGATGGCCTACTCGCGCGCGCGCGCCGCCGGCCTCTGGCAGTTCATCCCCTCGACGGGCAAGAGCTATCGCCTGGAGCAGAGTTGGTGGCGCGATCAGCGCCGCGACATCATCGCCTCGACCGGAGCCGCGCTCGATTACCTGCAGATGATCTACGAGATGAACGGCGACTGGCATCTTGCCCTGGCCTCCTACAACTGGGGCGAAAACGCCGTCGCGCGTGCAGTCGCCCGGAACCAGGCCAAGGGTCTGCCCTCGGACTATTCCAGTCTCAACATGCCCGGCGAAACCCGCTACTATGTGCCGAAACTGCAGGCTCTGAAGAACATCATCGCCCAGCCGCAACTGTTCGGCCTGAAACTCGATCCGATCGCCAACCAGCCCTATTTCGGCACCGTGGACAAGCCCGCCGGCATGGACGTTTCGCTCGCCGCCAAACTGGCCGAGACGCCGATGGAAGAATTCGTGGCCCTGAATCCCTCCTACAACCGCCCGGTAATGCCTATCGGCAAAGGCAGCCCGCTGCTGCTGCCGGCGGATAAGGTGCAGATCTTTCTCGCCAATCTGCAAAGCCACGAGGATCAGGAAAAGCCGCTGTCCATCTGGCACACCTATACGCTCAAGAAACGCGAGAAACTCGAAGCCGTCGCTGCCCGCTTCGGCATCAGCGTAGCCAGCCTGAAGCAGATCAACGGCATCACCCGGCGCACCCGCGTGGCGCGCGGTACCACGCTCCTGGTACCTGACAAGGGCAGCCACGCCAGCGCCAACCTAAACGCCGTCAATCTGCCGCTGACGCCGCGCGACCTGCCCAGGGGCAAGCCGGTCAAGGGCAGGAAGAAGTCCCTAGGCAAGCCGGCAAAGACCAAGAAACCGGTCCTCGGGAAAAAGAAAACCGTCAAGCACCCGGGCAGGAAGAAAGCAAAGAAAGCCTAGCCGGGCCGCCCGAAGACGAAGCAGCCCGCTGCAGGGAAAAGGGGTGAACCGTCCGGCCTCGGCAAGGCGGTCGTGGGGACGGCTAAGCCGTCTCAGGCCGGCGGAGGATTGAGCACGTTGATCGGCTTTCCGCGGACGAAGGCCTCGATCTGTTCGATGGCGGCACCGAAGAACATCTCGTAGGTATCCGTTTCCACGTAACCCAGATGCGGGGTGCACAGCACATTATCCATGGCCAGCAGGGGGTGATCCGGGCCTATCGGCTCCTCTTCGTAGACATCGACCGCGGCAAAGCCGGGCCGGCCCGACCTGAGCGCGCGCTCCAGCGCGCCAGGCTCGACCAGTTCGGCGCGACTGGTGTTGACGAACAGGGCATCGGGCTTCATGCGGGCGAGATCCGCTCCGGTGATGAGGCCGCGGGTGGCGCCGAGCAGGCGCAGATGGACCGAGATGACATCGCACATCTCGAAGAACCGCTCGCGTTCGGCAATATACGGGCGGCCATCCCTCCCGGCGCGCTCCGCCGTCGCCGCGCGGCCGCCGCCGGTGACCACCTTCATGCCGAAGGCGTCGCCAAAACGGGCCACCAGCTGGCCGATCTTGCCATAGCCGTAGATACCCAGCGTGCGGCCCTTCAGGACCGTGCCGATGCTGGTCTGCCAGCGTCCCTGCCTCAACCGCTGGGCCTCGAGGGCCAGGTGGCGCCTCGCGGCCATGATCATGGCCCAGGCAAACTCGGCCGTGGCCAGCGTCCCGCTGCCGGCACCGGAGACCAGGATGCCGCGGCGCGCGCAAGCGGCAAGATCGATGTGACCGGCACCCTGGCCCGTCTGGCTGATGAAGCGCAGATCCGGCAAAGCCTTGAGCAGCTCTTCTCTGATCGGGGTTCGCTCCCGGATCAGCAGCAGGACCTGCGCCCCGGAAAAACGCGCCGCCAGTTCCGGAATCGTCTTCACCGTGTCGTGATAGATCACGACCTCGTGCCCGGACAACCGTCCGAAGCTGCCCGTCTGCCTTGCGGCGTCCTGATAATCGTCAGGGATGACTATTTTCATGATGAGTCCCGAGTCTTAAGCTTCTAGAACTTGTAACCCATGGCGGCCGATTCCTTGTAGATCGCCTCCACCCACTCCTTGCCGATCCGGCCTTCCATGGTCTTGTGCACCGGCAGCAAGGCGCGGCGCCAGGCCGCCGTTTCGGCCGCCGTGAGCGAATATACCTGGCTCTTGCCGGAGGCCCGGATCTTCTCGATGGCCTCCTCGTTCTCGATGAGCGACTTGGCATTTTCGAACACGCTCGCGTCCTTCATCGCCTTGTCCAGAATGGCGCGAATGTCGGCCGGCAGGCCATCCCAGAACTTCTTGTTCACGATGACCGCATAGCCGTCATAGCCGTGGTTCGACAGGGCGATGTACTTCTGCACCTCGTAGAATTTTTGCGTCAGCAGATTGGGCGGGGAATTCTCGGCGCCGTCGACGACGCCGGTTTGCAGCGCCTGATAGACTTCCGAGAAAGCCAGCACCTGGGGCAAGGCGCCGAGCGCGCGCATCTGGGCATCGAGCACCTTGGAGGACTTGATGCGCATCTTCAGCCCCTTGAAGTCGGCCGGCAGATGCAAGGGCTTGTTGGCGCTCATCACCTTGAAGCCGTTGTCCCAGTATGCCAGACCGATGATGCCCTTCGGCTCGAGGAGCTTCAGCAGCCGGCGCCCGACATCCCCGTCGATGACCCGGCGCAGGACCGTGCGGTTGGCAAAGATGTAGGGAAGATCGAGCACCTCGAAGGCATTGAGACCCAGCGGGCCGAACTTCGAAACCGAAGGTGCGAGCATCTGGACGGCGCCCAGTTGCAGCGCCTCGAGCTCTTCCTGGTCCTTGTAGAGTTGGCTGTTGGGATAGACCTCGACTTTCACCCGCCCGCCGGTTCGCTCCTCGGCAAGCTGCTTGAAGCGTTCGGCGGCCTGTCCCTTCGGCGTGCTGGCAGCGACGACGTGGCTGAACTTGATGACGATCTGCGGCTCCGACCAGGCGTTGGAGGCGCAGAGCAGGAGAACTGCGAGGAGTGCGGATTTCATTTTGTATTTTCCTTCCTGAACGGGTATAGGGATTTCCGCCGGGCTCAGCCGGGCACGGTCAGCGCACCGAGCTCTCCGGCGTCGGCGCGGCGATCGAGCGACCAGACGCCGGCGATCAGAGCCTCGATGCGCGAGTCCGACAGGTGCGGCGCGCACAGCCGGGAAAACTTCTCTTCGAGATCCCGGTCGCTCATCGGCCGGGCGAGGCTGCCGATCGCATGTTCGACGCGCTTGCCGAAGACTCTGCCGTCCTCGCAGACGATCTCGATATGCGCCGCATCCTCCTTGAGCGAAAGATCGACGACCGCGCTGACCTTGTTCCTCAGGGCGATCACCGCGGGATCGGCGACCTTTGCGTCGGAGTACTGTTCTTCGCCCCCGGCGCCATCGATGATTGCCACCGCGGCACTGTGGTACACGCTGAACTTGCCTTCGAGGCCGACGCGCGGAGCGGTCTTGCCGGTCAGTTCGAGCACCAGCGGATGCACGCGCAGGCGGATCTCCCTGATCGCCGCGGGCAGCAGCGCCTGTTCCGCGCGCAACTGGATGCAGCCGTCGATGACCGGGTGGATGACGATGCCGCAAGCGAAAGGCTTGTAGGTGTTATCGAGAAGCTCCCAGGTGTCGCCCAGTCCTTCGGTGATCCGCCGGTAGTCGCGCGCGCCTGCCAGGACATTGGCGAAGCCTCGCTTGCCTTCTATCCCCTGCTCCGAACTGGTGAAGTCCTGTGCCGCGAGCAGAGCCGCCGACAAGCCGTTCTTGGCCGCGAGACCCGGATGCAGGGGCTTGCACATTGAGCCGAACATTTCCCGGAGGCCGCAGGCCTGGGTTGCGGCGATGCCCAGCGCCCAGACGAGCTGCCGCTCGCTGAGGCCGAGCAGCCTGCCGGCGGCGGCGGCCGCGCCGAAGACGCCGGCGGTGCCCGTGATATGCCAGCCGACGTCGTAATGTGACGGATAGACGGCATTGCCGATACGGCACTCGACCTCGACGCCGAGGGCGAAGGCGTGGAGGAATTCCAGACCGCTGACGCTCCGATGCTCGGCCAGGGCCAGCAGGGCGGAAGCCACCGGTCCTGCCGGATGGATGACCGTCTTCAGATGGGTGTCGTCGAAGTCGAAGGTATGCGAGGAGATGCCGTTCATCAGCGCGGCATGGAGCATGTCGGGCCGCTCGGCGCGGCCCAGCACGGTCGCCTGCGGCCGGCCGAAGAAGGGCGACAAGGCCGCGATGGCGCGGCTCACGGTGTCATGCCTGGACGCACCGATGGCACAGCCGAACCAGTTGAGGACCGCCCGCTTGGCCTCATGGACGAGTTCTGGCGGCATGCGCCCGGATTGCGAGGTTTCGACGAAATGGGCAAGTGCCGCGGTGGGCTGAAGGGACATGAATGGCTTCCGAATGCGCTTGGGAGAAAGGGGATGAAGTGTAGATTGCCACGGCCGAACAAGGCAAGAGCGAATTCTTCTCGGCTCGACGAAATCAACGTACACTGCGACTCTCCCTTCAGGAACGCCCGCCATGCCCCGCATACCCTTCAAGGCAAAGGATCTGGCCGAGCCCAGGGACATCGTCGACGCCATCCGCGCCCGGCGCGGCGGAGCCCTGCTCGATCTCGATCGCATGCTGCTCCATAGCCCGCCCCTTGCCCGAGGATGGAATGTCTTTCTGGGCGCGGTCAGGAACGACTTGGCGCTGGCGCCCAAGCTCAGGGAACTGGCCATCTGCGCGGTAGCCAGGCTGAACGGCGCGGACTACGAGTTCACCCAGCACGCGCCGGAATTGCTCAAGGCCGGCGGCAATGAAGCGCAGTTGGCGGCCCTGGGCGCGCTGTCGGGCGCGCCGCAATCCGCACTCGATGCCGCCCCCTTCGACGCCGCAGAGCGTGCCGTGCTCCGCCTCGCAAGCGAAATGACGCGGCAGGTGAAGGTCGATGATGCGACATTTTCAGCTGTCCGGGCGATCCTGCCCAACGATGCGCAACTGGTGGAATTGGTCGGCGTGATCGCGGCCTACAACCTGGTTTCGCGCTTTCTCGTCGCCTTGGAGATCGAGCCCGAGTAACAAGGGCCAGCCATGCTGCATATCACCGGCCGGATTTCCATTCCCCTCTCCGAGATCGAGATCAAGGCCGTTCGCGCCCAGGGGGCGGGAGGGCAGAACGTGAACAAGGTCTCCTCCGCCATCCACCTGCGTTTCGATATTCCCGCCTCGTCCCTGCCCGACGCGATCAAGGAAAGGCTGCTGCAGCTCAACGATCAGCGCATCACCAAGCAGGGCGTGGTCGTGATCAAGGCCCAGGCGTATCGCAGCCAGGAGCAGAACTGCGACGAGGCCCTGGAGCGGCTTCGGGACCTGGTCGGGAGCGTCGCGGTCCTGGCCAAGAAGCGCCGGCCGACCCAACCGACCCGGAGCTCGCAGAAAAGGCGCCTGGAGAGCAAGAACAAGCGCGGGCAGCTCAAGGCCGCGCGGCGGCGCTCGCCGCTGGACTCATGAAGGACGATTATCTCTTTGTCATGTACAATGGGCAAAACTCCCGGGGATGCCCATGTCCTGTCTTTTGCGTGTTTTCCTGCCCTGTTTCGCACTTGGGCTGTTGTCCCCTCCGCCCGCCTCGGCGGCGCAATTCGGGTTCCGCCAGGAGGTGAGCGCGCGGGCCACGGTGCAATTTCTCGGCGCAGCGTCGGGAAAATACGCCCTGCTGGCCGACAACGGCGCCGTTTTCGAGCCGACCAACCTCAAGCGCATCTACCAGGTCGACGGAACGCGGGTGAGATTCACGGCGAAACTCATGGTCAGGCCCGCGCCCCAGATCGCCGGTGCCCGCGTCGTCCGGATCACCAGCATCCGTTCCCTGCCGGCGAGCTCGATCAGGACGCCGCCGGCAGGCTATCGAGGAATTCCAAAACGGCCTTGAGCACCGCCTCCGGCTGATCCTTGTGCGGCGAATGCCGGCAGTCGGCAAGCAGGAGCAGTTCGCTATCGGCCGTCCCGGCGACAATGGCGTCGAGCTGCTTCGTGGTGCCGTATTCGTCATCCTTGCCCTGGATCGCCAGAAGCGGGCAGGTGATGCGCGGCAGATAAGCCTCGATGTTCCAGGCACGGAAATCGGGGTCCAGCCAGATGTCGTTCCAGCCCCGGAAGGTCTTGTCCACGTCGCGGTGGTAGCGCGAAAGTCTCTCCGCCAGGTCGGTCGAAGCGTAGGCGACCCTGGCCTGCTCGATGCTCCGGATCGAGAGGTCCTCGACGAATACATGCGGCGCCAGGGCAATCACTCCCGCCAAAGGCCAACGGCCGCTGCCGGCATGGATCAGGGCGATCGAAGCGCCGTCGCTGTGGCCGATCAGGACCGGCCGCTCGATCTCCAGCGCCGAGAGCAGTTCGGGCAGCGTCTCTTGCGCCTCGCGATGCATGTAGCTGGTGTCGCGCGGCCCGGTCAAGAGGTCCGACTGTCCATAACCGTAGCGCGAATACACCAGCGTGCGTGCGCCGGTGGCATGTGCCACGCGCGCGGGGAAGTCCCGCCACATCGCGACGCTGCCCAGTCCCTCGTGGAGAAACACCAGCGGCGGACGATTGCCTTGGTGCGCGGGATACAGCCGGCATTCGAGCTGATGCCCGCCGGCGCGGACGAAGCGGCTAAGTGGCAACATCTCGGCAGCACCGGGGTGACATCAGACGCCGAGGTACTTCTGCACCACGTCGCCTGAGAGTTTCTCCGCGACATCGTCAAACACCGCCCGGCCCTTGACCATCACCATGCAGCGATCGGCAAGGCCGATCACGGCGCCATAGTTCTTGTCGACGATGACGGTGGCGATGCCGGAATCGCGGATGCCGCGGATGATGGTCCAGATGTCGCGGGCGATCAGCGGGGCCAGGCCCTCGGTCGCCTCGTCGAGGATCAGAAGCTGCGGATTGGTCATCAGCGCGCGGCCGATGGTGAGCATCTGCTGCTCTCCGCCGGAGAGTTCGCCGCCGCCGTTGGCCAGGCGTTCGGCCAGGCGCGGGAAGGTATCGAGGATGCGCTCGTAGGTCCAGTCGCATCGGCCGTCCAGCCCGGCACGGGCCGCCATGATGAGGTTTTCCCTGACCGTCAGATTCGGGAAGATGCCGCGGCCTTCCGGTACATAAGCCAGGCCCAGTCTGGCGATGCGATAAGGCGCTGCCTGCGTGACGTCCAAGCCGCGCACCTTGACGCTGCCCGCCCGCGGACGCAGGTGGCCCAGCAGGGAGCGGATCAGGGTGGTCTTGCCCATGCCGTTCCTACCCATCAAGCCGATGGTTTCTCCCCGGTCGATGCGGAAATCGACGCCGTGGAGGATATGACTGGCACCGTAGTAGCTATGGATGCCGCGGGCTTCGAGCAGCGGCTCAGACATCGCCCGCTCCGTGTTCCTCGCCCAGATAGGCCTGCTGCACGACCTCGTTGGCACGCACCTCGCTCGGCGTGCCGCTGGCCAGCACTTCGCCATTGACCATCACGGTGAGGCGGTGGGCGACGGCGAACACCGCGTCCATGTCATGCTCGATCAGCATGATGGCGTGGGCCGCGGTCAGGCTGCGGATCAATTCGACGATGGTCCCCGATTCCTGCGGGCCCATGCCGGCCAGCGGCTCGTCCAGGAGCAGCACCTGCGGCTCGGTCGCCAAACACATGGCGATCTCCAACTGGCGCTGTTCGCCGTGGGACAGCGCCGCGGCAATCGCATCGCGCCGCGAGGCCAGACCGACGGCTTCAAGCGCGGCACGCGCGCGGGCATTGACGTCTTCGAAGCGGCTGGCCTTGCGGAAGATCCGCCAGGCCCGCTGCCGGCGGGACTGGGCCGCGAGACGGCAGTTCTCGAATACGGAAAACGCCAGGAAGATGTTGGTCTTTTGGTAAGAACGCCCCAGCCCCAGGTGCGAGATGCGCTCGGCGGACATGCCGGCAAGATCGACACCGGCGTAGTGGATGTGTCCCGCGCTGGGTTTCAGATCGCCCGAAAGCAGGTTGGTCAGGGTCGACTTGCCGGCGCCGTTGGGGCCGATCAGCGCATGCACCTGACCGACGTGGAGTTCCAGGGAAACGTCATTGACCGCGGTCAGGCCGCCGAAACGTTTGCTCAGGTTCACCGCCCTGAGGATCGGCTCAGCCATGAGTTTCCTCCCGCAGCTTGCGCTGGCCGGACAGTCCGGCGAGCCCGCGCGGCAGAAACAGTGCCACGGCGATGATGAACAAGCCCATGGCCAGTTGCCAGTGCTTGGCGACCGGACCGAACCAGGCCTGGTTGGACAGCACCTCCTGCAGCAGGATGAAGACGAAGGCGCCCAGCGCCGCACCGTGCAGCGTGCCCATGCCGCCCAGGATCACCATCACCAGCACGCTGCCCGAGGTATGCCAGCCCAGGATGTCGGGATTGACGAAACCGTACTGCATCGCCGCGAGGTAGCCGGCGAGGCCCGCCAGCATGCCGGAGAGCATATAGATGCCGAGCTTGTAGCGGAAGGTGTCGTAGCCCAATGCGCGCATTCGGTGTTCGTTGCTTTTGATCCCGATCAGGGCGCGGCCGAAGTTGGCATCGAGCAGCCGCTGCAGCAGCAGATAAACCGCCGCCACGAGGCCCAGCACGAACCAGTAGAAGACGCGGTGATCCTCGAGATTGAGAAGGCTCGTGCCGCCCAGCATCAGCTCGGGCTTGGCGTACAGATAGATGCCGTCGGAACCGCCGCCCAGCGGCGTATCGTGAAACACGAAGAACAGCATCTGGGCAAAGGCCAGCGTCACCATGATGAAATAGACGCCGCTGGTGCGCAGCACCAGGAGACCGGTGAGCAGAGCAAAGGCGGCGCAGGCAGCCAGCGCAAGCGGCAGCGAGGTCCACAGGCTGGCCGCCTCGTACTGGGGGGCCAGGCGCGCCAGGACGTAACCGGCCAGGCCGAAGAAGGCGGCGTGGCCCAGACTCACCAGCCCGCTGTAGCCGACCAGAAGATCGAGACTCATGGCGAAGATGGCCATGATCATCACCTTGGCGACGAGCTGGACGTAGAACTTCTCTCCGACGAACGGAAACAGCGCGAAGAGCAGCAGGACGATGAGGAGGAGCACCGAAGTCTTGGACTTCATCGCTTGAACAGTCCCTCGGGCCGCCAAAGCAGCACCAGCGCCATCAGGATGTAGGTGGACATGCCGGCATAGTCGGGCAGCAGCACCTTGCCGAAGGTGTCGGTCAGGCCGATCAGGATGGCCGCGAGGAGCGCGCCCCAAACCGAGCCGATGCCGCCGATCACGACCACGACGAAACAGATGATCAGCACCTGCGCACCCATGTTCGGATAGACCGAAGACACCGGCGCCGCGATCATGCCGGCGAAGGCGGCCAGCGCCACGCCGAGTGCGAACACCACCGTATAGACCCGCTTGATGTTCACGCCCAGGGCCTCTGCCATCTCGCGATTCGAGCTGCCGGCGCGGATCATCATGCCCAGCCGGGTCTTCTTGATCAGCCCGTAGAGGCCGCCGGCGATCAGCAGGCAGACGCCCGACATCGCCAGGCGATAGACCGGATAGGAGAGGTTATCGGTGAGCGGCAGGGAAGCCGAAAGAAGGTCCGGTACGGCCACGCCATGGACGTCGTCGCCCCAGATGATCGAGCGCAATTCCTCGAACACCAGGATCAGGCCGTAGGTCATCAGCACCTGGTAGAGATGATCGCGGGCATAGAGATGGCGGTAGAACAGCCATTCGAGGGCGAAGCCCAGCAGCACCGAAACCCCGATGCCCAGCGGCAAGGCGGTAAACAGGTTGCCGGTCAGCCCCGCAAGGGAAAAGGCGAGGTAGGCGCCGACCATGTAAAAGCTGCCATGGGCCAGGTTGATGATGCCCATGATCCCGAACACCAGGGTCAGGCCGCTGGCGACGAGAAACAGCAGCAGGCCGTACTGCACGCCGTTCAACAACTGGATCAGGAAGGAATAGAAGTCCATCGATTCGACAGGGCAAAATCCTTCAGGGACCGGGAGCGGCAAGCGCCCCCGGCCCGGATGCCGCTTATCCCATCAGGCTTTCAGACCATCTTGCAGCCGCGTGCCGGATCGGCCAGGGCCTTGTGGGCGACGCCGATGACCTTGTTCTCCTTGCCCACCACGCGGCGCAGATAGATGTCCTGGATCGGGTTGTGCGCCTTGGACATGGTCCAGGGACCTCGCGGGCTGTCAATCCTGGCGGCCTCCATGGCCTTGATCATGCCGGCCTTGTTGTTGATATCGCCCTTGACCGCAGCGAGTCCGGCGGCCAGGAGCAGGCCCGCGTCATAGCCCTGGACCGCATAGACGTCCGGCTGCAGCAGAAAGGTCTTGGCGTACGCCAGGCGGAAATCCTTGTTGCGCTTGGTTTCGATGCCGTCGCCGTAATGCAGCGTGGTCTCGATGCCCTGGGCGGCATCACCCACCGCATCGAGTATCCCGTCGGTGAGAAAGCCCGCGCCGAACAGGGGAATCTTGCCTTTCAGGCCGGCCGCGGCGTAGTCGCGGATGAACTTGGCGGCGCCGCCGCCGGCGAAGAAGCAGACCACGGCATCGGGCTTGATCGCGGCGATCTCGGTCAGCAGCGCCTGGAATTCGACGTTGGGAAAAGGCAGGAACAGTTCCTTGACGATCTTGCCGCCTGCCTTGCTATAGCCGTCCCTGAAGCCGCCAAGCGATTCCTCGCCAGCACCGTATTTCCAGGTGATGAAGACGGCGCTCTTGAGGCCGCGATCCATGAGAATCTTGCCCAGCGGATAAGGCGGCTGCCAGTTGGAAAACGAGGTGCGGAAAATGTTCGGCGCGCACATTCCCCCGGTCGCGGCATCGGCGCCGGCATTGGGAATGATGTGCAAAGTGCCGGACTCGCGGACGACCTTGATGATGCCCATCTCCACGCCGGAGTGCACCGTGCCGACCAGGACATCGACCTTGTCGCGCTGGACCAGCTTGTTGGCGTTCTCCGGTGCCTTGCCCGGATCGGACTCGTCATCGACCTTGTAGAACTCGATCTCGCGGCCGCCGAACTTGCCGCCGTGCTCGGCCAGCGCCAGGCGGAAGCCGTTCTCGATGGCCACGCCCAGTTGCGCATAGGTGCCTGTATAGGGCAGCATCAGGCCGACCTTGACCCTGGCGCCCTGTGCCCTGGCCGCCGGCAGTAAGGTGGCGCCGGCGACGGCGGCGCCGCCTTTCAGAAAGTTGCGTCGGGTGTACTGGCTCATCATTCTCTCCTCAAGGGTTGTCGTTTTCTGACCCAATCATAGCGCAATTGTGACGCCGGACCGCGCCTCAAATTCCGCTGCCAGTCGCGGGTCGCGCCGCTTCAGCGCCTCGTGGCTCACTCTTCCCGTCCGCATCATGTAATCGTAGGCGAAGGAGACCGGGTCGAGGCCGAGCTTTTGCGGCACCGCTTCGTACCATTCGCTGCTCCTGATCGCCGCCGCCTGGAGCTCGTCCGAACCAGGACGACGAGTCCGCTCGAATTCGGCCAGCATCGCCGGCACGTCGCCGGCCTTGGCCCGGCAAGCCTCGAACAGCGCGATCGAATCCTGCATCGCCAGCCTCGTGCCGGAGCCTATCGAAGGATGGCCGGTGCGCAGCGCATCGCCCAGCAGGACGATGTTGTCGTGGTGCCAGCGCCGGTTCTTGACGATCGAATAGTTGAACCAGTTGGAATTGTTCGAGAGCAGCGGACTGCCCATCAGGTCCTCGCGAAAGACCTCGGCGCAATAGGCACGGCTATCGGCGTCCGACATTTTCGCCAGCCCGGCGGCCTCGAAAGTCTGAGGATCGCATTCGACCAGGAAGGTGCTGTGCTCCCGGCTGTAGCGGTAGGCATGGGCGATCAGCAGGCCGTCCCGATGTTCGCGGAAGATCAGGGAGAGAGGCTCGAACAAGCGGGTCGTGCCGTACCAGGCCAGCTTGTTCGGCCGGACATCGAAGCTGGGCTGGAAGTGCGCGGCATAGAGGCTGCCGACCGCGCTCTTGGCGCCGTCGGCGGCGACGATCAGGTCGCAATCGGCGAAGGCAGCGAGATCGGATTTGCTGCGGATGCTGCGGCCGAATTCGATGCCGATGCCGGCCTCTAGGCAGTGGCGGCGCAGCATCTTGAGAAGGTCGAGGCGCGCCATGCGGTGGAAAGTATTGTTGGCCAGCGTCACGGCCTGGCCGCGATGAACGATGCGCATCTCGGCATGGACTTCCTGCTCGCGAGCCAGCGCCCCGTGAAGTTCCGGATCGACGTCACGCACGAAGGCCAGCGCCACGTCGGAGAAAACCACCCCCCAGCCGTAGGTGGCATCGGCCGGATCGCGCTCGATGATCCGGATGTCATGGCCGCCATCGTGCCGCTTCATCAGCCGGGCGAAGAACAGTCCGGCGGGGCCGCCGCCGACGATGCCGATCTTCAAGGGGCGGCCTGTTCCCGCGTCAGCCTTGCCGCGATCATCTCGCGCAACTGCCGCTTGAGTATCTTGCCGACCGGACTCAATGGAAACTCCGCGACCAGTTCCAGCCGCTCCGGCAGCTTGAAGCTGGCGATCTGCTGGCGCTTCAGAAAGTCGATCAGTTCCTCGAAGGAGAGCGCCTCCCCCTCCTTGGCGATGACGAAGGCGCAGGCCTTCTCGCCGAACACTTCGTCGGGCATCGCCACCAGGGTCACCGCCTTGACCTTGGGATGGGCGAAGATCAGGTTTTCCACTTCCTCGCAGCTGATCTTCTCGCCGCCGCGATTGATCAGATCCTTCTTGCGCCCTTCGGTATAGATCGTCCGCCCCTCCTTCCGGACGATGTCGCCCATGCGGTAGAAGCCGTCGGCGGTGAACGCCGCCCGGTTGATCTCCGCCGCGTCGTAATAGCCGCGAATGGTGTAAGGGCCGCGCACCACCAGTTCGCCGGAAACGCCGTCGGGCAGGCTCCTGCCTTCCTCGTCGATGACCCGGATTTCGTCGTCGTCGCAAACCGGCCGGCCGGAACTGTTGAGCAGCAGATCGTCGGAATCGTCTAGGCGCGTCATGTTGATCAGGCCTTCCGCCGTGCCGTAGATCTCCTGCGGCGTGCAGCCGAAGCGCTGGCGCAGGCGGATTCGCAATTCCGGCGCCAGGCGCGCGCCGCCGTTCTGGATCACCTTCAGCGAAGTCAGATCGAATTTCCCGGGCAGGTCCGAATTAAGCCAGTTGGAGATCAGCGGCACCACGGCGGCGACGACGCTGACGGCTTCACGCTCCACCAGGCCGAACACCTCTCCCGCCTCCCCCGAACGGGCCAGCACCACGGTGCCGCCGTAATAGAAGGTGCCGAGCATGCCCGGCGAAGCCAGATTGTAGTTGTGCCCCAGGGGCAGGATCGCCATGAACACCGTGGCCTCGGAAAAGCCTGCGGCTGCCCCACACAGCCGGGCATTCAAGACGTAGTCGTTGTGCGTGCGCGGAATCAGCTTCGAGAGCGCCGTGGTGCCGCCCGAAAGGAGCATCGTCGCGACCTCGTCAGGATCGACTTGGAGCGATGCCGGCTGCGGCGAAGCAGCAGGCCGGGCGAGCATCTCGGACAGGGAAGTCTGGCCCGGCAGGGGCTCTCCGGCAACCAGCACCATTCTCAGGGCCGGCGCCTGGGCGCGGAGCTGCTCCGCCATCGTCCGATAGTCGAAACCGTTGATGACATCGGGAATGATGTAGGCGACGGCCGCGGAGGCCCTGAGGAAGTGCCCGACCTCAGTATGCCGGTGGGCGCGCAGCGCCATCACCGGGATGCAGCCGATGCGCGCCAGGGCGAAATAGGCGACGACGAATTCCGGGATATTGGGCAATTGCAGCACGACCCGGTCCAGGGGAGCCAGGCCGGCTTCGAGCAAACGGGCCGCCAGCGCTTCGGCATCGGCGAGCAGACGCGCGTAGCTGATGCGGCGATCGCCCAGCACCAGGGCGGTCTTGTCGGGCAGGCGGGCGGCCGTCCGCGCCAGCAGTCCGAACAAGGTGAGGTCCTGCCACCAGCCCCGCTCCCGGTAGCGCTGGGCGAAATCCTCGGGCCAGGGCGTGGCGCCTTTCAGCATCGGCTATTTTCTCAACTTGAAGCGCTGGATCTTGCCCGTTGCCGTCTTCGGCAGCTCGTCCATGAACTCGACCCAGCGCGGATACTTGTACGGGGCCAGTTTGCTCTTGACGTGCTGCTTCAGTTCCTCGACCAGCTCCGCCGTGCCGATGATGCCGGCCTTGAGCACCACGTAGGCCTTGGGCTTGACCAGTTCATCGACGTCGGCCTGCGGCACCACGGCCGCCTCCAGCACCGACTGGTGGGTCATCAGCGCCGCCTCGACCTCGAACGGCGAGACATAGATGCCGGACACCTTGAGCATGTCGTCGGAGCGGCCGCAGTAGGTGTAGTAGCCCTGGTCGTCGAGCACATACTTGTCGCCGCTGCGGGTCCACGGCCCCATGAAGGTTGCCTTGGTCTTCTCGCGGTTGTTCCAGTACATCAGGGCGGAGGTCGGACCGCAGATCTGCAACTCGCCGATCTCGCCCGGCGCCACGCTGTTGCCGGCCTCATTGACCAGGCGCAGTTCATAGCCGGGCACCGCCTGCCCGGTCGTGCCGTAGCGCACCGCTCCGGGACGATTGGAAAGGAAGATGTGCAGCATCTCGGTGGAACCGATGCCGTCCAGGATATCGACGCCGAAGCGCTCGGAAAAGCGCCGGCCGATGTCCGCCGGCAGGGCCTCGCCGGCCGAGGTGCAGGCGCGCAGCTGCAGCTCTTCGCGACCGGGCAGATCGGGGCTGGCGAGCATCGCGGCATAGAGCGTCGGGACGCCGTAAAAGATGCTCGGCCGATGTTTCCTGAGGCGCTGGAAGACGGCGGCCGGCGTCGGCCATTCGGCCATCAGGATTGCGGTCGCCCCGACCGAAAGCGGAAACGTCAAGCCGTTGCCCAGGCCGTAGGCGAAGAACAGCTTGGCGGCGGAGAAGACGACATCCTGCTCGCGGATGCCCAGCACCGGCCTGGCATAAAGTTCGGCCGTCTGGATCAGGTGCGAATGGAGATGCACCGTGCCCTTGGGCGTGCCGGTCGAGCCCGAGGAATAAAGCCAGAAACAGGGGTCGTCGCTCGTCGTCGGCGCCGGCTCGAATTCGCTTCCCGCCTCGGCCATCAGGCGGGACAGGAGCAACTGGCCGTGGCTGCCCTCGCCGCTGATGATCACCTGGCGCAGCGCCTTCTGCTTCGTCACGACGGGCGCGAAGACCGGCCACAAGGCTTCTGAAACCACCAGCGTCTTGGCGCGCGAATCGGTGAGCATGAAGTCGTAATCGGCGCTGGTGAGCAGCGTGTTCGCCGCCACCGGGACAATGCCCGCCTTGATCGCACCGAGGAAGACCGCGGGAAAGTCGATGCTGTCCAAGAGGCAGACCATGATCCGGTCCTCCTGGACGAGGCCGAGTGCTGCGAGCGCATTGGCGCAGCGATTGACCCGGTCGGACAGTTCGGCGTAGCTGTATTCGCCGCCGTCATCGATGAAGGCGGTCTTGGCGCCCCGCCCGGCGGAGAGGTTGCGTTCGATCAGATCGTAGGCGGCGTTGTAGTCGCGCGGCACGATGACCTCGGGCGGACTTAAGGTTTGGTCGGCCTGGCTCAGTTGCGGCATCGGAAATTCTCCAGAATCATCGGGTAAATTCTATTGCCCCGTCGGGCAGGAGATAGAGCACCAGCGCGCGGCCTCCGGTCACCGTCGGACGATGTGCGCTGCCCGGGCCGTAGACCAGCCAGCCACGGCCATGACCGTCGAATTTCGCCTCGCCCTCGAGCGGCATGATCATGTCGATCTCGCCCTGGGGGTGACGATGGTGCGGACCCACCACATCCGCCATCTCGACCACATCCACGGAATAGCCGTGGGTCGCGGCCGACGCCTTGATGACGCGGCCGAACCTGATGCCGCCGGCTTCACGGGCGCACATCCAGCCGGCCGCGACTGCCTCCTGGCAGGCCTTGAAAATTTCCTGGAATTGAGCGCCGGAGTCGGGGAACTCGGCCGCGAGGAAAACGCCCAGAGCGGCGTCGACCGGCCTGCCGGCGATCTTCCCGGTGACCTGAGCAATCAGTTGGGAGAAGGTTTCGGGCGTCGCCTCGGGCATCATCGTTTCCTTCTTCTGCGTCCTTGCCGTCCCGTTCATCCCGGGACACGCAACAGGACTGCGTCATTATCGATATTCGCGAGACATTATAGTGCTCAAAGAGCAAATATCAAGCGCTATAATGCAACAACGTTCCACTCATCGCGGCCTGCCATGCCCAACTTGTCCCAGGACGAACTATACCTGCAGCAGCTTGGGGCGCGCGTTCGAGATACCCGCGCCCGCCTCAGCATGAGCCGCAAGACGCTCGCCGCCACTTCCGGCGTCTCCGAGCGCTATCTCGCCCAACTCGAGGGCGGTCACGGCAACATCTCCATCCTGTTGCTGCGCCAGGTGGCCCAGGCGCTCAGCCTGGCGCTGCCGGACCTGCTCCGCGAGGAGCGCGAACACTCGGTCGAACTGACCCTGCTGACGCGCTATCTGGAACGCCTTTCGCCGAAGCGGCTGCTGCAGGCAAGAAGCATCCTCGTTTCCGCTTTCGGCGAGCTCGACCCCGAGCAACGGCGCAAGCGCATCGCCCTGATCGGCCTGCGCGGCGCCGGGAAATCCACGCTCGGCCGGAAACTCGCCGACGACCTCAAGATCCCTTTCGTCGAACTCGACCAGGAGATCGAACGCGAGGCCGGCGTGCCGCTCTCTGAGGTCTTCTCGCTCTATGGCCAGGCGGCCTACCGGCGCATGGAGCGGCGCTGCCTCGAGAACGTCATCGAACTGCACGGACGCGCCGTGATCGCTACCGGCGGCAGCCTGGTCACCGAACCCGATACTTTCGAGACGCTGCGCGCGGCCTGTTTCACAGTCTGGCTCAAGGCTTCTTCCGAAGAACACATGCAGCGCGTCATCGCCCAGGGCGACCTGCGGCCCATGACCGGTCGGGGCGAGGCGATGGCCGACCTCCGCCACATCCTGGAGGAGCGGGATACACTCTACCGGCTCGCCGATGCCACGATCGAAACCTCGGGACGCACCATCAAGGAAAGCTTGCTGCAGCTGCAAAACGTGTATAATAATTCTTAGATAAAATATATAGTGCAATATATTTCCAGTCCGACCTTTACCGTCTTTACTGCTTGCAGGAGAATCCATGACGACAACACCGGTCACCTATGACACCGACCCTTCGCGCTATGCGCACTGGAAGATCGAGTTCGACGGCGCCATCGCCACCCTAGTGCTCAACATCAACGAGGACAAGGGCATCCGGCCCGGCTACAAGCTGAAGCTCAACTCCTACGATCTCGGCGTCGATATCGAGCTCTCCGATGCCCTGCAGCGCATCCGCTTCGAGCATCCGGAAGTCAGGACCGTGGTGATGACCAGCAGCAAGCCGCGGATGTTTTGCTCGGGTGCGAACATCTACATGCTCGGATTGTCCAGCCACGCCTGGAAGGTGAACTTCTGCAAGTTCACCAACGAAACCCGGAACGGCATCGAGGACTCGAGCAGTTCGTCCGGCCTCAAGTTCATCGCCGCGGTCAATGGCGCCTGCGCCGGCGGCGGCTACGAAGTCGCGCTGGCCTGCGACGAGATCCTCATGATCGACGACCGTTCCACCGCCGTCTCCCTGCCCGAGGTGCCACTGCTCGGCGTCCTCCCGGGCACCGGCGGCCTGACCCGGCTGGTGGACAAGCGCCGCGTGCGCCGCGATCTCGCCGACGTCTTCGCCACCACCTCCGAAGGCGTGCGCGCCGAACGCGCCCTCGAATGGAAGCTGATCGACGGCCACGCCAAGCCGCAACAGTTCGCGGAGATGGTGAAAAGCCACGCCGAGAAGCTGGCGGCGCTGTCTGACCGGCCGGGCGGTCCCGGCGTCGCCCTGACGCCGCTCAAGCGCGAGATCTACGACGGCGGTTACCGCTACGAGACGCTCCAGGTCAAGATCGACCGCGCCGCCCGCGTCGCCACGATCCAACTCGCCGGCCCCCAGGGCGAGCAGCCGAGCGACGTCGACGGCATCTTGGCCCTGGGCGACCAGTGGGCGCCGCTGAAATTCGCCCGCGAACTCGACGACGCCATCCTCATGCTGCGCACCAACGACCTCGACATCGGCACCTGGGTGTTCAAGTCGCGCGGCTCCCTGGAGGCCGTGCTGGCCGTAGACCGGTTGCTGCTGACGCACCGGGGGCACTGGCTGGTGCGCGAGACCACCAATTTTCTGCGCCGCGTGCTCCGGCGCATCGACGTCTCCTCGCGCTCCGTCTTCGCCCTGATCGAGCCCGGCTCCTGTTTTGCCGGGACGCTGTTCGAGGTGGTGCTTGCCGCCGATCGCAGCTTCATGCTCGATTCGGCCGAGGACGACGCGCCGCAGGTGGCTCTCTCGCAGATGAACTTCGGGCCGCTGACCATGAACAACAGCCTGACCCGCATCTCCACGCGCTTCGCCGAAGAGGCTGCGCCGGTCACTAAAGCGCTGGAAGCATGCGGCCGATCCCTCGGCGCCGAGGAAGTGCGCGGCCTGGGCCTCGCCACCTTCACGCCGGACGCGCTCGACTGGAAGGACGAAATCCGCATCGCCCTGGAAGAGCGCACCAGCCTGTCGCCCGACGCCCTGACTGGAATGGAGGCGAACCTGCGCTTCTCCGGCAGGGAGACCATGGATACCCGCATCTTCGGCCGTCTCACGGCCTGGCAGAACTGGATCTTCCAGCGCCCCAACGCCGTCGGCGAAAAGGGTGCACTGAAGGTCTACGGCAGCGGCAACAAGTCCCAGTTCAACTGGGAACGCGTCTAAATTTCAGGAGCTAGACATGGCTATCGATTATTCCGAGAAGATCCCCAACAACGTCGACCTCTCCAGCAACCAGACCCTGCAGCGCGCACTGGAGCACTGGCAACCGGCCTTCCTGCAATGGTGGTCGGAGATGGGGCCGGACAAGTCGCAGATGATGGACGTCTACCTGCGCACCGCGGTCAGCGTCGAAGCCAAGGGCTGGGCGCACTTCGACTACGTGAAGATGCCCGACTACCGCTGGGGCATCTTCCTGGCGCCGGCCGAGCCCGAGCGCAAGATCAGCTTCGGCGCGCACAAGGGCGAGAGTCAGATTTACCCTAGGGGGGTAGAGCACTGGAAGGTCTTGACAGATAGAAATATCGCAAGACCTATCAAACTCCGAATACCCTAGGTCAACTGTCTGGCAGTTAGACTGTGGAGGCTAAGCCCCATGGTCAAAAGGGAAACAGCCCGCATCTAAATTTAAGGTCCCTAAATCTATGTTAAGTACACTTAAGGTGGTAATTTTTCTCAGACAGTAAGGAGGTTGGCTTAGAGGCAGCCATCCTTTAAAGATAGCGTAACAGCTCACTTACTAAGAGATTTTGCGCCGCAGATAATCGGGGTTAAACATAGTACCGAAACTTAGGACTATAAATGTCTTCGGACATTTATATTGGTAGGAGAGTATTCAACTCTGCGATGAAGCCAAAGGGGTGACCCATGGTGGAGCGTGTTGAAGTAAGAATGTTGGCACAAGTAACCACAATGCGGGTGAGAACCCCGCAC
>CAIVDC010000113.1 GCA_903904605.1 uncultured Sterolibacterium sp.
CGCCAGGCGACCTTTGCGAAAGGGTGAAAAATTGGCAGAGAAAATCGCCGAGCAGCTATCTCTGCTACAGCAAATGCCGAATCTGATTCGCTCATTCTTCCAAGCACCTTCTGTCGCCTATATTGGCGACTGCTGAGTAATAGGCATCCTGAGCAATCTAAGTTTCAAGCTCGGTGGACTCCGGGACAGGAATCGGGGTTTGCACGGCTACAAGCATTCCTTTGCTTTCGACGAGGGCGGCGCATTCTTTGCCTTTGGTGGTCAATGTGGAACGGGCTTTCTTTCGCTTCCTGGCGAGGCCTGCGCCTTGGTCCCAGATTGGGACATGGCTTTCCGCTACCTTCGCGATGATCTTAAAGCGCGTATCACTCGTTGGGATGGAGCCGTTGATGACTTCGAGGGCCGCCATTCGGTAGATATGGCGATGGAGCTATATTTGAATGGGGGATTTGGTACCCGAGGCAATAAGCCGTCTATGCGTCAGGCGGGCAATTGGGCGGAGCCAGATGGATCTGGCCGGACCATGTATATCGGCAAGGCCAAGCATGGCAAGATGCTTCGAGTCTATGAAAAGGGGAAGCAATTAGGTGACAAGGAGCATCCTTGGGTGCGATGGGAGGTTCAGTTCAGCAGCAGGGACCGAGTGATTCCATTGGAGGTGCTTATAAACCCGGGTCCCTATGTAGCCGGGGCATACGAGTGCTTAGGCTGGATCCACGAAGAAGCAAGCAGAATCAAGACGATCAGTAAGACGGCAGAAATTTCATATGCGCATCTGACGCATTACGCCAGCATGGGCTATGGTCGATTTCTTGGCGTTATGCTGGAGGTAGAGGGAAGCGCCGAGGCTGTTCTTAGCAAGCTTGTCTTACCGGGTATGCCGCGGCGGTTGCAGCTTCCAATTATTGACCTTCCTCCAGGTGATCTATGAACAGATTGCCTGAAACTGGATATCTTCGCTTGCCGCAAATAATTGGCAATTCCAAAACCAGTCCGCCTATACCTGCGCTGATACCCGTCAGCAAATCGACATGGTGGGCCGGCGTCAAATCTGGCCGCTACCCTCAACCGGTGCGGACTCTGGGTGATAACATCACTGCATGGCGGGTGGAGGATATTCGCGCATTCATCAATTGGGCATCTGGTGCCGCATCAAACGCGGTTTAAGGGCGCAGCCTATTTATTCTGTTGGTAGATTTGCTGGTATCTCGTCAGAATAAAAAAGATAGATCTAGCATTCATGGGCCTTAGCGCGATTTGTTTGGTTGACCTCTTCCCAATAAAACAGATACTTAGCGTAAGTTGGCAGCAAGTGCCGGACGGGAAGTAAGCGCATAGGAAGCGGGAGGGCCGCCAGAAATGAGTGGCCTTTTTCTTTCTCGTTGGGACAGGGAATCCATCCCGCGGGCTGTTCGGAGCGCGGCGCGCTGTTACAGGTAGGTCGCCAGCCCGACGCTTTAAGCGGAGTATCCGAAATGCACGAAGCCCCGATCCTGCAATGCCTGAAGAAGCATGGCCAGAAGTTCGGCGTGGAGATTGCGGCGGCAACGGGGATCTCACTGCTAAAGGTGCCGGCGCCTAGCCGCATGCGGAGAATATCCAGGTGCAGTGCGACCCGATTCAACGACGGCAACCCGGTCGATGGGATGCTTTCTTAACCTTAGGTTTAATACCCGGAGGTACGACGCAATGGATGACAAGAAAGCAATACTGCAACTGCTCTTGCCTAAGGCCGTACTCAGGGCCATGACGCCGGAGGCGGACAGCGCCGTTCCGGGCGGAATGATTAAGTCCGGGTTGGTAAGCATTCAAAGTTTTCCGTTCAGGGTCGGCAGGGAATCGCGCGGATTATTGGTCGACGGGAAATTCGTCAGGTTCGAAAGACCGAGATTTGGCGATCATGAGCCGGACAACGACCTTTACCTCATCGACGCAGGTGAGTTGCTGAATATTTCTCGCGAGCACTTTCGGATTGAAAGCACTGCGGAGGGCTATTTGCTGGTCGATCGGGACAGCGCCTGCGGCACAACGGTGAATGGGGTTCGCATCGGAGGGGGCGATGCCGGCGGATCTGCGCCGCTGAAGGATGGCGATACGATAGGAATAGGAACCGAGTCGACGCCCTACCTCTTTACCTTCGTCTCAGATCTTACCAACTGGTAGCCTGCTGCTCAATGGCTGGATGGCCGTGCCCTGCCCTGCCCGGTTCATAGACGACGTTCGCCGCCAGCACCACGAGAGGCAGCAGTGTAGGAATGGATTGATCTTCTGCTCGCACCTCATCACGCTTCTTGCCCAGGCGAATCGAAGATGAAGGGCGTCAAATAAATGCACTTCACATTCTCGTATTCGAGTGCTACAGTCGCGGAGCATAAAAAAGAATCTGATGTGACTATAAAGTGAGACGCGTCCGTTGGCATATTCCTATGACCAAAACTGGGGGAGAGCGCAATGATTGAAGGAGACAAGAAGAGCAGCTCGGATAAGTCATCAACAGCAGCGTCCTGGAATGAAGGCGGCGAAGGCGCGCGAGTCCAGAGCATGGGGTGGAAGGAGTTGTGGCTCAAAGAGGACTGGTGGGCCATTTGGCTCGGTCTGGGCATCGTTGCCGTCGCCTACTGGTTCTTCGCAAACGGATCGAGCATTAAATGGATCGCCATTTTGCCGCCTGGCAAGTGGACCGATCTCTCGGTGGTGACACAACACTTCGCCGAACACTACAATCAGTACCTTGCGCAATTCATCATGTGGTCGCTCATCTTCGGCGTCAGCATCAAGGCGCTGGGATTCAAACTGTCAGAGTTCTATCCGTCCTTCCTGTTCATCTATGTTTTCTCGATCGTCATCTTCGTGGTCGGCCAAAACAAGGCGGTGACCAACCTCAACCTGGAACCGCCCCTGCTGGCTTTGCTGCTCGGGATGATTATTTCCAACTTCATCGGATTGCCGAAGTGGATGGATACCGGGTTCCGGGTTGAGTACTACATCAAGACGGGCATTGTGCTGCTGGGTGCCACCTTGCCGTTCACCCTGATCGTCTGGGCCGGACCCACCGCGATCCTGCAAGCCTCCATCGTTTCGATCACGACGTTTGCGGTGATCTTCTTTGCGGCCACGAAAATGGGGCTGGACCGTCGCCTCGCCGCCACGCTGGGTGCCGGCGGTGCCGTTTGCGGCGTGTCCGGGGCAATCGCCATTGCCGGGGCGGTGGGTGCCAAAAAGGAACATGCCCCTATCGCGATCACTCTGGTCATCGTCTGGGCCATCGTGATGATCTTCTTCCTGCCGATCGTATCGAAATACCTGCAGTTGCCCATCGGCGTGGCCGGTGCCTGGATCGGCACATCGGAGTTCGCCGACGCCGCCGGCTTTGCCGCCGCCAATACCTATGACGGTTATGCAAACTCTCCGGGGATCGCCGGCAATTCGGGTGACGCGGTCAATGCGTTTACCCTGATGAAGGTCGTCGGTCGCGATGTCTGGATCGGTATCTGGGCCTTTGTCCTGGCCTTGATCTCCACCACCCGCTGGGAGCGCAAGACGGGGTCGAAACCCGATCCCGCCGAGATCTGGTGGCGCTTCCCGAAATTCGTCATCGGCTTCATGCTGGCTTCCATCATCGTGACGCTGATCGCGTCGCATTATGGTCAGGCCACGTTCCAGAAGACCGTGGTCCCGGCAATGGTCGGCCCAATCAAGGACCTGCGGACCTGGGCCTTTATCTTTTGCTTCTTCAGCATCGGCCTGACCACGCGCTTCCGCGAGTTGTCACAAGCCGGGGGCAAGCCGTTCCTGGCATTCACCACGGGTGTGGTGGTCAACGTCATCCTCGGTTTCATTCTGTCTACGGTGGTATTTGCAGAATACTGGACCCACCTTAGTCACTAATCCGGAGCCGAATGCAGCGGTCGCGTAACATGGGTTACGGGGCCGCTGCTCATTACACGAGAACACAAAATGTATAAGGCATTATTGCGACGCAAGCTAACCCTGCATGAACAACCGGGAAATATGCGCTGCATTTATTGCACGCATTTCCGCAATTCTCCCGATTACCTCGAGCAGGAGATCAAGGGCTTGAACACCCTGAGTTCGGGTCATGCATCCGTGCGCAAGGACGATGGCATCTGTTTGAAGAATGACGTCTATCTGTCAGCGCGTGACTGGTGCGAGAAGTTCGAAAGACCTGATAGCAATGACATCTTGACAGCTTAGGCTTGCGGGGCTTCTGCGCGCAAGCGCAAAGCCATCCCGATATATCGTGAATCAGAATGGCTCGACTCCCGCTGATTGGTTCAGTCCGATCACGCAACCAGCCCGCGGGATCCGCGGCGGTCGCGAAGGACGCCTTTGCAGCCTCCCAGGCATTCTTCGCGGGATCAAGCCCGCTGCGCAAACTGTTCAAAGGCCGCCAGCGGCAAGGGCTTGCTGAATAGATACCCCTGATAGGCGAGGCAGCCGCTTGCTGCGAGAAAAGAGCGCTGTTCTTCGGTCTCCACACCCTCGGCAATCACCGCCAGACCGAGGCTGTCGGCCAGGGCGACGATCATCTTGGCGATGGCGGCATCGTTCGGGTCGGTGAGGACATCCCGGACGAAGGACTGATCGATCTTCAGTTGATCCAGCGGCAAGCGCTTCAAATAGGAGAGCGACGAATAGCCCGTGCCGAAGTCGTCCAGCGAAAAGCCCACGCCCCTGGCTTTCAGCGCCGACATCTTGGCGATGATCTCCTCGACATTATCGACCAGCAGACTCTCGGTCAGTTCCAGCTTCAGTCTATGCGGATCGGCACCTGTGTCGGCGAGCGCCGCCAGCACCTGATCGACAAAGTCGGCTTGGCGGAACTGCTGCGCACTGACATTCACCGCGATGCTGAGATGGGCCATCTCCGCCCGGGTCGACCAGGCTGCCAGTTGGGCGCAAGCGGTTGCCAGCACCCAGTGGCCCAGAGGCAGGATCAGCCCGGACTCTTCGGCCAGAGGAATGAACTCGGCCGGCGATACGAGGCCGCGCAGCGGATGCTGCCAGCGCACCAAGGCTTCGGCACCGGTCGGACGGTGGTCGTCGCCGCTCAATTGCGGCTGGTAGTGGAGCAGGAATTGCCCGCTGTGCACCGCCTCGCGCAGATCGGCCTCCAGCGCGACGCGAGCGGTAACGCTGGCCTGCATCTCGGGATCGAAGAAGCGGATGGTGTTGCGACCGGCACTTTTGGCCTGGTACATGGCCAGATCAGCCTGTTTCAGCAGTTCATCGCCATTTTCCCGGGTTGCCCCAAACAGCGTGACGCCGATGCTTGCCGTGCAGTGATACTCGATGGTTTCGGGCGTGCCGGATCCCGTGCCGAGGTCGAATCGGTAGGTGTGGTCGAGCGCGACGAGTATCTTCTCGGCGACGCCCTCTACCTGCGCTGCGACCAGACCGTCCGCTTCGAGGTCTTCGAGCATCACCACGAATTCGTCGCCGCCCAGCCGGGCCACCGTGTCCCCCTGTCGAACCGAGGATTGCAGACGCTTGGTCACCTCGGCGAGCAAGCGGTCGCCCATATCATGGCCCTGCGTGTCGTTCAGCGCCTTGAAATTGTCCAGATCGATGATCATGATCGCGCCTTGCTGCCGGCTGCGCACGCTGCCGGCCAGGGCATGCGCAAGCCGGTCGAGCAGCAGCCGGCGATTGGGCAGCTTCGTCAGCGGGTCGTAGAATGCAAGCTTGTGGAGTTGATCTTCGGCCGCCTTGCGCTGCGAAATATCGAGATGCGTCGCGACAAAATGGGTGACTTCGCCGTTCTGACCCCGCACGGCGGAGATGGTAAGCCAGCTCGGATACACTTCGCCGTTCTTGCGCCTGTCCCAGATTTCTCCCTGCCATGTTCCGGCGCTGGTAAGGTCCTCCCACATCGCGGCATAGAAGGCGGCGTCGTGTCGACCCGACTTGAGCATCCGCGGAGTCCGGCCCACGGTTTCCTCGGCGGTGTAGCCGGTGGTTGCGGTGAACGCCCGGTTGACCCGCAGGATCGTGCCGTCGGCGTCGGTGATCAGCATTCCCTCCTGAGACTCGAAGGCGATGGCGGCGATGCGAAGTTCAGCTTCCGCACGCTTGCGCTCGGTGACATCGCGGATGTTGCACTGGATCACCCGGTGGTCATTCACCAGATAGACATTGCTGACGAAGTCCACGTCGATCCGTCGCCCGTCGCCGGTCTCCAGGGACTTGTTTTCGCAGCGCAGGTGGTCGTTCTGCTGCAATGCCGTGAACTCGGCCTGGTCGGCGACGATGTCCTTGAAGAATCGCTGCTCCCAGATCTTCCTTCCCAGAAATGCCTCGTCCGAGTAGCCCAGCATCTTGATCAGGAAGGGGTTTAGGTTCGCGATCGTCCCGGTCTCGGCATCGAGAATCAAAATGCCGTCCTGTGCCGTCTCGAAGAGCCGGCGATAGCGGCTCTCGGAAGCCCGCAGCGCCTCCTCCGACTGCTTTCGTTCGGCGATTTCGCGGTTCAAGGCCTGGTTGACCGACTCCAGTCCCGCCGTGCGCTCGAGAACCCGCCGTTCCAGTTGCTCATTGAGTTCGCGGATGCGCAGACCCTCGGCCAACTCCCGGTCCATGACGCCGCGCGCCAGGATCCAGGTACCGGCGAATACCAGCAACCAGACCACGAGCAGGATCGCCAGCGCCTGAGTCAGGTTCCGATTCGCGGCCGCGAGCAGATCATGCTTCGACACTCCGACGAGGACGTGCAGTCCCAGCGAGGGGAACTCCGGCAATGTGCTGGCCGCCCATATCCGGGATATTCCGCCGGACTCTATGTCTTCTTGCGCCTGCTCGCCCTGGTCCGCCAAGGCGAGGCGAAACAAGGGCGAACCCGCGATCGACGCACCGCGCAGCTTCTCTCCGTCGGGATGCCACGTGAGCACGGTCCCCTTGCCGTCCACCAGCGCGATCACCGCATTTTGTCTCGGCAGCGTCAGCGAGTGGGAACGCATGAACTTTTCCAGGTCCAGCGATGCGAGCAGCATGAATTTCATTTCGCCCGTGTCGCGGCGCGCCGCGTAGGCGATCTGCAGCACCGCCCGCCCGGTCAAGCGGCCGAAGACCGGCTCGACGGCGAGCGGCTTCCTGGCGTCCTGCGCATCCTGGAAATAACCACGGTCGGTGAGGTTCAATGTCCTGCCGCTCCTCAGCGAATCGCAAAACAGTTCGCCGTTCGGCTTGACCGTGAGCAGCCCGGTGTACTGCGGGTATTCGTTGAGCACGTCGGCGAGGAAGGCCGAGCAGGCCGCCCGGTTCTGCGTATCGAGTTCGGGCGCATGGGACAATCCGTAATGAAGCTGCGCCGTGGCCCGAACGGTACCCTGGAGTTCTTGCGCGACCTGCCGCGCCGCCGCCGCGATATCCTGGCGCGCGGCGGCGATCTCCACATCGCGGCGGTCGAGAAACTGCATTCCGGCCACCAGGGCCGGGATCAGCGTCGCGAACAGGATCAGCAGCAGCAGCCGGGCGCGGATGCTCACGGACTCACCTCGCGGCTCGGTTGATCAATGTTCCGGCACGATCGTTCCGCGTTCCGCGCGATCATGCCTGTCCAATACGCACCGCGGCCGCGGGGAGACGTCTGCCGTTGCCTGACCGCGGCGAACCAGTTGATCGCGGCGTCGACGGGGAATACGGCGGGCATGGTTTGCGGCACTGGCGCCGGAGAACCAAGTCGCCGTATTGATCCGGGGCTGGACACGATGGGCTTCGCATGGGCACGCTAAAGGCACGAGACGCAAGACGGATGATCTCATGATTGGCTGCCGTGCTCCAGGTTCGATTGGTGCGCCGCACAACAAAGTTCTTGACTTCGAAGAACGCTTACCTATAATGGACTTATGTTGCAGTGCAGCATGAGCATATCACCTTACCCCATCAGGAGATCCGACATGATCGCAATCCCCGAGAACATGGCTTCCGCCAACAAGGCTGCCGTTGAAATTTTCCTTACCCTGACCGATACCGCTTTCGCCGGTGGCGAGCGCTTGGCTGCGCTGCACCTGGGCCTCGCTCGTTCCTTCCTCGAGGATGGCTTGGCCGGCTTCCAGTCTCTGTCGGGCGTCAAGGATCCAGAGCAGTTCGTCGCCCTGCAAACGAAACTGGCACAACCCGCGATGGAAAAGTTCGCCGCCTATTCGCGCAACCTCTTTGAGATCGCCACTCAGGCCCAGGAGGAAGTATCGCAGGTCGTCGAAGCGCAGTTCGCCGTTCTGAACAAGAACGTCGGCGATGTCCTGGACAAAGCCTCCAGGAACGCGCCCGCGGGCACCGAAGGCGCCATCGCGGCCGCCAGGTCGGCAATCGCAGCCAGCAACTCGGCCTACGAGAACATCAGCAAGGCCACCCGGCAGTTGGTGGAGATGGCCGAATCCAATCTCGCCGCCGCGACCAGCGCCACGGTGAAGCCTTCCGGGACCACCGCGAAGGCGAGGAAGGCTGCTTAAGCCGTCCAGGCAAGACCTCTCCTCCTCCCCGTCCTCGACGGGGAATGCCCCGACCGGACCTCCTCCCGGCCGGGGCTGTTTTTTCGGAAGTGAACATCCGTTTGTCGCTCTCGGCGGCAAGCAGGAATCGTCGAGCGGGATCATGGGATCAACAGGCGGGTTCCCCGCCACGGAATCCTTCTGCTACTCTGCGGCAAGGTCTGGAGTAGACGGCGCATCCGGTCAGTGAATGGAGCGAACGCCGTAGAGCGGAGGACAGGATCGTGATTGATGAACTGAACCGGCTGTTAGCCGTCAACGGCTATCTTCCCCACGGTTATTGCATCAGTTGGTCGCCGCCGCTGCTATGGACTTACGTCGTCAGCGATGTCCTGATCTTCCTTTCCTATTTTTCCATGCCTGTGGCCCTCGTCTATTTTGCGCGGCGGCGCCAGGATTTTCCCTATCGCTGGCTTTTGTGGATGTTCGCCTTCTTCATCATGGCCTGCGGGGCGACCCACCTGATGGGCGCGATCGTGCTATGGCAGCCGTTGTACGGCCTGGATGCCCTGCTCAAGGCGATCACCGCGCTGGTGTCGGTGGCGACCGCGGCCGTCCTCTGGCCTTTGATGCCTCATGCCCTGAAATTGCCCAGCCCGGGACAATTGATGAGGGCGAACGAGGCCTTGACAATCGAAATTGCCGTGCGCAAGGGTGCCGAGGATGAGCTGAGGCTGGCGAAGGAGGAAGCCGAAGACAGCCTGCACAAGGAAAGGATGCTCATGGCGGCCATCGTTGAGTCCTCGGCGGACGCCATCATCGGCAAGACACTCGACGGCATCGTCACCAGCTGGAACCAGGCCGCACAAAGGATGTTCGGCTACTCGGCGACGGAGATCGTCGGGCGAACCCTATACGAGCTCATCCCGCCGGAAGGGCAAGAGGAAGACGGCAAGCTGCTCGACGCGATCCGGCGCGGCGAATCGATCAGTCCATTCGAGACTCAGTGGGTCTGCAAGAACGGTCGCCGGATAGACGTTTCCGTTACCGCCTCGCCGATCCGCGACAAGGAAGGCAAAATCATCGGTGTCGCCAAGATCGCCCGAGACATCACGGAACGCAAGCGGACGCAAGCCGCCGTTGCGGAATCCAGACATCTGCTGCAGACCATTATCGACACGGCGCCAATTCGAGTCTTCTGGAAGGATCTGGCATTGCGCTATATGGGCTGCAATCCCGCTTTCGCCCGGGATGCAGGGAAGACTAGCCCTGACGAGGTCGTCGGCAAAGACGACTATCAGATGGGCTGGGCTGATCAGGCGGAGCAATATCGGGAAGATGACCGGAAGGTACTGGAGTCCGGAAAGCCCAAGCTCTTCTATGAGGAGTCGCTCACCACACCCGACGGCAAGACGATGTGGGTGCAGTCCGCCAAGGTGCCGCTCAAGAATCGCGACAACGAGACGATCGGCCTGCTGGGTACTTACGCCGACATTACCGCCCGCAAGCAGGCGGAGGGGCATATCCAGTACCTGGCGCATTACGATGCGCTCACCGGCCTGCCCAATCGCAGCCAACTGGACGACCGCGCCAGATATGCCCTCAGTCTGGCGCAGCGGAGCCGGGAGCCGGTGGCATTGATGTTCCTTGATCTGGACCACTTCAAGGATATCAACGACACGCTCGGCCACACCGTCGGCGATGCTTTGCTGGTCGAACTGGCGAAGCGTCTGGGCCTGCTGCTGCGGGACGAAGACACGGTGTCGCGCCTCGGCGGGGACGAATTCATCTTTCTGTTGCACGGCATCGACGCGCAAGGCGCGGCCCATGTGGCGCAGAAGGTGCTGGAGGCCATAGCCCGTCCCTACCGGATCGAGCAGTATGATCTGAACGTCACCGGCTCGATCGGCATCGCTCTTTTCCCCGGCGATGGTGCAAATCTGGAAACTCTCTACAAGAACGCCGATGCCGCCATGTATCGCGCCAAGCAGGAAGGACGCAACGGCTATCGTTTCTTCACCGCGGAGATGCAGGCAAGTTCGGCGCGCCACCTGCAGCTGGTCAATGCATTGCGCCAGGCCCTCGAGCACGAGGAGATGGAATTGCATTACCAGCCGCAGGTCTCCATGCGCGACGGGCGCATCGTCGGCGCGGAAGCCCTGCTGCGCTGGACGCACTCCGAACTGGGTTCGGTCCCGCCGGCGGAATTCATTCCGTCCGCGGAAGATAGCGGTCTGATCCTGCCGATCGGCGAATGGGTGCTGAGGCATGCGGTGCGCCAGGCGAAAAGGTGGCTGCAGGGCGGTCTTGCTCCGCTGGTGATGGCGGTGAACCTCTCTGCGGTGCAGTTCCGCCATCCCGATCTGCCCAGTCTGGTCTCGCGCATCCTCGACGAAGAGGGCTTGCCGCCCGAGTATCTGGAACTGGAACTGACCGAAGGCGTCGCCATGCACGATCCGCAAGGCGCCATCGCCGTGATGAACCAACTGCACGAGCGCGGCGTACGCATGTCGATCGACGATTTCGGCACCGGCTATTCCTCGCTTTCCCACCTGAAGAAATTCAAGGTGTACAAGCTCAAGATCGACCAGTCCTTCGTGCGCGACATCAGCACCGATCCGGAAGACAAGGCCATCGTCGGAGCCATCATCCGCATGGCGCAAAGCCTGGGCCTCCTGACCATAGCGGAAGGCGTGGAGACGGAGGGGCAACGGGCCTTCCTGCGCGATCAGGGTTGCGATGAGATGCAGGGCTATTTCTTCAGCAAAGCGCTGCCGGCCGATCAGTTCGAGCTGTTTGTTGGAGCAAAGGCCCGATAGTCCCGTCATGGCCTCCGACAGGCGCCCGCGACGAACAGCCGATCCGCGGCGTGGTCCGGGAAAGATTTCGAAGACCGGATTACCCCTGTTGCGACGACACAAAGATACCAATGGCCCCTGATATTCGGTATATTCTTGAGGTTCGTAGCATTTGCTCAGGCGGATCCCGTCAACATGGAAGAAAACCGAAATAGTCCGCGTTATTTGGTTCATTGGCGTAGCGCCGTCACGACCGAGGACGGCGACGGCCCCGTGACCGTGCAATGCAAGACCAACGATGTCAGCAGTTCGGGCGTTTCCGTGATTTGCGAGCGGAGCATTCCCGTTTCCCAGGTTGTAACCGTCCATCTATTGATTCATCCTGGCGACCAGAATCATCAGCAGCAGGTGGTCGAGGCACATGGAATAATCAGGAATAACAGTTATTCGGGTCAGGAGGAGGGCTTCCGCCTCGGCATTCAATTCCTCAAGTTTGCGGGCGACGGAATGAAACTGCTGTTGAAACATTTGCCGAAGGAATCGGCGCCGGGTTTTGCGCCGCCGCCGCCCGCCGCGGCGCAACCGCCGGCGGCGGCTCCGGTCCTGGCTCCCGTTCCGGCACCGGACAAGCGGCAGCCCCAATGACGTGTTGCCCGTCTGAACTGCGAGATGCTCTTCCCTCCCCGCTCCTGCCGGTCTTCGGGCCACCCGTCTTCGTTCGCTGCGCCGGGGCGCGCGGCGTCGAGACGCGGGCCATGAAAGCGTATGCCTTCCCAGGGCAGGATCAGGCCCAATCCGCAGCTACCGGACACGATCATGACTGAGACCGCAATTCCGCTTACGCCGCTGTGGCGACAACTTACCTGGTGGACGCTGGCATTTCCGCTGGTCATGCTTGCGGCCATTGCCCAGCACAACCTGTACCTGCTCAACTGGATTCACGTGCTTACCGGCGCTTTATGGACCGGCGCTGATTTGTTCATGGGTTTTATCCTGGGGCCCGTCCTGCGCTCCCTGGATCTGCGTTCGCGGACGACCGTGATCTCGTATTTGGTCCCGCGCACCCTGCTGTATTTTCCGATGGTCTCTCTCACTGCCGGGACGGCCGGCTGGTTTCTCGCCGACTGGTTCGGTTTCACCGCGTCTGCTAGCCCCATGTACCACCTGGTCGTGATTGCTCTGGTACTGGTCGCGGTCATGACCCTCTTGGGCCTGGGCTTCCTGCTGCCGAACAGCTTGCGCATTTGGGCGGAGCTGCGCCGAGCCGACCCGGACCGGGAACGCATCGTGCACATCAACCGCATCAATATCCGGTTGGCGGCAACCCAGGGCGTGCTTCAGGTCGCGATCATCCTGGTGATGGCCCGCTTCGTCTCCTGACCGGGCCGGTCAAAGCGAAACCCCCGGTTTTGCCGGGGGCTTCCTAGCTATGCAGCGCCGGCGGAACGGGCGGGCTGCTCAGTCATCGGCCATGAGTTCGAATTGCTCGGCTTCGATGGTGATGCCCAGCCGATCTTGCGTCTCAGGATCGGTCAGTGCATTGATGTGCGCGCGCATCGCATCCCATGATCGGTTGTCGCCGTTGTCGGCAGTCAAATCATTGATGCGATGGATGATGTGATCCGCCTCGGCGTTGGAGCGACCTTGCCTGTAAGCGGCGTAGTAAGTTGTGATCGTCATGGCATTACTCCTTGGTCATTTAAGCGCTGCGCTGGCTATCGAGTATCGTCGGCTTGCCCTGCCGTCGGCTCCTCCGAGCCGACGGCAAGGCGATGGCAAAACCCCTAGGCATTGGCGACCCTCCTGTCGAAGAACTGCTCATCTTCGGTCGAGCCTTTGAGGGCGGTGGTCGAGGACTGGCTGCCTTCGATGGTCTGGGTCACGGCGTCGAAATAGCCGGTGCCGACTTCGCGCTGGTGTTTGACAGCGGTGAAGCCCCTGTCGACCGCGCCGAACTCTGCTTCCTGCAACTCGACGAACGCCGACATCTGGTTGCGGGCGTAGCCGTAAGCGAGATTGAACATCGAGTAGTTGAGGCTGTGGAAGCCGGCCAACGTGATGAACTGGAACTTGTAGCCCATCTCGCCGAGTGCCGTCTGGAACCTGGCGATCGTGGCGTCATCGAGATTCTTCTTCCAGTTGAACGAGGGCGAACAGTTGTAGGCCAGCATCTTGCCGGGGAACTTGGCATGGATGGCATCGGCGAAAGCTCTTGCGTAGGCCAAGTCCGGCTTGCCGGTCTCGCACCACAGCAGATCGACATAGGGCGCGTAGGCCAGTCCGCGGGAAACCGCCTGCTCCAGACCCGCTCGGGTACGGTAGAAGCCTTCGACGGTGCGCTCGCCGATGCAGAACGGCTTGTCGATGTCGTCGACGTCCGAGGTGACGAGATCCGCAGCTTCGGCGTCGGTGCGGGCGATGACCAGGGTCGGTACGCCCATGACGTCGGCGGCGAGGCGTGCGGCGACCAGCTTGGCGACGGCCTCGCGGGTCGGCACCAGGACCTTGCCGCCCATGTGGCCGCATTTCTTGACCGAAGCGAGCTGGTCCTCGAAATGCACGCCGGCCGCTCCCGCCTCGATCATCGACTTCATCAGTTCAAAGGCGTTGAGCACGCCGCCGAAACCGGCTTCGGCGTCGGCGATGATCGGGGCGAAGTAGTCAAGGTCGTTCTTGCCTTCCGACCATTGGATCTGGTCGGCGCGGGTGAAGGTGTTGTTGATGCGTTTCACCACCATCGGCACCGAGTTCGCGGGGTAAAGGGACTGGTCGGGATACATTTCGCCGGTGAGGTTGGCGTCGCCCGCCACCTGCCAGCCGGAGAGGTATATCGCCTTGAGGCCTGCCTTCACCTGCTGCATCGCCTGGTTGCCGGTCAGGGCGCCCAAGGTGGCGACAAAGGGCTCGGTATGGAGCAGCCCCCACATCTTCTCGGCGCCTCGCCGGGCAAGGGAATGCTCGACCCTGACCGAACCCCGCAGGCGGATGACTTCCTCCGCCGAGTAACCCCTTTTGATGCCTTTCCAGCGCGGGTTCTCGGCCCATTCCTTCTTCAGCTTGGCGACTTCAAATTCACGGTTCATGTCGAATCCTCTAGGTCAAAGTGGGACGTTGGTCAATGCGGCGTTGCCGGAGCACCTTGCGGGCACGATGGGCTACGTCGCTCCACGGGGCTGCCAGAGATCTGATCTGACACACCTCAGGGCGGAAAGGGTGGGGGCCGCCCCCTACGGACTCGACCAGGGCGGTTGCCTATGACCGTGTTCGTGTTGATTTAAGTATAAAGCGGATGGTGCGAAGCAATAAGCGCTTGTGGCCTTATTTCACAAAATTAATAATGTAATAAAATCAAATAAATGAAATTATTATTCTGCTATGTGAAATACAATTCACGCCTGTGAAATAAATTATTGCTGCGTTGCGCCAAAGCTTGGCAACGCAGCGAAACGCCGCTAGTGATTCTCATTAACCCTGCTGGCCGGTTTGGCGCGGGACTTCTGCTTTGCCGAGTAGATGAGGCTGGGCGAGTCCCGGTCGGTGGATTATCTTGCCGAGTCTGCCGCGCACTGGCCCGAGCGCCGGCCAGAACATTTTCAACCCCGGCGGCCGCGGACTGCGACAGGCCAGTGTCGGCCGTCCCTGGGTCAGGAAGCGTTCACTCCGGTGTCCAATGGGAGCCAGCGGCGCGACAGGCCGGGCATCGACTGACGCCCGGCATGCTTCAAACTGTCTTTCCGCGCGGGCGCTCGTTCAGGCCGCCTTGCGTTCCAGCACTTGCAGCCTGTCGTCGCCGTCGATGGAGATCTTGCGCGGCTTCAAGGCCTCTGGGATCACCCTGACCAGCGAGATATAGAGCAGGCCGTTGTCCAGCGATGAACTGACAACCTTGACCTGGTCGGCGAGCTTGAAGCGGTGTTCGAAGTCGCGCGTGGCGATGCCGCGGTGCAGGTAGGTCGGGCTTTGCTCGCTTTTCTGCTTGCGGCCGACGATTTTGAGGGTGTCGCGGTCAATCTCGACATCCAGTTCCGAGCGATCGAAGCCGGCCACCGCCATGGCGATGCGGTATTGATCTTCGGCCAGGCGTTCGATGTTGTAAGGCGGGTAGCTGGGCTGCGGCTCCGTGCGCTGAGCTTCGTGAATCATTTGCGCCAAGTGGTCAAAGCCGATGGCCGAACGGTAGAGGGTGCTGAGGTCGAAAGTACGCATTGAAATATCCTCCGTAAGAAAAAGCGATATGGTCGAGCGGGCCTCGGATGAGCACCCGCGGTACCGTATATAGGGCTGGGCTGCATCGATTCAAGGACTTGAAATTTTGGCTGCAGGCTCCAAATAATAGAGCTTCGTTGCGGTTTCCGGTGCTGACGGCAGGCGCACTGAGCGGCGGATCACCTGAGTTGTGCGTCCTCGTTCTCCGTCTGCGCGCAGCAGCCACTCAACCGAAAACCGCTGTCGATGCCGGCTTCCGGCGCCAGTTCAATGGAAATCGCTATTGCGGGAGGAGAGCGGCATTACCCCCGGAAAATTCCCGGTGCTTTGCCCCGGCAGCAAGTAAAATTCGGCCATGACGAACGCGATAGACCGGACCCGCACGCCGCACATGCCTGGATCGATGAATCATTCAGCGATCCGCCTTGAGCGTCGGTGGCGGGCCCGATGACCGCCGGCCCCATTCCGGGCAAGGACGGCACGCCGGCGACCTCGGTCAGCCGCACGCATCGGACCTACGTCTTCGTCGCCATCATCCTGACGATGTTCATGGCGGCCATCGAAGCCAGCATCGTCGCGACCTCCATGCCCAGCATCGTGGCCAGGCTGGGCGCCATCTCGCTGTACAGTTGGGTCTTTTCGTCCTACCTGCTGATGCAGGCCGTGTCCATCCCGATCTACGGCAAGCTCGCCGACCTGTTCGGCCGCAAGCACGTGTTCATCTTCGGCATCGCGGTCTTCCTGGTGGGCTCGGTCCTGAGTGGATTTGCCTGGTCCATGCAGACCTTGATCGCATTCCGCTTCATCCAGGGCATCGGGGCAGGGGCGGTGCTGCCGCTGGCAATAACCTTGATCGGCGACCTGTACACGCTGGCGGAGCGGGGCCGGGTGCAGGGCTACATCGCCAGCGTGTGGGGCATTTCCTCCATCGTCGGGCCATTGTCCGGCGCCTTGATCGTGCAGTATGCGAGCTGGTCATGGGTATTCTGGGTGAATGTCCCGTTCGGCCTGGTGGCCATCGTGCTGGTCAGCGTTTACCTGCACGAGGGCGTCGGGCGAAAACAGCATCACATCGACTATCCTGGCGCGACCTTGCTGCTGGTCACGCTGGCGTCTCTGATGTTGACGCTCACCCATGCCGCGGACTGGGGCCTGGGTGCTGTTGGCGCATTGCTGGCCTTGACGCTGGTCAGCGGCGGACTGTTCTTCAGGCAGGAACGACGCGCCCCGGAACCGGTCATCAACCTGGCGTTGTGGAAGACCCCGCTGATCCCGCTGGCCAATGCCGCGACGCTGGTCAGCGGCATTGCCATGGTCGGCGTCATCACCTTCCTGCCCACCTTCGTGCAGGGCGCGCTCGGCGCCACTGCCCTGGTGGCGGGTCTTAGCCTGTCGGCCATGTCCATCGGTTGGCCGTTGGCGTCGACCATCGCGGGTCACATGCTGGTGAAAGTGGGCACGCGCCGCCTTTCTCACCTGGGCGGCGCAGCAGTCTTCGCCGGGCCGGTGGTGATCACCCTGTTTGGCGCGAGCGGCGCGCCGGCGGCAGCCGCCGGCGCGTTCCTGCTCGGCGTCGGGCTGGGAATATTGAACACGATCTTCATCGTCGCGATACAGACCAGCGTGCCATGGGCGCAGCGCGGTGCAGCCACGGCGTCCAACCTGCTGATGCGCATTCTCGGCAACGCGCTCGGGGCAGCGGTCTTCGGCGGCGTGCTCAACTTCCTGCTCCAGCGCAATATTGCGGCAGGTGGACTGACGGGAAGGTTTTCCATCGATAGCGTGCAGGGACTTCTCGGCGGTGGCGCGCTCGATGCCGCGTCAGGAGCGCCTGCCGATGCGCTGCTGACCGGCGCGGCAGGTGCGGCCCTGCGCGCGGTACTGACGGCCAGCCTCAACGGCGTGTTCTGGGGTGTGGTGATCGCCGGGGCAATAACGCTGGCGATCACGCTGAGAATGCCCGACGTCCGGCTCGATGCCGAATAGCGCGGACATCGGCTCAAGCCGGCAGGCTCGTAGCCGTTCGCCGGCCCCACGTCCGCCGCGAAGCCGGGTGCCGGTGCGGTTCTTTTTGTAGGTTCCTTCAATACGGGAGAATGGCCATGAAGCCGCGAATTTCCGTGATTACGGTTTGTGTCAATGATCTGGATCGCTCGCTTCGCTTTTACAGGGACGGACTCGGCTTGGCGACCGAGGGCATCCAAGGGGAGGAATTCGAGCAGGGTGCTTATGCCTATTTCGACCTGCAAGACGGACTCAAGCTTGCCCTGTGGCCGCGCGCAAGCCTTGCCCACGATTCCGGGCTGCCCCTGGACAAGCCGAGCGCCACGGAAGTATTGCTGGGCCACAACGCATCGTCTTGCGCGGAGGTGGACCTCGTCATGGAGCAGGCGCGACTGGCCGGTGCGGTCATCGTGAAATCTGCACAGAAGACCTTTTGGGGCGGCTACGCCGGATATTTCCAGGATCCCGACAGACACCTTTGGGAGGTGGTCTGGAACCCGCACTGGGACGCGCCTGATTGATTGTCTCTTGCCGCGCCGGCCTTGGGCGGCCGGCGAGGGAAGCCGGCAACGGCTCGGCGACGGGCTCCGGGCCCGCGGTTAAAGCTTCGGCAAATCCGGCCGTAAACCCTGGAAGGACCGGAGCCCATCATGATCATTACCAGTTCCACGCTAAACCAGAGCGCGCAGCACAGCACCACCAGTTCCACACGAGTCTCGACGGACCTCCGAGTCTGGACAGGCAGCGCCCGCAGCGATATCGGGGCCCTGGCGCAAGGGACGACGATTTCGATCTCGGCCAGGGCCCTGGCAGCCTTGACGGCCGACCCGACGTCGGGAACCCTGGCGGTTGCAGTGGCTGCTTCGGCGGCCGGCAGCCAGGCCGAAACCCAGCCCGTCGATGGCGGTACTAGCAGTGATTCGCAGTTGAACAAGATGAAGCTCATGGTCGAGATGATGACCGGGCATAAGATTCGCCTGTATTCCGGCAACGCCGCAGGGGGCGCCGCTGCCGACGCGCAAAGCCGGGCGCAGGCCAGCGCAGGCGCCGGCATCGAGTTCAACCGGCAGACCGTGCATACGGAATCCGAGCAGACCACTTTCCAGTCCAGCGGCACTGTGCAGACGGCCGATGGCCGGAGCATCTCGTTTCAGCTGGGGCTGACGATGAGCAGCAGCTACAGCGAGACCAGCAGCACCAGCCTGCGCTCAGGCGGCGCCGTGCAGAAGGACCCCTTGGTCGTCAACTTCGGAGGCGGCGCCGCTCAGCTTCAGAACCAGAGTTTCAGCTTCGACCTCCAGGGCAACGGCGAAACCAGCAAGGTGCCGTTGCTCGGCAGCGGCAGCGGCTTTCTGGCGCTCGATAGCAACGGCAATGGCAAGATCGATTCCGGTGCGGAATTGTTCGGCACCCAGAGCGGCAACGGCTTTGCCGACCTGGCGAGCTACGACAGCAACGGCAACGGCTGGATCGATGCCGCCGACCCGGTGTTCAACCAGCTTCGGGTGTGGACGCCTTCGGCAAGCGGTGGCGGAACTCTGGCGACGCTCCAGGAGAAGGGCATCGGCGCCTTATCCCTGGCCAGTACGGCCACCCCCTTCGAGATCAAGAACAGTGCCAATCAGTCGCTCGGGACCGTGCTCGCGAGCGGCGTCACGCTGTCCGACAGCGGAACTGCCGGCAGCCTGCAGCAGGTGGACCTGACGGTCGGGTGATCGGTAGCGCCGCCGCGAGTGGCGCCGCGGCTGCGACCAGCTGCCATCGATCACTTTTGCAGCGTCGCGTCCTCGACGAGGACCTTGTAGGAATAGCCGGATCCGAAATCCTTGTTCGTGGCGACAACGCCTTTTACCGTCACGACATCCCCGGTCTTGGCCTGGCCCAGGGTCGTCACCAGCAGGTCGTTGCTGTTGTCCGCATCGGAACCCGAGCCGTCGCGCAGATGGATCCAGTTCTTGCCCATGATTGCCGGGTTGTACTTCACCACTTGGCCGCGCACCAGAACGGGCTTGCCTTTCAGTTCGGCAGCCTTGCTCATGATTTCCCCAACGGTGTGCGCGTTGGCGCCGCTGGCCTTTGCAACCTTGATTTCGACCATGGCGCTTGTCTTGGCGCCATTGTGGCCCGCCATCGCCATGCTATTGACCGAGGTCGGCGAACTTCCACCGACCCCACCCAAGGTGCCGAACAGGATCGACGGGAAAGTCTTCTTCAGAGACCGGCTCTCGAAGTTGTTCATGACCGTCGCGTTTTCTATCGTGACCATGGCGCCTTTCTTGACCGGTGCCTTGCTGACGGCAGCCCAGGTCTCGCCGTCCTTGGTCTTGAGGCGGAGATAGGTATAACTCTCGACGTCCTTGACCTCGAGGACCTCACCCTTGACCGCAGTGGCGGCAGGCGCGAACGCGGCAGGACTTTCGCCCGCCCGGACGGAAATGGCAGCAACAAGCATAAAGATCGCCAACAGGGCTTTCATCGTCTGGATACTCCTTGGGATTGAACCCCAATCATAACAGCAACGCGCTCCGGGCGACCAAGAGCGGGGCGAGTGCCTGCGGCGATTCAAGTTGCATGCCATGATTTGATATGCATCAACTCTTCATCCAGGCCGGATCGTTAAGATTCGCCGTGAGTCAAAGGTGAAAAGACCGGCTTGAGGCGCGGCCTCCGGGCGTTGATGGCGCAAGGCGGTAGTGCCGTCCATTTCTTGTTGTTATCAAGGAGAGAGAAGATGAAAGCAATCGTTGTCGCAGGCTTGGTGGTCGCAGGTCTTGTGCTGGCAGGCCCTGCGAGTGCGTCCATGGAGTTGGCCAAGAAGGGCGGGTGCCTTAATTGCCATGCCGCCGACACCAAGAAGGTAGGCCCCTCATTCAAGGACATCGCAGCCAGTAACAAGGGAAAGGCTGGGTCGGATGCGGCCCTCGTAGCCAAGATCATGGGCGGCAAGGACCATCCGAAAGTCAAGGCCAGCGAAGACGATGTCAAGGCGCTGGTCAAGTGGATACTGGCCATGTAGGAGAAGCAATTGTCCAGCGCCGTCCATCTGGGTGGCGCTGGAGCGCCCGGTGGAGCATGCCGAGCGCGCCGGGCGTCTGTCGCTGCCGGCCTCCCCCGGTCGGGTCCGACGCCCGGACCTTCTTGCTCTGCTAGCCGCCGTCGAGACTCGCGGCAACGATCACCGAGCCGCGGGAGTTTCATTTTTGCCACGATAAGCCGGCCGGCGGCATCCGCTGGTCGGTCGGGGAGCCGCATCCGGACGGCGACGGCGAAGTCGCTATGACATTTCCTGCAAGAGGGATGGCCCTGGCCGAACCCATAAATACCGGTTCTGCCTTTCCCTGGCCGGTGATGAGAAGAAACAGTGTGCAGTGTGTACAATCGCCTCAATCGGTTCCCGGGGAACCGGCAGGCAAGCCTTCGGGGCGCACGAGTTTGCCATGCGCCACCCGGTTTCGCTTCGGGAAAGGAGTTCCATGAAGCGCCTAGGGCATAAGTTCGCTTCGCTTGTCGCGGCGCTGCAGGTGGTTGCTTGTTTCTGGTGCGCCGGCCCGGCACCGGGCTGGGCGGCGTCGACGGTTCCGTCTCGGGCCCCGGCAAAAAGGATTCTTCTCCTTTATTCCTATGGTTTCGGCAGCAAAGGAGTCGAAATATTCACCGATAGCTTTCGCGACTTCATGACCGACCATGGGCTCAGTGTCAGCGATATCTATTTTGAATATCTCGATCTGGAGCGCAACCGGGATGTTCCCCGATATCGGCAATTCATGCAGGACTTGCTGAGGGCGAAGTATGGCGGGCGTCCTGTCGGTCTTGTCGTGACGGTGCAACAGCCGGCACTGAACTTTCTCCTCGATGAGGGCCGGGAAATCGCCCCGGGCGCGCCTGCCATCACGCTGCAGGCGGCCATGCCGGCCACGTCGGAGACAGGAGCGCGGCGCTTCGTCAGTCTTTTTGCCCGCTTTGATATCAGAGGAACCCTGGAACGGGCGCTGGAATTGTTTCCCGATACCCGGCGGGTTCTGTTTGTCGCAGGCAGCAGCGACGCCGACAGGAAGGTGGCCGATGAAGCGGCAAGCATCGCGGCGGCCTGGAAGGGCAGGCTAGAACTCGAGTATACGGTCGGTCGATCGCTCAAGGAAATATTGCAGCGAGTGGCCAGCCTGCCGCCAAAGACCGTCATCATCTTTACCCAATTCAACCGCGATGCCATGGAGCAAGTCACGGTGTCCTACGAGGTGGAGCGGAAGATCGTTCAAGCCGCCAACGCGCCTGTGTTCGGGCTTTACGACTTCAATCTGCACGACGGCGGAATCGGCGGCTCGGTGATCGGCGTCAGGCGCTTGGGGCAGCGGGCCGGAGAGATGGCGCTGGAACTCCTGAACGGAAAGCTGCAATTGTCTCAAGCGGTGACCAGCGTCACCCCGGAAGCCATTCCGATGTTTGACTGGAGGCAGATCGACCGCTGGGGTGGCGATTCGAGCCGGCTGCCCGAGAACACCGTCTACGTCAATCGCGAGCAGACCTTCTGGGCTCGTTACCGGGTCTATGTGATCGGTCTGGCGGCGTTCCTTTTGCTGCAGTCAGCGCTGATCGCTGGCTTGTTGATCGGCAGGCGACGCAGAAGGCGGGTGGAACACGCCTTGCGTGATAGCGAGACAAGCCTTGCCATTACGCTGCACTCCATCGGCGATGCGGTCATCGCAACCGATGCTTCCGGACGTGTAACGCGCATGAACCCGACCGCAGAGCATCTGTCCGGGTGGACGCTGGCGGACGCTCGCGACCGCCCTCTCGCCGATGTGTTCCGCATCATCAGTGCCGACACACGTCGGACGGTGGCCGATCCGGTGCAACGGGTGATGGCGCACGGGCAGGTCGTGGGTCTTGCCAATCACACGGTATTGCTGGCCCGGGACGGTCGGGAATACCAGATTGCCGACAGCGCCGCGCCGATCCGCAATGCCGCCGGAACTATTGTCGGCGTGGTGCTGGTGTTCAGCGATGTCACCGAGAAATACCGGGTGGACGAGACGCTCAGGCGCAGCGAGGAACGTCTCCAGTTGGCGCTGGAAGCGACGAGCGAAGGGCTGTGGGATTGGAACTTGAGCAGTGGCGCGGTGTATCGTTCGTCCCGCTACTACGAACTGGTCGGCCGCCGCCCGGACAAGGGCGCCAGCGACTTCGAGTTCTTCAAGACCACGGTTGATCCGGAGGACCTGCCGCGCGTGTTGAGCACCATCGACGCACATCGGCAGGGATTGACGCCGTCCATTGATTTCGATTACCGCCTGGCCGCCGCTTCCGACCCGGTAAAGTGGCTGCGGGTCAAAGGCCGGGCGGTCGAAAGGGATGCCGACGGGGTGGCGCTCAGAATGATCGGAACCCTCGCGGACATCACCCAAAACAAAATGGCGGAGGAGGAAATCAACAGCCTGGCCTTCTACGATCCGCTGACCGGGCTGCCCAACCGTCGTCTGCTGTTCGACCGCCTGAGCCAGTGCGCAGCGGCCGGCAGCCGCAGCGGAAAATATGCGGCGCTGCTGTTGATCGATCTCGATAATTTCAAAACCCTCAATGATACCCATGGCCACGATGTCGGCGACCTGCTGCTGCAACAGGTCGCCCAAAGACTGGCCGAGTGCGCCCGCAAGGGAGACACCGTGGCGCGCCTGGGCGGCGACGAGTTCATATTGATCCTGGAGGACTTGAGCAGGAACTTGCAGGAAGCCGCCACCCTGACCGAAAAAGTCGGCATGGAGATCCTGCATGCGCTGAGGGATTCGTACCGGATCGGCCTGAATGAACACCGGAGCACAGCCAGCATGGGCGCCACCCTGTTCGTCGGGGCCCGGGCCACCATAGACGAACTCCTGAAGCAGGCCGACCTGGCCTTGTACAAGTCCAAGGAAAAAGGGCGCAATACCCTGAGCTTCTTCGATCCCGCCATGCAGACTATCATCTTGCAGCGATCTGCCTTGGAGGCCGGCCTGCGCAAGGCAATCGTCGACAATCAGCTGGTGCTCCATTACCAGCCCCAGGTCGCCGGCGAAGGCGAAGTCACCGGTGTCGAAGCGCTGGTGCGGTGGCGGCATCCCGAGCGGGGAACGGTCTCGCCCATCGAGTTCATTTCCCTGGCGGAAGATACTGGTCTGATCCTTCCCTTGGGCCGCTGGGTACTCGAAGCAGCCTGCGACCAACTGGCGCTGTGGGCAAAGAACAGCGACCTGGCCCATCTCACGATGGCCGTAAATGTCAGCGCCAGGCAAATCCGCGAACCCTACTTCGTCGAAGAAGTGCTGGCCGTAGTCGGCCGAGCGGGTGCCAACCCGCACCGGCTCAAGCTGGAGCTGACAGAGAGTCTCCTGGTGGACAATGTCGAGGACATCATCGAAAAAATGTTCGCCCTGAAAGCCAAAGGAGTGGGTTTTTCCTTGGACGATTTCGGCACCGGATATTCGTCGCTTTCCTACTTGAAACTGCTGCCGCTGGATCAACTGAAGATCGATCGATCGTTTGTGCGCGACATTCTGGTCGATCCGAATGACGCCGCAATCGCCAGGACCATCGTGGCGCTTGCGGCAACGCTCGGGCTGGGCGTGATCGCTGAGGGCGTCGAGACGCGAGCCCAGAAGGACTTCCTTGCCAAAGAGGGCTGCCATGCGTATCAGGGCTATCTGTTCAGCCGCCCGCTGCCGCTGGAAGAGTTCGAGGAGTACGTAAGGCGGGCTGCCGCGGCCTATTGATTGTTTCGCGACAGAAGGCCGCACGGCAACGCATTCGCCGGAATGGTGGCGAAAGCTATGGGCAGGCGTCGAGGGTAGCCTCCGGCGTCGTGCAGGGCCGATCGACCTTGCACCGGCTAGGCACCGGTCTCCTGGAAAATCAGAGGCCGCGACGCGGCCATGCTCATCGCCTGCCGGTGCTCATGCTTCAGCCGCCGCCTCGAATTATCCGGCGGACAAGCTGGGCATCATGAGCAAGGAATTGCAGGCGCGGATCAAGAAGATCGGCGAACAACTGGTCGAGATCGGCAAGGACAACACCAACGAGGAGGAAAAGGCCTTGCTGGTC
>CAIVDC010000114.1 GCA_903904605.1 uncultured Sterolibacterium sp.
CGATCGAAGGGAGAAAGATAACGTCCTGCCAGCGGGATGCCCCCAGCGGCCGCTGCCAGCGCTTTACAGCACCGTCATGCGGTCATGGGGTGGAGGAATTTGAGGTGGCCAGAAGTGGGGGAATTTGACCGGCCAACGGGGGTCGATACGTCGCCTTAATTCGGCCGAGAGGACCTCAGGATTCGTTTGTTTTGGGTTAAGTCCCTCCCACTCGTGCGCAATCGCCCAAATTGACAGAAACTCATTTCTGTCCTTAACGAATGACGCGCCTCCTTCGGATTGCCTACTCATGCGGCTTTCTTGATCTTCACTTGCGGCGCCAGCCCTGCGACTGCTGCCATATCAATCAACGCATCCACCGAAAAGAGTTCGATCTTGCCGCGCGTGAGGTCGGAAATACGCGGCTGGGTGACGCCAAACAGCTTCGCAGCTTCGGCTTGGGTCATGCCGCGCTTCTTGATGAGCTCGGTCAATTCAATAACAAGCTCGGAACGTGCGCGCATGCTGGCCGCCAACTGTGGTGTGTCCTCGATGGCATCCCATACGCTTTGAAATCTTTGCTTGCTCATGATTTCCCCCTCATCAGTTCCTTGTAACGGTTACGTGCCAGTTCAATATCGTTTGTCGCGGTCTTCTCAGACTTCTTCTGGAAACAGTGAAGCACATAGATGGCATCTTCGAGCTTGGCCAGATAGATCACCCGAAACGTTCCGGCTTCTATCCAAACACGAATTTCACGCACGCCCTTGCCGACCGATGGCATTGGCTTCCAGTCTTCTGGGTCATAACCACGCTGCACTCGGTCAATCTGGAAGCCCGCAGCCCTCCGAGCCGTTTCTGGAAAGCCCCGCAACTCGTCCAAAGCGTTGCCACAAAACTCAACAGATTTAATTGCCATACGGAAGTATATAAAGCTTTGTATGTTTTTAACAGGATTTGAGAACCTGATTAGGCGATGAAGGTGAAAACCGAAACAGGAAGGGTCGATCAGACTTCCTACACTGTTCCTACACGAACGAATTTTGACTACAAACAAAAACGGCTTCCATCGCTGGAAGCCGCATCGTTACTGGTGGTGATGGGGGGACTTGAACCCTCGACCTACGGATTATGAATCCGTCGCTCTAACCAGCTGAGCTACATCACCGTCCACCGCGCGGGCTGACAGCCCGCTTGGCAAGGGGCGGAATTATCCAGCGGGGTACCGACTCTTGTCAAGTTGGACCTCCTCCGCGACAATGCCGGTATGAAATTCGATATCGTCATCGTCGGCGGTGGTCTCGCCGGACTCTCCCTTGCCGTTGCCCTGCGCAACAGCCCTTTGTCGGTCGCCGTCGTGGAAAGCCGGCCGCCTGTGACGTCGACTGGCCTCGATACGCGCATCTATGCCGTCAGCCCAGCAAACGAGCGGTTTTTATCCGGGATTGGTGCCTGGCAGCACTTCGATAAGACACGGATCGCGCCGGTGAGGACCATGGAGATCTACGGCGACGCCGGCGGGCGGCTAGATTTTTCCGCTTTTGACAGCGGCGTCCCGGAGTTGGCCTGGATCATCGAGTCCTCTCTGATCATGGGAGAGTTGTGGGAAACTGCCAAGCGGCAGGGCAATGTTTCCCTGCTCTGCCCGGCCAGACCTGAGGCGCTGGCGTTCGGCTCGGAGTGTGCTCACCTGACGCTGACCGACGGGCGGGTGCTGTCCGCCAATCTTATTGTCGCCGCCGATGGCGCCGATTCGTGGACACGGGAGGCCGCCGGCATCGCCGTGGCATTCAAGCCCTACGGCGAGATGGGCTTGGTCGCCAACTTCGCCTGCGAGAAGCCGCACCAGGATACGGCCTTTCAGTGGTTCCGCGGCGATGGCGTACTCGCCTGGTTGCCTCTGCCGAACTCGATGATTTCGATGGTCTGGTCGACCCCGCTCGATCATGCCCATGACTTGCTGTCGATGGCACCCCAGGACCTCAGCCACCGGGTGGCCTCAAGCGGCGACTGGCGCCTGGGAGAACTCAAAATGGTGACGCCGGCGGCCGCTTTTCCGCTGCGCCTGATGCGCGCGCCGCGTAGCATCGGCCCACGCCTGGCGCTGATCGGCGATGCCGCCCACACCATCCACCCCTTGTCCGGCCACGGCATCAACCTCGGTTTTCAGGACAGCAAGGTCCTGGCCGAATTGCTCAGGAACCGACCCGACTACCTCGACTGCGGCGACGCGCGCCTGCTGCGCCGTTACGAGCGGGCGCGCCGGGAGGAGGTAGTGGCGTTACAATCGGCGACTCACGCCTTACAGCGGCTCTTCCGGCCCCGCAACGCGGTGCTGGCGATGTTGCGCAATGCCGGGTTGAACCTTACCCATGCACTGCCTGTCGTACGAGATGCCTTGGTACGCTACGCGCTGGGCTAATCGTAATTTCAAACTTCGGAGATGTCATGATCAAGAATATCATCGCCTGCGCCCTGGCCGCGCTCGCCCTAGCTGCAGGACTGGCGAGAGCCGACGAGGCTGACATCAGGAAGTCCCTGACCTCTCTGTACGGCGCGGACCTCAAGGTGGATGCCGTGCGAAAGGCCGGCGTGCTGGGCCTTTACGAGGTTCAGATCGGCAGCGACATCCTGTATTCCGACGACAAGGGCAGTTATTTCGTCCAGGGCGACATCATCGATGCAAAATCGAAGACCAACCTCACCGAGGCGCGCAAGAACAAGCTTTCGCAGATCAAGTTTTCCGACCTGCCGCTGGAACTGGCGGTCAAGACGGTGCGCGGCAACGGCCGCCGCGTCTTCGCCACTTTCGAGGATCCGAACTGCGGCTACTGCAAGAAGCTGGCGAAGGACATGGTCGGCATGACCGACCTCACCATCTACACCTTCCTGATACCGATACTCACGCCTGACTCGGTGGTGAAGTCCAAGGCCATCTGGTGCTCGGCTGACCGATCCAAGGCATGGAACGCGTGGATGCTCCATGAGACAGTCCCCGCTGCCGCCAGTTGCGACACGCCGACTGAAAAGGTTCTGGCACTGGCACAGAAACTCGGCGTGCATGGTACGCCGACGATTTTCCTGATCAATGGCGAACGCATCCCAGGTGCAGTTCCGGCAGCGCGCCTGGAACAGGAACTGCAACGTGTTGCCGCGCTGAAGTAAGTATGGCGGCGGCGTCATGACGACGACCCGCCTCGACTGGGCCCTGCTGCTTTCGATCGCCCTGCATGCCGCCTTGCTGGTCAGTTTCGCGACGAGCGGCGGTCTGTGGCCGGGTATCTGGCCGGGTACCGGCTCCGCCCCCGGAAAGAGACCCTTGAACGTCCGCTTGCCGACTCAGCCGGCGTCACCCGCGGACTTCTATCCTAGCGCAGCGTTACTTGCCGGCGCACCGCGTACTTCCCGAGCCGGGACCAGCCCGGCCGAAGCCGGAGGATTCCCCTCGCCGCTGACCAGGATCGAGCCGGAATATCCGGAAGCCGCCTTCGCGCTGGGCATCTCAGGCAAGGTCGAAGTGGATGTGTGGGTCGACGCCAGCGGGCAGGTCGAGAATGCCTTCGTCGTCAGTTCGACCCTGGATGGCGTTTTCAATCGCTCCGCCCTCAAGGCAGTGCGCGAGGCGCGTTTCGCGCCCCGCCTGGTCCAGGGCAAGCCGACCCGGGGGGTCTATCGGGCGGTCATCGTGTATGCGCTGAAATAGCCTTCGGGAATGAGCACATTCCCGAAAGGTTCTGCCCCGGGGCGGCTCCGCAAGACAACCGACCGTCACTAATCGACGGCTGGATATCGCTCTCCTTGGCGACGGCGCGCCAACGAGCCAGCAGCCCGAACCAGCTCTGCCTTTCCATGCCGACTGCGCGCCTTCGCCGCCGACCGGCCGAATGATGCGCACGCTGGCTCACTCACTGACGGACTCAGACCGTATCGAGCCGCGCGCCTGCTTCCTTCTTTCGGACGGACTCCCGCATCGAGGCCCGCATTGCAAAGAAGATCTGCCCGAAAACCAGCAGCGCGCACACGATCATGAAGCCCAGGCTGATGGGCCGCTGCAGGAACACCATCATGTCACCCCGCGAGAGCAGCAGGGCGCGGCGGAAGTTCTCCTCGACCATCGGACCCAGGACGTAGCCCAGCAGGATGGGCGCGACGGGAAAATCCAGCGCGATCAGGATGGCGCCGAAAATGCCGAAGGCCAGTACTTCGCCGACGTCGAACAGCGCGTTGTTGGTGCTATAGACGCCCACGGCAATGAAGAACAGGGCGGAGGGGAACAGATAGCGATAAGGTACCTGAAGCAGCTTGACCCATAGCCCGATCAGCGGCACGTTGAGCACGACCAGCAGGACATTGCCGATCCAGAAGCTGGCGATCAACCCCCAGAACAGGTCCGCGTGCTCGCTGATCAGTTGCGGGCCCGGCTGGATGCCCTGGATCATCAGCGCGCCCAGGATCAGCGCCATCACCGCATCGCCCGGAATCCCTAAGCTCATGGTCGGGATGAAGTCGACCTGGGTCTTCGAGTGCGATGACGCCTCGGGGCTGGCCACGCCTTCCAGCGCGCCGTGACCGAAACGCTCCGGCGTCTTCGAGATCTTCTTCTCGACCGCATAGGCGATGAAGGTGGTGATGGTCGGGCCGGTTCCCGGCATGGCGCCGAACAGGGTGCCGATCAGCGTGCCGCGCAGCATGGGGAAAAACGCCTGCTTCAGCTCCGCCTTGCTCGGGCGCATGTCGCGCAGACGCACTTTGACGCCGCTGCCGACGATATGCATGCGGTTCACGCTCTTGAGAAAATCGGCCACGCCGAACAGACCCAGCGCCAGTGCGACCAGTTCGATCTTGTCCGACAGTTCGACGAAGCCGAAGGTGAAACGCAGGGTTCCGCTATTCACGTCGGTGCCGACGACGCCGATCAAGAGACCGATGATGGTCATCGCCACGCCTTTCAGCGGGGAGCCCCTCGACATCGTGCCGCCGGCCAGCAGCCCGAGCAGCATGATGGAAAAGATTTCCGTCGGCCCGAACTCGAAGGCCATCTTGACCAGCAGCGGCGACGCAAAGATCATCACGATGATGCCGAACGAGGCCGCGAAGAACGAGGCGATCATCGTGATCCCGAGCGCCGTCCCGCCCTTGCCCTGCTTGGTCATCGGGTAACCGTCCAGGCAGGTGACCGCATGGGGCGGATGGCAGGGCAGGTTGAGCAGGATGGCGCCGATCGCGCCGCCGTATTGCGAACCGTAGAAGATGCCGGCCAGCATCAGGATCGCCGGGACCGGATGCAGGGTGTAGGTCAATGGCAGCAGCATCGAGATGGCGGACAGCGCACCCATGCCCGGCAGAACGCCGATCAGGTTGCCGACCAGGACGCCGAAGAAGGACCACATCAGGTTGTGCGGCTCCAGCGCAACGCCGAAGCCGTACCATAAATCCAGAAGCGATTGCTCAATCATGGCTCAGCCCCAGCGAAACAACGGAAACTGCATGTCCAGCCCCCACCAGAAGACCACCACGCAGACCACGGCGATGCCCAGCGACAGCAGCGTCGCCTGCTTGACGGTGTTTTCCCGGTCGGCCAGTGCGGAAATGAATACCACGGCGAAGGTGGCCGGCAACAGCCCGCCATAGATCCCCAGCACGATGAACGCGATCAGGCTCAGCACGATGAGGAACCAGGCGCGCCATTCGGGCGGCAGCGGCACCTCCTTGATTTTTGCCTCGTCCTTCTTGGCGGTAAAGAAGATCGCCGCTCCCATCAGCGCCAGGAGCACCCCCAGCGAAAGCGGGAAGAATCCCGGCCCCATCCGGCTCAGGCTTCCGATCTTGTAGGTCATGCCCTGGAACATCGCCCCCAGGCCGAGCAGAAACATCAGGATGCCGCCCCAATGATCCTTGTCGTACTTGCTGATGAAACCTTTCACTGTCATCCTCCTGCCGCCATTCATGGCGGTCTGTGAAAATACTGCCCTGTCACACATTGTCACACATCGGAGCAATTGGCGGCGACGATTTCGGCTGTCCCGCCGGGTCGACGCTGATCGACCCGGCAAGTCCGGATCATTGCCGGAAGTCTTTATAGCACGCTCGGGCCAACGCAGAACGCCTCGGGCGAAGGCGATCGGGGCAAGACCCGGACTGCTGGGTCGGCGACGAGCGCGGGCTTCCTATGGGCTGCCGCTGCTGGCGTGCGTTGACCTTTGAACTTCCTGTCGGCCCAGTTGAAAGTTTATGGTTTTGAGCGGAAGACGCATAGAATCCGACAAAAAATTAATTGTTCATATTATGGAATCAAGGAAAAGCGACCAGGCTACCAGCCGGCCGGTCCTGCCGAAGGCGGGCGACTGATGGCTACCACGCCCCGCCCCGACGTCGGGGCGCTATCGCGCGCCATCAGCCGCGTCGAAAATCGCGCGGAAGGCCACGAAGCGATCCTGCGCGAAGCCTACCGCACCCCGCATTGGGCGACAGTCATCGGCATCACGGGACCGCCGGGGGCGGGAAAATCGACACTGGTCGACGCCCTGGCGGCCCACTGGGGTGCGGACGGCAGACCCATCGCGATCATCGCGGTCGATCCTTCAAGTCCGTTCTCGGGCGGTGCCGTGCTGGGCGATCGCATCCGCATGGACAAGAGCAGCGCGCTGCCGAACGTATACTGCCGCAGCATGTCATCGCGCGGTCATAGCGGAGGCCTCTCCGAGGCCGCGTGCGATATCGTCGCCGTACTCAGTCACTTCGGCTTCGAACGTATCCTGCTGGAAACAGTAGGCGCAGGACAATCCGACATCGAGGTCGGCGGCACGGCCGACTGCACGCTGGTCATCGCCGTCCCCGGCCTGGGCGATCAGGTCCAGGCGCAGAAGGCCGGCATCATGGAAATCGGCGACGTCTATGCGATCAACAAATCCGATCTCCCCCAGGCAGCCGCGACACGCGAGCAGATCGAGGGCATGCTCGGCACGGCCTACACGGGACAGCCCGGCATCAACGCCGCGACGACGGGCACGCGCGCGGCGACCGGGCAGACGGCGGGCGGGCGGGCCCTGAGGCGCCGCCACGGCGACCCCCGGCACGAGGGCGGCGCCTGGCGCCCGCCGGTGCTTGCCATTGCCGCGCTCAGCCAGCAGGGCATCGCCGAACTCGCCGCCGCAACAGACCTGTTTCTCGACTGGTCGCAACGCACCGGCAGGCTGCTGGCCAAGCGCCATGAGCGCATCCACGATCAGGTGCTGCGGCTCTTGACGCAGCGCCTGCTCCAGCCATTCACGCACGGGACCGGCGCTGAGCCGGCTGCGCCGGCGCCGCTCACCGCCTGGGTTGACTCGATAGTCCGCGGCGAGGCCAGTCCTATCGAGGCAGCGGTCGCGCTGCTGTCCGTTCAGAAGGTGCCGGGGTAGGCGCCGCCGTCCATGAGAAAGTTCTGCCCGGTGACGAAACCGGCTTGCGCGCTGCACAGGTAGGCGCAGGCATCGCCGAACTCAGCCGGGTCGCCGAAGCGTCCTGCGGGCGTCACCTTGATGCGCTCCTGGCGCACGGTTTCGAGATCCTTGCCGGTGGCCTTGGAGGTCGCGGCGATCAGTCCCTTGAGCCGGTCGGTGTCGAACGGCCCGGGCAACAGATTGTTGATGGTGACGTTGTGCCTGGCGACCTGCCGGGAGAGGCCGGCGACAAAGCCCGTCAGGCCGGAGCGTGCACCGTTCGACAAGCCCAGGACGGCGATCGGCGCCTTGACCGCGGCGGAGGTGATGTTGACGACCCGACCGAAGCGCCTTTCGATCATCCCGTCCAAGGTGGCCTTGATCAGTTCGATCGGCGTCAGCATGTTGGCATCCAACGCCGCGATCCACTGATCGCGGCTCCAGTCCCGGAAATCCCCGGAGGGCGGACCGCCGGCGTTGGTGACCAGAATGTCGATGGCCCCGGCCGCAGCCAGGGCCAGCGCACGGCCTTCCGGCCGGGTGATGTCGGCGGCCACGGCGTTCACCACCACCCCGGTCTCCGCCCGGATGGCCGCCGCCGTCTTTGCCAGTTCGGCCTCGCCGCGCGCGACGATGGTCAGTCCGACGCCCTCGCGTGCCAGCGCCAGCGCGCAACCCCGGCCCAGCCCCTTGCTCGCGCCGCAAACCAGGGCGTGGCGCCCCTTGATTCCCAGATCCATGTAATACCTCCGTGTCAATGAATGGCTGTGCGCCGGCGCCGCGACTCAGTCCTCGTCATGCACCTGGTGTTGGGCGACGAGTTTCTGCTGCAAGCCGGCAGGCATGGGCGCATAGCGGGAAAATTCGATGCTGTAGCTGCCATGGCCCCCGGTCAGCGACTTCAGGCGGGACTGATAGTCGGCAAGCTCGGCCAGCGGAATCTCGCCGCTGATGACGGTCGAGCCCTGGCCACGGCTGCCGGAACTGGTGCCGGTGACATGGCCGCGCCGGGAGCGCAGATCGCCGGTCAGGTCGCCGATCGCGGAATCGAGCGCCGTGACCTCGATGTTGACGATGGGTTCGAGCACGATCGCCGCCGCTTCCCGGATCGCCTTCATGGCCGCCTTGCGCCCGGCGCTGATAAAGGCGACCTCCTTGGAATCGACCGGGTGATGCTTGCCGTCATGGACGATGACGCGCAGGTCCACCACCGGCTGGCCGCTGATGACACCGGCATCGAGCGCCTGGCGCACGCCTTTTTCCACCGCGGGGATGAACACGCCGGGAATGGTGCCGCCCTTGACCGCATCGACGAATTCAAAGCCGGAACCGCGCGGCAAGGGCTCGACGCGCAGCGATACTTCGCCGAACTGGCCTGCGCCGCCCGACTGCTTCTTGTGGCGGTAGGTGGCCGCTGCGCTCCTGGTGATCGTCTCGCGATAGGGGATGGTCGGTGAACTGGTCGACAATTCGAGTTTGTACTGGCTGGCCATCTTTTCGAGCTTGGCGCGCAGATGCATTTCGCCCAGGCCGCGAATCACCGTTTCGTTGCCGCCGGGGTGGCGTTCGACGACGAAGCAGGGATCTTCCAGTTCGAGCTTGTGCAGCACCTCGAACAGGCGCTGCTCGTCGCCGCGGCGCTTGGTCTCCACCGCCAGACCCTGCATCGGCAGCGGGAACTCGAGCGGCTTGAGATGGATGTGATCCTCATCATGGGAGTCGTGCAACACGGCGTCGAACTCGATTTCATCGACCTTGGCCACAGCGCCGAGTTCTCCCGGCACCAGCATCTCCACTTCGACGTAGTCCTTGCCCTGCAGTTTGTAGAGATGGCCTACCTTGAAAGGGCGGCGGCCCGAGCCGACGAACAACTGCATGTCGCGCTTCAGCGTGCCCTGATAGACGCGGTACACGCCCACCTTGCCCATGTAGGGATCGGCGACGACCTTGAAGACATGGGCGAGGACGTGCAGATCCGGATCGGGCGCGGCGCGAAACGCCTCCGCAGGTCCGTCCGGTTCGCCCTTGTAGAACGGCGGCGGGTTGCCCTCGGCGGGGTTGGGCGCGAGCGTCACCAGCACATGCAGGAGTTCATTGATGCCCGCGCCGGTCCGGGTCGACACGAACAGGATCGGGATCAGGTGTCCGGCGCGCAGCGCCTGCTCGAACGGCGCGTGCAGTTCCGCGGCGCTGGGATCCCTGCCGTCCTCGAGATAGCGGGCGAGCAGGCTCTCGTCCTCCTCGACGATCTGGTCGATCAAGGCGCGATGGGCGGCCGCGACCGATGCGAAGTCGGCATCGCCGGAATCGCGTTCGAGCACCTCGACCACGTCCTGTCGGTCGTGCGCCGGCAGATCGAGGAGCATGCAGCCCTTGCCGAAGCGCTCGCGGATTTCCGTCACCAGGGCGGACAGATCGACGTTCTCGGCATCGATCTTGTTGATCACGATCATGCGGCACAGGCCGCGCGCGGCCGCCCATTTCATCATGCGCTCGGTTGCGACTTCGATCCCCGTCTGGGCGTTGATGACCACCAGCGCGGTATCCACCGCGGCCAGTGCGGCGATGGCCGGACCGGCAAAATCGGGATAGCCCGGCGTGTCGATGAGGTTCAGCGTGACACCGTTCCAGTCTAGGCTCGCCAAAGCGGAATTCAGCGAGTGGCCGGCGCTCCGCTCCTGCGCATCGAAGTCGCAGACGGTGTTGCCCCGCTCGATGCTGCCGGGCGTCGGAATGGCGCCGGCCCTGGCGAGCAGCGCCTCGGCCAGGGAGGTCTTGCCCGCGCCGCCGTGGCCGACCAGTGCGATGCAGCGAATGGATTCGGGTTTGGACATGTGACGCTTCTCCTCAATCGAGCTCGGCGGGCGATTCGATCAGTATAACGCCGAGCGCGCGTCGTATTGCGAAGATCGACCTGGCAGGCCGTGTTTCCGCCTGTCTCCTTGGCACGGTACAGGCCGTCGCAAGCGGGCTTGAGCAGCGCCTCGAAGCGTCTGCGGCTGTGTAGTCCCGGGGTCATCGACAATGGCCGGTTGGATCTCCGGATGTTCGTTCAGCTGTTTAAGCGCCGCCTCCCGCAATCCATGGCACAATATTCCGGCCCGGCAGCTTCATGCTCGGGCAGGAACGAATATGGACATCATCCCGGCCCAAATGAAAGCGATCCTCTTAATACTCTTCTGGCTGAGCTGCGCATCCCCGGCCTCATTCGCGAAGACGCCCGGCGAGGTCGAGGTCGGCGGCTATCTTCGCGAGGCGCCGCTTTACGGGTTTGCCGGCGACTTCCGGAAACTCTCCGAACTGCGCGGCAAGCCGCTGATCGTCAATGTCTGGGCCAGCTGGTGCGGGCCCTGCCGCCGGGAGATGGGTTCCCTGGAACGGTTGTCGCGCCGCTACGGCGGTCGGCAGTTCAACATCATCGGCGTTTCGACCGACGACGATGGCGACGCCGCCGCAGCCTTTCTCGGGAAGTCGGGCATCACCTTTGACAACTATCTGGATCGCAAGCTGTTCCTGGAAAACATGCTGGGTGCCAGCACGCTGCCCTTGACCTTGCTGATCGACGCGCGCGGTCGCGTGTTGCAGAAATTCTACGGATCCCGGGAATGGGACAGCCCGGAATCCCTGGCACTGATAGGGAGAACCTTGCGCATAAGGATGTAGCGCAACCGGGACCGCCGCATTCTCCCCGAGTTTCGATTATCCCTATGGGCTCCTTGCGCCCCATGCAGCAGCCCCGTTCCCACCGCGAATCCGTCGCCGCCATCATGGGCATCGCCATGGTCATGATGCTGACCGCACTCGATCAAACCGTGGTTGGCACGGCCTTGCCCCGGGTGGTGGCCGAACTGCAGGGATTCAGCCTTTACCCCTGGGTCGCGGCCGCCTACCTGATGACCACGGCGATACTGCTGCCGATCACGGGCCGCCTCGGCGATCTGTATGGCCGCAAGCCATTCCTGTTGGGCTCGATTATTCTATTCACGCTGGCGTCCGCCTTGTGCGGCATGGCCCAGAGCATGATCCAGCTGGTGCTGGCGCGCGGCCTGCAAGGCGTGGGCGGCGGCATGATCGCGGGCGTGGCCTTCGCCTCGGTCAGCGATCTGTTTCCGGATCCCCTGGAACGGGTCCGCTGGCAAGTGGTGCTGTCGGCCACCTTTGGCGCCGCGTCGGCCATGGGGCCGGCCCTGGGCGGCTGGATGACCGAGCATCTGGGATGGCGAAGCGTGTTCTTCGTCAACCTGCCGATGGGTCTTCTCGCCACCTTGGTCGTATGGAAGTTCCTGCCCAGGGTGTTGCATAACGAAGACGGCAACGCTTCGATCGATTGGCTCGGGGCACTGCTGCTGAGCCTCTCGGTCGTCGCCCTGCTGCTGACCACCGAAAAAGGCGAGAGCATCGGCTTCGGCCAGCCGCTGTTCTGGGGACTGGTCGGTTCATCGGCGTTCCTGGTCTGGCTTTTCCTGCGCCACCAGCATCACTCCAAGGCGCCGATCATTCCTCCGCACTTGTTCGCCAATCCGACGGTGAGAAAGCTTACCCTGCTGGGCAGCCTGTCCGGCCTGATCCTGTTCGTGCTGTTGTTCTACGTGCCGCTGCTGCTCCAGGGCGGCTTCAACCTCTCCCCCAAGGAGGCCGGCGTCCTGATCTCGCCGCTGCTGGTCAGCGTCACCATCGGCAGCATCATCAACGGCCGTCTGGTACCCAGGCTGCCTCACCCCGAGCTGCTGATATCCTGGGGTGCGCTGCTTCTGATCGTGGCGACAGGCCTGTTGTGCACGGTAAGCCGCAACACCCGCCACGAGTGGGTCGCCGTGATCTTGAGCCTCTGCGGCTTCAGTCTCGGTTTTCAACTGCCCAACCTCAACCTTCAGATACAGTCCGCTGTTGCCAAGCAGGACACCGGCATCGCCTCGGCGCTGATCCAGACCACCCGCACGCTGGGCAGCATGTTCGGCGCCAGCATCGCCGGGATGATCGTCAGCGTGAGTTTCAACCACAGCACCCGGGATGCGCTGGCCGCAGAGAAGATCAGCAGCCCGCAACTGGCGGGCCTGTTCAAAAGCCCCCAATTGCTGGTTCGCGAACAGGACCAGGAAACCCTGCGCCAGCTTGCCCGAACGCTGGGCTTCGAGCCCTCCGGCCTGCTCGAACAAGCCCGGCTCGGTCTGGTCAGCGGCGTACGCTATGCCTGCATGGCTTGCGTCGTTCTGGCGATCGTCAGCTATTTGATCAGCCGCCGCCTGCCCCCGTTTACCGAGCAGCGGGCCAACAGCGACCAAGATTAGCGGCCGGCGAATTGCAATACAATCCTCGCTTCAGCGCCGTCCCGGAAACGAACGATGGAATCCCGATTGAACGAACTCGAAGCCAAGATGAGCTTCGCGGAGGACCTGCTCGATGCCCTCAACCGCACGGTGTTTCGCCAGCAACAGCAGATCGTCCGACTGCAGCAGGACGTGCGCACGCTGCACCAGCAATTGCAGAACGCCGAGCCGGCAGGGCCCGCCAGCCAGCCCGACGAAATGCCCCCGCATTACTGAGCGCGCCGTGGCTGACGACCTGACAGGACATGACGAGACACTATGATCGGGAAACCGCGATGAGCGAAATGCGCTACGAGGCACCGAAGACGCTGGCGGCGGCGGTCGCGCTGCTCTCGGGCGCCGGTGGTTCCGCGAGGATACTGGCCGGCGGCACCGACCTTCTGATCCAGATGCGCGCCGGGCGGATCGAGCCGACTCTGCTGGTCGATATCAAGGGCATCGCCGAGGTGACTTCGATCGTTGCCGATGGCGACGGTTATCGCCTCGGTGCCGCCGTGACGCTGATGCAACTCACCGAACATGAGGCCTTCGCTCGGGAATGGCCCGGCTTGATCGACGGAGTCAAATTCATCGGCTCGATCCAGGTCAAGGGGCGTGCCACTTTGGGCGGCAATCTGTGCAACGCTTCGCCCGCGGCGGACGGCGTCCCCGCGCTGATCGCCGCCGACGCGGTGGCCAGCATCATCGGCCCCGCCGGCAGAAGGCAGGTGCCGGTGGCGGAAATCGCCACCGGCCCGGGCAGGAACTCGCTGGCTATCGGCGAGATCGTCACCGCGCTGCTGCTGCCACGGCGGCCGGCACGTTCCGGCGATGCCTATCTCCGCTTCACGCCGCGCACCGAGATGGACATCGCGGTCGTCGGCGCGGCAGTGAACCTCGCCCTGGACGAGCAGGGCTTCTGCAGGCAGGCACGCGTCGCGCTCGGCGCAGTCGCCAGCCGCGCCTTGCTGGTGCCCGAAGCCGCGGCGGCCCTGATCGGCACGCGGGGCGACGCGGCTGCACTTGCCCACCTGGCCGACGCCGCGCGCGCGGCCAGCCGGCCTATCGACGACAAGCGCGGCACCCGCCAATTCCGGCTCAGGATTGTCGGCGTCATGGCGCAACGCGCCGCCGAAATTGCCCTCGACCGGGCGAGGAGGAAAGCCTGATGACGAAACATCATGTAAGTGCGACGGTCAACGGCGATGCCGTCGAGTTTCTTTGCGACAGCCAGGAGACTCTGCTCGAAGTGCTGCGCGACGAACTGCGCCTCAACGGCACCAAGGAAGGTTGCGGCACGGGCGACTGCGGTGCCTGCAGCGTCATGCTCGACGGGCGACTGGTGTGCTCGTGCCTGGTCCTCGGCGTCGAAGCCGAAGGCCGCTCGATAGAAACCATCGAGGGCATGGCCGTCGGCCGGGAACTGCATGTTCTGCAGCGCAAGTTTCTGGAACACGCCGCGCTGCAATGCGGCATCTGCACGCCCGGAATCCTGATTGCCGCCCGCGCCCTGCTCGAGCGCAAGCCGGATCCGACCGAGGCCGAAGTGCGTTGCGGGCTGGCCGGCAATCTGTGCCGGTGCACCGGCTATCACAAGATCGTCGAGGCGGTACTCGATGCCGCCCGCGAAATGCGAGGGCAAGGCTGATGTCCACCCAACCCCGATACCAGGAACGCGAACTGAAAGTCGTCGGCACCCGGCCGCTGCGGCCCGACGGCGTCGACAAGGTGACCGGCCGCGCCCGCTACGGCGCCGACATCAGTCTGCCCGGACAGCTGATCGGCAAGGTGCTGAGGAGCCCCCATGCGCACGCCCGCATCAAGTCGATCGACACTTCCCTGGCGGCAGCGCTGCCCGGGGTGAAAGCCATTGTCACCCGCGACGACTTTGCCGACATGCCGGAGGAATATGCGGCCGCGGGTGAACTGACGATCAATTTCCGCGATGTCACCCGGAACATGATGGCACGCGAGAAGGTGCTCTACGACGGCCACCCGCTGGCCGCAGTCGCGGCGACCAGCGAGTCGATCGCGCGCGAGGCCTTGAAGCTGATCAGGGTCGAATACGAGATCCTGCCGCACGTCATCGACGTGATCGCGGCGATGCAGCCGGATGCCCCGCTGCTCCACGAGGAGCAGTACACCGTAGGCGTCAATCCGCGACCGGCCCGGCCATCCAATCTGGCCAAGCGCCTGGAATTCAAACTCGGCGACGTCGAGGCCGGCTTCAGCCGGGCGGAGCTGATCATCGAACGCGAGTTCAACACCAAACCGGTACACCAGGGCTATATCGAACCGCAGGCCTGCCTGGCGAGCTACACCGAGGATGGCCAGGCCGAGCTGTGGACCTCCACCCAGGGGCATTTCGTCTTCCGCGCCCAGTGCGCCAAGCTGCTGCAGATGGAGATTTCGAAAATCCGCGTCACGCCGACCGAAATCGGCGGCGGTTTCGGCGGCAAGAACAACATCTACAACGAACCCCTGGCCATCGCCCTGTCGAAGAAATCGCACCGGCCGGTGAAGATGGTGATGACCCGCGAAGAGGTCTTCCGCGCTACCGGCCCGACCTCGGGCGGCAACGTCAAGGTCAAGCTGGGCGCCACCCGGGCGGGACGGATCACCGCGGCGACGGCGGAGCTCAGCTTCCAGGCCGGCGCCTTTCCCGGCTCCTCCGTGGCGCCCGCGTCGATGTGCGCGTTCACCCGCTACGATATTCCGAACGTACGGGTGGTCGGCCACGACGTCACCGTGAATCGGCCCAAGGTCGCGGCCTACCGGGCTCCGGGTGCACCGATCGCGGCCTTCGCGGTGGAGAGCGTGATCGACGAGATGGCCAAGAAACTGGGCATCGACCCGATCGAGTTCCGCTTGAGAAACGCCGCGAAGGAGGGCACGCAGACCTATTACGGGCCGAAGCTGGGCGCGATCGGATACATCCAGACCCTGGAGGCCGCCCGGGCGCATCCGCATTACAGCGCACCGCTCGGACCCGACCAGGGTCGCGGCGTCGCCACCGGCTTCTGGTTCAACATCGGCAACGAGACGACCGCCGCGCTCAATATCAACGAGGACGGCACGGTAGCGCTGATGATGGGCACCATAGACGTCGCCGGCGGCTCGCGCGCCGCCATGGCCATGATGGTGGCGGAGGAACTGGGCATCCCCGTCGATCGCGTCCGGCCGCACATCGGCGACACCTCGTCGCTCGGCTTCAACTTCATCACCGCAGGCAGCCGCGGCACCTTCGCCGGCGGCATGGCCTGCGTCGTTGCGGCACGCGAGGCGATCGAGAAGCTGCGCAGCCGAGCCGCGGGAATCCGCGACGTTCCGCTCGAGGCGGTGGTCTGGAAGGACGGTCATGCCTGCCCTGCCGAGGACGGCGCCAGGCAATTTGCGCCGCTGTCCCTGGCCGATATCGCCCGGCTCGCCGGCAAGACCGGCGGGCCCATCTCCGGCCATGCGGAACTCAACGTGCAGGGCGCCGGACCGGGCTTCGGCGCGCACATCGTGGATGTCGAAGTAGACCGGCAGACCGGCTCGATCAAGATCCTGCGCTACACGGCGGTGCAGGACGTGGGCCGCGCGATCCATCCGGCTTACGTCGAAGGCCAGCTCCAGGGCGGCGTCGTCCAGGGCATCGGCTGGGCCCTGAACGAGGAGTACGTCTATGACGCGGACGGCATCCTGGCCAATCCCGGTTTCCTGGATTACCGCGTTCCCGTCGCCTCCGACCTGCCCTTTATCGACACCTTCATCGTCGAGGTCCCCAATCCCAACCATCCCTACGGCGTGCGCGGCTGCGGCGAAGTTCCGATCATTGCGCCCCTGGCGGCCATCGCCAATGCCGTCGAGAACGCACTGGGCATCCGCTTTTGCGATCTGCCCCTGTCTCCGCCGAAGGTGCTGCAGGGCATGGACGAGGCCGCGGCCGGCGGAGACTGAGCTTTGGCCAAGATCTTGCTGTCGTCCAGTCTCGCGCCTTTCACCGACGGCGAGACGGCGCTCGAACTGCCGGTGGCCAACGTAGGCCAGCTGTTTCAGGCCCTGGCTTGCCGCTACCCCAGGCTGCAGCCTTCGCTGGCAGCGGATCTCGCTGTCGCCATCGACGGCGAGATCTACCAGGACGCGCTGCTCCAGGCTATTCCCGGCGATAGCGAAGTATTCCTGTTTCCCAAGATCGCCGGCGGCTGATGAATAGCTCGAAGGCCATGCGCAACGCCGCCAGCCTGCTGGTCGTGCGCGATGCGGCCGCCGGCATGGAGGTGTTGATGCTGCAGCGCCCGGAACGCGCAGGCGACCTCTACAGCGGCGCCTGCGTGTTTCCCGGCGGGGTGGTCGAGCGCTGCGATCGCACGCTTTATGTCTGTTGCGCCGGCGTGGACGACCGCGTTGCCAGCAGCCGGCTCGGCGTGCCCGAGCACGGTCTTGAATACCATGTCGCGGCGATTCGCGAGTGCTTCGAGGAAGCCGGACTCCTTTTCGCCTATGAGCCCGGCGGAGAGATGGTCGATTTCGATCGCGCGGACGCTGCCGCGCTGGCTTCCCTGCGCGGCGGCCTGCAAGCCGGGCAATCGAACCTCGGCGAGGCATGCCGGAAACTCGATCTCAGACTCGCCGTGGACCGGCTGGCCTACCACAGTCATTGGCTGACGCCGCCCGGCTTGCCCAAGCGCTTCGATACGCGCTTCTTCCTGGCTATTGCGCCATCGGCTCAAACCGTTCGGCACGACGAGGGCGAAGCGGTGGCGCACTTCTGGTTGCGCCCGGCCGAGGCCCTGGCCCGTGCGCTCGAATTCAAGTTGCGGCCGGCAACGCGGCGCACGCTGGAATCCCTGACCCCATTCGCCACCGCGGACGAGTGCCATCGGCACACGCTCGCATTGCGCGACATAGAGATGATGATGCCGCGCCAGGGGCGCGGTTCGGCCGGGCCGCGCATGCTCCTGCCCGACGAACCCGCCTATGCGGAGATAGCCCGGCTCGACCCCGACGGGCGCGCCGATGTGTGTTACGAGATCGAACACGGCGTCGCGGTTCGCCTGTCGGAACGGGTGATCCGGGTCACCGCGCCCAACGGCAACGTGATGACCGGGCCGGGCACCAACAGCTATCTGGTGGGAACGAAAGAAAACAACGAATGGGCGGTGATCGACCCCGGCCCGGACATGGAAGCGCATGTAGAGAAGATTCTCGGCGCCGCACCGGGGCCGATTCGCTGGATTTTCGTCACCCACACCCACAGGGACCATTCCCCTGCGGCGGCCATGCTCAAGTCGCTGACCGGTGCCCGACTCTATGGCCAGCGGGCGCCGGACCAGGAATGGCAGGACAGCGCATTCCGGCCCGATCAAGTGCTGAGCCAGGGCGAGCGGGTCTCCTGCGGCGAGAAGACCACCTTGAGGGTGATTCATACCCCAGGACATGCCTCCAACCATCTGTGCTACCTGCTCGAGGAAGAGAAGACCCTGTTTACCGGCGACCACTTGATGCAAGGCTCGTCGGTCGTCATCACGCCCCCGGACGGGGACATGACCGACTACCTGGCATCCCTCCAGGCCCTGCTGCGGGAGGACTTGGAATGGCTGGCCCCGGGGCATGGCCATCTGATGAACCGACCCCATGCCGCGATACAGAAGGCCATCGCCCATCGCCTGATGCGGGAAACGAAGGTCATCCATGCGCTGCGCGATCTGGCGCCCGTCGACGCCGACAGCCTCCTCGGCTGCGTCTACGACGATGTTCCCGTCCGCATGCACCCGATGGCGAAGCGGTCGCTGCTGGCGCATCTGCTCAAGCTTGCGCGCTCCGGCATCGCGCTCGAACGCGATGGGTTATGGCGGTTCCGCTGAGCAATGGAGTACAATGCTGGCCCTCAACAGATAGAGGACGCCACATGAGCAAAGTTACGGCAAAGACTATGGCCTGCGCGATGGCCTACGATATGGACGACGACGAGGTGGTCTATCCCAAGAACCAGCGCCGCTCCTTGCACAAGGATGAAACGGTGCCGCACATCCCGACCCTGTACGAACAGATCGACATGGCAGGCATGGCCGCCACCAATCTCAAGCCCAAGCCGCGATAAGCAGATTTACCTCAGGCTGAAATCCACCCGGTGCGGCTTGGCCTTTTCGGACCCCCCCGATCCGCTCTTGCTGGCGACGATATAGATCCTCTCCGGCGACACCCGGCCAGTCTTCACCAGCCAGTCCTTCACCGCCTGGGCGCGCCGGTTGCCGAGCGCGACCAGATCTTCGTCGCTCACCCGGGCATTGGCCAGCATCAGCTTTTCCATTTCGCCCACGGGCAGATCCTTCTGCAGGCCGAGGACGTTACGCGGTTTGGGGAATTGTTCTGCCTTGTACGCGCGGCTGAGCAGGGCCGCGTACTCCTCAGGTTTCAGCGTCAGGCTGGCCGAATCCGCTGATTCGCCCCCGGCCACCCGATCCCTGAGCTTGAGCAGGCGCAGCTTGTGATCGAGACCGGCGCGGCGCAGTCCCTCCTTGTCGCTCTCGGGGTCGGTGCGGCCGGTAATTTCCAGCTTGAGTTTCGGACGATCGGCCAGGGCCTTGGCCAACGCCCTGAGCTTGGTCTCCCCCGCCGCCGGAATGGCGGCGCGGCCCGGATCGAACTCCAGCCAGGACAATTCCTCGCCGCCGCCGAACAGGGAACCGAGCAGGGCAAAGGGCGCGGTAATGGCCTTGGTGATGGTATTGACGATCACTCTGACGATGATGCCGCCCAGCGAGAACTGCGGATCATCCAGCGATCCGCCGACCGGCAGGCTGACGTCGATCACGCCGTTGCGGTCGCTCAGCAGCGCCACGGCAAGCCGCACCGGCAATTGCGTGGCGGTGGGACTGTCGATCTTGTCGCCGAAGGTCAGCTGGTCCAGGATCAGACGGTTCTGGGCGGTGAGCTTGCGGTTTTCCACCTGGTAGGCGACATCGAAGGACAGCTTGCCCTTCTCGATGCCATAGCCGACATACTTTTCAGAATAGGGGCTGAACGGCGCCAACTCCATGCCTTTGACCGAGGCGACGACATCGAGGAAGAGATCGCCCTTCAAGGGGTTGATGCGGCCAGAGATGGAGAGAGGCGCGTCATTAACCTGGCCGCGCAGGTCCAGGGTCGCCGCAGTGGCGGCAGCGGAAGAAAGGCCGGTGACCGCGCCGCCCAGGCCCAGAAGGTTGGCGGTGTAGTTGGGCTTGATGTAGTTGTCGGAAAAGCGGACCTTGCCCTCCTGCAAAGTGAGTTTGCCGATCCTGACCGGGGGCATCCGGGTCGCCGGCGCCGCCGCGACCGGCGCGGCCTTGCCCGCGCCGCTGCCCGCCGGCACCGATTCCGTAAGGCTTTTCTGCTCGCCGGGGTGGCTGAGGGCAACGTCCTGGAGATTGATCCGGCCGTTGGCATCGACGATCACCCGTGCGAAGAAGTCGCTGAGGGCAATCTGCTCGATGGACAGGGATAAGGGCTTCAGGCGGGCATCCACGCCGCCGAAGAACAGGCTCTTCCAGCGCAGGAAATCGTTGCCGCTCAGCTTGTCCACGGTCGCCAGGTTGCCCAGGGTGGTATCGCCCCTGAAGCGGCCCGTCAGCTGCCCGTCGCGCTGCTGTTCGAGTTGCAGGGATCCCCGGGCGGACAGGTCGGCGCGCGTGACCAGCAAATTGACCTGATCGGTGAAGTAGGTTTGCAGCGGCAGAAGATCGACGGCTTTCAGGTCCAGGGCCAGATCGGCCGAGAACGGCGCCATGCCGATTGCGCCCTTCACCTTGATCTGTCCGCTTTTGTTCACCCCCGCCTGCATTTCCACCTTGGCCGCGCGTCCCGGCACGGTGGAAAACTCCTGCAGAGCCAGTGAAACCGGCCCGACCCGAGTGACCACGGGCTGCGCCATGCCGCGGTCTTCGAGCCTTGCCGACCAGTCGGCGACGGCGACCTTCCCGATGCTGACGGCAAAACCTGGCGTACTGACGGTTGCCGGAAGCGGCTTCTTCGCCGCCGGGACCGGCGCCTGGATCCTGCCCTGGGTCACCAGAAGATTTCCGCTGCCGGAGCTTATCTCGCCGATGCGCGCTTCGCGCTTCCGGACATCGACCACGATCTTGCTCGAGCTGAGGTCGAGCTTATCGAAATCGGCCTGCATCGGCCGCGCCGCCTGTTGGTTCCTGTACTTGAGGCGCGCACCCTTGATCACGAGTTCATCCAGCGCCAGACGGATAGCCATGCCCGCAGGCTCCTTGCCTGCCGCCGCAGCCGGCACTTTCGGCTTGGCCGGCGGCCCAAGACGCATCAGGTTGAGCGTGCCGTCGGGCGCCTCCTCGATATTCAGCTCCGGGCCGGTCAGGACGAGTTTCGCGATGCCGTACTGGCCGGCAAACAAATCCACCTCACCCAGGGTGAGCGACAGTTCGGGCAGCTTGAGCATCGGCTTGCCGTCGAGCTCCGTGGCCAGCACCGAGCTGAGCGTCATGTTGCCCTTCAGCACCAGGCCCGGCGCCGGCCTTCCGGCAGCCGTCGTCGGCCGTTGCCGGAAGTTGGCCGTGAGGTGCAAGTCCAGTTTGGCGCTGGGCAGCTTGAATCCGGGCGGGTAGGGCAGGTACTCGAGGTAACGCGACAGGTCGACGGCTTCAAGGTCCAGATTGGCCTCCGCTTCCCTCGTCTCGGCGAAGGGCCTGGCCCTGCCTTTTATCAGCAGCGGCGCGCCGTTCACCCTGGCGCTCAATAGCGGCTCGACGAAGATCGCCACCTGGGACGGCAAGGACGAGACGAAGGGTATGCCCAGCCTCAGCTCGGTCACTTTGTGGGTGGTCCTTGCCGGGCGGTCGTCGAAGTCGATTTCGCCGCCCTCCACCTGGATGTTTTGTATGGAAAAGCGCGCCGGCTTCGGTGAGGGCGGCTGGTTCATGGCCAGGTCGACGATGTCGTCGATGTTGTAGTGGTGCGGGTCGCTGCGCACCAGGTGGACATAGGGCTTGGTCAAGCGCAGTTCCTGAACGACCGGAGCGAAACGGAAGAAGGTCTCGGCCGAGAGATTGACCGTCAATTCCTCGAACGACGCGAACACCGTAGCGTCATCCGGTTCCATCAGCTTCAAGCCGTGGACGGTCAAAACCAGCGCATAGGGGCTGACCTCGATCTTGTCTATGCTGACCCGGCGGTGGAGGCTCGCCGTGATCAAATGCTCGGCCTGGGACTTGATGATGCCGGGCAGAAAGAGGTAGCCGAAGGCGCCGAAGAGCGCCACGGACAGGAAGATTCCGAACGCGATGCGGCGAATCACGGGCTTGCGGGCGAAGCCAAGGGCTCGTTGAAGAGGGGTGCGGTCCATGGCCGGGTCGGAAGTATTGTCTTGAACGGAGCTGCGGCGCAATACTAACGCATTGTCCGCCGGTGTAGGATAGCGGCCTGCGCATGCCCGCGCGACCAAATTTGACTGGCACGCAGATTGCTCCGGAATTCGCTGTCAATGGAAACCCTGGGGAGCGGAGCGAATGGACTGCCACGAACTGCTGGTGCTGATGGGGATAGGCGCGGTGTTGCCATACATGGCCGAAGCGACACTGGACTGGGTCAGGAAACGTCACTCGCATTGAATTGGTGCGTATGCACCAAAGTCGTACCCGATTTACCCAAGGAGAACATCATGGAAGGCCCGCGCTACCGACTATTGCCGCAAGCGAAACTCAAAGCCGACGCCGCTTACCATCTGCCCGATCCGGGAACCGCGGCGCCGGTCAGTGCCGACTCGCCGGCCGTCGAGGTCATGACCGACCTGCGCCGCATTGCGGCCGTGACCATAGCCCCCGACGCCCTGATCGACGACGCGAACCAGGCCATGATCAACCACGGCGTCCGCTCATTGATCGTCGTCGATGGCCATCGCCGCGTCATCGGCATCGTCACCTCCACCGATATCCTGGGCGAAAAGCCGATGCAGCTGACGCACGAACGCGGCGTCCGGCGCGCCGAGATCTCCGTGCGCGACGTCATGACGCAGGCCAGCCGACTGGAGGTCATCGATCTCTCCGTGGTGCTGAACGCAAGGGTCGGCGACGTGCTGGCGACCCTCAAGCACGCCGGCCGACAGCACGCCCTGGCGGTGGACCAGGGGGCCGGCGGGCGCCAGATGGTCCGCGGTATTTTCTCCGCAACGCAGATTGCGCGCCAGCTCGACATTGCGCCCAGCCCACCGGAAACAGGCCACAGCTTTGCCGAGATCGAAGCGGCCATAGGATCCTAGCCGGGCTTCGACCCGGCTCGCGGTCGGCGCTTCAAGCTCTCCGCTGCCGACGCTCACCGCTGTTACGCCGGGATGTTCCTCTCCTGCGCCACCATGCGCTCCAGGACGCGCCGCGCGTTTATGCCGCCGGAATCGATGTTGAGCATCAGCAGCCGCCGTTCCGGGTAAGCGAGCAGGTTCTCCTGCTGCCGCTCGAGCATCTCCATGTCCTCGGCGAAGATGTTCCCCTGGCCTTCACGAATCGTGGCGGTCAGGGCCTCGTCCTCGGGCTTGAAGTTGCGCGCCATGCCCCAGAAGTACCAGTGGGAGGTCTCCGTTTCCGGCGTGATGAAGTCCACCACGATGCTCGACGCCTTGTAGCGCGGATCTGCGTCGTAGCCGCCATGGCCCGCATGGGCGACGCCGACTTCGATCAGCACGTGACTCGGCGGGGTGAAGCGGCAGATCTGCCAGCGATCGACGGCGACATCGTCGGCCAGATGGTTGGCGCGCAACGCCTCGCGCCAGAACGGCGGCGCCATGACGTTCTCCATGAACCGGCTGGTCACCACCGTGTCGCCTTCGGTCTGGGTGGTCACGGGCGACTCATCGATTTCCTTCTGACCGATGCTCGTGGCGTGAACGTAGGTTTCATGCGTCAGGTCCATCAGGTTGTCGATCATCAGGCGATACTCGCACTTGATGTGGTACAGGCCGCCGCCATAGGCCCAGTCCGGACTGACGGCCCACTCCAGGTGATGGATCTGCGCCGGGTCTGCCAGTTTCTCGTCCCCGGTCCACACCCAGATGAAACCGTAGCGTTCGACCACGGGAAAACTCCTGGTGCACGGGAAGCCGCGCACGCGCTGGCCAGGCATGCTGACGACCTTTCCGTCGCAACCCATGACCAGGCCGTGATAGCCGCACACCAGTTGGCCGTCCGTGACCCTTCCCAGGGACAGGGGGGCGCCTCGATGGGGACAGAAATCCTCGACCGCCGCCACCTTGCCTTCGGGTCCGCGATAGAAGACGATGCGCTCGCCGCAAATCTGCCGGCCCAGCGGCTTGTCGGCGATCTCATCGGGGGTACAGGCAACATACCAGGTGTTTTTCGGGAACATGCTCATCTCCTGCTAACGATAGGTGTCAAGAATGGTTCAGAGGCTCAAAGAAGAACATCGCTGTTGCCAAGCATAGGCAATCTTCGAAAACATTGCCCGGAGTTTGCACCGCTCCGCTACCGAGGAAACGGTGCTGGACAGATCCGATCCGCCCGGCCCTTCTTGGCCGCACGCCGCGCGCGCCGCCGGCTGTTCACGCGGCGCGCTTCAGCAGATCGTGAGGATCGATGACGAATTTCTTCGGCGCGCCGGCATCGAACTGCTGGTAGCCGCTGGGCGCCTGGTCGAGCGTGATCACTTGCACGCCGACGATATCCGCGATGTTGATCCGATCCCACAGAACCGCCTGCATCAGTTGCCGGTTGTACTTCATGACCGGAGTCTGGCCGGTAAAGAAGCTGTGCGATTTTGCCCAGCCGAGACCCAGGCGGATGCTGAGACTGCCATGCTTCGCCTAGGCGTCGACGGCACCGGGGTCCTCGGTCACGTACAGTCCTGGAACGCCGATTCGGCCGGCGGCCCTCGTGATCTCCATCAGCGAGTTAAGGACGGTCGCCGGCGCCTCCACGCGGGAACCGTCGTGACCATGTCCGCGCGCCTCGAAGCCGACACAATCGACCGCGCAGTCGACTTCAGGTTCGCCCAGGATCTGGGCGATTTGCGCACCGAGCGAAGCGTCCAGCGACAGGTCGACCGTCTCGAAGCCTACCTTGCGGGCGTGATCGAGACGGACCTTGTTGACGTCGCCGACGATCACCACCGCTGCGCCCAATAGACGCGCGGACGCCGCGGCAGCGAGGCCGACCGGGCCGGCGCCGGCGATATAGACCGTCGCCCCCGGCCCGACGCCGGCGGTGATCGCGCCGTGGAATCCGGTTGGCAGAATGTCCGAGAGGCAGGTCAGATCCCTGATCTTCGACATGGCCTGCTCCTTATCCGGAAAGCGCAGCAGGTTGAAGTCCGCATACGGCACCATCACGTATTCCGCTTGACCGCCGATCCATCCGCCCATGTCGACATAGCCGTAAGCGCCACCGGCGCGTGCCGGGTTGACGCTCAGGCAGACGCCGGTATGCTGTTCCTTGCATGTGCGGCAACGGCCGCAGGCGACATTGAACGGCACCGATACCAGGTCGCCCTTCTTGAGCGTTTCGACGTCCGATCCGAGCTCGATGACTTCGCCGGTGATCTCATGGCCGAGGACAAGTCCCGCAGACGCCGTCGTCCTGCCGCGCACCATATGCTGATCGGAGCCGCAAATATTGGTCGTGACGACCTTCAGGATGACCCCATGCCCGATTTGCTTCCCTTGGGGGTTGGCCAGCCTGGGAAACGGAATCGACTGCACCTCGACCCTGCCCTGCTCGATATAAACGACACCACGATTTTCAGACATGCCAGTTCCTCCTCTATGCATTTCCACGTCGTTTTGTCCCGCTCAAAGACTCGAGCGGGGGCTTTTGCCTCCGGCTACACACGCACCATCCGCCGCATACCTCCTTGGCGAAGGCCGGTCCAGCCAACCCGTCAGCGCCAGGCCTTAGGCGCTTGCCTGCTTCGCTGCGGCAATCGATATCCTTCATACTTAATGCAATATTGGATCCAATAACCGGACTTGTCAATACTTTTTATCTGAATTATTGGCGCGCAATTTGACGCCATTCACATGCGCCGCACTGTTTTTCCGCTTATTTTCACGACGCCAGGCAAAGCTGCCGAGACCGTATTCAGCAACGCAATGGATACAAATGGCGGACCCGGCCATGCCGATGCCGGCGCGGCCCGCCGCCCCGGCCCCGAGTTGCGGCAATGGCCCGATTTCTTTAGCATTGGATCCAGATCATGATTTTGGAAGGACATGGACAGATGACAAAATCCGCGCCGGCCGAGTTGAAACTGCGCGAACAGGTGGTCCTCAAACTGCGGGAACTGATCCTCGGCGGAGAATTGCCGGCTGGACAGCGCGTCGCCGAGATACCGATCTCCGAGCGGCTCGGCGTCTCCCGGACGCCGGTGCGACAAGCGCTGACGATCCTGGCGCAGGAGGGCCTGCTATCGGCCGCCGGCAAGCGCGGCTACGTGGTGCACGCGTTCAGCGCCAAGGATATTATCGATGCCATCGAGGTGCGCGGCATCCTCGAAGGTGCCGCGGCCAGGCTCGCCGCCGAGGCCGGTCCGAGCGAGGAACTGCTGCAGGCGCTGGAGAACTGCATCGCCGACGGCGCAGCCATTGCGCTGCAGGATCATTACGGCATGGACGATGACGTGCGCTGGGTGGAAATCAACGGGCGCTTCCACAGGCTGATCGTCGAAGCCAGCGCCAATATGGCCCTCATCAGCGCGCTGGCCTTGAACAACAAACTGCCTTTCGCGTCGGCCGAGGCCGTCCTTGGGGGCGGCACCCCGTCCCGGCAAATCGCCCGGAGGCACCATGAAGTCCTGGTTCGTGCCCACGCCGACCACCAGAAGATCGTTGAAGCCATGCGCTTGCGCCAGGGCGCGCGGGTCGAGTCGTTGATGCAGGAGCATGCCCGGCTGGCGGAGGTCAACGTCACGCTGTTCCGGCCCGACTGAGTGGCCACCGCGCCTGCCTGGCCAGGGCCGAGACCAATGTATCCATTGCAATGCCGCCTCAGATCGGGGAACGCCGCCAGGCCGTTTACACAACTTCCTTTAAAACAATACGATAAATAAATCCCGAGTAAAATAATACACCTTTATTTTATGTGGTTATCTATTGACAACCCCTATTATTGGATCCAATAATAGCCCAATGTATACGGTACGCCTCTGGTCGGTCAGGCACGCGCGCGGCTTTCGCCGCGTCTATGCTGCCGTGGAGCGCTACATCCCCTGGCTGGCGCCGCTGATGCGGGGCATCGGCCTCGCCCGGGCCGAAGCGGCGATGCGCCCGCTGGAACGCATCACCAAGGAATTTCTGTTCGATTGCCGGATGTGCGGCGAATGCGTGCTCTCGTCGACAGGCATGGCCTGCACCATGAACTGCCCGAAACAGATGCGCAACGGTCCCTGCGGCGGCGTGCGCGGCGACGGCGGCTGCGAGGTGAAAGCGGAGATGCCCTGTGTCTGGATCGAGGCCGGCCTCGGCGCGCAGCGCATTGCCGGCCTGGAGGACGCGGGTGCGGACCTGACGACCGAGGCGATGCCCTTGCTGCCGCCACGCAACCATGCCCACGACGGGCGGTCTTCCTGGCTGCAGGTGATCTGCGGCAAGCCGACGGTGGAGCCCATCCCCAGGTTCTCCGAGGACGACGTCGTCAGGCACGAGCCGGGCAGTCTCGAAACGGCCTGCCATTCGAAGCGCTTTGTCGTCACCGTCGAAGTGGCCCCGCCGGACTCGGCCGATCCCGCGGTCCTGATCGCGCGGGCCGCCCGCTTCAAGGGCCTGGTCGACGCCATCAACATCACCGACGGGGCCGGCGGCAACTGCCACATGTCCAGCGTCGCCGCGTCCGCCATCCTTTCCGCGCACGGTCTGATACCGGTCTATCAGGTCGCCTGCCGCGACCGCAACCGCATCGCCATCCAGGGCGACATCCTCGGCGCCGCCGCGCTCGGGGTCCAGAACATCCTCTGCCTGACCGGCGACGACGTGAGCCAGGGCGACCACCCCGAAGCCAAGCCGGTGTTCGATCTCGACGCCGTCTCGCTGCTCCGCATCGCCCGCGGCATGTGCGACCGCGGCCTGTATTCCTCGGGCAGGAAACTCGACCGGGCGCCCAGCCTGTTCATCGGCGCCACCGCCAACCCCTTCGCTCCGCCCTACGCCGACCGGATCCTCAACCTGGAGAAGAAGGTGGACGCCGGCGCGCAGTTCATCCAGACCCAGTTCTGCTTCGATGTCGACCTGCTCGAAAAATTCATGCGCGAAGTCAGGCGTCGCGAATTGCACAAGCGCTGCCAGATCATCGTCGGCGTCGGCACCCTGGGCAGTGCCAAGGCCCTCTCCTGGATGGCCAGCCACGTTCCCGGCGTGCATGTGCCGGCAGCGGTGCTCGCGCGGATCGCCGCCTGCGCCGACCAGAAGGCGGAAGCGAAGCGGGTCTGTATCGAAACCATCGGAGCCGTCGCCGACATCGAAGGCGTCGCCGGCATCCACGTGATGGGCCACAAGAACGAGGACGTCCTGGCCGAGATTATCAATGAATCCGGCCTGCGCGAACGCGAGCGAATTACGTAACACCACCCCATGGAAGGAGATCATCAAGCATGAGCGACATGAGCGAACTGGAGCAACAGTTGGTCGACTGGCTGGCCGACATGAACGAGGACGAAGCCCTGGCCCTGGCCAAGAAGATGCTGCTGGAGGACAAGGTCAATCCGCTGCGCGTGCTGGAATTGTGCCGCGCATCCATGGACATCGTCGGCAAGCGCTTCGAGGAAGGCGAATACTTCCTGCCGGAACTGGTGCTCGCCGGCGAGATGCTGGAGACCATCGGCGCCATCGCCAAGCCGCTGATCAAGCAGGGTCCGGGCGAAGCGGCGAAGCGGCTGGGCAAGGTGCTGATCGGCACGGTGCACGGCGACCTGCACGACATCGGCAAGAACATCGTCTCCTTCATGCTCGACATCAACGACTTCGAGGTCAAGGACATCGGCATCGACGTTCCGGTGGCGAAGTTCATCGAGGAGATCAACGCCTACCAGCCGGACGTGGTCGGCCTGTCCGGCTTCCTGACCCTGGCCTTCGATTCGATGAAGGAAACCATAGACGCCTTCGAATCGGCGGGCATGCGCGACAAGTTCAAGATCATGATCGGCGGCGGCCAGATCGACGAGACGGTGCGGGCCTATACCGGCGCCGATGCCTTCGGCGTCAATGCCGTGGAAGCGGTCAATCTCTGCCGCAACTGGATGGGGGTGGCCGCGTGAGCACGGAACAGCGGTCCAAGAAAGAGCGTCCCTCCCAGGACGCGGCGCGCAGCGCCGAGGAGATCCTATGAGCACCATGATCGGCCCCTACGAGCAGAGCGACGCGGCCAAGGCCGCCTACGATGCGCGCTTCGAACGCATCATGGCCTGCGCCCGGCTGGAGCGGCCCGACCGCATGCCGGTCGGCCTGCAGAGCTTCTTCTGGCCGGCCAACCATGGCGGCATCACCTACAAGGAGATGATGTACGACTACGAAAAGGCCAAGAAGGTCTGCTTCGACGTCGTGGCGGAGTTCGAGCCCGACGGCGTCTACCCCTTGCTGATGGGCACGGGCCAGGGGCTGGCGCTGGAAAAGCTGGACTTCAAGCAATTGCAGTGGCCTGGCCACGGCGTCGGCGAGATGCAGCCTTACCAGTATCTCGACCGGGAATACATGACGCCGGACGAGTACGACGATTTCCTGTTCGATCCGACGGGCTTCTACATCCACAAGTACCTGCCGCGCGTGGCCGGCGCCTTCGAAGGATTCGACAAGCTGCCGATCTTTCCGGGACTGCACTACTTCCGTCTGGTCAACGGCATCCGTTCCTTCGCCCTGCCCGAAGTGCGCGCCTCGTTCGAAAAGATCGTGGCCGCCGCCGAGGAAGTCAATGTCTTCCTGGGCCACCACGTCGAATGGGTGCAGCGCATCAACGCCGCCGGCTTCCCCCTGTTCAACGGCAGCAACGCGGTTGCCCCGTACGACTTCATCGCCGACTATTTCCGCGGCGCCACCGGCATGATGAAAGACCTGTATCGCCACAAGGACAAGCTCAAGCTGGTGCTCGACAAGTCGGCGGTGTTCCTGACCAAGATGGCAATCGCCAACGCCAAGGCAGCGCAACACCCCATCGTCTTCATCCCGATCCACTGGGCACCCGATGCCTTCATGAGCCCGAAGCAATTCGAGGAATTCTGGTGGCCTTCGTTCCGCAAGATGATGATGGGCCTGATCGAAGCCGACCTGATTCCCATGCCGCTGTGGGAAGCCGACTGCACCAAGCGCCTGGAGATCATCAAGGACATCCCGGCCGGCAAGTGCATCTACTGGTTCGAGCGCACCGACATGGTCCGCGCCTTCGAGGTCCTGGGCGACGTCGTCGCCCTGCGCGGCAACATCTCGCCGTCGCTGCTGACGACGGGCAAGCCGGAAGAAGTCGACGCGGCGGTCAAGCACCTGGTGGACAACATCTGGAACAAGGGCGGCAATCTGATGCTCGACGGCGCCTTCGGCATCCCCGACGAAACACCGACGGCCAACGTCCGCGCGATGTTCGATGCCGCGCGCAAGTACGCCGGCTGAGGCAAAGGGAAGATGAGAGTAGCGAGGGGTTTCGACGTGCTGGGCCAGGCCGAGGCGGCGCCTCAGCCGGGGCGGCCGTCGGCCTCGCGGGAGCGGCTGCGGCGCGAGGCGATCGAGTTGGCGCGGGCTGAGGCGCTGATCGATGCCGCCTACAGTTATTGCCTCGTGCCGCTCGACGCCCCGCCGGCGGAAATCCTCTGCGCCGGCGGCGAGAAGCTCTTCGCCCCGTGGCTGCTGCCGGCATCGGGGCAATTGACCGCGCTGGCCTGCGGCGTGTGCACGCTCGGGCCCCTGCTCGAGCAGCGGGTCAGCCTCCTGTTCGCCGAACGCAAGGCCTCCCTCGCACTGGCGCTCGACGGCCTGGGCAACGAACTCCTGTTTGCCGTCTCCCGTCGCGCCCAGGACCGGATGCAGGCCGACGCGACGCGGCGCGGACTGTCCATGGCCGGGGAACTGCGTGCCGGCGACCCGGGCCTCGCCCTCGACGCGCAGGGAGCCGTGCTGCGCCTGGCCCAGGCGGAGACCATCGGGGTAGCGCTCAAGTCCGGCCACCTGATGCATCCTTTCAAGTCCACCTCGATGGTGCTGGGCATCGGCATCGATCTGCCGGCGGTCCAGTGGTCGCGCTGCGACACCTGTCCGACGCGCGGCAAGTGCGCGGTGGTCGCCCGCACGAAAACCGCAGCGCCGGCCTCTACGGCGGCGCAAAGCGCATAAGCGCTTCACCATCCATCGCCGCCAGGTCCGGTCACGCCCACACCCTCAACTTTTCGCAACTGGATCGACAGATTCCCGCAGTAGAGTCCGAGAGCCTGTTCCAGAGCGCCCGCCGCAACGGCGTGCGCATCGTCGGCGCCTGCGGCGGCCGCGGCACCTGCGGCACCTGCGTGGTGCACATCGTCGAGGGCGAAGTCGAACACCGGCAGGGAACCGAGCACCGCGACCTCGCCGACACGCCTGCGGGCCACAAGCGATGGGTGCAGGCCTGCCTGGTCAGCGCCCGCTCCGACTGCACCGTCGAAGTGGCGCCGCGCTCGCTGGCGCCGGTGGTGCGTGCCGAACTGGAGAGCGGCGAAGCGGAAATCCTGCCGCTCGACCCCGCCGTGGTCAGCACGGATCTCGCGCTGCCCGAGGCCACGCTGACCGACAACCTCTCGGACGCCGACCGCCTTGCCCGGGCGCTGGGCGCCCGGATCGACCTCGACCTCGCCGCCGCCCGGCAACTGCCGGGGGCGCTGCGCGCCGGCCGGTGGTCGCTGCGCGCCCATGTGCGCAGCGATTGGCGCGGCCAGGAACTGATCGGCAGCGCCGACGTCGGCCGGCCGACCCTGGGGCTGGCCGTGGATCTGGGCACCACCAACGCCGCCGCCTTCCTGATCGACCTGGAAAGCGGCGTCCGCCTGGCCAGCCTCGGCATCGAGAACCCGCAGGTAGCCTGGGGCGCGGATCTCATCAGCCGCATCAACGCCGCAGTCAAGAGTGAAGCCGCGGCCCTGGAATTGCAGGCTGCGGCGATCGCCGCGATCAACGCCCTGGCCCATGACCTTTGTCACGCCGTCGGCGCCGCGGTCAATGACATCGTCGATGTCGCCGTCTGCGGCAACACCGCCATGCATCACCTGCTCCTCGGCCTGCCGGTCGCGCAGCTGGGGCGCGCACCCTTCGTCGCGGCGGCAGCGAGAGGCATGGACCTGAAAGCCCGGGATCTCGGGCTGACCACCTGCCCCGGCGCCTATGTCCATGTCGTTCCCAACGTCGGCGGCTTCGTCGGCGGCGACCATGTCACGGCGCTTCTGGCCACCGAGGAACGCTGGGCCGGCTCGGGCACGCACCTGGTCATGGATATCGGCACCAACACCGAAATTTCGCTGATCCATCGCGGCGAATTCCTGACCGCCTCGGCGCCCTCGGGACCGGCGCTCGAAGGCGGCCACATCTCCTGCGGCATGCGCGCCGCCGAGGGCGCCATCGAGCGGGTTCGGCTCGGCGCCGACGGGCGCATCGCGATCGAGGTGATCGGCGGCAAGGAGGCCATCGGCCTGTGCGGCTCCGGCGTCCTCGACGCGGTAGCGACCCTGCACCGGGCCGGCATCATGGACGATCGCGGCAGACTCGCGGCCGGCCATGCCGACGTGGCTGAGATCGCCGGCAAACGGGTCGCCGTGCTGGCCCCGGGCGTCCACTTCACCCAGGACGACATCCGTTCCGTGCAACTGGCCAAGGCGGCGATCCGCACCGCGGTGGACATGCTGCTGGTACTGGCCGGACTGGAGGAGAGCGACATCGAACGCTTCATCATCGCCGGCGCCTTCGGCGCCTATATCGATGTCGACAGCGGCGTCGCCACCGGGCTCTTTCCCGACCTGCCGCGGCAACGCTTCTTCCAGGTCGGCAACGCCGCCGGCGTCGGCGTGCGCCGGATGCTGGCCTCGAAACAGGCCCGGGCCCGGGCCGAGATGCTGGCCCAGGGCTGCCGCTATATCGAACTATCCACCATGGCCGAGTTCCAGAAATGCTTTCTGCAACGCATCGGCTTCCCCGCCAATACCCGCAAGAGGACTCCAGCATGACGCAAGGCTTCGACATCAAGATCATCGGCGAACGCATCAATCCCGGTTTCAAGAGCACCAAGGCGCTGTTCGACAATTCCGACCTGCCCGGCATCCAGGCCCTGGCGGTGCGGCAGACCGAGGCCGGCGCGAGCTACCTGAACGTCAATATCGGCGCGCGCGCCCTGACCGACGCAGGCTTCATGGCCGAAGTCATCCGCGCCATCCAGGAAGTCACGGTCGTGCCGCTGTCCTTCGACTTCCCGAGCAAGAAGGTGCAGGAGATCTGCCTCTCCTGCTACGACGTGGGCAAGTCCGCCGGCCGCCTGCCGATCGTGAACTCCATCACGGAACACCGCTGGGACCTCATGGAACTGGCCGGCGATTTCAAGTTCAAGGTCATCCTGATGGCCTCGGAACGGGTCGAGGACGGCGTCGCCAGGAGCAACAAGAAGGCCGACGAGATCTACAGCACCGCCAAGCGCTGCGCGCTGCGCCTGTGCCGGGAAAACGGCCTGAGCATGGACGACATCTTCGTGGACCTGTCCATCTCCGCGATCATCGCCGACACCGAGAGCCTCAACCGCAATACCCTCGACGCGGTCAAGCTGATCGGCTCAGACCCCGACCTCGCAGGCATCCACATGATGGGCGGCCTGTCCAACATCGGCCAGCAACTGCCGCCGAAAGCCGCCGACGGCTCGGACCTCAAGCACTGCCTGGAGAACGCCTTCCTGACCCTGGCCGTGCCTTACGGCTTCGACACCATCCTGGGCACGCCCTGGCGCGGCTACCAGCCGCTGCCCGAGGACCACTACGTGCTCCTGGCCTACAAGAACTTCCTCGAGCAGTCCGGCAGCAACGCCTTGCGCGCCGTGCGCAAGTTCTACAAGGCCTGAGCATGAGCGCTTCGGAAACCTTCGCGCTGATCGTCGACGGCTGGTTCGACGGCGAAGCGCATCACCCGGGACGAACCACCTTCGTCGTCCGCGAAGGGCGGATCGACGACATCAGCGCCGACGATCACGGCGCCGAACTGGGACGGCAAGGGCTCCCCGTCCTGCGCGGCGGCTTCCTGCTGCCCGGCCTGGTGGACGCCCACGTGCACCTCTTCCTGGACGGCCAGCCGACCGACGGCAAGCTCCGTTCCGAGCACATGAAGCAGCCGCTGGAAAGCCTGACCGAGGCGGCGCGGTCGAGCGCGCGCCAGTCGCTGGCCTGCGGCGTCACCCTGGTGCGCGACGCCGGCGACCGCCACGGCATCAACAACCGGATCCGCGAGGAGGCGAGGAACCCGGCCAGCGGCCTGGCGCAGGTTCGTTCCGGAGGCTTGGGCGTGAAGCGTCCGAAGCGCTACGGCGCCTTCATGGCCCGGGACGTCGAGGATGCCGAGGCGATCAGCCGTTCGGTGACGGAACTGGCCGGGGCGAACGACGAGATCAAGCTGATCCTTACCGGCATCATCGACTTCGATGCCGGCGCGGTGACCGACGAACCGCAGTTCGACCTGGCGAGCGCGCAACTGGTGGTCGACACGGCCCGGGCCTGCGGCAAGAAGACCTTCGCCCATTGCAGCGGCGGGAAGGGACTGGCCATCGCCGCCGCGGCCGGCGTCGGTTCCATCGAGCACGGCTTCTTCATGGACCGGGAGATCCTCGGGATCATGGCCGACCGGGGGGTGGCCTGGACCCCGACTTTCTGCCCGGTGCATTTCCAGTGGGCGCATCCGGAGGCGGTCGGCTGGTCGCCGCAGACGGTGGGCAATCTGCGCCGTATCCTCGACAGCCACGCCGAACACCTGGCCCTCGCCGTCAGGATGGGCGTGCCGCTGCTCCTCGGCACAGACGCCGGCAGCATGGGCGTGGAGCACGGCCATGCGCTGTTCGAGGAGATCGACCGCTATCTCGAAGCCGGGCTGTCGCTTCAAGCAACGCTCGGCGCGGCCACGGCCAACGCCCGCCGGCACTTCGCCAGCGCGCATCCGATCCTGGCCAAAGGCGCGCCCTTCGAGGCCGTCCTCACCGCCCTTTCGCCTTTCGAGCAACTCTCGACCCTGAGGAAGCCGATCAGGGTCTGGCGCGGACCGGCGTCCTGATGCCGCCCGGCCTCATCAACGGTAACCGAAGGAAAAACCATGACTACGAATATCCTCGACGGCAAGGCCCTGGCTGAGCAGTTGCGCACCAGTTTCAAGGAACGGGTGAGCACACTGACCGCGCTCGGGCAGAGGCCCGGACTGGTCGTGATCCTGGTCGGCGAGGATGCGGCCTCGCAGGTCTATGTGCGCAACAAGGTCAATGCCTGCGAAGCCGCGGGCATGCTCTCGGAGAAGGTCGTCTATCCGGTGGACGTCGATCCGGCGGTCGTCCTGGCCAGGATCGCCCAGTTGAACGCGGATTGCCGCATCCACGGCATTCTCGTCCAGTTGCCCTTGCCCCGCCACTTCGACGAAGCGGCCATTCTCGCGGCCATCGCCGCGGAGAAGGACGTCGATGGCTTCCACGCCGAGAACGTCGGCGCCCTGGCCCAGGGCCAGCCGCGCTTCATCCCCTGCACCCCCTATGGCGTGATGAAGATGCTGGAACACGCGGGCATCGATCCGAGCGGCAAGGAGGCGGTCATCGTCGGCCGCTCCAATATCGTCGGCAAACCGATGGCGCTGCTGCTTCTGGCCAAAGGCGCAACGGTGACCATCTGTCACTCGAAGACCCGCGACCTGGGCTTCCATACGCGGCGCGCCGACATCCTCGTGGCGGCGGTGGGCAAGGCCAGGATGATCGGCGGCGACATGATCAAACCCGGGGCCGTGGTCATCGACGTCGGCATCAACCGTTTGCCCGACGGCAAACTCTGCGGCGACGTCGATTTCGCCTCATGCGCGCAGACCGCAGCGTTGATCACGCCGGTGCCGGGCGGCGTCGGCCCGATGACCATCGCCATGCTGCTGGCCAACACCATCGAAGCGGCGGAACGGCTCGCTCAGCGTTCGCCCGCACCGCGCAGGAAGGTCGCCTGAGACCAGAATGGAAACGGCGATGAGCAAGCCGGCCGCAGCAAATACCGGCGCCGTGATGGTGGTCGGCGGAGGAATCGCCGGTATCCAGGCGTCGCTCGATCTCGCCGAAAGCGGCTACAAGGTCTACCTGGTCGAGAAGCGCTCGGCCATCGGTGGGCATATGGCGAAGCTCGACAAGACTTTTCCGACCAACGATTGCGCGATGTGCACGATCTCGCCGCGACTGGTGGACGCAGGCGGACACCCCAATATCGAGATTCTGGTCGATAGCGAACTGGCCCTGCTCGACGGCGTCGCCGGCGCGTTCACGGCGACCGTCCGCACGAGTCCGCGCTTCATCGACACCGACCTCTGCAACGGCTGCGGCAAGTGCGCCGAAGTCTGTCCCGAATCGCTGCCCAGCCTGTTCGATGAAGGCCTGCGTTCGCAGCGCGCCGCTTACCGCCTGTATCCGCAGGCCACTCCCGACGCTTACGCCATCGAGAAGCGCGGCGTGGCGCCCTGCCGCGATGCCTGCCCGGCCGGTCAGCGGGCCCAGGGCTACATCGCGCTGATCCGCGCAGGTCGCTACCAGGACGCCCTGCATTCGATACGCAAGGACAACCCGTTTCCGGCGATCTGCGGACGCATCTGCGACCACCGTTGCGAAACCGTCTGCAGCCGCGGCAAGGTGGATGAACCGGTCAACATCCGCGGCCTGAAGCGTTTTGTCGTCGACCACGAGTACGCGAAGCCGCGCGTCAAGACCGAGCCGGTCGCGCGCCGCTTCGACGAGCGCATCGCCATCATCGGCGCCGGCCCCTGCGGCCTCACTGCGGCGCAGGACCTGGCCTGCCTCGGTTACGCGGCAACGGTGTTCGAGGCGCTGCCGGCGCCCGGCGGCATGCTGCGCTTCGGGGTCCCCGCGCACCGGCTTCCGGCGGAAGTGATCGACCGCGAGATCCAGGACATACTCGATCTCGGCGTCGAGCTCCGTCTCAACGCACAGATCGAGCACCTGGACGACCTGTTCGAGCAGGGCTTCAAGGCGGTGCTCATCGCCGTCGGCGCGCAGGAGGGCATCCGGCTGCCCATCCCGGGCAACGACCTGGACGGGGTGCTGATCAACACCCGCTTCCTGCGCGACGTTCGCCTGGCGGAGATGCGGCGCTCGGCCGGCGACCTGCAGGGCGCCGCCGTGGTCGATCCGCGCTCGCGTATCGAGGGCCGCGACGTGGTCGTCGTCGGCGGCGGCGATGTGGCGGTGGACGTGGCGCGCAGCGCCCGGCGTCTGGGCGCGCGCCGCGTGCGCATGGCGGTGCGCGGCAGCTCCGGCCGCATGCCGGCCAGCGAGCACGAGCAGCGGGCGGCGCGCGAGGAAGGAATAGAAATCGAGATCGGTCTGAACTTCCTGCGCGTCGTCGACGACGGCGCCGGGCGCGTTGCAGGACTCGAATGCGAGCGCGTCGCGCGCTTCGAAAATGACGACCATGGTCGTCAATCCGCGGTCGTCGCGCCCGATTCGAAATTCGTGATGCCGGGCGAAGTCCTGATTTTTTCCATCGGCCAGCGCGTGGGGCTCGGCATCGCGCCCGCCGACTCAGAGGTCCGGGTAAGCCGGGACAAGACGCTCGACATCGACGCGCAGACCATGGCCACCGGCCGTGCCGGCGTCTTCGCCGCCGGCGACTGCACCAGCGGCACGGCTTTCGTCATCGAAGCGATCGCCGGCGGCCATAAGAGCGCCGAGGCCATCCACGCATACCTGCGCGAGGGCAGTGCCCGGCTTGTCCCGAAGCCGGCGCTGCCGGTCGCCGAATTGAGCCAGGCCGAAGTCGACGCCAAAGTTCAGAACCGCCAGATCCTGCCGGCGCCGCGCATCCCCATGCCCGAGACGGTGGTCGCTGCGCGCAGCGGCGGCTTCGCCGAGGTCGAACTGGGTTATTCCGAGGCCGAGGCGCGCGCCGAGGCGAGCCGCTGCCTGTCCTGCGGCATCTGCAGCGACTGCGACCAGTGCGTCGATGCCTGCGGCGTCAAGGCGATCGACCACGGCATGGTCGAGCGCACGAGTAAGTTCGACGTGGGCGCGGTGGTGCTGGCGCCGGGCTTTCAAGTCTACCGCGCGGAACTTTCGGAAGAATACGGCTACGGGCGTTACCGCAACGTCCTCACCTCGCTCGAATTCGAGCGCCTGCTCAGCGCCTCGGGCCCGAACAGCGGCCACGTCCAGCGTCCGTCGGACGCCCGGACGCCGAAGCGGATCGCCTTCCTGCAATGCGTCGGCTCGCGCGACCAGACGCACGACTACTGTTCGGCGGTCTGCTGCATGTATGCCGCGAAACAGGCGATCCAGTCGATCGAGCACGAACCGGATACCCAGGTGCGCGTGTTCATGATGGACATGCGCGCCTTTTCCAAGGGCTACGAGAGTTACTACCGCACGGCGCGGGAAAAATACGGCATCGCCTACACGCGCTGCCGCATCTCCAGCGTGCGCGAGGATGCCCAGACCGGGAACCTGCTGCTGCGCTACTGGGACCGCGCCGGCGCGCGGGAAATGATCGAGGAAGAATTCGACATGGTGGTGCTTTCCGTCGGCATGGAAATCGCACCCGAGGTTCGCGCTCTGGGCCTTCGCCTGGGCGTGCAACTCGACGATTACGGCTTCTGCCGCACCGTGCAGTTCGATCCGCTGCAAACGAGCCGGCCCGGGGTTTTCGCCGCAGGGCCGTTTCGCGAACCGAAGGACATTCCCGAGTCGCTGGTCGACGCCAGTGGCGCCGCCGCCGGCGTCGGCGAACTGCTCGCCGGCAGCCGCGGCACGCTGACCCGGACACCGACGTTTCCGGCGGAGCGCGACGTCACCGGCGAGGATGCCCGCACCGCCGTATTCGTCTGCCACTGCGGCACCAATATCTCCGGTTTTCTCGACTGCGGGGAAGTCGCCGAATATGCCAAAGGCCTGCCCGGCGTGGTCCATGCCGAGGAAAGCCTGTACGCCTGTTCGCGCGACAGCATTGCCCATATTTCCGCCAAGGCGCTGGAGATCGGCGCCAACCGCCTGATCGTCGCCAGCTGCACGCCGCTGACCCATGAATCGGTGTTCCGCAATTGCGCCCGCGACGCAGGGCTGAATCCCTTCCTGGTGGACATGGCCAACATCCGCAACCAGTGCTCCTGGGTGCATTCGAACGACCGGGCCGAGGCGACCGCCAAGGCCAAGGATCTGGTGCGCATGTCGGCGGCGCGCGCCGTCGAACTGAGCGCATTGCAGACCGGCCGGATGACCATGAGCAAGACCGCCCTGGTGGTCGGCGGCGGGCCGGCGGGAATGACGGTGGCCTTGTCCCTGGCGCGCCAGGGATTTCCGGTGCATTTGCTCGAGAAGGAGGCGGTGCTGGGCGGCGCGCTGCGCGATCGGCACTTCGGCCTGGATGACATCGGCGTGGCCGAGCCCCTCGGCCGCGACAGCGACGGGGCCATGATCTCGCCGCAGCAACTGCTCGCCGAACTCGTCGCAGCCGTCGGTGCCGAACCGCGCATCACGGTCCATTGCGAGACCGTGCTGGCCAGGACGGCGGGCTTCATGGGAAATTTCACCTCGACCCTCGCCTCGCCCGATGGCGCCATCGAGCGTGCGACCGTGAGCCACGGCGCCGCCGTGCTGGCCACCGGCGGCGTCGAATACCGCGGCGACGAGTACGGCTACGGCAGCGACCCGCGCATCATCACCCAGAGCCGGTTCGAGGCGGTGCTGGCGGGGGGCGAAGCGCCGCGCCAGGTCGTCATGATCCAGTGCGTCGGCCCCGCCGAGCGCTACTGTGCGCGCATCTGCTGCACCGCCGCGCTGAAGAACGCGCTGATCCTCAAAGAGCGGCAGCCGGCGGCGCAGGTGACGGTGATCTACAAGGACATCCGCACCTACGGCTTCAAGGAGCGCCTCTACGACAAGGCGCTGGAAGCCGGCGTGCTCTTCGTGCGCTACGACGATGCCCGGCCGCCGCTGGTCAGCACTGAAACCGGCCGGCCCGTGGTGCGCGTCTTCGAGGAAATCCTCGGCAGGCAGATCGAACTGGCTCCCGACTATCTGGTCCTGTCCACGCCGCTGATTCCCCCGCCGGCGGCGCGCGAGCTGTCGCGCTGCCTCAAGGTGCCGGTCGACATGGACGGATTCTTCATGGAGGCGCATGTCAAGCTGCGCCCGGTCGATTTCCTTTCCGAAGGTCTGTTCATGGCCGGGACCGCCCACTATCCGAAACTCCTGGAGGAGACCCTGGTGCATGCGCGTGCAGCGGCCTCGCGCGCGGGCGCACTGCTCTCGCACGAAGCGATCACGGTCGGCGGTGCCGTCGCCGAGGTCGATCCCGCATTGTGCGTCGCTTGCCTCACCTGCGTGCGCAGCTGCTCCTATTCCGCGCCGCGCATGAGCGCCGACACCGCCGGGGTCGGCGGCATCATCGGCGCGGCGCGCATCGAGGCCGCGCTATGCCAGGGCTGCGGGCTTTGCGCCGCGCAGTGTCCGGCAGGTGCGATACAGCTCAAGCACAGCACCGACCGCCAGGTGCGGGCCAAGGTCGATGCCCTCTTCCCTCACCCGCAAGAGACGGCATAGTCATGGATCCTTTCCATCCCGAGGTGGTCGCTTTTTGCTGCCGCCACTGCGCCTACGCTGCGGCCGACCTGGCCGGCGGCAAGCGGCAGCCCTACCCGGCGGCGATCAAGATCGTCGAGCTGCCCTGCACCGGCCGCATCGACGTGGTGAATATCCTCCACGCCTTCGAGGACGGTGCCGACGGCGTGCTGATCGCCGGCTGCCTGAACGGCAGCTGCCACTACATCAAGGGCAATCTTTACGCCCGGCAACGGCTGGACTATGTGCACGGCCTGCTCGGCGAAATCGGCCTGGAGGCCGAACGGGCGCGCATGATCAATATCTCCGCGGCGATGGGCGTCCAGTTCGCCGAACTGGCCGGCGAGCACGTCGAGACGGTGCGCGCCCTGGGCCCGAGTCCTTTGCGGCGCAAGATCAAACAAGGAGAAGCGGCATGATCGTCGCGGAAAAGAAACCCCTCGATGCCATCGCCAGGATGCTCGACGGCTGCGGCCGCGTGCTCGCCGTCGGCTGCGGCACCTGCGTCACCGTCTGCTTCTCGGGCGGCGGCAAGGAGGTGGCGACGCTCGCCGCCAGCCTGCGCATGAAGCGCCGCATGGAGGAAGGCAAGCCGCTCGAGGTGACCGAGGCCATGGTGCAACGCCAGTGCGAATGGGAGTACCTCGAGCCCTTGGCCGAACAGATCAAGGAATACGACGCGGTGCTGTCGCTCGGCTGCGGCGTCGGCGTGCAGACGCTGGCCGAGCGTTTTCCCGCCACGCGCATCCTGCCGGCACTCGATACCCTGTTCATGGGCCTGCCCTCTGCCCAGGGGGTCTGGGAGGAGCGCTGCCAGGGCTGCGGCGCCTGCGTTCTGGACAAGACCGGCGGCATTTGTCCGGTGAGCCGCTGCGCCAAGCAGCTCTTCAACGGCCCCTGCGGCGGCTCGCAGAACGGCCGCTGCGAAGTCGACGCGGCGCTGCCCTGCGCCTGGCACATGATCTGGGAGAGGGCCGAGGCGCTGGGCATGACAGAAAGCCTGATGGCAATCGAAGCGCCGAAGGACTGGGCGACGAGCCGCGACGGCGGGCCGCGGCGCATGGTGCGCGACGATCTGCGCCTGCCTGCGGAACAGGGCCAGGAGGGCGGCGAATGAGCCAGGGCAACGCAGCAGCCGAGCCCGCGGAGGCTGCTCGGAAGAGCGGCGGAAATCTGGAACGCGCGCTTCGCCAAGGGCACTTTGCCGTGACTGCGGAACTCGGGCCGCCGCGCGGCTGGGACGCCGCCTTCGTGCGCAAGAAGGCGCAGATTCTCAAAGGCTGGGTGGACGCCGCCAATGTCACCGACAATCAGGCCGCCGTGGTGCACATGAGCAGCATCGCGACCGGCCTGCTCATGATAGAAGAAGGGCTGGAGCCGATCATCCAGATGACCTGCCGCGACCGCAACCGGCTCGCCATGCAGTCGGACCTGCTCGGCGCCGCCGCCCATGGCGTGCATAACCTGTTGTGCCTTTCCGGAGACCACCAGTCGAAGGGCGACCATCCGGGCGCCAAGAACGTGCACGACATCGATTCGATCCAGCTGGTGGCCATGGTGCGCGCAATGCGCGACGAGAATCATTACCAGAACGGCAGGGATATTCCCGGCGGCGGACCACGCCTCTTCATCGGCGCGGCGGCGAATCCTTTCGCCGACCCTGCCGGCATGCGGCCCTACCGTTTGCGCAAGAAGGCGCAGGCCGGCGCCGACTTCATCCAGACCCAGTTGGTCTACGACGTGCCGCGCTTCCGCGAATTCATGAAGAAGGTCGTCGATCTCGGCGCACACGAAAGAGTGGCGATCCTCGCCGGCGTCGGGCCCCTGAAGAGCCCCGGCATGGCGCGCCATTTGCGCCTGAACGTGCCCGGCATGGCGGTGCCCGAGTCCTTGGACGCGCGCCTGGAAGCGGCAGTCAAGGGCATAGCCGGCGACGACAAGACGGCGCGCAGCACGGCCTGGCGCGAGGAAGGCAAGCGCATCTGCGTCGAGCTGATCCAGGAAATCCGCGAGATCGAAGGCGTCGCCGGAGTGCACATCATGGCCATCGAGTGGGAGGAGGCGGTGCCCGAGATCGTCAAGGCGGCAGGACTTCGCTCGGGTACACAGGGATGAGACGATGGACGCCGGCGTAGAAAATCTCACCAAAGCTTGCCCGGCGGAGTCGGCGGAGACCTTCGCCGCGATGGTGCGCACGCAGATCGGCGAGAATATCCATCGCTGCTGGCAGTGCATCAAGTGCACTGCAGGCTGCCCGCTCGCCGACCGGTTCGACATGACGCCGAACCAGGTCATGCGGGCGCTGCAGATGAACGATGCAGGCGTGCTGGCCAGCCGCGCGATCTGGTTGTGCGCCTCCTGCCATACCTGCGCCACGCGCTGCCCGCGCGGCATCGACGTGACCGCGGTGATGGATGCCCTGCGCATCGAAGCGCGGAGGCGCGGCGTGCCGCCGGCGATTCCTGAAATTCCCGCCTTCAACTCGATCTTCCTGCGTCTGGCCGGCTTCTTCGGGCGGGTTCCCGAAGCGCTGTTGATGCTCGCCTTCAACCTGTCCCGCGGCAAGCCGGCCCACGACGCCAGACTGGGCTGGCAACTGCTGCGCCGGGGTCGCTTCAAGCTGCTGCCGAAATTCGTTCGCGCCCCCAGGCCGGTCAAGCCGGTCGCGGACGGCGCCGGCAAAGTGGCCTACTTTCCCGGCTGCGTGGCGGAAGGCAGCGCTGCCGACTACGATCATACGGCGCGCGCGGTGGCCGGCCTGCTCGACATCGAACTGGTCGAGCCGGAGGGCTGGACCTGCTGCGGCTCCAGTCCGGCCCATGCGACCGATGCCGCCAAAGCGACGGTGATGCCGATGCGCACCATCGCCGCCGTGGAGCGCATGCAGATCGGCACGCTGACTTCACCCTGCAGTTCGTGCTTCGCACGCCTGAAGGCCGCCGAACATCAAGTCAGCACCGATCCTGCCCGCGCCGGACAAGTCGCGGCGGCCCTGGACTATGAGTACGGCGGAACGGTACGGGTGCAGCACCTGCTCGACACCTTCATGGAGTTCGCCGGGGCCGACAAGATTGCCGCCCGCGTCAGGCAGCCGCTCACCGGCCTCAAGGTCGCCTGCTACTACGGCTGCCTGATCACGCGCCCCAGCGTCGTCACCGGCGCATCGCATCCGGAATACCCGATGAAGATGGATCATCTGGTCCGTGCCCTCGGTGCCGAGCCGGTGGCCTGGTCCGGCAAGACCGATTGCTGCGGCGGATCGCTCGGCGTGACCCAGACGGAAGCCGCGCTGGCAATGACCCGGCGCGTACTCATCAACGCGCGCGATTGCGGCGCCGATGTCGTCGCGACCATGTGCCCGATGTGCCATATGAACCTGGACGTGCGCCAGCAGCGGCTGGGATTGGCCTCGGCGACGCCGATCCTGCACGCGCCCCAACTCATGATGCTGGCCTTCGGCATGGGCGAAAGCGGCGCGCTGCTGGGCAAGGCGGTGACCGATTCGAGACCCTTGCTCAGGAAGAAATGGCGGCACTGAGGAATCCCGGACCGGGCCGATGCCCGGCCCCGGAGGGTCCTCAGCGCCGGCCGGCCGCCACGCGTCGCGCGAACAGCTTCATTGCGGTCGCGAACTTCGTCGCCCCCCCGTTGGCGGGATGCCTGACCGTCACGCTCGGCTCGACGCCCAGGCGGCGCATGGCTTTTTCGGCCTGCAGACCGACCGCGACCAAGGGCAATCCGCTGAAGTGGCGGCTGAGCAAATCCAGGCAGGGCAGGCCGATCTCGAGTTCAGGCCCGAGCGGCGTCCGGTTGCCCAGTTCCCGCCCGTCGGGGAAAGGATGCAGCGGCAAGGCGTTCCAGAGCACTGTCGACTCGGCCAGGCCGAGTTCGAACAGCGTCCGCCAGATGATCGTCGCCGACGGCTCGGAGAACGGCAGGGGGCGCGAGGTAAACCGGTCTTCCCGGGCAATGCGCGGCACGCTCCCGGCGCAGAGCAGCCGCTCGGAAGTAAACGCGATGCCGGAGTAGCGGCAGCCCTGGTACCCCGCCGCCTCGCCGACCAGGACGAAGCGGGGAGCGACGTCGAAGTGCCGGCGCAGGCGGGCCATCCTCCGGTCCACCGCATCCGCGGCTGAATCCAGCGCGCATTTCTGCGTCCACGGATTGAACAGCCCGGCCCCCGGCTGCCTCGGCAGCAGCGCCACCAGACTGTCCGCTAAATTCTCTTGCGCCATTGGGCATCCCGTCGAAATCGCGCCGATATCCGGCATGGGTCCATCGTACTTCAAGTCTAAGGGAGATGGTCTTCGATCGCGAAGTCGGTGAATGGGCTTTGTGGTAAAACTCGGCATCCATCTGCCACGGGGGAGCTCCATGCCATTGGACATCAAGGAAATCGAACAGGCTTTGGCCGAAGCGGACTGCCTGGCCACGGAGCAGGAAGTGGCGGCGGCCATAGAGCGCATGGCGGCGGAAATCACGGCCCGCCTGAAAGGCAGCAACCCGCTCGTCTTCTGCGTCATGAACGGCGGCCTGGTGCTTTCCGGGCGCCTGATCTGCAAGCTCGCCTTTCCGCTCGAAGTGTCGTATCTGCACGCCACCCGGTACGGCCGCCAGCTCACGGGCTCCCTGCTCGACTGGCGGGTGCGCCCCAGCCAGGATCTTCGCGGAAGAGTGGTGTTGGTGCTCGACGACATTCTCGACGAGGGACATACGCTGGCGGCCATCGTCGAGTACTTGCGCGAGCAGGGTGCGGCGGCGGTGCACAGCGCCGTGCTGGTGCACAAGCGGCACCCGCGCAAGGCGACGCCGGGAATGCGCGCCGATGTCACCGGCCTCGAATTGGAAGACCGCTACCTGTTCGGCGCCGGCATGGACTACAAAGGCTACTGGCGCAATGCCCCCGGCATCTACGCGCTGAAGGGGCACTAGCGGCGTGCCGCCGTCGCTGCGTGCGCCAGCGCACAGAATTAACCGACCCATCGGCCTATCTTCGTCACAGTTGCCATAGCCCGAAACAAGGCGCACGAAATAATGCGCGGAACGGATGTGGCGCTTCGTAACCCATATTTCAGCCGAAGGAGCCGAACATGAACAGTAAGACGATTATCTCCACCCTCCTGGCCATATCCTTGTCCGCAGGAGGACTTGCCTTCGCCGATGGGCCGGGCGATCACAACGATCGCGGTCGCAATGAACAGTCGCGTGGCAATGATCGGCAGGATCATCGCGACGACCGGGGCCGCGGCCAAGACTATGAACAGCGCGGCGCGGGCCCGAACCATCAGTTTCACAAGGGGGAGCGCCTTTCGCCCGAATACCGCAACCGGCAGTACGTCGTCGATGACTGGCGCAGCCACCGGCTGAGTGCCCCGCCGCGCGGCTACCAGTGGGTGCAGACGGGCGGCGACTACGTGCTGGTGGCGATAGCCACCGGGGTGATCATGCAGCTCCTGCTCAACCACTGAATCGCGAGGAGCGGGACCGCTCCCCGGCAGGGCCGGGTTGCCGCGGGCTGCCGGAGTGATCCGGCAGCCCGCTTGCCTGTTCACGGCGCCGGGGCAAGCGGCAGGACTTCAGCGGCGGCCAACAGCCGGGTGCAGTCGCTTTGCTCTGCCGGCCCGGTCTTGATCAGGGGAAGCAGGGCTGCGACCGGCGCCAGGACCGCCAGCGCAAGCGCCCCGCCCGCCCTGATGGCCATCACGCCCTTATCGACGCTCAGCCGCGGCTCCTTGAAGCTGCCTCTGAGATAAAGCGGCGCTCTCAGCGAAAACACGCGCAGCCCCTTGCTGTCGGGTTTGAGGGTCAGATCCAGTCGCTCCTGCGCCAGACTGATATTGCCGCTGACCTGGAGCAGGGCCTCGTCGGTATCGATGATGAAGCGGTGCGTTTGCATCAGGCCACGGCTCACGCCGAAATCGCTGACCAGGCAATTGAGCTTGACCTGCCTGTCGCCGACCAGTCTGGTCAGGATCACGTTGCCGATATTCAAGCCCATTTCCTCGAGCAGGAGTTTGCTGACCGTGCCGTGATCGATCCGGGCCTTGATTTCGCCATTGGACGCGCCGAGCAGGCTGGCGACCGAATTCCCGGTCGCCGACAGCGAGGCATCGCCATTGAATTCGCCGACACTCGCCTGCAGGGATTGCAGAGAGGGGAACAGTCGCTTCAGCTCCAGACGGCGGGCCGTCACTTTCATTTCCGCCCGGATCGCATCCTTGCCAGCCCTCCCGCTGCCGTCGAGAGTGATGTTCGAACTCAGGCTGCCACCGGCCATGTCGAAATTGAGCGGCAGGAGCGACAGCACACCGTCCTGCAGATGCAGCTTCGCCGCCAGTTTGTTGATCGGCAAGCCCTGGCTGCGCACGATTTCTTCGGCGCTGAAACTGATGTCGGCATCGATGCTGGTCCAGCGCTCCGTCCTGAATGCTTCGACCGGCAAAGCCTTGTCGGCCGGCTGAACGGCGGCGACGCCGCGTTCGGTCTTGCTGGCATTCGAGTCGGCGCCGATCATGGGGGCCAGATCGGAAAACCTCAACAGCCGCGACACGACTGTCCCGGAGAGCAGCGCCCGAGGCTGTTTCGCCTGATAGTCGAGACTGCCGCGGATGTCGCTGCCGCCGACCCTGCCGCGGAAGCTGTCGTAGACCCAGTGATCGGCATGGGCTTTCAGGGTGCCGACCAAATGGCCTTCCGTGGCGAACGGCGGCGTCTCCGGCAAGACCATGCCGGAGAGGGCATACAGCCGCGCCATGCTCGCGCCCGAGACGGTCAGGCGCATGTCGAGGGCCGCCAGGTCGGCCGGCCGGGTCAGCGTGCCCACGACTGTGATCACGGTCTGTCCCGTGCGCAGACTGGCCATGATCGGAAAGGGTGCCATCTGTCGTTGCAGCGACAGCACGGCGCCGGCCTTGCCCTTGCCGACCAGTGCTGCGCCGTTCAAGCTGCCGCGCAGCTGCCAGGCCACGCCATAGGTCGAATCTGCCTCGAGCGTATCGACATCGGCGGTGAGATCGGCGCGCCGGACGGCATCGACCAGGTGCACCCGGCCTTTGCTGAAGACGATGCTCTGCAATTCCAGCCGCCAGGGCGAAGGACTGTCGTCGCTGGGGAAAGTCCAGTTGTTCCCGCCGTCGGCGCCGCGGCGCAGATTGACCACAGGCAGATCTAGACGGAGGACGGGAATCACGATCCTGCCGGCCAGCAGTGCCAGCGGGCTAAGTGAAAAATCGACCCGCCCGATGCGGGCCATGTCGGCCGGAGCAGCAACAGTCAAGCCGCCGGGATTGCCGATGTGAATGTCCGTGGCGCGCAGGTGCGGCCACGGAATCATCCCGCGCCATGTTTGCGCCCGACCGGCCGTCCCCGAAACCGGCCAGTCCCAGGACAGGGAGAGGTCGCCGGCGATCAGGAAGGGCCGGCCGAGCGCCTCGCTGGTGCGCGCATCGAGCCATGGCCGGGCCCTGTTCCAGTCGATGCTGGAGAGGGCCAGCAGCGCGACCGCGGGAACCGCGATCAGGGCGGCGGCGACCGCCAGCGCAACCGCCTTGCGGCGCCGGATCTTCAACGCAGGAAGTGACCGGTGCCGAACAGGCCGACCAGGCCGACCATGATCAGGTAGACGGCGACGATCGTGGACAGCAGGCGCGGCATGACCAGGATCATGATGCCGGCGGCGAGCGATACGACGGGGACCAGACTGATCGTGACATTCATGGCAGGACTCCTTCAATGATGAATCAATGAGCGCAGCGGATCAGCTTACATGAACCGGCTGCGCCGTTATGTGCGCAAGCGTACCGATCTGCAGAACAAAACGGTGCATAAGGTCAACATTGAAGGCAATACCCTACCGATAATTTTTTTGAGGAGCTTATGATGCTGGAATCTAATTTCAAAATCGTCAACAATGACATGAAGACTCTGGTCAAGGACGCCCAGGCGCTGTTTCAGGCGGCCGCCGCCCTGTCCGGCGAGAAGGCCGAGGAGGCACGCGGCCGCGGCATGCGGATGCTCGATACGGCCTTGGTCAGGGCCCAGGAGGCGCAAGCGGGCGCCGTCGTCGCCGGCAAGGCAATGGCCGCCTCGGCGGACGACTACGTGAAGGAAAATCCCTGGCGCATCATCGCCTCGGCGATCGGCCTGGGACTGCTGGCCGGTGTGTTCCTGTCCCGCAAATAGGCCATGCCCGAAGCCATCGGTTCGTTGGCGTACAGACCTGAACCGGCGTTGCGTTCAATCTCGGGTTTCCGCAGGGAGACCCTGCCCATCTGGATGAAAGGATACGATCATGAACAAGGATCAAGTGAAAGGCGCCGTAAAGGACCTCGCCGGCAAGGTGCAGGAAGAAGCGGGGAAACTGACCGGCAGCAAGGAGCAGCAAATCAAGGGGCTGGGCCGGCAGATCTCCGGCAAAGCCGAGCAGATCTATGGCGACGCGAAGGAAGCCGTCAAGGAGGCGAACAAGCCTAACAAGCCTTATTGAAGCGCCGATGCAGGAACGGGATGGCCGCCTTGCGCGGCCATTTCGTCGTCAAGCGGGCTAGCCGCTGCTCCCTTGCGCGGGTTTAGGAAACAGTCCCCGATGAGCTCGAAATCCGCCGATCCTCCTGCCTCGCCTCCGGACCCGGAGGGCAAGCTGTTCGGCTCTGAGCGCGACCAGATCAGCCGCAACATCGATGCCGTTCTGGACTTCTACAGCCGCGAAGACAAGAAGATCAGCCGCTGGCAACGCATCCTGGAACGCTTCAGCCTGTTCATCGGACAGCCTGTTTTTCTCGGCTTCATCCTGCTTTTTGTCGCCTTCTGGATCTTCGCCGACAGGGCAGCGCGCCACTTCGGCATGGCCGAATTCGACCCGCCGCCTTTCTTCTGGCTGCAGGGGATAGTCGGACTGGGCGCATTGCTCACCGCAACCGTGGTGCTGATCAAGCAGAACCGGCTCGCCAGGCTCGATGAACAGCGGGCGCATCTGGACCTGAAAGTCACCCTGCTGACCGAGCAGAAAGCCGCCAAGCTGATCGACCTGCTCGAAGAGTTGCGGCGCGATCTACCGAACGTCAGAAACCGCCACGATCCCGAGGCGGCAGCATTGCAGCGGTCGATGAATCCGGATCTGGTGCTGGCCGCCCTGGACGAACGCAAGGAATCGGACGGGCGCTTGAAGGGCGCTGGCGAAGACACCGGCGGGAATAGCTGATGGCGACCGCCTCCCCCGATCGTTGCGGGTATGCGCGCTGGCGAACAGAACCGATGACGAAGTCCGCGTAGTCTCGAATTTGGGGGGATTGCTCACAACCTTGCGGGTGCTTCCCATCAACCAAATAGGAGAAACACCATGAAATTTTCCAAGCTGACTGCCGTAGCAATTATGACTCTATCATTGAGTGCCTGCTTTACGCTTCCCGCGGGTCCGGCCGGACCTCAGGGCGCGACCGGCGACACCGGCGCCAAGGGCAACACCGGCAATACCGGCAACACCGGCTACACCGGCGCGACCGGCGCGACCGGAAGCCAGGGCTCGACCGGCAACACCGGGTCTACGGGCTACACGGGCGCCACCGGCGCGACCGGAGACACCGGCGCCACCGGATACACGGGCGCGACGGGCGATACCGGGGCGACCGGCAACACCGGCGCCAAGGGCAACACCGGCTCGAAAGGCGCCACGACCGGCGGCACCGTGGTGATCGTTCCGGCCCATTGAGGACGGGCGAGCCCTGAACCACGGTTCAGGGCTTGGCCTGCTCGGCCGCAGGCGTCCGCAACGCAGCGTCGCGATCGGCCGACGCCCGATGTTCCCCGGCCAGGAACATGTACATCGCCGGCACCACGAACAGGGTGAACAAGGTGCCGATCGACAGGCCGGTGAAGATCACCAGGCCCATCGAATAGCGCCCGGCAGCGCCGGCCCCCGACGCGATCACCAGCGGCAACACGCCGAACACCATCGCGGCGGTGGTCATCAGGATCGGGCGCAGACGGATGCCGGCAGCTTCCTCTATGGCTTCACGCTTGCTCTTGCCGGTCTTCCGCAGCTGATTGGCCACCTCGACGATCAGGATGCCGTGCTTGCTGATCAGCCCCATCAGCGTGACCAGGCCGACTTCGGTATAGATGTTGATCGAGGCGAAACCCAGGAAGATGAAAATCATCGCGCCGAACAGGGCCAGCGGCACCGAGACCAGGATCACCACCGGGTCGCGGAAGCTTTCGAACAGCGCCGCCAGGGCCAGGAAGACGATGACCAGGGCGAACAGCATGGTCACCAGGAAGCCGCCCGACTCCTGCACATACTGGCGCGACTGGCCCGAATAGTCGACCGTGTAGCCGGTCGGCGCCACTTCCTTCAGCGCATTGCGCATGAAGTCGAGCACATCGCCCTGGGCGGCGCCGGATACTCCCGAGATGGTCACCGAGTTGAGCTGCTGAAAGCGGTTGATCGACTCCGGCACGACGCTGTACTTGATGCTGGCCACCGTACTGGCCGCAACCAGGGCGCCCGACGGTGTCCTGAGGTAATAGCCGAGCACCGCCGACGGATTGAGCCGGTCTACTTGCAGCACCTGGGGGATCACCTTGTAGGAGCGCCCGGCGATCGAGAAATAGTTGACGTAGCCGCCGCCCAGGGCGGAACCGAGCGCATCGCCGACGTCGGCCTGGCTCAGGCCGAGCGTCGCGATCTTGTCGCGATCGACGACGACGGTCGCCTGCGGCTTGTCGATCTTCAGGTCGGCATCGACGAAATAGAACTTCCCCCAGGCGCGCGCCTTGTCCAGCACCTGCTGGGCGACGACGTTGAGGTTCTCGAAAGGTTCGGTGGTGGTGATGACGAATTGCACCGGCAGGCCGGATGCGCCGGGCAGCGCGGGAAACTGGAAAGCGGCTACCCGCGCGCCGGCGATCTTGTTCCACTGCGCCTGCAGATCCTGCTGGACTTCCTTGGCGCTGCGCGTGCGATCCTGCCAGTCCTTGAGCAGCACCCCGCCGATGCCTGAATTGAGGGTCGGCACGCCGGTGATCTGGAACATCTGCTTGTACTCGGGAACGCTCTTGCTGATCTTGAAGACCTGATCGGCGTAGGTCTGCATCTGGTCCGAAGTCGCGGTCGGCGCGCCCAGCACCTGCGACAGCACGATGCCCTGATCCTCCTCGGGCGCCAGTTCGGATTGCGAAAAAGCGAACATCAGCGCCAGGCAGCCGATCAGCAGCACGCCCATCACGATCAGCACCGGCCAGGTGCCGAGAATGCCGTGCAAGGCCCGGTGATAGGTGTTGTGCACCTTGTCGAAGACGCGATCGATGGCCTGAACGAAACGGCCGCTCTCCTGTTCCGCCGAGAACACGCGCGAGCACATCATCGGCGACAGCGTCAGCGCCACGATCCCCGACACCGCGACGGCGCCGGCCAGGGTAAACGCAAATTCCGTGAACAGGGCCCCGGTCAGTCCGCCCTGGAAACCGATCGGCACGTACACCGCGATCAGCACCACCGTCATCGCCAGGATCGGGCTGGCCAGTTCGCGCGCCGCCAGCATGGCCGCCTCCAGCGGCGACTTGCCCTCGTCCTTCATGTGCCGGTCGACGTTTTCGACCACGATGATCGCATCATCGACCACCAGGCCGATTCCCAGCACCAGGGCCAGCAAGGTCAGGAGGTTGATCGAATAGCCGAGGATCAGCATGACGAAGAAGGTGCCGATCAGCGACAGCGGCATGGCCACCAGGGGCACCAGCACCGCCCGGAAGCTGCCGAGGAACAGGTAGATCACCACGGTCACGATCAGCAAGGCCTCGACCAGGGTCTTGACCACTTCGTTGATGGAGGTGTTGATGAAGTCCGTGGCGTCGTACACGATCTCGCCGGTCAGGCCGCTCGGCAATTGTTCGCGGATCGCCGGGAACGCGTTGCGCACCCGCTTGGCGACGTCGAGGATATTGGCTTCCGGCGCCACCTTGATGCCGACGAAGACGGAACGCACGCCGCTGAACGCGACGTTGAAATCGTAGTTTTCCGAACCGAGCGTCACGGTCGCCACATCTTCCAGGCGCACGATCGCACCGCCGCTTTGCTTGACCGCGAGCCGCTTGAATTCCGCCACCGAATGCAGATCGGTTCCGGCGGTCAGGGGCACGGTCACCATCTGGCCCTTGCTCGAACCGACCGCGGCCAGATAATTGTTGCTGACCAGGGCGGCGCTGACATCGGCGGCGGTGACGCCGTGCGCCGCCATCTTCGCCACGTCGAGCCAGGCCCGCAAGGCGAACTGGCGCGCCCCGAGCAGTTCGGCGGTCTGCACGCCTTCGATCGAATCGAGCTTGGGCTTGACCACCCGGAGCAGGAAGTCGGTGACGTTGTTGGTCGGCAGCGCGTCACTGTAGAAACCGATGTACATGGAATCGGTGGTCTGACCGGACTGCACCGTGAGCACCGGTTGCTGGGCCTGGGCCGGCAACTGGTTCTTGACCGCGCTCAGCTGCGTGTTGATTTCGGTCAGCGCGCGATTCGCGTCGTAGTTCAGGCGCAGCGTCGCGGTGATGGTCGATACCCCGCTGCTGCTGCTCGACGACAGATAGTCGATGCCCTGGGCCTGGGCGATCGCCGCTTCGAGCGGCTGCGTGATGAAGCCCGCGACGGTCTGCGCATCGGCCCCGAAATAGGTGGTCGACACGGTGACGACGGCGTTTTGCGTGCGCGGATACTGATTGATCGGCAGGCTGAACAGCGAGCGCATGCCGAGCACCAGGATCAGCAGGCTCACCACCATGGACAGTACCGGCCGGCGAATGAAGAGATCGGTGAACTTCATGGCGGATCAATGTTCCTGCGGCGTCGGATTCGGGCTGTTGCCCGGCAGCACCGTGTTGTCCACCACCACCGGCGTGCCGTTCTTGAGCTTCATCTGTCCGCTGGTGACCACCTCCTGACCTTCGAAGAGACCGCTCAGGACCGCGACCTGATCGCCGCGCGTGTCGCCGGTGGTGACGAACACCTGTTGCGCCAGCAGCGGCGCATTGCCCTTGTCGTCCCGCGCGGCGCCCGGCTTGAGCACGAACACGGTCGAACCGTAGGGATTGTAGGTAATGGCCGTCTGCGGCAAGGTCAGATAGCGCTGCTTCGCGCCGACCGCGACGCTGACATCGGCGAACATGCCCGGCAGCATCTGGCGCCTGGCGTTGGCCAGGGTCGCTTCGACCTGGACGTTGCGCGTGGCCGTATCGATTTTCGGACTGATGGCGGTGATCTTGCCGGCGAAACTTTTGCCCGCAAAGGCATCGGTGGACACGCTCACCGCCTGGCCTACGGAGAGGTGATCGATCTGCTGCTGGGGCAGGAAGAAGTCAACATAGATCGGATCGATCGCCTGCAGGGTGACGATCTTGTCCCCGGCATTCAGGTACTGGCCGGGGTTAACCGTCGTGATCCCGAGCTTTCCGGCAAAGGGCGCGCGTATGGTCTTCTTTTCGACCGTTGCCGCCTGTTGCGCCACCAGTGCCCGTTTGCTCTTCAGATCCGCCTTGTCGCCATCCACCTGCGCCTGGCTGATCGCCTGCGCAGCCAGCTGGGCCTGGTCGCGCACGAGCACGGTGGCCGAAAGTTCCGCGGCCGCTTCCAGCGCATGCAGTTGCGCGATATCCGAATCGGCATTGAGTTGCAGCAGGACCTGGTCGGCTTTCACATCCTGCCCGGACTTGAAATCGACCTGACGCACCAGACCGGCGATTTCGGTCGACAGATCGACGCCGCGGACTGCCGTGAGCGTCCCGACCGCAGACAGCCGGGCTTGCCATTCCAGCGCCGTCACCTTCATGGCCGTGACGGTTTGCGCGCCGGGCTTGGGCGCGCTGGCGATCAGATGCCTGATCTGCAGATACTTGCCGAGAGCCAGCAGGGCAATCAACAAGAGGACGGCCCCCAGCATGATGAGCATGCGCTTGGTCATGAATACTTGTCCTTACGGTTCAATGTGAGGTATTGGAGTCGGCCTCGGCCAGCGCCTGACGATTCCACCAGCCGCCGCCGAGCGCCTGGAACAAGGCGGCGGTGTCGGCGTAGCGTGCCGCCCGCGCCTGCACCAGGCCAATGCGCGCCTGCTGATAACTGCGCTCCGCGTCGAGCAGCGCCAACTGACTGACGGCGCCGAGCCGATACTGCTGCGTGACCAGCTTCAGCTGCTCGCTGGCCACGGCTTCGACCGCAAGCTGCGCCTGCAGCGTGGCAGCGTCGGCATCGAGCGCGCGCAGACTGTCGGCGACGTTTTGAAAAGCCGTCAGTACCGTCGCGCGATACTGCGCCTCCGCCTGGTCGAAGGCCGCGATGGCGGCACGGCGCCGGGCGCTCAGCGCCCCGCCGTCGAAGATCGGCTGGCTCAATCCGGCGGCCAGGTTCCAGAAGACCGCGCCGCCGCTGAACACGTCGCCGAGCTTGGTCGCTGCCGAACCGTAACTGCCGCTCAGGGTGATTTGCGGGTATTGATTGGCGGTGGCGACGCCGACCTGGGCGCTGGCTTCGTGCAGCAAGGCTTCGCTGGCGCGAATATCCGGACGCTGACGCGCCAGCGCGGACGGCAGCGAGACGGGCAGATCCTGCGGCAATTGCAGCGACTCCAGTGCGAACTCCGGCAGCCCCTGTTCGCTGGGCAGCCGGCCGGCGTAGACGGACAGCTGGTGCCGGGTCTGGGCCAGCGCTTTTTCCAGCGCCGGCACGCCGGCGCGCGTCAGGGCCACCTGATTGCGCTGGCTCAGCAAGACGGCGCGCGGAATCGCCCCCAGCGCGAACTGCTGCTCGATCACGGCCAGTTGCTGCTCTTGCGCGCCAAGCACCTCATGGGTCGCCTGAAGCTGCGCGCGCAGCGAAGCTTCGCGGATGGCCGTGGTGACCAGATTGCCGGTAAGCGCCAGATAGCTGGCTTCGACCTGAAAACCCTGGTAATCGACCGCCGCCTGCAAGCCTTCGAGCGTGCGCCGCGAGGCGCCGAAGACGTCGAAGGTATACGAAACGTTGACGGCGGCATTGAGCAGATTGAAGACGCTGCCGCCCGGCACGCCGGTCGAGACGGCCGAGGCATGCTCGCGTCCGGCGCTCAATTGAACGCCGACTGCCGGATACAACAGGCTGCCCGACTGGGCGTCGAGGTTCTCCTGCGCCTGGCGCAGCGCGGCCTGGGCCGCGGCCATGGTGGGATTCTGGCGCAGAGCGTTGCGGATCAACCGGTCCAGTGCTTCGGAATGAAACAGCGTCCACCACTGCGCCGGAATGTCCTGCCCGAAGGCAAAGCGCTGGGCGCTGCCCTCGGCTGCGGCTGTTTGCTTGGGAAGTTCGCCCGGCGTGTAGGAATTGCCGCGCGCCGCCGGCGGTCCGTCAGGCGACTTGAAGTCCGGCCCGGCCGCGCACCCGCTCAGGAGCAAGGTCAATGCAGCGCAGGCAAGAAACGCAGTCCTGGGACTTCCCATCTTCTCAATGACCATTCTGTTGACGTGGGTTCATGCAAGGCGCCCTGCAAAAACCCACGGCGGTTCGGTTTCGCGTCGACACTCGGGGGGAGGACTCAAGTGAACGACGGGCGCGGCGGGACGGCCGTCCATCGCCGACGGAAATGCCGAGCACCCGCTCCCATAGACACAATTTCCACGCTCATCCCAAGCGCTATGCGCGCCAGCGAACGGAACCGTCGGCTGTTGCAGCGTACGCTCGAATTGTAACGCAGAGTGGCCGCAGATCCATCCGCACCAACGGTTTTCGTCAGACAAGCAAAAGGAACTCCAATGAAGTATCCGATCCTTCTTTCAGCGGCACTCATGGCGCTCGCCTTGAGCGCCTGCGACAGACCCAGCGGCGACACCATAGCCATCGGTCCTGCTGGGCCGCCGGCGCACTGAGTTTGCCATGGCAGGCGAAGCGTTTCGCAGGGCGGCGCTGCCGCCAGCGCACTAGCCACCACCGTTCCATCATCTATCGCTGCACAAGGAGAAGGCCATGACGACAAATCTGTCATTCATCGATCGCATCAAGGTGTTGTGCCGGGAACTCATCGAGGGCAAGCCGGCCGCCCTGAACAGGGGACGGAGTTACGAAGTCAGGATACTGCCGTCATCGGGGCAGCAGAGCACTTTGTCGAGATTGCACCCGGTCAAGATCCGGGTGTCGGCGCCGCGGCTATCCGGTCGCAGCGACCGGCTCTGCTGGGGCGGAAGCAGGCAGGACGTGGAGCATACCCGCTCGAACCTGGGGTAGTGAAGCCGATGCGGCAATTGACCATGGTGAAGCTGTCGCGTCCTCTGCTCAATGGTCTTTGCCGCTGAATGAGGAGACATGATGCTTAAAGGTGTTTTTTTTGGCGTCGCATTGACGCTTGCCCTTGCCCTGCTCGGCGCTTACCTGGTGGTGGAAGGCGGCCTGATTCCGGCCAACGCCGATGCAAGTCCCGGTCGCCTGGAAACCTGGCTGGCACATACTTCGCTGGATGCGACACTGCGTCGCGACGCCCCAAAGGGCCAGAATCCGCTGGCGCCGACCGAGATGAATCTCGCCCTTGGCGTTCCTCTTTTCGCCCAGCACTGCGTGGTTTGCCATGGCTCATCGAAGGGCGCTGCATCGCCATCGCCGATAGCGAAAGGCCTTTATCCCAAGCCGCCGCAATTGGCAAGCGATGGAGTCGAGGACGATCCCGAAGGCTTTTCGTTCTGGAAGATCAAGCACGGTATTCGATTGACGGGCATGCCTTCGTTCGCGAACACCCTGAGCGACCGGCAGATCTGGACGCTTGCGCTTTTCCTGAAGCACATGGACAAGCTGCCGCCCGCGGTACAACAGATGTGGCAGCACATCCATTAGGAGGAAGAAACATGTTGCGCAGAATGAACGATCTGGAAGACTTCGCCATCCGCGCAAGCGATGGCTTCATTGGCTTCGTCAAGGATTTCTATTTCGATGACGAAGCATGGGTCGTCCGCTATCTCGTGGTCGACACCGGAACCTGGCTTTCGAGCCGAAAAGTACTGATTTCGCCCATCGCGATCGGCCTCCCGAACTGGGCGGCAAAAATACTCCCCGTTTCGATCAGCAAAGAGCAGGTGAAGAATAGCCCCGGCATTGACACCGAGAAGCCCGTCTCGAGACAGCACGAAGCACGCTACTTCGGCTATTACGGCTACCTGCCTTATTGGGGCGGCGACGGGCTCTGGGGCGGCGGCGCTTACCCGAACCTGATGCTGCCGTCCTATGCCGGCTTCGATTCGACACCGCATCCCGAACAGTCGGAAGCCGAGAAGGCATTTGTCGATGCGGCTTATGTGCAGGCCGAAGAAGCGCGGCACCACGATGACGATCCTCACCTGCGTAGCGCCAAAGCGGTCATCGGCTACTACATCCAGGCGACCGATGGTGACATCGGTCACGTACAGGACCTGCTCTTCGATGAGGAAACCTGGGCTATTCGTTACCTCATCGTAAAAACGAGCAACTGGTGGCTCGGTCACCAGGTGCTCATCGCGCCGCAATGGATCCAGGACGTGAGCTGGGCCGACGCTACGGTTTCCGTGAACCTGACACGGCAGGCAGTGAAAGACGCGCCGCCGTATGACCCGGCGCTGCAACTGAACAGGCGCCGGGAAGCAGGCCTTCACGAACACTATGGACGCCCCGGCTATTGGGAGGCGGAGGCGAAACGTGATGCGGCATTGTCGCCCTAGTAACTCGCCTGGCGCGACTTCGCCGCATGGCGCAACGCGATGTCCAGCGCAGCCATGAACTCGTCGATCTTGATCGGCTTGGTCAAATAGCCGAAGAAACCGGCCGCCATGCCCGCCTCGATGTCGCGCGGGATGGCATTGGCCGACAGCGCCAGGACCGGAATATGGGCGGTCGCCGGATCTTCGTGCAGGACGCTCAAGGCGCCGAGGCCGCTGATGCCGGGCAGGTTGATGTCCATCAGGATCACGTCCGGTCGACGGGCGCGCGCCATCGCGATGCCCCGTTCACCGTCGACGGCCGTGAACAGTTTCAAGTCGCTGCGCCGCTCGATCAATTGCTCGACCAGGGCCAGATTGGCCGGATTGTCCTCGACATAGAGCAGAGTGCGTTGCCGCGACGAATCGTGCGGCAGCATCGGATGCTGTTCATCGGCTCCGCTGACGCCGCCGCCAGATGCCGCTTCCGCTGCGGCCGATGCGGCCAGCTCGAACCAGAAGACGCTGCCGACGCCGACACTGCTTTCGACGCCGACCAGGCCGCCCATCATCTCGACCAGCTGCTTGCTGACCACCAGGCCGATGCCGGTACCTTCCTCGCTGCTGCTCTCATGCCCGAGCCGATTGAAAGGCTGGAAGAGCTGCGCCAACCGTTCCGGAGTCAGGCCGGCGCCGCTGTCGGTCACGCTGACGCGCACCCGGTTCCGGCCGCTCATCGCGCAGTGGACCACGACCGTGCCGTCGGGCCGGTTGTACTTGATCGCATTCGACAGCAGGTTAACGAGCACCTGCTTGACCCTGGTCCGATCGGCATCGACCCGGAGCGGCTCTTCCAGCACCGGGAAGCTCATCCGTATCCCGCGCCGCTCCGCCTGCGGCGCGATCATCGCCCGACAATCCTGGATGACCTCGTCGAGCGATATCGATTCCTGCGACATCTTCACCCTTCCCGATTCGATCATCGCCAGATCGAGGATTTCGTTGATCAGTCCGAGCAGATACCAACCGGCCTTCAGAATCTGGTCGATCGACTGCTGCTGCTTCGCCGAGGGCGGCGGTATCGCGGCGGCCATCAACTGCGCGAAGCCGAGCACGGCATTGAGGGGCGTGCGCAATTCGTGACTCATGCCGGACAGGAATTCCGATTTCGCCCGATTGGCTTTTTCCGCGACCGCCCGGGCATTTTCCAGATCGACATTCTTTGCCCGCAGGGCATCCTCGAATGCCCTGCGGAGGGTGATGTCGGTCAATGCCACGCGCAGCGTCGCTGCCGCGGCGCCAGCTGTGATCGGCAGGCAATCCAGGGAGGTTGCGAAGTCCGTGCCGTCGCTCTTCTGGAGCGTCAGTTCGAAACTCTGCTTTCCGCCACCGTTCAACGCGTCGATAAAATGCTTCTGCCACTTTCCCTGCTCGTCGGCCACGACAAAGCGCACGAACCGGCGCCCAATCAGCTTCCGGCGATCCTCCCCGAGCAGGTCGGCGCCGGTGAGATTGGCTTCGGCGATCAGGCCGGTATGGCTGATGGTGAGATAGCCGACCGGGGCGAATTCATAGAGGTCGACATAGCGGTCCCGGGATTCCTCCAGCGCCAGCTGGGTCTGCCGCAAGGTCTCGTTCTGCATCTCGAGTTCGATCTGGTGCACCTGGAGTTCGTGCAGCAGTTCGTCGGCGGAGCGTGCCGACGTCCCGGCCGGCAAGCCCTGGGCGAGTTCGGCTTCCGCATCGCCCCTCAGCTGAGGCGACTGGGTGGGAGACTGTTTCGCGCTCATGTTGACCTTTCCGGCCGGCTCGGGGCCTCTGGCTCAAGCCTCGAAGCTTCCATCGCCAGCAGGATCAGCGGCTTCTCTTGGTCCTCGCCGACCAGGCGGCGGGCGTTGAGCAACATCCGACAGCGGCCGATGACGGGAAACTCGTGCTCGATGGCGAAGTCCTCGAAGCTTTGGTCGCGCGGCAGAAGGGTCTCCAGCAGTTCGCGCAGCGCGGGAATGTTCCACTGGCCGTTGCCAATGTCGTAGATGCAGCGGCCGACGGTATCTTCGGGCGCGACGCGGAAGTGCCGGTAAAAGGAGCGGCTGGCAGAAATGATATTCATGTTGCCATCCAGGACCACCAGGGGTTCGCGCACCGTGTCGACGATGCTTTCGGCCAGGTGCCGCGCCTTGTGTTCCGCCGTCTCGGCCTCGATGCGCTGGCTGATGTCGGTGAAGGTCAGGACCACCCCGTCGATGACGTTGTCCAGGGTGCGATAAGGCTGTATGCGCACCAGGTAGCAGGCGCCGCCGGCGGTCACGACCTCGCGCTCGCAGGGCAGCAGGGAATCGAGTACCGCCCGCGCCTCGCCGATCAGGGCGTCGTCTTCCAGATCGGACTTGATGTCGGCCAGAGGCCGGCCGACGTCGGTCGCCACCAGGCGATAGACCTTCGTCGCCTCGCGCGAAAAGCGGCGGATCACCATCTGCGGGTCGAGGAAGAGGGTGCCGATGTTGATGCTGTCGAACAGGTTCTTCATGTCGTTCTGCATGCCGGCGAGCTGCTCGATCTTGGCTTGCAGCTCGGAATTGACGGTGATCAGTTCCTCGTTGGTCGATTGCAGTTCCTCGTTGGTCGATTGCAACTCCTCGTTGGTCGACTTCAACTCCTCGTTGGAGGCCTGGTGCTCCTCGATATTGGCTTGCAGGTCCGCCTGCGTGGAGGCCAGGTCGCGCTCGAGATCGGCGATGCGCCCGACCTCGGCCGACAGCGCAGGCAGGCCGCGCTTGCGCTTGGCCGCCGCGGATTTGCCCACATCCTGGAAGCTCACCAGCAGCAGGCCCGGATTGGCATCCGGATCGGGCAGCGGACGCAGGCTGAAGCTGACCGTCTGGAAGTCGCCGTTGGTCTTCACCGACACCTTTCGCCCCAGGGTCGGCGCACCGCGGTTGGCCGCCTCGTGCAGGGCCGGGCGCAATTCCGCCTGGAGGCCCTCCCGCGCCATGTCCACCACGTTGAGGCTGGCCTGGCCGGGCGCCGGGCGCAGGTACTTGCCGGTCTCGCCATGGACATAGAGGATATTGCCCCTGGCATCGACCACCACCGAAGCCGGCGCGTAGGTCTCGAGCAGCATGCGCCGGGTCAGCTCGGCCAGGTTGCTCTCCTTCGCCTTGACCACCGCCTCGATCGGCCTCCTTGCACCCGTTTCCGTTGCCCAGGCGAGCCCGCTGTCCATCAAGGCGCGGGTGGAAGCGGCCGAGTGCACGGCGCGGTAGATCTTCCACTTGCGGCTCAATGGACTGAACAGGTCCGGATGGCGGCCGATGCTCTCCGACGGCGAGAGAAACAGCACCCCGCCCGGCTTCAGAGCATAGTGGAAAGCGGGGATCAGGCGGTCCTGCAGTTCCGGCTCCAGGTAGATCATCAGGTTGCGGCAACTGACCAGGTCGAGCTTGGTGAACGGCGGGTCCTTGAGCACGTTCTGGATGGCGAAGACCACCATCTCGCGGATGTCCTTCTTGATCCGGTAACCGGAATCTTCCGTGATGAAGAACCGGCGCAGCCGTTCCGGCGTGAGGTCGGCTGCGATGTTGGGCGGATAGAGGCCGGTGCGGGCGGCGGCGATCGCATCGTCGTCGAGGTCGGTGGCGTAGATCTGGACCCTGGACTCCCGCTGGCTCTCGTCCATGAACTCGCGCAGCAGCATGGCCAGCGAATAGGCTTCCTCGCCGGTGGCGCAGCCGGTGACCCAGACGCGGAACACGTAGTCCTCGGGCTTGTCGGCGAACAGTTGCGGCAGGATTTCCTGCCGGAGCGCGAGAAAGGCCTCCGGGTCGCGAAAGAAACTGGTGACGTTGATCAGCAGTTCCTTGACCAGCGCCTGCGCCTCGGCCGGATGCTCCTTGAGGTAGCGGGCGTAGATATCGATATCGGTCAGATCGTGCTGCAGCATGCGCCGCTCGATGCGGCGGCCGATGGTGCTCTTCTTGTAGAGGGAAAAGTCGTGACCGGTGGCGGTGCGCAGCAGCAATAGCAGGCGATTCAGGCCGCCCGTCCGTTCCGGAGCCGATGCCTGAGGCAGCTTCGCTTCGGGGAGGGGGGCCTGTCTGTGCGCACCGGCCACGAGCGTCGCGGGCATCTTCTCCACCGGCAGCACGTGGCTGGCGTAACCGGCCTTGATGGCGCTCGCGGGCATCCCATCGTATTTTGCGGTGGCCGGCTCCTGCACCAGCGTGACCCCGCCGGCGCCGAGGATGGCGCGCAGTCCCAGGGTCCCGTCCGTGCCGGTGCCGGAGAGGATGATGCCGACAGCGCGCTCGCCCTGGTCCTCGGCCAGGGAACGCAGGAAGGCGTCGATGGGCATGCGCTGCCCGCGCGGCACCTCGGGCATGGAGAGCTGCAAGGCTCCGTGGAAGATGGCCATGTCGCGGTTGGGCGGAATGACGTACACCGTGTCGGCTGCCACGCGCATCTGATCCTGCGCCTCCAGCACCGGCATGGCCGTGGAGCGTTGCAGGATCTCGGTGAGGATGCTGACGTGACCCGGATCGAGATGCGACACCAGCACGAAACCCAGGCCGCTGCGGGCCGGCATGTGACTGAAGAACTGCTCGTAAGCTTCCAGGCCGCCGGCCGAAGCGCCCAGGCCGACGATGGAAAAGGGGGCCGCCGGAACGATTTCCGCCTGATCGACCGGGCCCGGGGCAGTCGCTGGCGGCGGATGCTTCGCGTTCCTTGCCTTGCCAGCCGTCATGCGCCCTCCCAGACGCCCGATTGGCGTACTCAATAGCTGATACTACTCCTTTCGGATTTCCGGGACGATACCGACCTGTATGCTCACCTCGACCCGGTGTTCCTGTCGGTCATCGACCAGGGCGATCGACTTGTCCTGACTCAGGACGCCGTCCACCGTCACCTTGGTCACGACGCTCTTGCCCTGGCCGCCGTCGCGCTGTTGAACGACCGTGATGTGGTATAGGGTCTCGCGATAGCGGTAGTGAATCCTGCATCCCGGCCATTCCTCGGGCAGGCAGGGAACGAGATGCAGCAGGTCGCCGGTCAGGCGCAGCCCCAGGAGCGACTCCACGACCAGCCGATAGGTCCAGCCGGCCGAGCCGGTATACCAGCTCCAGCCACCGCGGCCGACGTGCTGCGCGGCGGCATAGACGTCGGCCACGACGACGTAGGGCTCCACTTTGTAGCTTGCGAGCCCTTCCTTCGATAGCGCGCGGTTCACCGGGTTGATCATCCTCAGCAACTCCCAGGCACGCTCGCGCTCGCCCAAGGCGGCAAAAGCCATCGCCGCCCAGACCGCGGCATGGGTGTACTGGCCGCCGTTCTCGCGCACGCCCGGCACATATCCGCGGATGTAGCCGGGATCCGCGCCCGACTTGTCGAAGGGCGGGTCAAGCAGCTGGACGAGTCCCTGGTCGCGGCGCACCAACCGCAGCTCCACCGCCTTCATCGCCAGGCGCGAGCGCGCGCTGTCGCCGGACCCGTCGGAGATCCCGGAGAGCACGGACCAGCTCTGCGGAATCGAATCGATCCGGCATTCCGCATTGGCGGCCGACCCCAGCGGCGTACCGTCGTCGAAATAGGCGCGCAGATACCACTCGCCATCCCAGCCGTGCTCTTCGATGTTCTGGCGCAAGACTTGCCTCTGACCTAGGCAAAGTTCGGCGAAGGCGGAGTCGCCGCGCGCAGCGGCCACATCGGCAAACTGCCCGAGCACCTCGCAGAGAAAGAAGCCCAGCCAGACGCTCTCGCCCTTGCCCTGGATTCCCACCAGGTTCATGCCGTCGTTCCAGTCGCCGGAACCCATCAGCGGCAAGCCATGCCCGCCGAAATGCAGCCCGTGCCGGACGGCGCGCACGCAGTGCTCGTAGAGGCTGGCCGTGTCGGCAGAGCGGTCGGGCAGGTCGTAGTACGAATCATCCTCCGCGCCGACCGGGCGGCCTTCCAGGAAGTGCACGGGCGCATCCAGCACCCGGCTGTCGCCGGTGCACACCACGTAGCGGCAGACCGCCAGGGGCAGCCACAGGTAGTCGTCCGAACAGCGCGTGCGCACGCCCCGGCCCGCCGGTGGATGCCACCAGTGCTGGACATCGCCCTCCTGGAACTGACGGCTCGCGCACAGCAGCAGGTGTTCGCGCACCCGGGCCGGATCGGCGTGGATCAACGCCATCACGTCCTGCAATTGGTCGCGGAAACCGAAAGCGCCGCCCGACTGGTAGTAGCCGCTGCGCGCCCAGACACGACAGGCCAGAGTCTGATAGACCAGCCAGCCGTTGCTCAACACATCGATCGACGGCTCGGGTGTTTCCACCTGTACCGCCCCAAGCGTGTGGTTCCAGTGCCGCCAAACCGCCTCGAGCGCGCCGCGCGCCGCCGCGTCGCCGCGAAAGCGTTGCACGAGCCGGCGGGCATCCTCGATGTCGCGCCCGACGCCGAGGCGGAAGACGATGTCGCGCTCCTCGCCTTCCGCCAGTTCGAAACTCACCTGGAGCGCGGCGCAGGGATCCAGGGCTGCGCCCACCCTGCCGGAAAGGCGCGAGCGCTTCAGGGCGGCCGGATCGCGCAGCGTGCCGTTGCGCCCAAGAAACTCGGTGCGGTCGCCGCTCAGGGACCGCTTCTGGTCATCCACATCGAAAAAGGCAAGCCGATCCTCGAACTCCTTGTTGTAGGGGTTGCGCGCAGTGAGCGCGCCGCTTTGCGCGTCGATTTCGGTGCTCACATGCATCGCCGATTTCGCCCGAAGATCCCCGAGCACCCACTCGACGTAGCCCGTCGCGGAGAGTCTGCGCGGCCGGCCCGATTCGTTCTTCACTTTCAGTACCGAGAACTTGACGGCGGCATCGATGGCCACATAGACCCAGAGTTCCGTGCGGATGCCCGCCGACCGGGTCTCGAAGACGCTGTAGCCGAATCCGTGCCGGATCAGGTAGGTACTCTGCGCGCCGACCGGCAAGGGCGTGGGGGACCAGACATAGCCGGTTTCTTCGTCGCGCAGATACAGCGCTTCCCCGCTCGAATCGCTGACCGGGTCGTTGTGCCAGGGCGTGAGACGGAATTCGTGGGCATTCTCGCTCCAGGTATAGGCACCGCCGCTCTCCGAGACCAGCGTGCCGAAATGCGGGTTCGCCAGGACGTTTGCCCACGGCGCCGGAGTTACTTGCCCGGGCGCGAGCGCCATGACGTATTCGTGCCCGTCTGGGGTGAATCCCCCCAGCCCGTTCGACAGGATCAGATCGCTGCGCAGCGAGGTCACGTCGACGACGGCGGAAGGGGCCTCGGGAAGATGCGGGCGCGTCGGCGTGAACCGCTGCCCGTACGGTTCCGCAAGGCGGCGATGGTCGAGTTGTTCCGCCAGCGTTCCGCGCTCATCGATGAGCACGGCGCGCGCGACCGAATGCAGCAGAATGCGGTCCTCGCTGGAAATTTGCTCCGCCGGCCGCACGAAGATGCCGCCGGGCCTGTCGATCACGCTCGCCTCTATGCCCGAGGCGATCAGACCCATGATCTGTTCCTGCAATCGTTGCCGGTAACCGGCGTGATCTTCGTTCCAGATCACCAGGTCCACCGCCAGCCCCTTCAGGCGCCAGTATGCGTGGGCCTGCACGAGCTGGCGCACGAGATCGATGTTGGCCGCGTCGCCGATCTGCAGCAGGACGATCGGCAGGTCGCCGGAAATGGCGTAACCCCAAAGCCCGGACTGCCCGCGACGATTCTTGATCAGCACGGCCGGGTCGGCGCGCAGCGAGGCATTGGCATAGATGACGCAGTTCGCCAGGCGCGCATACAGTTGTGCATCTGCATCCGTCGCGTCGAGCTGCCGCAGCACCACCTGGCTGTGTGTCCAGGTCAGTTCGAAGACACGGTCGGAGAGATGCCGGTCCTGGTATTTTTCGACCAAGCCGACCGCCACGTCGCGGCTTTCCGCGATGCCCGAGACCATATCGATGGTGGCCGAATCCCCCGGCGCCAGCGTCAGCGAATAGCGGATGGCGACGATCGGATCCAGTACCGAGCCGTCGCTGCCCGAGAGCGACGAAGAATCGCGCATCGTGAGGGGAGAGGCGAGGCTTCTCGATCGGCCGATAAAGCGCGAGCGGTCGGTCTCGTAGGAGGCTGCGCCGACGTTCGCAGCATGCACCGCCATCAGGTGAAACATCCAGGCCGCCTGCTCGCCCGATGAGCGGGAACGGCGGTGGCACAGGATCGCGCTCCGTTCGGGCAGGATCTCGGTCTGCACGAAAAGATTGCTGAATGCCGGATGCAGCGCGTCCGCGGCCGGTGCTGCGATCACCACTTCGGCGTAACTGGTGACCTCGATCGACCTTGTCTTGCGCGATCGATTGGTGATGCGGACCCGGCGCAATTCGATATCGTCCTCGGGCGACACCACGATCTCGGTGTAGGTCTCGAATTTGCCGACATCGGCGCCTTCGCCCACGGAATCGCGGCGGCGAAACTCGGCTCGCCCTTCGGAAAAAATCGCCTCATAGCCGTCGGGGCGCCTTCGCGTCGGCTGATAGGTGTTCGACCAAAACTCACCGCTCGCCGCCTCACGGATATAGCAGAAACTGCCCCAGTCGTCGCAAGTGCCGTCTTCGTGCCAGCGCGTGACGGCGAGGTCCTTCCAGCGGCTGTAGCCGCCGCCCGCATTGGTGATCATCACGTGGTAGCGGCCGTTCGACAACAATTGAACTTCCGGTATCTGCGTGTCGGGGCTGTTGAACACCCGTACCGGCATCTCCGCGGTGAACGACATCGAGCTCACCTCGGAGAGTTGAGCCTCGTTCGGAAACAAGGCCGTGGCCTTGGGAATCCTCTCCTGGAGCAGCAGCATCACCGCCTGGAACAAACGGTTGGACTCGAAGCGCTTCTGCATCGGGCGCTCCAGGAGCAGGTAGGCCAGCGCGAGCAGGCTCATGCCCTGGTGATGGGCCATGAAAGACTTCACCACCGTGCTCGATTGCCCGCGTCTCTGCCGTGCCGGTGTGTAGTCGATCGCCTCGTAGAAACCGAACCTGCCGAGCAAACCCTTGCCCGCGAGTCGCTGCAAATTCAGGCAGGCCGCCTCGGGCGCCACCATCAGCGCGAGCGCCGAGGCATAGGGCGCAACGACCAGATCGTCGGCCAGTCCGCGCTTCAAACCCAGGCCCGGCACGCCGAAAGCGCGGTATTGATAATTGAGCTGCACATCGACCGTGTTGTAGCCCGATTCCGAGATCCCCCAGGGCACGCCGCGCTGAGCGCCGTACTCGATCTGCCTGGCCACGGCAGCCTTGCAGGTCTGGTCGAGCAGCGTGTTGTCGTAGCTCGGCATGACCAGGCGCGGCATCAGGTACTCGAACATCGAACCACTCCAGGAGAGCAGCACCGGTTCTCCTGCCGTGCCGGTGAGCAGGCGCCCGAGGGAAAACCAGCTTTCCTGCGGCAGTTGCCCCTGGGCGATTGCCACGAAAGTGCACAAGCGCGCTTCCGAAGCCAGGAGATCGTAGTGGCCCGAGTCCGCCCGGCGCTCATCCACGTTGTAACCGATGTACAGCAGATGGCGCGTCTTGTCGAAAAGAAAGTCGAACTCCATCTGCGCAAGCGCCAAGGATTGCAGTGCTAGCGCTTCGATGGCGGCCAGCCGCTCACCGGCAGCGGTGCCGCCGGCCGCGGCCAGTTCGCGCAAGCTGGGGATCGCGGTGAGGGCGGCAAGCCCGGCCGCATCCGGCCCGCCCGGCGGCGCCGGCCGCAATAGCCATGGGGCGAGGAGGTCAATCTCGGCAAGCGCCTCGCGGCATTGCCGGAGCAGCGCCCGTGCCCACTCCCCGGCTTCACTCTCGGCTGCAGCCGCAGCCTCGACTTCTAGCCTGGCCGCGAGCGGGGTAGCGAGCAGGGCAGCGCCTGTCGCCAGTCGGTCGAGGCTCTGCCGCGCCGCCGCGAGCGTGGTCGGCGGCGCGGCGGAGATGGACGCCAGCTCCCGGCGAAATTTCGCCAGAGGGCCGGCAAGCGCTGGGTCCCCTGCGTCAACCGCGTCCGCGAGTAGTCGGAAGGTATCGCCCAATCCTTCGAACAGGCGTGCCGACAATATCCTGTCATCGGCCAGTGCGCACAGACCCTCGCGCAAGGTCAGCAGGTGGCCCGCGAGGTTACCGCTATCCACCGTCGAGACATACAGGGGTGGCAACGGCTGCAGCGTCAAGGTGTCGTACCAGTTGTAAAAGTGACCCTGGTGTCGCTCCAGCCCCGCCAGGGTATGCAAGGTGTTCGCCGTGCGCATGACGAGCGGTCCGGCCGGCAGGTAGCCGAAATCGTAGGCGGACAGATTCGCCAGCAGGGCCAGCCCGATATTGGTCGGCGAGGTGCGATGCGCGACTGCGGCAACCCGATACTCCTGATAGTTGTCGGGCGGCAGCCAATGGCCCTCCTGGCCGACGAAGTTTTCGAAGAAAGCCCAGGTGCGGCGCGCAATCGCGCGCAGGAAGCGTGTCTGGGCGCCGGTCAGCGCCACCTTGCGGAAAGCGAGCGGGCGGCTGAACCACCACGTGATCGCGGGTGAGGCGAACCACAAGAGCAGAATCGGCCCGGCCCATGCTGCCGAAGTCGCCGGCCCCCGCTGAAACGCCGCCGCAACGGCGATGGCCGGGGCGATCCACATGGCGCTGAAAGAGGCGCCGAGTTCAGCCAGGTCGCCGCGGCCGCTCCGCCGCTGACCCGACGCGCGATCGACCTCGCCGGACGCGCTCCATTCGAGCAGTCCCTGGCCCCTGAACAGCATCCGCCAGGCCGTGCGCAGGATGGCATCGCTACTGAAGAATGCCTCGTAGGGGAGACAGGCGAGTTCGAACGCGACCTGAATGAAGCGCCGGTAGGCCGAGTCTGCGACGGCCGCGAAGTGCTGCCTCAAGTGCACCTCTTCCGGCTTGCGCAAGAGATCCAGGGCGGCAGCGCACAAGGAGGGAATCAGCATGATGCCGATCACCGACAAGGTCCACAACCCGGGCGACGACAAGACCGTCCACCCAGCGAGCAGCAGCGCCGTCAGCGCAAAGGGGACGAGGCTCCGGCGCAGGTTGTCGATCAACTTCCATTGCGACAGGGCCGAGAGCGGATTCGCTTGGCGCTTGCCGTTCGCCGCGCATTTCCCGGGGACATGCGGCAACAGCCAGCCCGCGAGTTGCCAGTCGCCCCGAATCCAGCGGTGGCGGCGGCTCACATCGGCGCTGTAGCGGGCCGGGCTGGCCTCATACAAGGGCACGTCGCTCAACAGCCCCGAGCGCGCGTAGCAACCCTCCAGAAGGTCATGGCTGAGGATGCGGTTCTCGGGGAAACGTCCGCCCAAGGCTTGCTCGAAGGCGTCGACATCGTAGATTCCCTTGCCGATGAACGAGCCTTCGCCGAACACGTCCTGGTAGACGTTGGAGACGACACGCGTGTACGGGTCGATGCCCGCCTCCCCGCCATAGAGGCGCGCATAGCGCGAGCGGCTCGTCGCCGGCAGGCTGACCGCCACGCGAGGCTGCAGGATGCCGTAGCCCTCGGTGACGCGCCGCCGCGCAGGGTCGTAGCGAGGACGATTCAGCGGATGCGCCATGACGCCGACCAATTGCCGCGCCGCATCCCGCGGCAAGCCCGTATCCGTGTCCAGGGTGATGACATAGCGCACGCCGGACAGGACCGCGGGATCGCCGACGACGAGAGAAAAGCCGTCGCTTACGCCGCGCAGCAGCGCGTTCAATTGCGCCAGCTTGCCCCGTTTGCGCTCATAGCCCATCCAGACTTTTTCGTTCGAGTTCCAAAGGCGCGGGCGATGGAAGAGGAAGAACACATCTGCGCTGCCCCGCTCCCCGCGAGCGCGGTATTTCACGTTCAACTCGTCTATTCGGGCCCGGGCCAATTGCAGCAGCGCCGCATCGCCGCCAAGCGATTCCTCGTCCGCGTCGAGAAAATCAGTCAATAGGCCGAAGTGCAGGCACTCGTCGCGGTTCGCCAGGAACCTGACCTCCAGCGCCTCGACCAGGTCCTCGACGCCGGCAGTACTGGTGAGCATGGTCGGGATCACTACCAGCGTGCGCGATTGCGGCGGAATACCGGCGGAAAAGTCCATCCTGGGGAGCGGATGCGGACTCACCAGCAGCGTCGCGAGCCAGTTCACCACCGCCACGGCCAACTGGCTGGTGCCCAGCAGCAAGAGGGCGCCGATCGGCCAAAGCAACCAGTGGGACACCCCGGCGGGCATCTGCGCGAGCAGGCTCGCGGTGAGGAGGGCCGTGATCAACGTGATGCTGCCCAGATACAGGACCAGGGGGCACCGAGCGGCGGCTCGGCCCAGGCTCTCGGCGGCCGAGGCGCGAACGGCCATGGACCGCTCGAGTTCCGCCAAGCCCTTGTCGATCAGGTAGAAACCGACGTGCGCCGCACGGTTTCCCGTCCCGCTGCCGACATCGCCGGCCGCCCCGGCACGCGCCAGATCGACCGCCTTGCCGGCGACCTCGACCTCGGAGCGACGGCTCCGCTTGGCTATTCTTTCCGCTGCGTGACGGTAGCGATCACGGCTGGCAAAATCCATCCTGCCATAGACGCCGCCCGGATCCTCAAGCAGCGTCTGCTCGACGCAGCTCATGCTCTCGACGAACTCGCGCCAGTCCATCGCGCCCAGAATCCGAAGACTGCCGATGCTGTTGCTGATGGACACCTGATCGGCGGCCTGTTGCCGGATCTCAGTCTCCACCAGCTGCTCTATCGTCAGGCCCGATTCGGCGAGTCGTTGCTCGATCCAGGTCAAGGGTAAGGCCAGGCTTTGCCCTCGCCCCTGCAAGCGGCGCGCCAGTTCCGCGACAAACGCGCTGACCATGGGAGGATTCGAGCGCGCCATGTCGGCCGTTGCCAGAATCAGACTCTTGGGATCCTTCTCGGCGATCGCCGTCATCTGGTCCGCCCAGGAGCCGGCCAGGTTTCTTTCCCTCAGGCAGGCGGCGATCTGCACGCTGACGCGACGCAGATTCTCGATGACGGCCAGCCGCAGCATGATGGGAATCGCCCACAACTCGCCGAGCTTGAGGACTGTGACGGTCTGGTAGGCGGACACGAAGCGGCTGAGACTTTCCGCATGCATGCGGCCATCGCCATGCGCGATATTCTCCAGGGCGATGTCATAGACGCGCGGGCGCCCGGCCGACGGGCCGCGCGCCAGGCGCGGCAGTTCCCGGCTGTAACCCCGGGGCAGGTGCCGCTTGGCGGTGCGGATCTGTTCCTCGATGAGGTAGAAGTTGTCGAGCAGCCATTCCCCGGCCGGCGTTATCCGCTGCTTCGCCCTGACCGCCTCGGTCAGCAGCTTGCACACGCCGGCCAGGACTCTTTCGTTCGCAGCCAGGCGCGCCAGCAGCCGATCCGGCGCCCGCCCCGAAGCCAGCCGGTGCGAGCTCGCGAGCGCCTTGCCGTGCTGCTCCATCTGATCGGCGCTGAACAGCTCCGATCGCAGCGGGGCTTCCTCTTCGGCTGCCACGCCCGGCCATCGGCTGCCGCCGGGAGGCGTCTTCATCCGTCGAAAATATCCGCTGAGCTTCGTTCCGGCGTTCAATTCAGAAGACCCTTTCGAGAGGATGGAACTAGCACAACAGGCCCCGGCCGCAATGGTGTCGAAGACCCTGCTGGAGCATAGTCACAGCGCCCGATGCGGTCGGTACGTTGGCGCACATACCGGCAAGGACGATCTTCGTCGCGCAGGCCAGGGGCGAGCCATATCGCGGAGGAAGTGAACAGATACGCCTGGCTGCTGCGTGCGCTGGGCCACAGACAGACCTTGCGGATCGGCCTAATATGGTCGGCCGGATCGAAGTTGATTCCTGTCCGAAGGAGGCATTCCTTATGACGAACTCAATTCAGGCGGTACAGGCAGTCATCGCGGTCGATATCATCCCGGCTTCGACGCATATCGCCCCCTTGCCCCCGGCTGAGATTGCCACGCCCGACGCAAGCGCGCCGGTAACACGGGCGAAGACCGCCGGCGTCCCGGCTGCCGCCAATGACGTGGGCAGCCTCGACGCCAAGACGATGGCCGAACTGGTCGCGCTACTCGGCATCGGCGCGACCGCCACCAGTTCCACCGCCGCCGATTCCGTGAGCGGTTTGCAGACCTTGCCCGCCATAATCGCCAATGCCCTGGACTCGATCCTGGCCGAGAATTCAAGTCTGTCGTTTGCCTCCGGCGCGGATATGCTCACGGTCAATCAGACGCTGACCCACCAGAGTTCCCATCTTCTCGATACGCCATTGACGGGAGTCGTCTCATCCGTCGCAGAGAGCATCCTCAGCCCAACGGACGTGCTTCAAGGACTGCCGTCCCACCCGTCGGCGGCAGCCTTCGAGAGTCTGCTGTCCGCCGACCCGGGTCTGGCATCGACGCCGGCAAACGCCACGGTGCGCAGCCTGCAAAATCAACTCGCCCAGGTAACGGCTCAGACGGCGGCGGCCATCGGCGCGACCGGCGCCGCCCCTGCGACGCCCCTGGCCGCTGCTGCGTCCACGCCTGCGGCGCCCCCCGCCCTTGCCGCAGTGCCGCTGTCCGGCCCGGCTCCGCCGCTCACGGCAGCCCCTGCAGCCGTGAGCGCGGCCGCCGTCACGCCGGCGGCGGTCGCCGCGACCGGCAAGTCGGCCACGACCAGCGCAGGACTGAATGCGGGCAGCACTGCGACCGCGGTCGATGAGACCGTCAGCAATGTCAACCAGGACTTCCTGGCCCAGGCAATCGCCACCATCTCGAGCGATCCCGCTTACGCCGCAACGGCAGCGTCGCTCTATGCGAACGCGGCGATCTTTCGCTCGCAACAAGCCGCCGACGTCGCCTTGACCATCGACTCCATCGCGCTCAAACCGGTAAGCCCCGTATCCACGGTCAAAGCGGTCCGAGGAACGGTCGAATAGTCGGGATTTCGTTCGCGCCGGCGATCCGGCGGCGAATTTGCCGGGCCATGCCGCCGGCCGAAGCTGTTTCCGGCCTATGTTCGCTGGCGCACGGAATGACTTCGGCAAACGCGGAGAATCCGGGGGAGGCTGGGCGCCAGCCGAGGAAGATTGCCGGAGAGAACATTTCGACCCTTCCTTCTTCGATCCGATGCTTTCAATCGTCTTCGAACAAAATTTCGCAACAACCTTGAGGATAAGAAAATGACCAAGATACGTCGCACTCTGAACAAGGCCCTGCTCGTCGCCGTCGCCACATTCTCGCTCGGGGCGATGAGCGGCCAGGCCAATGCCGCAAGCGCAGAAGACCTGAACAAGGACGCCGCCCAGGCGCTGCAGATCCTGTACAAGAGCAATCCCGTCGCCGAAAGCATCGCCAAGAACGCCAGGGCGATCCTGGTGTTCCCCAAGATCATCAAGGCCGGACTCGTCTTCGGCGGCAGCTACGGCGAAGGGGTGCTCACCAAGGGTACGCATTTCGCCGGCTACTACAATTCCGTTTCCGCGTCCTGGGGCTGGCAGGCCGGCGCCGAGTCATACGCCTACGTGGTATTTCTCATGAGCGACAAGGCCGTGAAGTATCTCGACAAGTCGAAGGGTTGGGAAATCGGTGTCGGGCCTACCGTCGTCGTGGTGAATGAAGGGATCGCCAAGAACCTGTCGTCGTCGACATTGAAAGACGACGCCTACGCCTTCATTTTCGACCAGCAGGGACTCATGGCCAGCCTCAGCATCGAAGGCACGAAGATTTCCCGCATCAAGCCGAAGTCCTGATCCGGGCCGTTTCGACCCCTCGTGACTGCAGGCGGCGCTCCGATGGGGCGCCGCCTGCATCGCTCGCCAGCCATCCGGCCGAGCAAACCATGATTCGCCCGGGATTGACGCTGTTGCAGCGGAGTCAAAGGGCAACTCCTGGCGGAAATCGATCCTTAGGCCTATCAGGCCAAAGTAGACGCGGATCAAGCCCGACTGCAGAATCTTCAGGCGCAGATCAGCCAGGCCCGCTCCATCTTGCGCGGAGACTCGCCGCGCTGGCCGGTGTGGACAACACTTTGGCCGCCGAAGGCCGCACCACGTCGCAGGAGTTGCTGTAGGAAGCCGCCGCTCTGTTAGCCGTCGCTCTATTCAAGGCGCTCGGGGGTTCCTGGCGAATGCCGGAAAGCTAGAAGATCCAGTTGCGGTTCGCCGCCGGAACTCCTCCAGCTGGCGCGCGGATTGCTTTTTCTCGATGGCGTTGCGTCGCCGGTTACTTTCGACAATCTGCCCGCGCCTTCCATCGGCCGCCCGAAGCGGATCGCAGATCATTTCACGCAGCGCTTCGTTGATGCTGGCCACACACTGCCTGCCGATGCCGGCGAATCGTCCCCAGTTCATCATGAACTCCCGTCTCTGCTATTGCGCGATCCCGGTTGGGATTCGCGCATACCGGTTTCATCCTGAACCTAACATTGCGCATGGTCTGTTCGCCAGCGCACACCGGTGATATGCCATTTGACTATCCTCAAGGCACATGGCATTATCCGACAAGACCATGAGGCCGCCGCGACGATTGGGAGACGACAAATGTCATTAGGGACGATTCTGCTGATCATCGTGATTCTGATGCTGATCGGCGCAATTCCAGGCTGGCCCCATAGCCGGGGCTGGGGCTACGGTCCCAGCGGCGGACTGGGTCTGGTGCTGCTGATCCTGCTGATCCTGTGGCTGACGGGCAGGATATAGCGCGCTGCAGCGGACCCTCGATAGACTTAAGCGATAGAGCCCCCCAGTTTTTCAGCGCAACGAAAGTTGCGGGCAGGCGCCCTCCGATTCAATTCCAGTATCGAGGGCATATTTGGCATCTTCACTCATCCGGAGAATCTCGTCATGGCACAACTCAAGCGTTTCCCCATTTTCGTTCTCGCTGTCATGTTGGCATTTCTCGTAGGCTGCGCAGCTACGTCAAAACAGGAAGGCACGGGAGAATATTTCGACGACACGGTTCTGACCACGAAGGTCAAGGCAGAAATCTTCAATGAGCCGACGCTGAAATCCGCCGAAATCAACGTCGAAACCTTCAAGGGCGTCGTGCAGTTGAGTGGCTTCCTCAGTTCCCGAGCCGCTATCGACAAGGCGGTCGAACTGGCGCGCAGCGTCAAGGGCGTAAAGTCGGTCAAGAATGACATGCTGGTCAAATGATCCTGATCGGCGCCGACGGCTACGAGAAACCTGCCAGTAGATATCCACACTGAAGCGCGCAGGCGGCCTTTCCCGGGCTTGCCTGCGCAACGCAGTCCCGCTCCGGCGTCCTCCTATATGCGCCCGGTGAGCAGCATGATAATCAGGATGATGACGATCAGCCCCGTGACGCCGCTCGGGCCATAGCCCCAGTTGCGGCTGTGCGGCCAGGCCGGGAAAGCGCCGACGAGCGCGAGGATCAGGATGATCAGCAGGATGGTGCCCATGATTGACTCCCAGTTCAGGATTAAGGAACCGGCCCGCGGAAGAAGCGCCGGAGACGGGGTAATGAACGAATTGACGAGGCAGATTAAGCCGAGACCGGCAGACAGGTCTGTGCGCTGCCGTACCAAATTCCGCCGGACATTCCGGGCCACCGCCACTGCTCGAAACTTTCCATGGGAGTGCCGCTGTCGCAGCCAGCCTTTACGCAGTGATATTACTTTGGTAGGATTATATTGATGGTGAATCCAACCCGGATAGCCCGACTGAACGGAGACGCCCATGTATACCCGCACCCTGCTTCTCGTTTGTTCTCTTTCGCTGGCCGCAGCGTCGGCGTTCGCGAAGGAGGAGTTTGCCACCGCAAAGGAAGCCGAGGCCATGGTCAAGATGGCCGTGGACGGGATCAAGGCCAACAAGCAGAAAACCCTGGATGAGATCAACAGCAAGGATGCCAAATGGGTCGACCGGGACTTGTACGCGGTCGTCTATGACATGAATGGCAAAGTCGCGGCGCACGGCGCGAATCCGAAACTGGTCGGCAAGGATCTGATCGAAATCAAGGATGCCGATGGCAAGGCGTTCGTAAAGGAGCGGGTGGAACTGGCCAAAAGCAAAGGCAAGTTCTGGCAGGACTACCGGTTCACCGATCCCCTGACGAGAAAATTATTGGCCAAGACCGCGTACTGCGAGAAGGTCGAGGATCTGATCGCCTGCGCCGGCATCTACAAGCGATAACAGCGCTACCTGAGTGCGCTGCCATCGTCACTCGACAGCGAGTGACTGCCGCTTCTTTCTGTGGCGTCCTGCTGCGATGCGTGCGATGATGCTCGCCAGGAGGTCGTCCGATGGGCTTTCGCTTAAGGAATTGCATCAGGGTCATTCCCGCCCTCTGGCTCAAGCTGTGCAGCTGCGCCAGCAAGTCTGTCGGCGGCAGGCGTCTGACCGGCGAGCCGGCTGCTTCCGGCGCCGGCGCTCGATCGACTTCCGGCACGGACGTCGATCGAGAGGATGCGGCGCACGCCGACACCCCGCCGGCAAAGTCGGCTTGTGATTCGCTGTGGTTCTGGCTATTGCTCGTGGTGCTGGCGGCGGTGGTGCTCCGCTACCTGGTGCGGTAACAGCCCGCGCCCTTCGACCCGCCCTTCGGCTGAGTTTCCGGCGGCGCCCCTAGCGCCGCCGCTCAATGCGTGTCATGCTCGCCGCCAGGAGACAAAAGCATGGCTAAGACCAAATTGACCATCAGCCATCCCCACACCGGGATCAAGCACAATACCAGTTCTGCCAGAACCCCCGAACATTCGTCGCGCGGTTTCGACTGGTTCTGGCTCCTGCTGGCCCTCATTTCCATCCTGGCGATTGCCATCGCTGCCCACTGAGCGTGCCGGCCGACTCGCCCGTCAGGCGGGATCAGGCTTCATCTTCGTCTTCCGGATCCTGTACGACATCGCCTATGGAGACGATGCCCACACATTTCTTGTCGTCGTCGAGCACCGGCAGATGGCGGATGTTTTTCTTGGCCATCAGCGTCATCGCCTCCTTTCGACTCATCCGGAGCTTCGCGCAAATCAGCTTCTTCGTCATGATCTCGTCAATCCGCGTCGCCGCCGCCGACTTCCCCTCCAGCGCGACTTTCCGCGCATAGTCGCGTTCGGAAACGACGCCGACAAGCTTCCCCTCATCCAGCACCAGCAGGGCGCCGACCTCATAGGCAGCCATGCGCTTGAGCGCCTCCTGGACGGTGTCGTTCGGGGCGATGCTCACGATGGGCCCGGGACGCGAGCCGAGAACCTGGGCTATGGTGTTCATATATTCCTCCTTAGGATAATTTTTATCGGTATTGCCAAGCTAGACCAATCAAGCCCGTAACAACAATAGATTGTTTGGATCAAAGAATAGAATTGCGCGGACGCGCATTCGGTGCCGGCGTGCTAAAGCGTCATCGGCGCCGTGCGGTGACGATCGCTTCCTGGTTGCGCAAGGACGCTACCCGATCCCGCAGATGAGCACAGCGGATGAGGATCACCCTGGTCCAGGCGCCGGAAATCCGGGAACGCCGGCGCAGCAGGTCTTCGCGCCCGAACGGCGTTTGTCGCAGCCGATCTACTGATCGTAGCGGCGAAGCACCAGCACCGCATTGCCGCCGCCGAAGGCGAACGAGTTGGACATGACCGCCCCGATGGCGACGCCCTGGCGCGCGCTGTTCGGCACATAGTCGAGGTCGCAATCCGGATCGGCCTGGCGATAATTCGCCGTCGGCGGGATGACCCCGGAGCGCATGGCCATCATGGCGGCGATCAGCTCGACCGCACCGGTCGCACCCATCAGGTGGCCGTGCATGGACTTGGTCGAACTGATCGGCAAATGCGCTGCGGCCTCGCCGAAAGCGCGCTTGATCGCGGCGGTTTCGATCGCGTCCCCGATCGGGGTCGCCGTGCCGTGCGCATTGAGATAGCCGATCGCCGCTGGCGCCAGGCCGGCTTCGCCGAGCGCCAGGCGCATCGCCCGCACCTGCCCCTCGAGCGCGGGCTTGGTGATATGCGCTGCGTCATTGCTGCGGCCGTAGCCGGCGAATTCCGCAAGAACGGTCGCGCCACGGAGGCGCGCGTGCTGTTCCGACTCCAGAACCAGCGCCCCGGCCCCTTCGCCCAGGACCAGCCCGGTGCGATCCGCCGAGAACGGGCGGCAGGAGGCGGCGGGGTCGGACGGATCCGCCAGCGCCAGGGCGTGCAGCCCCTCCCACGCCTTTAAGGCGCCGAAGGTGAGCAGCGCGTCGCTGCCGCCCGCCACGGCGAGATCAATTTCGCCGTGGCCGATGGCGCGAAATGCCTCGCCGATCGCGTTCGCTGAAGAAGCGCAAGCCGTCGAATAGCACAGCACCGGACCCTGAATGCCAAACTCGATGCCGATCTGCGCCGCCGCCGCATTGTGCATCAGCATCGGCACGCTCAACGGCCGAACCCGGTCGAGGCCCTTGAGGTAGAGATCGTCGTAACCCTGTTCCAGGGTCTGGGCCCCGCCCATGCCGGTACCCCAGAACACCCCGGAACGCTCGCGCAACGCTGCGTCGAAGCCGGGTCCGGCTTCCGCCACCGCCTGACGGGCGGCGACCAGTGCGAACTGGCTGAAGCGATCGAGCGTGGCCGCGCGCAGTCCGGGAAAGTGCGCCTTGGCATCGAAATCGACGACGGCGGCAATGCGCGTCTGCAGCTTATCGGCAAAAGCCGATTGCAGCAGCCGGATCGACGAGCGGCATTGGATCAGGCTGGAAAAGAATGACGGCGCATCGGCCCCACCCGGCGCCAGAACGCCGGCGCCGGTGACGACGACGCGCCGCATCATGGCGCTTTGGCTGGAGTGGGGCGGTCCGCTTGGGCCAGCGCCCGGTCGATGATGTCGGCGATATCCTGAACGGTCTTGACCGGAGTGCGCTCGTCGGTGAGCCTGATGCCGAACTCGTCTTCGAGGTCGAACATGAATTCGACGACGGAAAGGGAGTCGATGCCTATTTCCTCCAATTCCTGCCCGGGCTTCAACTGATCCTCGGCGAGCCCGAGGCGCTGCTGCATCAGCTGCTGGATCTTTACCAATGTGCTCATGGGAGATGCCCTGCACCGGTCTGATTGGTCTTAGGTAACGTATTGTAGCGCTGCGTACCGGAGCGTGATGATACCTGATCCGGCCAACTGCATGGATCAGGCAACCCGCGTTTTGGCCGGGAAAGGCAGCACGACCGCCGAGGACAGCGGGGCCTGTTCGAGGAAGAAATCGCCGATGGCGGCGGCCACCTGCTGGCGCTCGTTGTCCAGGGTCACCATGTGGTAGCTGTTCTCCAGGACCCGCAGCCGCTTGATCCGGCTGCCGAGCCGCTCGAGCAGATACCGGGGCGAACGCAGGGTGGAGATTTCATCTTCGCGGGCATGGATGATCAAGGTCGGCGCGGAAATCTCCACAAGAGCGCGCTTGACCGCGGCCAGCAGCCGTTCCGACTCGTGCAGGCCGGCCAGAGGCAGATAGGCGGCGCCCGCCGCCGAGATTTTGCGGCTCTCCATTTCGCGGGCAATCCAGCGCCTTATCAGCGGGTTCTTGACGCCAAAGGGCTCCTTTTCCGGCACCTTGAGAAAGTAGCGCAAGGGCGTGTAATAGCCGATGTGGCGCAAGCGCGTGAGCCAAGGCAGACCCCAGCCGTCGTAGAACACCGAGGGCGAGAGCAGGCTCAGGGCGCACACCCTGCCCGGACGGCCGGCTGCCACGGCGAGGGCGAGCATGCCGCCGACGCACAAACCGCCGACCAGGACGCGCCCGTGCTCGGACTCAAGCGCATCGAAGGCGGCCAGAGCGGCTTGCAACCAGTCGCGCCAGGGGCGCACGCTGGCTCCCGGCGCGTAGGTGTAGCCTGGAATTTCCGGGGTCTCGACCCGGTAGCCGGTACGCCTCAGGGCATTGGCGAGCGACTGCAGTTCGCTCGGACTGCTCCAGAGCCCATGAAGCAGCAATACCGCAGGGACCTTATCCATGGTTCGCCGCCCAGGCCATGGCGAAGCGCCGGCGCATCGCGTGCGCGCGACCCCGCTCGGGCAGCAGCACCGCAACGGCGCCGCCCAGGAAGGCCATTGCTCCGGAAATCACCAGTCGGCTCATAGTTTCGCGTAGAAGGCGCCACTGTCGGCGCCCGCCATTATAGGGTTTGCGCATTTCGATGCCCGAAATGATTACCACGGCAACTCGGAGATGCGCGCAGGCCTTTTCGCGATGAAGGGCGTCTGCCTTCGTTTCGGCGGACGGCACCGGGTCGGCTTCGAGCGGCATCGCACACGGCCGGGCCGGGCAGCGATAACCGAAGTTCGTTCCTATGTCTGCCAGCGCACAGAAGCCCGGCCTGCTTCCGCGTAAAACGGGACCATCGGGATTACCGCGCACGCCCGAGTCGATGCCCGGCAGCGACCCGCGCACGACAGATGCCCACTTGAGGACGACAAAATGAACAACGCATTCGCCATGGTGTTACTGAGCACGGCCGCTCTCGGCTTTGCCGGAGGCGCTTCCGCCTCGCCGACCGAGGCGGCCCAGGCCTATACCAGCGCCAACCAGAAGGCGGCGGTCGATTACAAGGCCGCGCGGCCCAAATGCGACAGCCTGACCGGCAATCCGAAAGACCTCTGCATCGCCGAGGCAAAGTCCGCCCGGATTCACCTCGAGGCCTCGGCCGAAGCGCAATACAACAACACGCTGGGCGCCCGCACCAAGGCCCGCAAGACGATCGCCGATGCCGACTACGACGTCGACAAGCTAAGATGCGCCAGCCAGACAGGCAACGCCCGCGACGTCTGCCTCAAGGAAGCCAAGGCGACCCTGATCGCCGCCGTGGCCGACGCCACGGCCGACAAGAAGGTCAGCGAGGCGCGCAGCGATGCCCGCGACGACAAGCGCGAGGCGGAGTATGGGGTAGCCATGGAGAAGTGCGACGCCCTGGCCGGTCCGGCCAAGGACTCCTGCACCGCCACCGCCAAATATCAGTTCGGCAAGTAGTCCGGCAAGGGTCAACCGCGGCCGCATGCCGCGTCTCGGTCAAAAGCCCATTTGCTTCATCACTTTCAGGGAAATATCATCATGAAAATCAACCGCCGCATCGCCACACTCCTCTTCGCCGCCTGCCTGCTCACCGTTGCCGGCTGTGGCTCGACGCCCAACCGTGAAGGCACCGGCGAATACATCGACGACGCCGTCATCACGACCAAGGTGAAGGCCGAGATTCTCAACGAGCCCTCGCTCAAGTCAGCGGAAATCAATGTCGAAACCTTCAAGGGTGTGGTCCAGATGAGCGGCTTCGTCTCCTCTGCCGCCAAGATCGACAAGGCCGTGGATATCGCGCGCCGGGTCGAGGGCGTGCGCTCCGTCAAGAATGACATGCGCCTGAAGTAAGGCGCGCGCCGCAGCCGCTCGGCATGGACAATCAAGCACCGGAAGCGGGGTCCGGCGTCCGCAACGACGCCGGCCCCGAGCCGCTGGCAGTGACCCAGGGCAGCCAGGCGCAGTTGCCGCTGCATGTCAATGCGCGCGGCCTGGCGCTGGGCATCATCGCCACCGTCGCTTCCGTTTTCGCGCTGCAGTGGGCGCAAAGATTCTTCATCCCCCTGCTCTTCGGCATCTTCATCGCCTACACGCTGAATCCGCTGGTGGTATGGCTGGAGCGCATGAGGATCAAGCGCGCCTTCGGCGCCAGCCTGGTCATGGCGACGATTCTGTGCGCCGGCGGCGCCATCATTCCCCCCTTGCAGGGCGAGTTTCAGTCTATCGTCGAGCAGCTCCCGGCGGCGACGCACAAGTTCTCGCGCCTGTTCGGCGAAGCAATGGACGGCGGGCCGGGCACGCTGGAGAAAATGCAGGCGGCGGCCACGGAAATCGCGCAGGTCGCCGGGACCCGGGCCGCACCGTCACGGCGAACGCCTAAACCGGCCGTCGCCGAACCGGGCGGGATCAAGGTGATCGACTGGGTCTGGGCCGGCTCCATGGGGGTGCTGGGCTTCATCGGCCAGGCGGCGATGGTCGCCTTCCTGGTGTTCTTCCTGCTGCTGGCGGGCAATACCTTCAAGCGCAAACTGGTGAAGCTGACCGGACCCTCGCTGCGCCAGAAAAAAATAACCGTGCACATCCTGGATGAGATCAATACTTCGATCCAGAACTACATGTTCATGCTCCTGGTGACGAATATCCTGCTGGCGCTGTTGATGTGGATCGCGCTGCGCGCGATCGGCCTGGAAAATGCGGGGGCGTGGGCGGTATTTGCCGGCTTCTTTCACATCGTCCCGTACTTCGGCCCCCTGCTCGTCACCTGCTCCATGGCACTGGTGGCATTCATGCAGTTCGAATCCCTGCGCATGGTGCTGCTCGTCACCGGCATTTCGCTGGGGATTGCGACCCTGATCGGCACGGTCGTGACGACTTTCATGACGGGCCGCATCGCCCGGATGAATCCGGCGGCGGTCTTCGTCAGTCTGCTCTTCTGGGGCTGGCTCTGGGGCGTCTGGGGAATGTTGCTGGGGGTTCCCGTGATCGTCATCCTCAAGGTCGTCGCCGAGCGGCTGGAAGGCATGGAATTCATCGCGGAGCTGCTCGGCGAGTAGGCCGGCCAATTGGTCGGCTTTCGGCCTAAAGGCGGCCTAAAGGCCGACCTACTCGCCTGGACGCATGCGGGCGGTGACGTCCATGCCGATGACGCGATAGCCGATAAAACGGCTGGCCGAATCGAACATCGGCTCTCCGCTGACTTGCAGGTACTGGGTCGTGCCATCGGCATTGCTGCGGCTGTAGACGAAATCGAGGAAAGGCCGCCGGGCCGCGATGTTGGCATCGAGCAGCGCCCGCTCGGCGGCATTCCAACCGCCCGCCAGCACCGAGCCGGTGCCGTCGAGCCGCTCGTCCGCTTCGATCCCGAGCATCTCCAGAACCGGTCCGGAGACCCGGGTGAATTTTCCCTGCGCGTCTTGCTCCCAGTACCAGTCCGACGACAGTTCCGTAAAGCTCTTGAAGCGGGCCTCGCTCTCGCGCAATTCGGCCGTGCGTTCGAGCACCGTCTGCTCCAGCAACTTGTTGTAGTTGTCCAGCTTGCGGTAGAGCAGCCGCACTTCCAGCATGTTGTGGATGCGCGTCCGCACTTCGAGCAGGTCGAATGGCTTGGCGACGAAGTCCTTGGCGCCCCCCTGCAGCGCGCGCAGCTTGTGATCCGGTTGCGCCGTGATGACCAGCACCGGCAGATAGCCGTCCGTCTCGATTTCCTTCAAGGCCTCCATGACCTGGAAGCCGTCCATGTCGGGCATCTGCAGGTCGAGCAGGATCAGGTCGTAGCGATGCGCCAGGTGCAGGGGACAGACCGCGCGCGGGTCCGTCGTCGAGGTGACGTTCTGGTAGCCCGCATCGTCGAGCATCTGTTCCAGCAGCAGGACATTGGCCTCGAGATCGTCGACGACCAGGATGCTGGCGTTCAGTATTTCGGTAGAATCAAGCATTGCGCTCTTCCCGTAAATGTCGTCCACCGGAAATCCGGCGCGATCATGCGATAACTTCAAACTGGTCCACCGGGCCGTGTTCCGCCGCATGATGCAATGCGACGTCGAGCGCTTCCATGAATTCGTCGACCTTGATCGGCTTGGTCAGATAGCGGAAGAAGCCGGCTTCCAGGCCTTTTTCGATGTCCCGCGGAACGGCGTTGGCCGAAAGCGCCATGATCGGAATATGGGCCGTGGCCGGATCTTCGTGAAGGATCCTCAAGGCGCCGAAACCGCTGATGCCGGGCAGGTTGATGTCCATCAGGATCACGTCCGGCAGGAAGGCGCGGGCCAGCTGGATGCCCAGATGGCCGTCGATCGCGGTCAATAATTTCAGGTCGCTGCGCCGGGCGATCAACTGCTCGACCAGTGCCAGATTGGCCGGATTGTCCTCCACATAGAGCAGCGTCCGTTGCGCCGACGCAGCCGGCAAGACCCGCTGAACCGTTTCTTCCGCAAAACTCTGGCTGCCGTCGAAGACCAATTCCGGCGCGCCCGCGGTCGCCAGCTCGAACCAGAAGACGCTGCCGACGCCGACGCTGCTTTCGACGCCGACCAGCCCCCCCATCAGCTCGACCAATTGCTTGGTGACCACCAGGCCGATACCGGTGCCTTCTTCGCTGCCGGTTTCCTGCCCGAGCCGGTTGAAGGGCTGGAACAGTTGCGCCTGCTGTTCCGGCGTCAGGCCGGGGCCGGTATCCTTGACGCTGACGCGGACGCAGTTTTCGTGGTTCATCGCACACTGGACGATGACCGCTCCGCCGGGACGGTTGTATTTGATGGCGTTCGACAGCAGGTTGATCATCACCTGCTTGACCCGCGTCCGATCGGCATGGATATAGGTGAGATTATCGAGACGGGGGAAGGTCATCTGTATCCCGCGCTTTTGCGCCTGCGGCGCGATCATCGCCTGGCAGTCCTGGAGCACGTCGGCGAGCGACATCGATTCCCGCGACATCGTCACCCGGCCCGATTCGATCATCGCCAGATCGAGGATCTCGTTGATCAGGTGCAGCAGATACCACCCGGCTTTCAGAATCTGGTCGACCGATTGCGTCTGCGTCGAAGTCAGCGGCGGCGCACCGGAGGCCATCAGCTGGGCGAAGCCGAGCACGGCATTGAGCGGCGTGCGCAATTCGTGGCTCATGCTGGAGAGGAATTCCGATTTCGCCAGGTTGGCTTTTTCCGCGGCCGCCTTGGCACTCTTCAGGTCGACATTGGTTTCCTGCAGCCGGTGCTCGAACTGCTTGCGTTCGGTGACGTCGCGCGCCGCCGCGAACACGCCCTGCAGCTTGCGCTCGCGGTCGTGGAAAGTGGTCGCATTGTAGGAGACCACCGTTTCCTTGCCATCGCGGGCGTGCACGGTCAATTCGTAATTGGTCAACTTGCTCTCGGAGAGCACGCGCGTGATCGCCGCCTGGGCCCGCTCGGGTTCGGTAAAGAAGCCCTTGAACGGGGCCCCGATCAATTCGTCCCGCGTGCAGCCGGTCAGGGCCTGCATCTGCTGGTTGACGTCGCTGATGATGCCGCGCGGATCGGTGGCGATGATGGCGTCGATGTTCGATTCGATCAGCGAGCGCGTGTAGAACTGCTGATCGCGCAAACGCTGGTCGAGCAGCGCCTGCTCGGCCTCGACCTGCTTGCGCGCGGTGTTGTCGGTGCCGATCAAGAGGTAGCCGATCACATTGTCCTGCGCATCGCGCAGCGCGGTGACAGACACGATCGCCGGGAAGCGGCTGCCGTCCTTGCGCACGTACGTGAGCTCGTAGATGTCCTCGATGCCGCGCGCTGCCTTGAAGACCAGCGCCTCGAAGCCCGGCGTGATGGGAGTGTCGAGCTCCGCGCTCAGCGAGGCGGCGCG
>CAIVDC010000115.1 GCA_903904605.1 uncultured Sterolibacterium sp.
CGGCCAACCGCTTCCATCGCCATGGCGCCGAAGAGGTAGGGGATCAGGCCACCGATGAACAGGCCGATGATCACCATGTGGTTCGACAGGTCGAACGTGACCTTCATGTGCGCCGACTCAAGCGCATGGGTGTAATCGGCGAACAGCACCAGCGCGGCAAGACCTGCCGAACCGATCGCGTAACCCTTGGTGACCGCCTTGGTCGTGTTGCCCACGGCGTCGAGCGGATCGGTGATGTTGCGCACCGATTCGGGCATGCCGGCCATTTCGGCGATACCGCCGGCGTTATCGGTAATGGGACCGTAGGCGTCGAGCGCCACCACGATGCCGGCCATCGACAGCATGGAAGTCGCGGCGATCGCGATGCCGTAGATGCCAGCCAGCCAGTACGCCGAATAGATCGCAATGCACACGCAGATCACCGGCCAGGCGGTCGACTTCATCGAAACGCCGAGGCCCGCGATGATGTTGGTGCCGTGACCCTGGGTCGATGCCTTGGCGATGTGCTTGACCGGCGCGTAATCGGTGCCGGTGTAGTACTCGGTGATCCAGACCAGCAGCGCGGTCAGCACGAGGCCGACGACCGTGGCGCCGAAAAGGCGCATCTTGGCACCGGCAGCAAAGCCGACGTCAGCCAGGGCGTTGTCGGGGATGATCCAGTTGGTCGCGAAGTAGAAGGCAACCAGCGAAATCAGGCCTGCGATGATCAGGCCTTTGTACAGCGCCGGCATCACGTTCTTCATGCCGGGCGTCGCCTTGACGAAAGAGCAGCCGATGATCGAGCCGATGATCGAGATCCCGCCGAGCACCAGCGGGTAGGTCACGGCGGCGCCGATCGCGCCCTTGATCATGAGCGCGCCGAGCACCATCGTCGCGATCAGCGTCACGGCGTAGGTCTCGAACAGGTCGGCGGCCATGCCGGCGCAATCGCCGACGTTGTCGCCCACGTTGTCAGCGATCACGGCCGGGTTGCGGGGGTCATCCTCAGGGATGCCCGCCTCGACCTTGCCGACCAGGTCCGCGCCGACGTCAGCGCCCTTGGTGAAAATACCGCCGCCCAGACGCGCGAAGATCGAGATCAGCGAAGAGCCGAACGCCAGGCCGATCAGCGGGTGCAGAATGGCCGACATGTCCTTGCCTGCACCCGTGGCGGCGAGGTACATGTAGAACAGGCCCACGCCAAGCAGGCCAAGGCCAACCACCAGCATCCCGGTGATCGCGCCGCCCTTGAAGGCCACGTTCAGCGCCTCGTTCATGCCAATGGTGGCTGCCTGCGCGGTACGCACGTTGGCGCGCACCGAGACGTTCATGCCAATAAAGCCGCAAGCGCCCGAGAGCACGGCACCGATGACAAAGCCGACGGCGGTCGACATATCCAGGAAAAGCGCGATGAGCACGGCCAGCACGACGCCGACGACACCGATCGTGGTGTACTGCTTGGAGAGATACGCCGCCGCACCCTGCTGGATGGCGTCCGCGATGGCGATCATCTTGGCGTTGCCGGTACTTTGCC
>CAIVDC010000116.1 GCA_903904605.1 uncultured Sterolibacterium sp.
GCTGCGCGAGCTGCACGGCTTCATCCACATGTTCGAGGACACGCCGGAGTTCATCGCCCGCTACGTCATGCGCGAGACCCGCACCTATCTCGACAGCCTGGCGCCGCCCTTCTTCCGCGCGCTGCTGCACTATGCCTCGGATGGCTCCTATTCCTGGCACTGCCCCGGCCACTCGGGCGGGGTCGCCTTCCTGAAAAGCCCGGTAGGGCAGATGTTCCACCAGTTCTTCGGCGAGAACATGCTGCGCGCCGACGTCTGCAACGCCGTCGACGAGCTCGGCCAACTGCTCGACCACACCGGACCGGTGGCGGCCTCGGAGCGCAACGCCGCACGCATCTTCTCGGCCGACCACCTGTTCTTCGTCACCAACGGCACCTCGACCTCGAACAAGATCGTCTGGCATTCGACGGTGGCGCCAAACGACATCGTCGTGGTCGACCGCAACTGCCACAAGTCCATCCTGCACGCGATCATGATGACCGGGGCGATCCCGGTGTTTCTGATGCCGACGCGCAACCATTTCGGCATCATCGGTCCGATACCGAAAGAGGAGTTCCTCTGGGAGAACATCAAGAAGAAGATCGAGGCCAATCCCTTCGCCCGCGAGACCCTGGAGCGCGACCCGGACACCAAGCCGCGCGTCCTGACCATCACCCAGAGCACCTACGACGGCATCCTGTACAACGTCGAGTCGATCAAGGAAATGCTCGACGGCAAGATCGACACCCTGCATTTCGACGAGGCCTGGCTGCCGCATGCCACGTTCTACGACTTCTACAAGGGCATGCACGCCATCGGCCGCGACCGGCCGCGCTGCAAGGAGTCGATGCTGTTCTCGACGCAATCGACGCACAAGCTCCTGGCGGGGCTCTCCCAGGCCTCGCAGATCCTGGTCCAGGAATCGGAGAGGCGTCAGCTCGACCGCGACGTGTTCAACGAGGCCTTCCTGATGCACACCTCGACCTCGCCGCAATACGCCATCATCGCCTCCTGCGACGTGGCGGCGGCGATGATGGAGCCGCCCGGCGGTACCGCGCTGGTCGAGGAATCGATCATGGAGGCGCTCGACTTCCGCCGCGCCATGCGCAAGGTCGACGAGGAGTGGGGGGCCGACTGGTGGTTCAAGGTCTGGGGGCCGGACTATCTCGCCGAGGAGGGCGTGGGCGAGCGCGACGACTGGATGCTGAAGGACAACGAGCGCTGGCACGGTTTCGGCAACCTGGCGCCCGGCTTCAACATGCTCGACCCGATCAAGGCCACGGTGATCACGCCCGGCCTCGACGTCGATGGCGACTTCTCGGAGGCGTTCGGCATTCCCGCCGGGATCGTCACCAAGTATCTTTCCGAGCACGGCGTCATCGTCGAGAAGACCGGTCTTTACTCATTCTTCATCATGTTCACGATCGGCATCACCAAGGGCCGCTGGAATACCATGGTGACGGAGTTGCAGCAGTTCAAGGACGACTACGACAAGAACCAGCCGCTGTGGCGCGCCATGCC
>CAIVDC010000117.1 GCA_903904605.1 uncultured Sterolibacterium sp.
AAGGCGCTGGAGGCCTGGATCGCCAAGCCGGAACTCCTGGCGCCGGACGCCGACGCCGAATATTCCAGCATCATCGAGATCGACCTGACCGAGATCAAGGAGCCCATCCTTGCCTGTCCCAACGATCCGGACGACGTCAAGTTCCTCTCGGAAGTCGCCGGCAACAGGATCGACGAAGTCTTCGTCGGCAGCTGCATGACCAACATTGGCCACTTCCGTGCCGCTTCCAAGCTGCTCGAAGGCAAGACCGACCTGCCGGTGCGGCTGTGGATCGCGCCGCCGACCAAGATGGACCAGCACTTGCTCACGGAGGAAGGCCACTATGCCGTCCTCGGCGGGACCGGCGCGCGCATGGAAATGCCCGGCTGCTCGCTGTGCATGGGCAACCAGGCATCGATCAGGAAGGGCTCGACGGCGATGTCCACCTCGACGCGCAACTTCCCCAACCGTCTGGGCCTGGACACCCAGGTCTACCTGGGCTCGGCCGAACTCGCGTCGGTCTGCGCACTGCTGGGCAGGATACCGACGGTCGAGGAGTATATGGCCAACATCGGCGTCCTGGCGAAGAACTCGGCCGACATCTACCGCTACATGAACTTCGACAAGATCCCCGAGTTCAAGGATGCCGCAGACAAGGTACCGGCGTAGGTCGGCGTTCGGGCCGACGTGTCGGGCTGAAGCCCGACCTACAAATCAGGAGGTGGTCCCGCTGGCGCCGGGAACGCCTGCCGTCAATTCGACGACCTGCCCGCCATAGGCTACCCGCTGGCCGGGGCGGAGTTTGGCTCGCCTCCGGGTCTCCGGTTGGCCATCCACCGCCACCTTGCCCAGATCCACCTCGGCATGAGCGGCGCCGCCTGAACCGACCAGGCCGGTGGCCTTGAGCAGATGGTCGAGCCGGATGAACTCGCCGCGGATGGCAAAGGTAATGGTCATTTGATGGTCAGAGCACCCGCGTGCCAAGCCACCACGCTGCGGCCGCGATCAGCGCGCTGGCGGGGATGGTGAAGATCCAAGCCCAGACGATGCTGCTGGCCACGCCCCAGCGCACGTTGCGGGTGCGCGTGGTGGAACCGACGCCGACGATGGCGCCGGTGATGGTGTGCGTGGTCGATACCGGAATGCCGAGAGCCGTGGCCAGGAACAGGGTCAGGGCGCCCCCCGTCTCGGCGCAGAAGCCGCCGACGGGCTTCAATTTGGTGATCTTCTGCCCCATGGTCCTGACGATGCGCCAGCCGCCGAACAATGTGCCCAAGCCCATCGCCAGATAGCAGCCGATGATCACCCATATCGGCATTGGATCATTCGTCGAACTGATGCCGGTCGCGATCAACAGCATCCAGATGATGCCCATGGTCTTTTGCGCGTCGTTGCCGCCGTGGCCCAGGCTGTAGAGCGAGGCCGAGACCAGTTGTAGTCGGCGAAACCAGCGGTCGACGCGCGCAGGCGTCGAATGAAAGAAAAGCCAGGAAACCGCGAGCATGAATACCGAGCCAAGGACGAAACCGAGGAGCGGCGAAATCACGATGAAGGCGACGGTCTTGCCCACCCCTGACCAGACCAGGGCGCCGGGACCGGCCTTGGCGACTCCTGCGCCGACCAGGCCGCCGATCAGGGCATGGGAGGAGCTCGAAGGAAGGCCGTAATACCAGGTGATCAGATTCCAGGCGATGGCGCCGATCAACGCACCGAAAACCACGTAGTGATCGACGATGGAGGGATCGATGGTGCCTTTGCCTATCGTCGTGGCCACCTTGAGCTGGAAGACGAACAATGCAATGACATTGAAGACAGCTGCGAAAGCCACCGCCTGATGCGGTTTCAGCACGCCGGTGGAGACGACGGTGGCGATGGAATTGGCGGCATCATGAAAGCCGTTGATGAAATCGAATACCAGCGCCAGCGCCACCAGCACGATCACGACCCAGAGGCCGATCTGGAGTGAATGCATCGCTCGTCAGACCCGGGAATCAGGAATTTTCGAGGACGATGCCCTCGACGATGTTGGCGACATCCTCGCAGCGGTCGGTAACCGTTTCCAGAAGCTCGTAGACCGCCTTTAGCTTGATCAACTGACGCACGTCCGCCTCGTCGCGGAACAGACGCGAGATGGCCGAGCGCATGACATGGTCGGCATCCGACTCCAGCTGATCGATCTCCCGGCAGGTCTTGAGGATGCTTTGCGCATGCTCCATGTTGGGCAAAAGGGCGACCACCGATTTGACGCGCTCGCAGCAGGACAGGGATATGTCGGTGAGCTGGCGAGCCTCCTGAGTCACCTTGCGAACGTCGTAGAGCACCATCGATTCGGCGACGTCCTGGATCAGATCGAGGATGTCGTCCATCTTGCTGATCAGTTGATGGATGCTGTCGCGGTCGAGCGGCGTGATGAAGGTGCGGTGCAGGAGTGCGACGGTCTCGTGGGTGATCTTGTCGGCACGGGTCTCGATGCCGTCGATGACCCGGGCATGAGCGACGATGTCGGCGGTCGCCACCGAAGGGCCCATCCTGCTCATCAAGGTCGCCAATTCGCGTCCGCCGGCGACGATCTGCTCGGCATGGGCGTTGAACAGTTCAAAGAACTTGCCCTCCCGGGGCATGAATCGACCAAACATAATGACCCGCTATCGATGGGAAGAGCAGATGTTACCAATTTATGGCGGCTTCGACGGGACAGCCGGAATTTTTATCCGGCACGCCCGCGCCTGATATTATGCTGGGTTCGAAAACAATCACGGCCAACATGAAACGCATACGCCCCCCCCGCCGTGCCAAGCTCACACCGGACACAGGCCTGCTGATCCGCCTGGCGACAGGCCTCAGTCTATCCAACAGCCGCCTCGAAGACGCATTCTGGGAAACCCGCCTGTCCGCCGTGGTTGACCGCCTGCTCAAAGACAACGACGAAGCGGCGTTGACCGCCGCCTTGGACCAGCTCTACGGCAACCAGGATCGCGCTTACGACGCACTCGCCGACATGATCGAGGCCAGAAGCGAGTACAGAAAGAGCGGCGAATTCGACCAGTTGCTGTTCGTCGCGCCCATACTGGCCTGGTCGCGCTTCTCCATCCCGTCAGGCGCTGTCAATGCGGACGTGCTGAGCAATGCACGGGTACAGCTTCTGGCCCACGTATTCGCTCAAGGCGCACGACTGGGCCTCGCCGATTTTCTCTACAGCCCCGACCAGCTGCCGCAGAGCTACGTCGAAACCGCAGCCCTGTCCGACAAGCTGGCCAGGGCCGCGCTCCATAGCCGAGACCTGCACATCGATCCGCAGGTGCTGCCCGACACCACGAATTTTCTTTCGGACACGCGTTATCTGATCGGCGTCGTCTGCGTCACAAGCGGCAGCGCGCTGTTCCGCTGGCAGGAGGACGACGGCGACCGGGCCGAGGCCCTAAAGGCCTGGAGCACGCAAGGCGGTGAAGCCCTGCGCCCCCTGCTGCCCGGCTGCGCGAGCGAGCTCCTGCTACCCCAGTCCTATCATGCCGGCTGTCGTGACGCTGACCATCTATCCCGTCCCTATTCGCTGCGCGCATCGGTGGCCTTTCTCTCCACCTCGCTCAACATTGCGCCGGCCGAACTGCGCTGCGTGGTCGCGCCGTATCACGATCTGCGTCTTGAGGAATTCCGCATCGGCTTCATGGTGAAAGGTTCGAGCGAACTGGTGCATGGCGCCGTCTGGCCCCTGCTCGACGGCGAGGACGAGGGCAGCGAAACCGGCGGCGTGATCGAGGCAGTGCTGCGCGAGATCGGGGTGGGCGAGGTGATCACCCTGGATCATCGCCTGCCGCTTGAATACTGCGATGACTGTGGCGCTCCGCTCTATCCAAATCCGGAAGGCGAGTCGGTGCATGCTGAATTGCCCGAGGAGCAGACGGCCACCGCGCCGCGGCATCTTCATTGATCGATGCTACGCGTCCGCAGGGACTCCCCCCCGTCACAGTTCGGACTTCCTCCGACCTACCTCAAGGCGTAATCCGCTGAGTCGATCTCCGGGATACGTTCCGACACCAGGTCGGCAATGAGCCGCCCGGAACCGCAGGCCATGGTCCAGCCGAGCGTTCCATGGCCGGTATTGACAAAAAGATTGCGGTAGCGGGTTTTGCCGATCAACGGCACATTGCTCGGCGTCGCCGGGCGCAAGCCCGCCCAGAACTCCGCTCCATGCCGTCTCCCGGCGTGCGGGAACAAGGTGAAGGCGCGCGCGAGCAAAGCCTCGCAGCGAGCGTCATTGAGGCTCGTGTCATAGCCGGCAAACTCCGCCGTACCGGCCACCCGCAAGCGGCTACCCAGGCGCGAAAATACCAGCCGGTGCTGGTCGTCGGTAAGGCTTACGCGAGGTGCCACACTATCGCCGTCGAGTTCAATGGTCGCCGAATAGCCCTTCGCCGGATAAACTGGCAGTCTCAGCCCCAGCGGGCGAAGCAGGAGCGGCGTGTAGCTGCCCAGCGCCGCGACGCAAGCCTCCGCCGCCAGAACTTCTCCCCCACCCAGGCGTATCCCTGTGAATCGCTCTCCATCCGTGACCAGCCCCTCGATCGAAAGACCATATCGAAACTCCACGCCCCGCCTGGCGCAGCGCTCGGCCAGCGCCACGGTGAACTTGCAGGCATCACCGGACTCGTCGCTGGCCGTGTAGGTGCCGCCAACCAGCTTAACCCGGCTCTCTCTTAGCGCGGGCTCTATGGCCAGGCATTCGGCTGCGCTTTTGACCATGCGGTCGCAGCCGTATTGGCGCATCAATTCCGCCTGGGGCACGGCATGCGCGAACACCTTTTCATCGGAGTAAACATGGAGAATGCCCCGCTCCACTTCGTCGTAGGAGATGCCGATGTCGCTCCGCAGCGCCTGCAAAGCGGCACGGCTGTATAGGGCCAGACGCAGAATGGCGACGATGTTGGCGCGCATCCTGGCTGGCGTACATTGCCGCAAGAAGTTCAGCCCCCAGGCCCATTGCCAGGGGTCGGCACTGAGTCGCCAAAGCAGCGGCGCATTCTCCCGCCCGAGCCATTTCAGGATTTGCAGCGGCGCGCCCGGATTGGCCCACGGTTCGGCATGGCTGACTGAGATCTGGCCGCCGTTGGCGAAACTGGTTTCCAGTGCCGCCGCCGGCTGCCGCTCGATGACGACGACCTCGTGGCCGGCCTCGGCAAGGTACCAGGCGGCAGTTACCCCGATGACGCCGGCGCCGAGCACTACGACGCGCATCAGGTCGGTTCTTCCCGGCAAGCCGATAAAATGAACTTAAGACAAGCCACGCACTCTGAGAGAATCTCCATCCGCGCGATTATACTTGCACGCTCGAGGAGAATCCGATGCCCCTGAAAAAGACCGATGCCGAATGGCGCGCCCAACTCTCGCCGCAGCAGTATCAAGTAGCGCGCGCGAAAGGAACAGAGCCCGCGTTCTCCGGCGAATACTGGAACTGCCATGATGCGGGCGTCTTCCGGTGCGTCTGCTGCGATGCCCCGCTGTTCGACTCGGCGGACAAATACGATTCGGGCTGCGGCTGGCCGAGCTTCAGCGCAACTGCCGGCGAGATTGCCGAAGCACAGGACGATAGCCACGGCATGCGCCGGACCGAGGTACTCTGCAGCCGGTGCGGCGCCCATCTCGGCCATCTATTTCCCGACGGTCCGGCGCCGAGCGGGCTGCGCTACTGCATCAACTCGGCTTCCTTGAAACTGGAAAAGAAGAAAACGGTATAATCCATTCATGAAATTTCTCTTCGACCTTTTTCCGGTACTGCTTTTCTTCATCGCCTTCAAGTTTGCCGGCATCTATGCCGCCACTAGCGTCGCAATTGCCGCCACCTTCGGCCAGATCGGCTGGATGTGGTGGAGGAAGCGCAAGGTCGATCACATGCTCTGGGCCAGCCTGGCGATCGTCAGCGTGTTCGGTGGGGCGACCCTGCTGTTGCACGACGAAACCTTCATCAAGTGGAAGCCGACAGTGCTTTACTGGCTGTTCGCGGCGGTGCTCTTCTTCTCCGCCACGGTGATGAAGAAGAACCTGATTCGGGCGATGCTCGAAGCCCAGATGGCGCTTCCCGAAGCCCTATGGACCAAGCTGAACGCCAGTTGGATCGGCTTCTTCAGCTTCATGGGCGCAGCCAACCTCTATGTCGCCTTCGTCTTTGCCAAGGACGACACGGCGCTGTGGGTGAATTTCAAACTGTTCGGTGGGATGGGATTGATGCTGGCATTCGTCCTGGCCCAGGGCGTATTGCTGGCAAAATATGTCGAGGAAAAGAAGTGATGCTCCGCGCGCCATCCGGCGGAAACCTGCCCATCCGGCTCGACAAACCGGCCCCCCCCCTGTGAGCGTGATCACGACGATGCGCGAGCGTTTGGCCCGGTTGCAGCCGCTCAGCCTCGACATCATAGACGACAGTGCGCTGCATGCCGGGCACGCGGGTGCCGCCGGTGGCGGCGGCCATTTCCGCATCAGCATCGTTTCGCCATCTTTCGCGGGATTGCCGACCATCGCCCGCCATCGCATAGTGTATGATGCGCTTGGCGCGATGATGAAGCACGAGATTCATGCGTTAAGCATAACGGCAAAAACTCCCGACGAAACCTGACAGAACAAGCAAGGAAAGATAGATGAAACGCACCTCGATACTCTATGCCATCGTTGCGCTTGCCGCCCTGATAGCCATCGCACCGGCACTTGCCAAGGAAGAGACCAGCAAGGGCATCGCCACCGTGAATGGCAAGTCGATTCCGAAGAATCGAGCCGATGCCCTGGTCGCCGCCCAGGCTGCGCAAGGCCGGCCCGACTCGGAAGAACTGCGCCAGGCGGTTCGGGAGGAACTGATACGCCGCGAGATCCTGGCCCAGGAAGCCCAGAAGAAAGGCCTCGACAAGAAGCCCGAGGTTCAGGGACAGATGGATCTGGCACGCCAGAGCGTGCTGATCGGCGCCTACATGCAGGAATTCGTGAAAACTCACCCGATCAGCGAGGACGCCATCAAGAAGGAATACGAGGCGGTCAAGGCCCAGATGGGTGACAAGGAGTACAAGGCGCGCCATATCCTGGTCGAGACCGAAGGCGAGGCCAAGGATATTATTGCCAAGCTCGACAAGGGTGAAAAGTTCGCGGACCTCGCCAAGCAATCGAAGGATCCCGGCTCCAAGGACCGCGGCGGCGACCTCGGCTGGGCGGCGCCTTCGAGCTACGTGAAGCCGTTCTCCGAAGCCATGATCAAGCTGGAGAAGGGCAAGTACACCGAAACGCCGGTCAAGAGCGACTTCGGCTATCACGTTATCATGCTCGACGACGTCCGCGAGTTGAAACTACCCTCGCTCGAGGAGGCAAAGCCGCAACTGGCACAACGCCTGCAACAACAGATGGTCGAGAAGCATATCCTCGACCTGCGCAGCAAGGCCAAGGTCAACTAGGCCGGAGCCGAACCGGTCATGACAGGGGGCTTCGGCCCCCTTTTCGTTTCACCTTACTTCAACCACCTCCGGGCATTGTCGAACATCGTGAGCCAGGGCGAATCCTCTCCCCAGCCTGCAGGATGCGAGGACATCTGCAGGCTGCGGAAGACGCGCTCGGGATGAGGCATCATGATGGTGAAGCGACCGTCGGCCGTCGTGACGCCGGCAATGCCATCGGCCGAGCCGTTCGGATTGGCCGGATAACGCGTGGCGACAGCGCCGCGGTTGTCGACATAGCGCATGGCCGCTGCGGGCCGCGGGCCCGGCCCGAACTCGGCGCGGCCCTCGCCGTGCGATACGATCACCGGCAGCCGCGATCCGCTCATGTTCGAGAAGAACAGCGAGGGCGAATCGGGGATATCCACCATCACCAGCCGCGCCTCGAACTGCTCGCTGCGGTTCCTCTCGAAGCGAGGCCAGTTCTCCGCGCCGGGAATGATCTCCTTCAACTGACTCATCATCTGGCAGCCGTTGCACACCCCAAGCGCGAAACTGTCGGGGCGGGAGAAGAAGGCAGCGAACTGGTCGCGGAGAGCGGCGTTGAAGAGGATCGACTTGGCCCAGCCCTGCCCCGCGCCGAGCACGTCGCCGTATGAGAAGCCGCCCGCCGCCGCGATACCGTGGAAATCGGCCAGGTGAACGCGGCCAGACTGCAGGTCCGACATATGCACGTCAAACGGGGTGAAACCGGCGCGCGCGAAAGCCGCCGCCATCTCCACCTGGCCATTGACGCCCTGCTCGCGCAGGACGGCAATCTTCGGCCGGGCACCGCTGGCAACATGAGGCGAAGCCGGGGCGAAACCGAGAGTTGCGGTGAGGCCGGGGTCAAGAACGTCGAGCAGGGCATCGTATTCCTCCTGGGCGCAGTCCGGGTCGTCGCGCAGCCTGCTGATCTGATAGCCGGTCTCCGACCAGGCTCGTTGCAGTTCGCTCCGGGTCGCCACGAACGCCTTCTTGGCATTGCGCCAGACGCGCACTTCGTCGGCGTCGTTGATCGATCCGATGAAGTGCGAGACCGGTCCGAGACCTGCCTCGCGCAGCAGGTCCATGACCCGGCTTCGCTCGTCGCGGCGGATCTGCAGAACCGCACCCAGTTCCTCGTTGAAGAGCACCGAAATCAGACGGTCGAAGAGGCGGCCTTCGACGATCTCGGGGCTACGCTCCATGCCGTCGATGTCGTTCATCAAGGGATCGAAACACAGCGTGTCGAGATTGAGCGAGACGCCGCAATGGCCGGCGAAGGCCATCTCGCAAACGGTGGCGAACAGGCCGCCGTCGGAGCGGTCATGGTAGGCGAGGACGAGGTTCTCGCCGCTCAGGCGCTGGATGGCATTGAAGAAGCTTTTCAGGAGCGTCGCATCGGCGTCCGGCGCCTGGTTGTCGGTCGCGCCATAGACCTGCGCCAGCGCCGAGCCGCCGAGGCGATTTTGGCCTGCGCCCAGATCGATCAGGAGCAGTTCCGTTTCGCCGGCGTCGGTCACCAATTGCGGCGTGAGCGTGCGGCGCACGTCGGAACAGGGCGCGAAGGCGGTGATGATCAGGGAAAGCGGAGAGACAACCTGCTTGTCCTGACCGTCCTCGGTCCAGGTGGTCTTCATCGACAGGGAGTCCTTGCCCACGGGGATGGCAAGATCGAGCTGCGGACAGAATTCCAGCGCCACCGCGCGAACCGTGTCGAACAAGGCCGCATCCTCAAAGCCGTGGCCCGATGCGGCCATCCAGTTCGCCGACAGCTTGACCTGGCCGAGGTCGGCCACCGCCGCAGCCGCCAGATTGGTGAGCGCCTCGCCCACCGCCATGCGGCCGGCGGCAGGCGCGTCGACCAGGGCCAGGGGCGTGCGCTCGCCGATGGCGAAGGCTTCGCCCAGGGTGGTGGAAAAGCCCATCGCGGTCACCGCGCAATCGGCCACCGGCACCTGCCACGGTCCGACCATCTGGTCCCGCGCGGTGAGGCCGCCGACACTGCGGTCGCCGATGGTGATCAGGAAATTCTTCGAAGCGACGCTGGGCAGATGCAGCACGCGAAGTGCCGCCTCCTTGAGGTCGATCGCCGAGAGGTCCAGAGCCGGCAGGGAACGCTTGGCATGCACAGCCGTTCTCTGCAGGCGGGGCGCGCGCCCAAGCAGCACTTCGAGAGGCATATCGACGGCTTCGTTGGCGAAATGCTCATCATGGACGACAAGCTGGCCGTCGTCGGTGGCGCTGCCGAGCACCGAGAAGGGACAGCGCTCGCGCTCGCACACGGCGCGGAACTCCGCGAGCCGTGCAGGATCCAGCGCCAGCACATAGCGCTCCTGCGCCTCGTTCGACCAGATCTCGCGCGGCGACATGCCCGTCTCCTCGGAGGGCACGGCGCGCAACTCGAAACGCGCACCGCGACCGGCGTCATGGACCAGTTCCGGCAGGGCGTTGGAGATGCCCCCGGCGCCGACGTCGTGGATCGCCAGGATGGGATTGGCATCGTTCATCTGCCAGCAGCGGTCGATCACCTCCTGGGCGCGCCGCTGCATCTCGGGATTGCCGCGCTGCACCGAGGCGAAGTCGAGATCGGCGGTGTTCGCACCGGTCGCCATCGAGGACGCAGCCCCCCCGCCCAGGCCGATCAGCATGCCCGGTCCGCCGATCTGTATCAAGAGCGACCCGGCCGGGAACTTGATCTTGAAGCAATGCGCCGCAGAGATGTTGCCGATGCCGCCGGCGATCATGATCGGCTTGTGGTAGCCGCGCATCTCGCCGGCGACTTCCTGCTCGAAGCTGCGGAAATAGCCGGCCAGGTTGGGGCGGCCGAATTCGTTGTTGAAGGCCGCCGCGCCGAGCGGCCCTTCGATCATGATTTCCAGCGCCGAGGCGATGCGGCTGGGCCTGCCGTAGGCATTGTCTTCCCAGGGCTGGAGGAAGCCGGGAATGTTCAGGTTGGATACCGAGAAGCCGCACAGTCCCGCTTTCGGCCTGGCACCGCGGCCGGTCGCGCCCTCGTCGCGGATCTCGCCGCCCGAGCCGGTCGCGGCGCCGGGGAAGGGGGAGATCGCCGTCGGGTGGTTGTGCGTCTCGACCTTGGTGAGGATATGGGTTTCCTCCTCGCGGGAGAAATATTCCCCGCCGGCACCGGGATAGAAGCGCGCCACCCGCGCGCCATTGATCACCGCGGCATTGTCGGCGTAGGCCACCACCGTGCCCGCAGGATGCGCCTTGTGGGTCTCGCGGATCATGCCGAACAGGGTCTCGCCGCGCGGCTCGCCGTCCACGGTCCAGGAAGCATTGAAGATCTTGTGCCGGCAGTGCTCCGAATTGGCCTGAGCAAACATCATCAGTTCGACGTCGGTCGGGTCGCGGCCGAGCTTGGCGAAACTCTCCGCAAGATAGTCGATCTCATCAACTGACAGGGCCAGGCCCAGCTCATTGTTGGCCTCGACCAGTGCGGCGCGCCCGCGCTTCATCAAATCGATTGAAATCAATGGCTGCGGCGGCACATGACGGAAAAGCGCATTGGCCTCGTCCAGCGAGCCCAGCACCGACTCGGTCATGCGATCGTGGAGTTTCGCGGCGAGCGCTTCGCGGTCTACTTTTCCTTCGCCATGAAACGCCGTCCCGCGCTCTATCCGCACCACCGCCGAAAAACCGCACTGGCGTGCGATCTCCGTCGCCTTCGAGGACCAGGGCGAGATCGTACCCAGCCTCGGCGTGACGAGAAGCAGTGTGCCCGCCCGGGTCACCGCGGCCGCGGCCTGGGCATCGTCGGCGGCGAGCAGTTGCTTGAGACGCAACTCTTCTTCGGCCGAGAGAAGCGAAGACAGTTCGATGAAATACCAATATTCTGCGGCAAGACGCTTGAGGCCGGGACAGGCAGCGCGAACCTGATCGGTGAGTCGCTGGAGGCGGCCGGCGGAAAACGCGGGGCCGCCTTTCAGCTTGAGGATCTCGGGCATGATGGCGGAAGGCTGAAGCAGATAAAGGACGAATTATACCCGCCACGTCTTGATTCCCGGCCAAGCGCCCACACCTCGGACCATCAGCACTCACCGCAAGGAAATGTCCATGTCCGAACATACTTTCGATGTCACCCACACGGACTTCACGCAGGAGGTCCTCGAAGCGTCCCAGCGCGTTCCCGTCCTCGTGGATTTCTGGGCGCCCTGGTGCGGACCCTGCAAGGCGCTGGGGCCCATCCTGGAAAAGCTGGCTGAAGAATACGGCGGCCGCTTCATCCTCGCCAAGGTGAATTCCGACGACAACCAGGAACTCGCCTCGCGTTACGGCGTGCGCGGCATCCCCAACGTCAAGGCCTTCGTCAAAGGCGAGATGGTCGACGAATTCACCGGCGCGCTGCCGGAATCCGGCGTGCGTGAATTCATAGAGGCGCTGCTGCCCTCCGCCGTCGAACCCTTGCGCCTGGAAGCAGCGGCGGCCTTGGCTCGCGGCGAGGGCCAATCTGCCCGGGAACTGCTCGCCCGGGCAATCGGCATTGATGCGCACAACGAGGCCGTCAGCCTCGATCTGGCGGAACTCGATTTGGCCGAAGGCGCACTCGATGCCGCCGGGAAGATCATCGCCGGCGTCAGCGGCACAGCCAAGGACAAGGTCCGCGTCGAAGCGCTGCAGGCGCGCCTCGCCTTGGCCACCGCCAGCCTGGGCCTGGACGCAACTGCCCTAGCGGCGCAAGTGGCAAAGAACCCGGCTGACCTCGCAGCACGCCTTCAGCTTGCCCATGCGCTGGCGAGCCACCAGGACTACCGCGCCGCATTCGAGCATCTGCTCGAAATCGTGCGCCGCGACCGCAAGTTCCAGGACGACATCGGCCGCAAGTCCATGCTGACCCTGTTCTCCCTGTTGGGCAGCCAGCCGCAATACGATGATCTGGTGCGCGAGTTCCGCGTCGCACTGGGGCGCACCCTCAACTGATTCGGCGAATGACACAGCCCATGAAGAGCCTGCTTCTCGTCTATCATTCGATGACCGGCGGCACGTTCCAGATGGCGCAAGCCGCAGCGGCCGGCGCCGCCAGCGAAACGTCGCTGCGGGTGAAAGTGCTGCATGCGCCCGACGCGGCGGCGAGCGATCTGCTGGCAGCAGACGGCTATATCTTCGCGACTCCGGAGAATCTTGCCGCCATCTCCGGCCTGATGAAGGATTTCTTCGATCGAACATACTACCCGGTGCTGGAACAGATCGACGGCCGCCCCTACGCGACCATGATCTGCGCGGGCAGCGACGGCCAAAATGCCGCCCGGCAAGTTGAACGAATCGCCACTGGATGGCGCCTGAAAGCCATAGCGCCTTCATTGATCGTCTGCACTCATGCCCAGACGACGGAAGCAATCCTGCGTCCGAAGCAGATCGGCTCGGCGGACCTGGGCCTATGCAGGGAGCTCGGCGCCACCTTGGCAACCGGGTTGGCCTTGGGCATCTTCTGATTTCCCGATGGTGCACTGCCCGTGCACTGCTCATCTATGGTTCGGCAAACGCTTGCGCCAGCGTTTGAATTGCCGAACGAATCTCACGATTCAGTCTGATAGCGCGGAACACCGATGACGCGCGCCGATCCGGGAATGCGCCCTGCCCTTGTATTCGCTCGCGCATTGCTGCATAGTGCGCGCCTCGTTTTCCGGTCTGTCTACTCATGCTGCCACCTATAGAACAGCGCATTGCCGCGGAAATCGGCGCCCGCCCCGAGCAGGTCATCGCGGCCGTGACGCTGCTCGACGAGGGCGCCACCGTGCCCTTCATCTCCCGCTACCGCAAGGAGGCCACCGATGGCCTCGACGATACCCAGCTGCGCCTCCTCGAAGAGCGCCTGACCTATCTGCGCGAACTGGAAGAGCGGCGGATCGCGGTGATCGATGCCATCGCCGAACAGGGCAAGCTGACCCCGGAGCTCCAGGCTGAGATCGAGAACGCCGAGAGCAAGCAGCGCCTGGAGGACCTCTACCTGCCCTACAAGCAGAAGCGCCGCACCAAGGCCCAGAACGCCCGCGAGGCCGGCCTCGAACCCCTGGCCGATGCCCTGCTCGACAATCCGCTGCTCACGCCGGAGTCTGAGGCGGCGAGCTATGTCGACGCAGAAAAAGGCGTGCCCGACGTCAAGGCCGCCCTGGACGGCGCGCGCCAGATCCTGATGGAGCGCTTCAGCGAGGATGCGGCCCTGATCGGGAGGCTACGCGAGGAATTGCAGAGCAAGGGCGTGCTGGTCTCGACCGTGGTTCCAGGCCAGGAGGATGGCGGCGCCAAGTTCCGCGACTACTTCGCCTATTCCGAGGCGCTGAAGGACATCCCCTCGCACCGCGCACTGGCCCTGTTCCGCGGCAGGAACGAGGACATGCTGCGCATCGCCTTGAAGATGCCCGAGGAACTACAGGAGCCGGCGCAGACGAGTCCCTGCCAGATCAAGGTCGCCAGCCATTTCGGCCTCAAGGACGCCGGCCGCCCGGCCGATCGCTGGCTCATGGAAACGGCACGCTGGGCGTGGATGGTGAAGATTTCCCTGCATCTCGAACTGGACCTGATGGGCGCATTGCGCGAACGCGCCGAGGAAGAAGCGATCCGCGTCTTCGCCAGGAATTTGCACGACCTCCTGCTGGCTGCCCCGGCCGGCCCGCACGCCACGCTGGGCCTCGATCCGGGATTGCGCACCGGGGTCAAGGTGGCGGTGGTCGATGCCACCGGCAAGGTCCTGGACACCTGTGCGATCTACCCGCACGAGCCGCGCCGCGACTGGGCGGGCTCGATCAGTACACTTGCCGCGCTGGCCAAGCGTCACCACGTCGATCTCATCAGCATCGGCAACGGCACCGCCTCGCGCGAGACCGACAAGCTGGCCGGCGAACTGATAGCGCTTCATCCCGAACTGAAGATGAGCAAGATCGTCGTCTCCGAAGCGGGCGCCTCGGTCTATTCCGCCTCGGAACTGGCAGCAAAGGAATTCCCCGATATGGATGTGACCCTGCGCGGCGCCGTTTCCATCGCCCGCCGCCTGCAGGATCCGCTCGCCGAACTGGTGAAGATCGATCCGAAATCCATCGGCGTCGGCCAGTACCAGCACGACGTCTCGCAGATGCGGCTGGCCCGTAGCCTCGACGCGGTGGTCGAGGACTGCGTCAATGCCGTCGGCGTCGATGTGAACACCGCCTCGGTGCCGCTCCTGGCACGCATCTCCGGCCTGACCTCGACCCTGGCGGCGAACATCGTCGCCCATCGCGACGCCAACGGCCCCTTCACCAGCCGGGCCGCGCTGAAGAAGGTGCCGCGCCTGGGCGAGAAGACCTTCGAGCAGGCCGCCGGCTTCCTCCGCGTATCCTCAGGCGACAACCCGCTCGACGCCTCCAGCGTGCACCCCGAAGCCTACCCGGTGGTCGAGCGCATCATCAAGGACATCAAGAAGGGCATCAGTGAGGTCATCGGCGACGTCAAGCTGTTGAAGTCCCTCGATGCGGACAAATACACCGACGAACAATTCGGCCTGCCCACGGTCCGGGACATCCTCAAGGAACTCGAGAAACCGGGCCGAGACCCGCGTCCCGAATTCAAAAGCGCCACCTTCCGCGAAGGCGTGGAGAGCCTGAAGGATCTCATCCCCGGCATGCTGCTCGAAGGCGTGATCACCAACGTCGCCGCCTTCGGCGCCTTCGTCGACATCGGCGTGCACCAGGACGGCCTGGTGCATATCTCGGCGCTGGCGAACCGCTACGTCAAGGACCCTCACGAGGTGGTGAAGGCCGGCGACGTGGTCCAGGTCAAGGTGCTGGAAGTGGACGAGAAGAGGAAGCGCATCGCGCTGACCATGAGGCTGGCGGACCCCGTCGAGAAGAAGCCGGCCGAGGCTTCGCCGTCGCGCCCGGCGGCAGCCAGGATGCAAAAGCGCGAGGAAGCGAAACCTGCAGGAGCGATGGCCGAGGCCTTCGCCAGACTCAGGCGGTAACGACAGCGGCGAAAAAAAGCCGGTGGAATCCCGGCTTCCTCCGATACAGGACGATAGAAGTCTCAAGCCGCGCCTTTGCGCCCCCGCAGCGCCAATCCGCTCAGTGCGAGCCCGACCAGCAGCAGGCTGCCGGGCTCGGGAACGTAGTGACCGAAAATCTGCACGTTGATATCGCTCGACTTGTCCCATCCGCCATCGGCCGTGGGGGCGGAGTTCCATGTTCCATTAAATGCCAGACTGCTCGAATCGAATGTGCGCAAGAGACCGTCCGCACCCTGCTGGATCGATCCGCTCAAGGCCGCATTCGAGGCGAGGAGGTACAGGTAGTTGTTCGGGTCATTCGGGTCGATGCCAGCGGGATTTGTCGCGCCGAGCGCGAAATCCATCAAGGTATTGGCCGACACGAGCCAGTTCAGGTTGCCGAAATCCACCTGCCATATCTGGTACTGAGTCCCGGTGTATCCCTGATAGTTGCTGCCATCGGCATAGGTCACTGGCGTCAGCGTGACATTGTTGGTGGCCGTATTGCCGGTGATGCTGCCGGTTACGAGTGGACCGACGCCGACGCCGTCCGGACCGCCGTAAAGCGTGAGCGAGGAGTAGAGGCTGCCGAGCTGGAAACCCGTGCCTGGCGTGCCGCCGTCTATCCAGACGCGGATATCGTCGATAACATAGCCTGTCGGGTTGGATGCCAAGGTGAAATCGTCGCCAAGGAATATCGATGGGCCAAATGACCAGTCGACGTTGCTTCGGATGGGAGGAGCTGCATTGATGTTGGCGGTCGGCAAGCCGCGGTCAAAGATCAGCGCGGCGTTCACCGATCCTGCCGCCAGGCAGCCGAGCAGTACGGCAGCCGTCAGCGATATGCGCAGTAGGCGCGCGGCAATAGTGGTTCTTGTTTGCATGTTTGTTCTCCTTTGCCGTGTGAAGTTCATGTTTGACAGGTCAGCCAGTTGCCTCGACCTCGAAACTCAGTGACGGAAGCATTTACACTTGCCCTGCCTTTCCAGCCATTCAGCACAAGTCGTGCCCGGACCAGCAGGCGACGCCGCTGTAAGCGAACATATCTATTTAACTTCATATTGTTGGATATTGGACTTGCTATCTCTGCGGCATTCGATCCACATGATTCCCGCAACAATATCTGTTCCTATGTAAAGTTTTCCGACACCACCCTTGCGCTTTGCGGCGGCAGCGAACAGTTCGTGTCTGCAAGGTGCAGGTCCGGGATATACAATGAATGCCTGAACGCAATGTCCGGCTCGATTGCGTCCCGGCCACCCATTTTTGAGCAGCGACAGATGCAAGCCTTCCGCTTCGATAATGCCTTCGTCCATCAGTTGCCCGCCGATGCGGAGACCGGGCCGCGCCTGCGCCAGGTGCATGGCGCGCTGTATTCGCGTATCGATCCGACGCCGGTCGCGGCGCCGCGCCTGTTGGCGCACTCGCGCGAAGTCGCCTCCCTGCTCGGCCTCGACGACGCTGCTGTCTCATCCCCGGAGTTCGCCCAGGTATTCGCCGGCAATGCACTGATGGACGGCATGCAGCCTTATGCGGCCAACTACGGCGGACACCAGTTCGGGCGGTGGGCCGGGCAGCTCGGCGACGGCCGGGCGATCTCGCTCGGCGAAACGCTCAACTCGGCGGGCGAGCGCTGGGAGCTGCAGTTGAAGGGTGCAGGGCCGACGCCGTATTCTCGCAGCGCCGACGGTCGCGCCGTATTGCGCTCGTCGCTGCGCGAATTTCTCTGCAGCGAAGCGATGCATCACCTCGGCGTGCCGAGCACGCGCGCGCTCTGTCTAGTCGCCACAGGCGAAGATGTCGTGCGCGACATGTTCTATGACGGCCATCCCAAAGCCGAGCCGGGCGCCATCGTATGCCGGGTGGCGCCGTCGTTCATTCGCTTCGGCAATTTCGAACTACCGGCATCGCGCGGCGATGTGACGCTGCTCACGCAGTTGGTCGATTTCACCATCCGTCGCGATTTCCCCGAACTGGCTTCCGGAGACGGCGAGGAACGGCGCGCCGAGTGGTTCGGACAGGTCTGCGAGCGGACAGCACGCATGGTTGCCCACTGGATGCGGGTAGGCTTCGTGCACGGGGTGATGAACACCGACAATCTATCCATTCTCGGCCTGACCATAGACTACGGACCGTATGGCTGGGTAGACAACTTCGACCTCGCCTGGACGCCCAACACGACCGATGCGGCGGGTCGCCGCTACCGCTTCGGCAACCAGGCCGAAGTTGCCTATTGGAACCTGACCAGGCTCGCCGCTGCGCTAGCCCCGGCCTTTGCCTCCGCCGAACCGCTGCATGCGGGGCTGCAGCGTTATGTCGGCGCTTTCGCCGCCGCCGAACGCAGCAACATAGCGGCCAAGCTGGGGCTGGCAGAATGCCTTGATGAGGATCTCGAACGGATGGCGGCGCTGCAGGCCCTGATGCAGGAAACGGAAGTCGACATGACCCTGTTCTTCCGGGCACTGAGCGACCTCTCCGATGAAAATCTGGACCAGCCAGCGCTGACACAGCTCGCCTGCGCTTTCTACGACGAGGCGAAGCAGCGACAGGCGGGGCCCGCGTTCCTCGCCTGGCTCTCGAGCTATGCGGCGCGCTTGCGCCGCGACGGCCTGGCGTCTGCAGAGCGCAGGACGCGGATGCATGCGGCCAACCCACGCTACGTTCTGCGCAACTATCTGGCGCAGCAGGCTATCGATCGCGCAGAACAGGGCGACGTCGCGGGCATCCACGAATTGCTCGAAGTATTGCGCCGTCCCTACGACGATCAACCCGGGTGCGAACGGTTTGCCCAGCGGCGGCCAGACTGGGCGAAGAACAGGGCGGGCTGCTCGATGCTCTCCTGCAGTTCTTGATCGGCTGGAATGGCGGCGACCCGCGCCGCATGCCATTCCCGGACCCTTATTCGGCCCGCAGCGCCTCCACGGCATTCAATGTCGCCGCGCGTCTTGCCGGAAGAACCCCGGCGATCAGGCCAATACAGATCGCCACGGCCTCTGCCAGGAAGACGAAGCCGAGCGGGGTGTGCACCGGCAAGGCTGGCAGCAGGATATGGATGAGCTGCGCCAGACTCATGCCCAGAAACAGGCCCAGCACGCCGCCGACGGCGGAGAGCGCCACCGCCTCTCCGAGGAAGATGGCGAGGATGGTCCGGCGCCGCGCGCCAAGCGCCACCATGAGCCCGATTTCGCCGGTACGTTCGGTCACCGCGATGGTCATGATGGTGACGATGCCGACGCCGCCGACGAGCAAGGAGATCCCCCCCAGTGCGCCCACCGCCATGGTCAGAATGTCGAGGATACTCGATAGCGTACGCAACATGTCCTGCTGCGTCGTGATGGTGAAATCCTCGCGGCCGTGGCGTGCCTTGAGCACCGTCTTGATCGCCTCTGCGACGCCGGCCGGCGGCATATCCTCGGCGTAGGTGAGGTGGATTTCCATCAGGCCGTCGCGGTTGTAGAGTTCCAGCGCCCGCGCCGCAGGAATGTAGGCGGTGTCGTCCAGGTCGACGCCGAGCACTTGCCCCTTCGCCTCGAGTACACCGATCACGCGGAACTGCATGCTGCCGATGCGAACCCGCGCACCGAGCGGGTTGGCGGCGCCGAACAGTTCGGCCTTGAGTTTCGGCCCCAGGACGACGAAAGCCCGGGCCGTGTCGGCTTCCTCTTCGGGCAGGAACTGTCCGCTGCCGACCTTGACGCTGAACACCTTGATCATGGCGGCATTGACGCCATAGACGGTCGTGCGGCGCAGGCGGCCGTTGCCGCCCACCTCGGAGTTGCCCCAGACGACCGGGCTTAGCGCCTCAACGCCGGGAAGGTGGGCAAGCGCCCGGGCATCATCGAGCGTCAGAGGCCGCACCGAGGTCGGGATGCCGGTCGGCGCGGGACCTGAGGTTTTGACCTTGCCCGGCACAACGTCGATGACATTGGTGCCGAATTGGGTGAATTCGGCCAGCACGAAGCGGTGTATGCCTTCGCCGATGGAGGTGAGCAGGATCACCGCGGCAATGCCTACGCTGATCCCCAGCAGGGTCAGGAAACTGCGCAGACGTTGCGCGGTGATGGCGCGTAGCGCCAGGCGTATCCCGTCCCTGAATCTCATCGCTTGGCCAGGGCCGCTACCGGATCGAGCAATGCTGCCCGCCTCGCCGGCAGGACGCCGAACAGGATGCCGGTGGTCAGCGCCGTGACGAGACCGGCCGCCACCGCCCAGTCGGGCGGGTAGGCGGGAAAACTCGGGTACAAGTGACGGATCAGGGCGGCCCCGGCCTGTCCGAGTACGTAGCCGATCAGCGCGCCGACCAGTGAGAGCATCGCCGCCTCGGTGAGGAAGGCCAGCCGGATGGCGCCTCCGGTGGCGCCCAGGGCCTTGAGCAGGCCGATTTCGGAGGTGCGCTGGACTACCGAGACGAGCATCACGTTCATCACCAGGATCCCGGCCACGGCCAGGCTGATCGCGGCGATGCCTGCCACACCCAGGGTTAGCGCGGAAAGGAGGCGGTCGAAAGTGGCAAGCACGGCGTCCTGGGTGATGACTGTGACATCCTCCTCGCCTTCGTGGCGCAGTTTGAGGATTTCCAGCGTCTGGGCGCGGGCCGCCGGGATCTCCTCGCGGTTCTTCGCCTCGACCATGATGCGGAACAGGGTATTGCTGTTGAACATGGCCTGGGCCAAGGCCACCGGCACGAATACCAGTTCGTCCGTGTTCATGCCCAGCCCCTGGCCGCTGCCGGCCAGCACGCCGACGATGCGGACGCGCCGGTCGCCGACCCGCACCAGCCTGCCGACGGCGGGACCGGCGCCGAACATTTCCTCGCGCACCTTGGCGCCGATCACCGCCACCGCCGCCCCCCTGCCCCAGTCCTCCTCGGGCAGGAAGCTGCCCTGAGCCAGTTCGAGATGACGCACCTCGATGTATTGGGAAGTGGTGCCGGCCACCATGACCTCACGCAACTTGCCCGGCACGCTGATCTCCGAAGTGCCGACGGCCACCGGGGAAACGCGCCGGATACTGCTGCCGCGCTGCAAGGCCAGAGCATCGCTGATGGTCAGGTCGCGCGGCGTGCCGGTGATGGCGTTGGCGGGATTGAAGCCGCCGGTTTGCGAGCGACCGGGCAGGACGATCACCAGGTTGCTGCCGAGCGAGGAAAACTCGTTCATCACATAGCGCCGCGCCCCGTCGCCCAGCGCCGTCAACACGACCACCGCCGCCACGCCGATGGCCACGGCCAGGACCAGGAGCGAAGTGCGCAATGGGTTGCCGGTGGCGGCATGAGTGGCGAAGCGAAGCAGATCAGGAGCGCGCACGGCGGCTTACCCATTCAGCCCGCTGTCGTGGCGCAAATGTCCGTCTTCCATCAGCAATTGCCGGCGCGCCCGGCTGCCGATGCCCGGATCGTGGGTGACGACGATCAGGGTCACGCCGCTGCTGTTCAGGCCTTCGAGCAGGTGCACCACCTCCTCGCCGGTGGCGCGGTCCAAGTTGCCGGTGGGCTCGTCGGCAAGAATCATCGCGGGCTCCATGATCGTGGCGCGGGCGATGGCGACGCGCTGGCGTTGACCGCCGGAAAGTTCCTCGGGCCGGTGTCCGGCACGATCCTCCAGGCCGTAATCCTTGAGCGCGCGCTCGACCCGAACGGAGCGCTCCTTGGGGCTCACGCCGGCCAGCATCATCGGCAGGGCGACGTTTTCGGCGGCAGTAAGGCGCGGCACGAGATGGAAACTCTGGAAGACGAAGCCGATGCGCCGGCTGCGCACCTCGGCCTGCTCCTCGGGTGAGAGGACACTTACGTCGCGCCCTTCGAGAAAGTAGCTTCCGGCATCGGGCCGGTCCAACAAGCCGAGGAGGTTCAACAGGGTAGACTTGCCCGAACCGGACGGCCCCATCACCGCCACGTATTCGCCGGCAGAGATGGAAAGGTTCAGACCGGAGAGGGCATGCACCTCGCTGTCGCCCAAATGAAAAACCCGCTCGATCGCGGAGAGTCGAACCTGCGCTTCGGCCATCACTGCAACGCCGTGCCCGGGTCCGCCACGACGCTGGCGCCGACCTTCACCCCTTCGCGCTCCAGCGAGGTGACGACACGATCTCCAGGAACCAGACCGTCAACCACTTCGGTGTATTCCCAGTTCGACAGACCCGTCTTGATCTTGCGCTCGACCAGGCGGCCGTCGGCGTCGGGCAACAGCACCCGGCCACCTTCACGCAGGGCCGAGGTGGGAACGCGCACGACCTTGTCGCGCACGGCCAGGATCACCTCGACGTCGGCGCTGTAGCCGACCAATAGTCTGCCCACGGCTTCGGGATGGTCGAAATCGGCCTCGACATCGACCGTACGAGACTGCTTCTCGACCGCCGATACATAGGGCGCGACTCGCCTGACGCGGCCTGGGAAGGACTGCTTGGGCAGCGCATCGAGGCTGATCCGAACCGTCTGGCCGGCGCTGATCTTAGGCGCATCGACCTCGTCCATCGGTGCCTTGACGTAGAGGCAGGACTCGTCGATCAAGTCGATCGCCGGCGGCATCGGGATACCCGGGGGAGAGGGCGTCGAATACTCGCCGACCTCGCCGACGATCTTCGCCACCGTGCCGGCGAAGGGCGCATAGAGCACCGTGCGTCCCTGCTCGACACGGCTCGCCTCGACCCGCATCTGACTCTGCACGACGTCGGCCTTGGCGGCATCGCAGGAGGCGCGCTTGGCCCCGGCATCAGCGCGTGCCGCCTCCTCCTTGGAGATGGAGACGAAGCCCCTGGCGCGCAGATCGCTCTGACGCGCGGCGTCACTCTCGGCATTGGCGGCCACCGTGCAGGCCTCGGTGACATGCTTTCTGGCGGAAGCCACCTGAGACTGAGCCAGCGAGATCTGTGCCCGCTGATCGTCGTTCCAGAGCTTGATCAGAAGCTGGCCTTTCTTCACGTGGTCGCCCTCCTTCACCGCCAGTACTTCGATGCGTCCGCCCAGGATGGTCGCGAGCTTGGCCCGTTGGCAGGCCTCGACCGTCCCGGCGCGGGTGTTGGCGATGGTCGATTCGACACGACCTTGGTCCACCTCTTTCAACACCACCGGAACAGGCTTGGGCCGGCCGGCCCAGCGCACGGCGGCAAAGATCAGCAGAACCACGACGAAGGCGACGGCCAGGCGACGAATGAGGGTGATCGAAGTTGAGCGGGTCATGGCGGTTCGTTACTTTGTGCTTGAAAATTTTCCGGGGCAAGACAAATATTATAGTAGCGGCGAATGAACCATTCGGATTGGGGTTCGGGATGACCGAAACAAATCGCATACTACAATAGGAGTTTTGCAGAAGGCACGCTATGGTCAAGATCTACGGCATCAAGAATTGTTCGACGATGAAGAAGGCTTTCGACTGGTGCGAGGAGCATGGCGTCGAATATGAGTTCCACGACTATAAGAAGCAGGGCGTGCCCCGCGCTCGCCTGCTGCCATGGTGTCGACAGCTGGGCTGGAAGTCGCTGGTGAATACCCGCGGCACCACCTGGCGCAACCTTTCGGCCGCGCAGCAGGAGATCACCACGCAAGCCGAAGCAATCGCCCTGATGCTCGAATACCCCAGCCTCATCAAGCGGCCCGTGGTCGAAGTGACCACAATGAGCGGCGCGCAACTCCTGGTCGGCTTCGAGCCGCAACTGTTCGCAAAGTTTTTGAAGGCGGCGGGCCAAGAATGAGCGACAAAGTGATCCATTTCCTGTTCGAGGATCTCGATATCCGCGGCGTCCTGGTGCAACTTTCCGCCGCCTGGACCGCCATGCAGCGCCGGCGCGACTACGCGCCGCCGGTCACGGCGCTGCTGGGCGAGATGGCGGCGGTGGCGGCCTTGGTCGGCAGCAACCTCAAGACGCCGGGCCGTGTCAGTTTTCAACTTCAGGGCGGGGCAGCGTTGTCGCTCCTGGTGGTCGACTGCGACGAACAGTTGCACCTGCGCGGCATGGCCCGGTGTCGAGCGAGCCCAAAGGCAGAAATCATTGCCGAGCGGCTCTCCGATCTGCTCGGCGATGGCCGCCTGCAGTTCACCCTGCAGGGCGAGCAAACGGCCCTGCCCCACTTGTCCACCGTGCCGATCGAGGGCGACACGGTCGCGGAGATTTTCGAAAACTACCTGGTCCGGTCGGAGCAACAACCGGCGCGACTCTGGCTTTCGGCCGACGGCAGCCAGGCCTCGGGCCTGTTCCTGCAGGCCTTGCCGGGCGCCGGGAGGCGCGATGCCGACGGCTGGAGCCGCGTCCAGATACTCGCGTCGACTCTGCGCCCGGAAGAACTCTCGCTGCCGGCGGAAACACTGCTGACGCGGCTTTTTCCCGAGGAAACGATCCGCCTGTTCACACCGAGAACGGCGAGTTACCACTGCCCACGCGACGAGGACAAAGTGCGCGGCATGCTCTTTTCGCTCGGCCGCGAGGAAATCGAGAGCATCCTCAAGGAGCAAGGCGAGATCGTCATCCAGGACGAAATCTGCGGCCAGGAGTACCGCTTCGGCGCCGGCTTCATCGATCAGCTGTTTCCATCCGCAGGCAAGACCCTGCACTGAAGGACACCGGACCGGGCCAGGTCAGAACACGACGAGCTTGTTTCCCCGATGTCCGGAACAGCACGAGAGTAGGAACCAGGGGGGATCACCCCCTCGTAAATTCCCAGGATCCGCGGCTCCGAATACGCCAATGAGGAAATACGGAGATCTGAGTCACAGGCACGCCGGCTAATCCGGCTTCTCCCCCGATTCCCCGCTGCCGCCGCCTGCGAGCTGCTCGTAGTGGCTGTACCGCAGATCGACTTGCTTCTGGATCTCGGCCAGCTTGGCTGCCGCACCCTCGCCCTTGAGCAGCGTACGGAAGCGGCTCTCGGTCTGCGCAAACTCGCTGAAGGCAATCGACGGACGCTTCGAGTCCATCTGCATCGGGTTCTTGCCTTGCAAGACGAGACGGGGGTCAAAGCGGAACAGAGGCCAGTGACCGGCGGCAACCGCCAGTTCCTGCTGGGCGAGATTACTGGACAGATCGTAGCCCTGCTCGCGGCACGGGCTGTAGGCGATGATCAGGGACGGACCGTCATAGGCCTCGGCCTCCATGAACACCTTCAGCGTATGCATATCCTTGGCGCCGCTGGCAACGCGGGCGACATAGACATTGCCGTAGGTCATGGCGATCTGGGCCAGATCCTTCTTGCCCGTGGTCTTGCCGTTGGCCGCGAACTTGGCCACCGCGCCCAGCGGCGTGGACTTCGACGCCTGGCCGCCGGTGTTGGAATAGACCTCGGTGTCAAGCACCAGGATGTTCACGTTGCGCCCCGAGGCGATGACGTGGTCCAAGCCGGAGAAACCGATGTCGTAGGCCCATCCGTCTCCGCCCATGATCCACACGCTCTTCTTCACCAAAGCTTCTGCGACGCTCAGAAGTTCGCGAGCCTCGGGAGAATCGACGTTCGCCAGCGCCGCCCGCAATGCATCGACGCGCTCCCGCTGCTGATAGATGCCGGTTTCGCTGGATTGATCCGCCGTGAGAATCGCCTGGCACAATGCCGGGTCAATTTGGTCTGCGAGCCGGTACACCAGTTCGCGCGCATATTCATTCTGCTTGTCGATGGTCACGCGGAAGCCCAGGCCGAACTCGGCGTTGTCCTCGAACAGGGAATTGGCCCAGGCCGGCCCTCTCCCATCGTCATTGGTGGTCCACGGCGTGGTCGGCAGATTTCCGCCGAAGATGGACGAGCAGCCGGTGGCATTGGCCACCACCATGCGGTCGCCGAAGAGTTGGGTCGCCAGTTTGATGTAGGGGGTCTCGCCGCATCCGACGCAGGCGCCGGAAAACTCGAACAGCGGCTGTGTCAGCATGGCGCCCTTCATGGTGTTCATCTTTATCTTCTCGCGCCCGTACTCGGGCAGCCTGAGGAAGAAGTCCCAGTTGTCCTTTTCCTGCTCCCTGAGCGGCGCCTGGGGCGACATCATCAAGGCCTTCTTGGTCGGATCCTGCTTGTCCACAGCAGGGCAGATCTCGACGCACAGATTGCAGCCGGTGCAGTCCTCTGGTGCCACCTGGTAGGCGATGTGCAGGCCGGGCTCGAACTCCTTGCCCTTGACCGGGACATGCTTGAAAGTCGGTGGTGCGGAAGCGGTCAAGGCCTGATCGAACACTTTCGAGCGGATCGCCGCATGCGGACAAACGAACGGGCACTTGCCGCAGTGGATGCACAGCTGAGCATCCCACACCGGAATTTCCTGCGCCAGGTTGCGCTTCTCGTATTGCGTGGTGCCGGAAGGGAAAGTGCCATCCACGGGAAAGAAGGACACCGGGATCTGGTCGCCGCGGCCGGCGATGATCTCGCCCGTGACCTGGCAAACGAAGGCCGGCGCGTCGCCGGCAACCGGTGCCATCTTTTCGAAGGTGCTGGAGGCGAAAGCCGGAATGCGCACCTCGTGCATGTTTGCCAGGGCCTCGTCGATGGCTTGGTAGTTCTTCTCGATGACATCCTTGCCCGACTTGCTGTAGGTCTTGAGCACCGCACTCTTGATCGCCGCAATGGCATCCTCGCGCGGAATTACATTGGAGATGGCGAAGAAGCAGGTCTGCATGATGGTATTGATGCGGTTGCCCATGCCGGTTCTCTTGGCTACCGCATAGGCGTCGATGGTGTAGAAGCGCAGCTTCTTGTCTATGACCTGCTGCTGCATCCGGCGCGGCAGCGTGTCCCACACCGTTTCAGCCGGGGCGTTCGAATTGAGCAGGAATACGGCACCTTCGGCAGCCGCATCGAGAATGTCCAGACGATCGAGCAACACTGGCAGATGACAGGCGACGAAATCGGCCTGGTTGTTGCCGATGAGGTAGGAAGACAGAATGGGCCTGGGGCCAAATCGCAAATGAGAGATGGTCGTCGAGCCAGACTTCTTCGAGTCATAGACGAAGTAGCCCTGGCAGAACTGCTCGGTCTCCTCGCCAATGATCTTGATCGAGTTCTTGTTGGCCGAAACCGTGCCGTCGGAACCCAGGCCGTAGAACATGGCACGCACCACGCCCTGGCCCGCGTCGACGGTGAAATTCTCGTCCCAGGGGAGGCTGGAGCGGGACAGGTCGTCGTTGATGCCGATGGTGAAACTGTTCTTGGGCTGCGCTTTGGCCAGTTCATCGAACACCGCCTTGATCATGCCCGGCGTGAACTCCTTCGACGACAGCCCATAGCGGCCGCCGATCACGCGCGGCACGGCCGCGAAATGTCCGTTGCCGCTGACGAAATTCTCCGCCACTGCGGTCACCACGTCCTTGTAGAGCGGCTCGCCGCCGGCACCCGGCTCCTTGTTGCGATCGAGTACGGCGATCCTCGTCACCGTCCGCGGCAGGGCCGCGAGCAGGGCCTCGGGCACGAGCGGTCTGAACAGGCGCACCTTGAGCAGGCCGAGCTTCTCGCCGCGGGCATTGAGGTGTTCCACCACTTCTTCCGTAGCGGTGGCACCCGAACCCATGATCACGATCACGCGCTCTGCGTCTGGCGCACCGAAGTATTCATACAGCCGGTAGGAACGGCCGGTAAGGCTGGCGAACTTGTCCATCTGCGCCTGGACAATCCCCGGCATGGCTTCGTAATAGGGACTGATCGCCTCGCGCATCTGAAAGAACACATCCGGATTCTGCGAGGTCCCGCGCACCACCGGGTTCTCCGGCGACAAGGCGCGGGCACGATGGGCCTGCACCAACTCGTCCGAAATCATCTCGCGCACGGTGTCGTGGCCGATCTGCTCGATCTTGCTCACTTCATGGGAGGTGCGGAAACCGTCGAAGAAATGCATCACCGGCAGCCGGCCTTCGAGTGTCGCGGCCTGGGAGATGAGCGCGAAATCGTGGGCTTCCTGGACCGAGTTGGAACAAAGCATGACCCAGCCTGTAGCCCGCGCCGCCATCACGTCGGAGTGGTCGCCGAAGATCGACAGCGCATGCGTGGCCAGGGTACGTGCCGCCACATGGAATACGGTAGGGGTCAGTTCGCCGGCGATCTTGTACATGTTGGGGATCATCAGGAGCAGCCCCTGGGACGAGGTGAACGTCGTCGCCATCGCGCCGGTCTGAAGTGCGCCATGAATAGCGCCCGCGGCGCCGCCCTCGTGCTGCATCTCGATCACCGCAGGGACGGTGCCCCAAAGGTTCTTGGTGCCCAGGGCCGACCACTGGTCTGCGAACTCACCCATCGGGGATGAGGGCGTGATCGGGTAGATCGCGATCACGTCGCTGGTGAGGTGTGCAATATGGGCCGCGGCTTCGTTGGCATCCAGGGTGACCATTTCCGGCCGGCGTTGATGCGCCGCCGTCTTCGGGGTGCGCGCCCTTTCGCTGTCGGCGGCCTTGACTTGTTCTACATTCAGCATTTACCCAGCTCCTTGTGACAGAGCGCTCCAAGGATCAGCGCTCAATTGATCCGAGCTTCGGCCCCGAGGCCGTTCTCGCTACCGTCGATACTGCCTGTTTCTTCGGAAATCCGTGTGACTTAGATCAAAAGGATCAAAATCGCCGGGGCAAATCAGGGCTTGACAAACTTCAGGACAAACTCGTCCTTTGGCTGCGAGGGTTCAGGCGTGTTCTTATCTCGCGGGTCTGAAGGATTGCGCAGAAAGATCCCCTCCTCAACCAGTTTGAAGCCGGCGGCCTCCACTTCCCGGCGCAGGAACGCTTCTTCAATTCGATGCAGCGTTGCCGACTCCGAGATTCCGGTACCCGGTCGGCCGGCGTGATCGGCAATCACATACACCCCTCCCGGCTTGAGCGCCTCGAACACCGCCTTGTTCATAAGCTTGCGGTCCACGCCCATGTGCCCCAGATCGTGATAGCTGAACATGATCGTCACGAGATCCAGCCGGCCGGACGCCACTTCAGGAGGCACCGGATCCTCAAACTGCCGAACGACCGGTACGAGATTGGCGACACCGGGATGACTGGCCCGTTCAGCCAACGCCTGCGCGAATGTGCGGCGAGGAACTGCGCCTGAAGCGCTTGGCGCACTCTGTCCATAAACCCTTCCGGTGGGGCCAAGCGCGCGGGCCAGCAGTTCGCTCGTGTAGCCACCGCCTGCAGCAAGATCCAGTGCCACCATGCCCGGCCTGACACCGATGAAGGCAAGCGTTTGTTCCGGTTTGCGGCGGACATCATTGCCCCGGTCAGCGGCGCTGCGGTCAGGGCTGGCGACGATCGCGGCAATGGCGTCCCGGGACTGCACGGCAGCACCCGGTGACGCCGCGGGCGCCGGACGCATGTTCAGGCAGGCGGAGAGCACGCACACCAGCGGCAGAAGCAGCGCAATAGAGCGCTTCGCCCCCAAATTGGCGGAGCAGCCTGAAAAATTCATGGTGAGTGCCCCCCCGGTTGCGATAAGCAAGTGTAGCTCACCCTCTTCCTTTGAGGAGTTCCGCCGATACGACGATCAAACAGAGTCTTTCGGCCTATCGGAACAGGCTTGACATCATTCACGGCCAAGTCCAATGTGACAACCCACCCCGATAAAAACAAGCAAACAAGCCGGGGGCCTGATTGTAATCTGCACACTAACCGAGGAGGAACGGCCATGAGAAAGCTCGTTTGCCAATCAGCTACAGCTCTTGGGTTTGCACTGCTTTCCCGCTTGGCGCTTGCTGCGCAGGAGGAGGCGCTGGATACCATTTGGCGGGTGTCGGTTTATGCCTGCGTTCTGTTCGTGGCGGCAGTCATTGTCGGGGTGTATTTCATGAGATCAAGAGACAAGCGCAGGGCACCCTTGGACAGGATATTCGAAGAGCGCAAACTGTTACAGATACACTCCGTCGGGCCCGATGCACCGGTGATCGAATGCGTGCGCATGATGGCAGCGAAGAAGATCGGCGCCCTGATCGTGATCGATGGCGAAAAACTGGTCGGCATCTTCACGGAACGGGACGCGCTGAACAAGGTTCTGGCCGCCGGCCTTGATCCCGCCAGCACGAAAATTTCCGAGGTGATGACCCGGGACCCTTACTGCGTTCCGCCGACGACGACCATCGGCGACGCGATGGCGGTAGTCACCCAGCGGCGATTCCGGCATCTGCCGGTCGTGGATAACGGCAAGGTGATCGCCGTCATATCGAGCGGCGACCTGACCCATTGGCTGGTGAAAGACCAGATGGTAGGCGACGTCCAGGAGCTCGTGGAGCTCGCCGCACGGTCCTGATCAGGGCCGTGCCAGCTTCGAGCCGGGCCAGATTCCGGGATGGCTGCGGGCATACTGCGGCGGATACTCCAGCTTGACGCCGAGCCGTTCGGCGGCATGCCAGACCCAGCGCGGGTCGTCTAGAAAACCACGCGCCAAGGCCACCATGTCGGCCTGGCCGGAACCGATGATCGCTTCGGCCTGGTGGGGATCCGCGATCATGCCCACCGCGCGCGTGGCAATGCCGCTTCCCTGCTTCACCTGCATCGCGAAGGGCACCTGGTAACCCGGGCCGACCACCATTTTCGCGCCGGGCACCAGCCCGCCGCTGGAAACGCAGACATAGTCGTAGCCGATCGCCTTCAGTGCCCTGGCCATCGCGATCGCATCCTCGGGTCCCGCACCGCCGTCCATCCAGTCGCTCGCCGTGATGCGTGCGCCCAGGCACTTTTCCTTGGGCAGCACCTCGCGCAGCGCCCGGGCCACTTCCAGCGGGAAACGCAAGCGGTTTTCCAGCGAGCCCCCGTAGGCATCCTTGCGCTGATTGGCCAGCGGCGACAGGAACTGGTGCAGCAGGTAACCGTGCGCGGCGTGCAATTCGACCGCATCGAGACCCAGTCGCAACGCGCGCCCGGCCGATGCAGCGAAGCCATCCACCAGCCGCCGCATTTCCGCCGTGGACAACTCTTGCGGCGTATGCCAGCCCTCGGCAAATGAAATGGCGGAAGGCGCCTGAGTCACCCAGGGAGATTCCTCGGCCGACAGCGCGCCGCCGCCGGCCCAAGGCGTCTGCGTCGAGGCCTTGCGTCCGGCGTGGGCGAGTTGGATGCCGATGGGCACAGTGGAGACACGGCGGCAGACTGCGAGTACCTTGGCCATCGCTGCTTCGTTGTCATCACTGTAGAGCCCGACGCAGCCATGGGTAATTCGGCCCTCACGCGCAATCGCGGTAGCCTCGATCACCAACAGTCCCGCTCCCGAGATCGCGAGATTGGGCAGATGCATGGCGTGCCAGTCGCCCATGCAGCCATCGCTGGACGAGTACTGGCACATCGGCGCAATCGCGACGCGGTTGGACAGAGAAATGCCGCCCAACTGGATCGGGCTGAAGAGCTTTTTGTTCATGAAAGTCCTTGAAAGCCGGCGGGCTCATTCGATCCTGATATCGCCTTCCCGCTCAACCCTGGTCCACTTGACGAGGTCAGCCTTGAGCAGGGCGGCGAACTCCGCTTGCGAGAGGTTGCCGGGCTCGTAGCCAAGCTCGGCGAGCCGCGCCTTGAAGTCATCCGTCGTGAGTATCCGCGCCACCGCGTCGTGCAACTTCTCCACGACTTCCTTCGGCGTTCCGGCCGGCGCGAAGATGCCGGACCAGAGTACGGCTTCGAAATTGGGCAATCCCGATTCGGCCACAGTCGGCAAATCCGGAGCCATCGGCGAGCGTTTTGGGCCCGTCACGGCCAGGCCCTGAAGCTTGCCGGAACGGAGTTGCCCAAGCGCCGGCGGCAGATCCACGGTCACAAAATCGGTCTCGCCGGCCATCGTCGCGATGATCGCCTTGCTGCTGCCGCTGTACGGGATAGGCTTGATATCGATGCCGGCCTGCTTCCTGAATAGTTCGGTGATCACCTGAAAGGGCGTCGAACCCGCAGCGTAGCTGAGCTTGCCCGGGTTGGCCTTGGCGAGTTGGATGAACTGGCCGAGGCTCATGGCCCGCCCGGTCGGATGCATGGCCATCACCAGGGGGAACGAGGCGATCTGGACGACCGGGACGAAATCCTTCACGGGATCGTAGGGTAGTTGCTTGTACAGCCCCGGATTGAACGTCATCGCGCCACTTGCGCCCACGTACAGCGTGTAGCCGTCGGGTGCGGACTTGGCGACGAAGTCGGTCGCGATAATGGCGTTGGCCCCCGCCTTGTTCTCCACGAACACCGACTGGCCCCACTCCTTGGCGAGCTTTTGCGCTATCAAGCGCGCCTGGATGTCGTTGCCACCTCCTGGCGGAAAGCCAACGACCAGCTTGATCGGTCTATTGGGATAGGACTCGGCCGACACCGCGCCAGGGACTAAGGTGAGCAGGGCTGTCAGGAATAACGCGCAGCATTTCATTACCATGAATGTCTCCAATGATGGCCACTCCCGGCCAAAGGAACCCCCAGGCCTTTGCTGGGCTTTCGTCGCTCCGCACTCCTCCTTCAGGCGCGCCTCTGTGGGCCAGTCACTTTACCTCCTCCGCCTACCTGAGGGCATGGTAGACTGACCGTCAGACGTCTGTCAATAGTCAGGCGATGCTTTCTGGCGCGGGCCTCGAAGCGCCCTCGAAACGCGAAACGGAGCATCAAGGCATGGATGATAATGGGATACTGAGCAGCGTCTACCGGCGTCCCGGCTTCCTGCTCAAGCGCTGCAATCAGGTATCGGCGGCGATCTTCATAAAGCTCTGCCGGGATTTCAGCATGACGCCATCCCAGTACGGCGTATTGTGCGCGCTAAACGACTTCCCGGGCATAGATCAGATCGCCCTTGGCCGGCTGATCGGGCAGGACCGCTCGACCGTCGGCCTGGTCATCCGTCTGCTGGCCGAGCGAGGACTGATCGAGCGCTCCGTGAACGAGGTCGACAAGCGGCGCATGCAGCTCACGCTGTCGAAGGCAGGCCGACGCCTACTCGTCGACATCGCGCCTGCGGCACAGCAGGCACAGGACGCCGTCCTAGGCGGACTGCCAAGGGAAAAGCAAGAGCTCCTCTTGGACCTACTCGAGGATTTTCTGAGGGGTCATGACGCGGTTATTTCTCCGGAGGAAATCATGGCGGGCAATCCCTCCCAGAGCGGCTCAAACCCCGTGCTCGGCGATCCCGCGCCGCCAAGAAAAGCCGCAGCGAAGCGCAGTGCCCGGAAATAGCGCAGCGCCCGCGAAGTCAGGGATGAGACAGATTGTGCGCTTGACCGGATCCGGTCATATCGGCGCCTCATCAACATTGTATCGAAACAGCCAGTCGTAGCGCTCCCTGACCTTCGTCTCGGCCCACTCGCGATCGACATAGGCCGCTGCGCCATCGGCCGAGCCCAAAGCGGAATTGTGAAAGCGCCGTCCGTTTTCGCTCGAGCGCAGCACAATGCTGGTGGTGCGCTCGATGCGCGCCGCCTCGTATTTCTTCAAGGCAAGAGCCAAGTCATCCTCATACCTTTCGATGCAGCGTGCCAGTATATAGCCGTCCTCGACAGCCATCACGGCGCCTTGGGCCAGGAATGGCAGTGTCGGGTGGCAGGCATCGCCGAGCAGGGTCACTCGATTACGTGACCATTGTTGCATCGGATCCCGGGCCATCAATGCCCACTTGTACGGCACTTCGATATTCCGGATCAAATCATGCACGTCCTGATGCCAGCCTTTGAAGTCGGCATGACACTCCTCGTGCGACCCCTTTTGCGTCCAAGACTCGATCTGCCAGTCGTCACGCTCGACGATACCGACGAAATTCATGTGCCTGCCGCCGTTCAGCGGATAATGGATGACATGGGCACCCGGGCCGACCCAGTTCGTTCCGACTGTGCAGCGCAAATGCTGCGGCAAATGCTCGATCGCAATGACGCCGCGCCAGGCAAGGCAACCGGAGAACTTCGGCTGATCGGCTCCAAACAGTTGGCTGCGAATTCCCGAATGCACCCCGTCTGCGCCGATCAAGACGTCACCGCGAAACTCCCTTCCGTCGAGCAGCCGCAGTACCACGTCGTCGTCCGTCTGCTCAAAGCCGATGCACTGCGCCCCCAGCATGAGTGCATCGCGCTTCGTTGCGCGTACTGCATCCGCAAGCAGATTATGCAGCATCGCGCGGTGGATCGTGAAGTAAGGATAACCATACTGCTGGACGGACGTCGCGCCGAGATCAAACAGCTTCCAGGTCTGGCCGCTACTCCACAGGCGGATATTCTTGCCTGCGGGTTCGCTGGCAAAGCTGCGCAAGGCCTCGCCCAGACCCAGCCGGTACAGCGCGCGCAGTCCATTGGGGCTTAGTTGAAGACCGGCGCCGACCTCGCGCAACTCGGCGGCCTGTTCACACACGCAGACATCGTAACCGCGCTTCTGCAGCGCCAACGCAGCCGTCAAACCGCCTATTCCTGCACCGACAATCAGTACACGTACGGGTTTCTTCATGAAGGATCGGGCATCGTCGGTTTTCTCCGGCCTACGCCGGGAGACACCGGATCACAAGCGGAAGATGCGCTCGGCATTGCCACCGCGCACCTTGTCCCGCCGCGCCGCCGGCAGTGCATCGACCCGCGCCAAGCAGCCGGCCATGTCGCCGATATTATGCGGGTAATCGGATCCGTACAGAACATTCTCGTCTCCGACGACGGACACGCACAGGTCAAGCGCCTCCTGGCGGTAGACCACCGAATCAAGATAGATGCGCCGCAAGTAGTCGCTCGGCTTCTGCGCGATCTTTTCACGGCAGGCCGGCATGTTGTCGTAACACTGATCCAGCCGCCCGACGATGAAGGGCAGCGTACCGCCGCCGTGCGACGCTATCAGCTTGAGCTTGGAATAACGATCGAAGAAACCGTCGAAGATCATTCGCACCACGGCAAGCGTGGTATCCACCAGGAAACCCGTGGATGCCACAAGATTGTATGGCACCAGATCCATTTCCGAGAGTCCCGGCGGTGCTGTCGGGTGCAATAATACGGGCAGAGCCTTACGGTCGATCGCCTCCCACACGGGCGCAAACCCGGGGTCGGTCAGTGCACTTCCGGCGATGTTCCCCAGGACCATGACGCCTACGGCACCCGAGCCAACGGCACGCTCCAGTTCGGCAACAGCCGCCTCCGCATGCTGCCAGGGCAAGGAGGCAAACCACCGGATGCGATCCGGATACGCGCGCTGCGCCTGCGCCATGTCGTCGTTCATGAGATGCGCGGTGCGCGTACTGGTCTCTGCTCCGCCCCAGAATACGTTCGGGCAGGTCAGCGAAACGACCGCGACATCGACCCGTGCCTTGTTCATGTTCTTGACTCTCAGGTCATAATCGAACATACCCTCGGTCAGCGTCATAAACGGTGCGCCGTCGAGGTGCACCGCGCGCTGGCCTCCCTTGACCGACATGACGCTGTAGCGCGGTCCGCCATGCGCCTCCAGCAGGTCGACCCACTTGCTGCTCAGCATATGGGTGTGCACGTCGATGACAGTCTTCATGGTATTAGCGAGCTCCGGTCTGTGGGTGCAATGTGACAAGTGGGGTTGTCCGATTCCTGGAAGGCTTTCTCTGCCCCCCTCAAGCGGCGGTTGTATTCGTCGGATTCACTTGATCGCCTGTTGCGCGATGGCCTCGACCGGCTCGACTCGCACGACCAGGATGACTGATCGACCCTCGGCCAGCGCAGCGAGACAGCGGCCGAGTGCAGGCCTCAACTCGCCCGGATCGTCGACAAGCTCGCCATAAGCACCTACGGTATCGGCTATCTTCTCGTAATGGGTGTCGGCACCGAGCAAGGACTGATAGCGGCCGGCGGTCTGTGCCGCGCCTGAGGGGTAGACGCGCTGTGTGGCGCCCTTCACGGCCCCCCAGCCGCAGTTGTCCAGGACGATCGTGACGATAGGAAGATCGTGCTGTTTCGCCACCATGAAGAGCGCGGTCGGACCAGAGAATATGAAACTGCCGTCGCCGGTCACGTAGAAAACCTTGCGGCCGGGGTGGGCAAGTTTGGCACCCAGCGCCACGCCACCACCGAAACCCAGGCCCCCTCCGCCGTTGCCGAAGAGCGTCCCGGGCCTGTTGCGGCGGATATGGGTGAGCACCGGAATGACGTTGGTGATGCTCTCCTGCACGAGGATGTCGCTCTCGTCCATGATGAGGGAGAGTTCCGCAGCGACATACGCTGGGTTGATGCGGCCAGGAGTACCAGGCTTGGCCGCGGCATCGGCTGCAAGCTGCGCTGCCTCGCGCCGTTCGGTCAGGATTTTGAGCCTTGCCTGGGCCTCGCCGCGGTAGGCGGTGTCCGCCTTGGCGCGCAAGACCTCGATCAGGCGCGCGAGAACCCGGTGGCTGTCGGCCTGCACACGCAGATGCCCGGGAAACGTCCACATCGGGAAATCCTTTTTCACCGTATCAACATCGACGTGCGCCCACCAGGTATCCGGGTTTTCCCGGGCAAGACTCGGAATCCACGGCACGTCGACGTCGACCAAAAGTCCGAAATCGGCCTCGTGCAGATCGCGTCCGGCGAGAAAACCTGAAAAGCACGGCGAGTCGTGTGGAATGTTGAGATGGATGGGGTTGGACTCGTACACCCGAATCCCGGCAAAGCGCGCCAGTTCATCGATCAGTCCCGGCGTTGCAAGGTTGCGGCCGGCATAGGCGGAGATCAGGATCGGCCGCTTGGCTGCGAGCAGGCGCTCTGCGATCTGCTCGATCGCCTCGTCGTCGATCCCGCGAGTGTGGCCTGGCCCATAGCGCTCGACCGGGAAGGACCGTATTTCGTCCCGCGAGTGCCCGGCCGCAAGCACCTCTCGGGAAATAGTGAGATAAGCCGGACCCTGCGGGTCGGTATGCATCATCGTATGCGCGCGCCGCAGCGCTTCCTTGACCACTATGCCGGCAGGCAGGTCCCAGGACCACTTCACGTAGGGCCGCACCAGGCTCGCCATGTCGTAGGGTTCCTGGAGAAAATTGACATAGGTGTCGCGCGTTCCGGGCAGTTCGCCGTGCTGCGTGAACGGCGCCTTGCCGGCCATGACCAGCACCGGCACGCGCGTCCGGCAGAGATTGTGCATGCCTACGGCGGCGTTGGCCGTGCCGGCATCCACATGCACCAGCACCGCCTGAGCACGCCCGGTGCACATGGCATAACCGGCGGCCATATGCATGGCCACATTTTCGTGCGGACAGAGGACCGCCTGCGGTGCAGCGCGCCCCTCCTGCTTCCAGCGGGCAATTTCCTCGATGATGGGCGCGTGGTCCGTACCCAGGTTGCAGAAAAGGTACTCGACGCCGATCTCCTGCAGGCCTTCGAGGAAGTAGTGAGCTGTGGAACGTGTCGTCATGAATGGGGCCTCAATGGTTCTGCCGAATTAGTCAGATAGCTCAAACATTCACTGCCATGTTCCGGTCCGTCCGCTCGCGAACCGTGCGCGCGCCGAACTCCAGTCCTTTCATCAAGCGATAGACCGCTTGATGGACCGGTACGGCGATCCCTTTCTCTGCCGCCTTGCGGATCATGTATCCGGTCAGCGCGTCGATTTCAATTGGAGCGCCACGCTCCATGTCCTGAGCCATAGAACCGGGATGCCTCGGCAGGGCAATCTTGCCGGCGCGCACGTCCTCGACGATCTGCAAGGGCGGATACAGGGGAGTGATCCCCAGGCTCTGAGCCACACTCAGGCCTTCCGCCACCAAGTCCCTGAGCAAGGCATAGATTTCCTCGCTCTGGTACTTGGCCTCCGGTATCCCTCGCAACAGGGCGCTTACGGGGTTCATGGCGCAATTGAAGATGAATTTCGACCAGATGGCGCCTCTCGGGTCGGCCGTCGCCTGGGTGGGCAAGCCCGCCCGGTCCATCAACTCCGCGAGACGACCGGCGGCTTCCAGCGAACCACGCGCGGGACCCATCCAGGAGACGGGCCCATGGATCAGATGGCGGACGTAGCCTGGCCCGTGATATTCGCCGGCTTCCCAGGTCATTCCTTGAGCAACGTCCCAATCGCACGCGTCGAGCAGAAGTTCGACGTTGCCCTGCCCGTTCTGCAGCGTGAAGATCAGCGGACGGCCTTCCAGCCTTGGCAGCAGGGTACGGACCAAGTCCTCCGTATACAAGGACTTGACTGCGATGATGACGACATCGAAGCGGCGGCCGTCGAGCTGTCCGGCAAGGCTCACCGCCTCGACTCGGGAGAGCGCCTCGGTCCGGCCTGTTATCCTCAGCCCGTCCCGGTTGATCGCTTCAGTGTGGGCGGAATTGGTGTCGTAGGCCGTCACGCGCGCCAGTTTCGCCAGGTGGGCGGCGTAGATACCGCCGATGGCACCGCACCCGGCGACGAGAATGGTTGAGTTCATAATGATGATCCGGTCGTGTCAGGGCGCGGCTTCATCCCCGTGGCTACGTGGAAAATCCGACAGCCTGCTAGACTAATCCAATAATCAGATGTCTGTCAATTCATCGGCAGCCTGACGGGTGCCTGAAATAAGGTCATGAGATAGCTCGACGGGGTCAAGCAGCCCCGTCTTCGAAAAGCGGGCTAAGATGCCCAGAGGAATATCGCACCCCGGAGGATGCACATGGAACAGCAATCAGGGCTGAGCTTCGGCCACATCGGGATATATGTCGCCGACATCGAGCGGCAGTCCGCGTTCTACAAGAATTATCTCGACTTTACCGAGACCGACCGAGGATCGCTGGCGGGTGCGCACGGCCCAGTCCAACTGGTGTTTCTGAGCCGCGATCCCGATGAGCATCACCAGATCGTCATGGCCTCCGGCCGTCCGGAAATTATCGATTTCAACATCATCAATCAGATTTCACTGCGCGCAGACTCGCTGCAGACTCTGAAGGACTTCCATCGACGACTACAGGATGCTCCGGTCACCGAGATCAGGCCGGTCACCCATGGCAATGCGATATCGGTATATTTCAAGGATCCGGAGGGCAACCGCATCGAGTTGTACATAAACACCGCCTGGTATGTCGATCAGCCATGTCGAATTCCAGCACCCTTCCAGCTGCCGGCCGACGAACTGATGGCCTGGGCCGAAGACCATGCGCGCACGCTCCCAGGTTTCCGACCGCGAGGGGAGTGGCGCAAGGAAATGGTCCGTCGAATGGGATTGAAGCGTTTCTGAATCCCGTTCGCCGCGCTGCCCGGGTCGCTACCGCAGTCAACGCCGATGCGATGTGACTCAAGGAGCGGCAATCAGCGCCTGCAGACCCCGATTGACTTCAGTGCCTCGATGGCGCGCCTTGTTGCCGCTCGGAGCAAGCGCCTCGGCATAGAAGAATTCCGGAAGCTCGTCGTCCTTCTCGGAAAATCCCGCCGCCTCGTTGAATTCCCATTCCATCAGGATCGCCTCGCGGCCCAGCGCTTGGATGAAGGATGGCTCGAGGTGGGTACCATGGGCATCGTTGAGCGCCGTGACTATGAGCTCTGCGCTGACATTGGTGACGGCACGCCCGAAAATGCACAGACCCAAAGAGTCCGCTGCGGCGGTGGCAGTTTGAGCCGCCAGACTGACCGCCACCAACTCCTCGGTTGTCTTCCCGCGGCAATCAAATGCAGGAACGTTTCCGGACGTGTGATCCGCACCTTGTGCGGTCAGCATCATGGAGATTCCGGTCACCTCGATGACGCGGGGATCGTAGGCGCTGATGGCTTGTCCCTTGATGACCGGAACACGGGCGACATGGTAATGGGCGCCGACGCGCGCGGTTCCTTGGGCCAGGAGGCGGCCGTGTTCGGTGCCCTGCCTCATTTCCTCCAGGGCTTTCATCATGAAGCTCAGATCGCCGAACGGCGCCTCGCCGGCTTCCATCAATACTCCCAGCATCGCGCCCACTTCTATGGTATCGACGCCCAAATCGTTTGCCGCGGCGTTCAACCTGGCCACGTCGTCGGGGTCGGCCAGACCGCAGTTGCTGCCCATCAGGCCGAGGGTCTCATATTCCAGCGGCGATACAAGCTCCTTGCCATCCTTGTCGACATAGATGTTGCTGCATTCGATCAGGCAGCCCGGCATGCAGGCGTGTGTCGGTTCCCCGCCGCGGCTTAGATTGAGCTCTCGGATATAGTCTCCGCCGAGTTTGAAGGATTCCCGGGATGGATTCACCAACTGGCCCGCGCTGAAGTTCCGCACCGGAAGTCCGCCGATAAGGTTCAACATGTCGCCCATCGCCGCGGTGCCCACACGCCTGAAATTATCAATTACCGGGTCCTTGCCCAATCTGGTGCCATATTCGCGAATCGAGCCCATCAGTTTCTTTCTGTCATGGAAAGGCGGCATCCTGTGCATCTCGACGACGATGGCCTTCACCTTCTTGCTGCCCATGACGGCGCCGACACCACCGCGTGCGGCAAGTCGCGAAGGCCGCCCGTCCGTGTCGGCGAAGGCGATGCCCGCCACCAGACCGAGGTATTCGCCGACCGGGCCACAAAGGGCAAAACTGATTTTCGGTCCATAGCGCTCGAACAGCAGCGCCGCGGCATCGTTGTTGCCCAGTCCCATATAGGGCTCGGCGCTATCGAAGGAAATGGAGCCATCCTTGGCAAGGCGGACGACGACCCACTCGTCCGAGACACCATGAAGCGTGAGCCCTGCAGTTTCGTTCTGCCCCAGGGCATAGCCAAATGTCCCGCCGGAATTGGCCTCCTTGATGCCGCCTGTCAGCGGACTCTTGCAGCCGACGCTGATCCGGTTGGCGTTCGAGAAATTCGTACCCGCAAAAGGTCCTGCCGAGAATATCAGCGGATTGTGCCGAGACAACGGGTCGACCATTGCCACCCCGCCCGCTAACAGGGACTTGGCGATGTAGTGCCGGCCGACACGGATGATCGCCTCGCCCTGCAGTTCTTCTGTCCCGACTGAGCGTTCGTTCAAATGGATGTGTAGGTATTTGCGCATATCTTTCCTCAGCCTAAGGCCGCAATATAGCGGATCATGCACATAAATTCGAATGCGGGCAATTCAATCCCGGCAACGAAGGCTCATTCGACCCTGATATTGCTTTCGCGCGCAGCTTTGGTCCACTTGCCGACATCGCCCTTGATCAACGCGGAAAACTGAGCCTGCGAGAGGCTGCCGGGCTCGTAACCGAGCTCGGAGAGGCGCGACCTGACGTCATCCATCTTGAGTATCTGCGCTGCGGCGTCATGCAACCGATCGACCACTTCCTTCGGCGTTCCTGCCGGCGCGAAGATGCCGGACCACAGCACGACGTTGAAATTCGGCAGCCCTGATTCGGCCATGGTGGGCAGATCCGGCACCATCGACGAACGCTGGGGACTAGACACGGCGAGGCCGCGCAACTTGCCGGCACGGAGTTGCCCAAGCGCCGACGGCAGATCGACGGTCACCAAGTCGGTGTCGCCGGCCATCGCCGCTAGAATCGCCTGCACGCTACCCTTGTACGGGACATGCATGATATCGATTCCCGCCTGTTTCTTGAACAGTTCGGTGACGACCTGGAAGGGCGAAGAACCCGAAGAGTAGCTGAACTTGCCGGGCTTCGCCTTGGCCAGTTGGATGAATTGGCCGAGGCTCTTCGCCTGATTCGACGGATGCACCGCCATCACCAGCGGATACGAGGCTATCTGGACGATCGGAACGAAGTCCTTCACCGGATCGTAGGGCAGCTTTTCATAAAGCCCCGGATTGAAGGACATCGCACCGCTGGCGCCCACATAGAGCGTGTAGCCGTCTGGCGCGGACTTGGCAACAGACTCCGTCGCAATGATGGCGTCGGCCCCGGCTTGTTCTCCACGAACACCGACTGGCCCCATGTCTTGCCCAGCTTCTGTGCCATCATCCGCGCCAGAATGTCGACGCCAGGTCCTGGCGGAAACCCGACGATCAATTTGATCGACTTGACGGGATAGGATTGGGCCGACGCTACGCCCGGGACGAACGCGATCAGGGCCGCCAGCAATAACGCGCAGCATTTCCTTGCCATAGCAGCATCCTTCAAGCCTGGTCGCCGGAGGTTGGGGTCATCGACACCGACCGGACTTAGTCGATATGGATATTGCTATCCCGCGCAACCTTGGTCCACTTGATGCCTTCCGTCTTGACCAGGTCGGCGAATTGCGCTTGCGAGAGACTGCTGGGGTCGAAGCCCATGTCGGTGAGCCGTGCTTTGAATTCATCCGTATGGACGATCTGCATTATGGTGTCGTGCAGCTTCTCGACAATTTCCTTCGGTGTTCCAGCCGGTGCAAAGATGCCTGTCCACACCCAGACGTTGAAATCGGGCAAGCCAGATTCGGCGACAGTCGGCAAATCCGGCGCCACCGAGGAGCGGTGGAGGGTCGTCACGGCGAGCCCCCGGAGCTTGCCGGCACGGAGTTGACCGAGCGCAGGCGGCAAATCCACCGTAACTAGGTTGGTGTCGCCGGCCACGCCCGCGAGGATCGCCTGCGCGCTACCCTTGTATGGGATGTGCAGGATATCGATTCCCGCCTGCTTCTTGAACAGTTCGGTGGCCACCTGAAAGGGCGTCGAACCGGCAGCGTAGCTGAGCGTGCCCGGTTTCGCCTTGGCCAGTTCGATAAACTGGCCGATGGTCTTTGCCGGGCTCGAGGGGTTCACCGCCATCACCAGCGGGCAGGAGGCAATCTGGACGACTGAGACGAAATCCTTTACCGGATCGTAGGGGAGTTTTTTGTAAAGACCCGGATTGAAGGTCATTGCACCCGTCGCGCCTACGTACAGGGTATAGCCGTCGGGGGCCGACCTGGCGACATAGTCGGTGGCAATGATGGCATTGGCCCCGGGCTTGTTCTCCACCAGCACCGGCTGGCCCCATGCCACGCTCAGCTTTTGCGCCACCATCCTCCCCAGGGTGTCGTTGGCTCCGCCAGGCGGAAAGCCAACGATGAACTTGATCGGCCTAACCGGGTAGGACTGGGCCGATACGACCCCAGGGCCGAGCGCGAACAAAGCCAGCAGGAATAATGCGCAGCATTTCCTTACCATGATTTTCTCCTCCAAGGATTTGTCCCGGCGTTTGGCGGCTGCCAACACCGGATATCTTTTTTTATTCTGTTCTAGCGGGCACCGACTCGGGTCAGAAGCGGCAGGTGGACGCCGGCGCGAATGGTGGAGTACTTCATGAAGAAGTCCCCGGCTGCGGAGGCCACCCCAAGCAGTGCCATGGCCCCGAGCGACAGCGGCCCGGTCATGCCGTTCCAGACCAGGAACGCCGGCAAGGCGATACCGAGGAGCAGAATTCCACCATAGAAATAGGCCGACACGCGCCCCGCCAGCAGTTCATGCACCGAGCGGCGCGCTGCTGCGTTGCCGCTGGTCTGCGCCCCGTAGATTTCCAGCAGGAAGAACAGCGTCACCGCGACGGTGACGCCGATCCACAGCGCCAGCAATTGATTAACCTGATCGAGATTCCCCTCCAGGGCGCGCGTGACCAGCAGGGCGGCGACACCGCCGCGCAGCGCATAACCCACATACAGGGCCGGATGCAGCGGCGAGTTCCAGAACGGGATCGCCCTCGATGCGGTGTAGACGAAGCCCATGTAGCCGATCATGACGACCATGCCAACCGCCGCCATGCCGTAGCCGAGCATGGCCGGAACCGAGTCGATGCGCCACAATCCGGTCGGAGCCAGCAGCGGCACCAAGTAGAGAAATCCGCCGACGAGAAAAAGGGTAATGCCGGCGAAGCCGCGCGAGACCCATGAGGTCTTCACCCGCCGCATCATGCGCCAGTAGCGCCCGGGATGGCCGAGAAAGCCCAGATGCACCACTCCCCCCAGCGCAGCCAGGAGATAGGACAGCAGCAGTCCGTTGTGGCTGGCAAAGATCAACGACATCAGCCAGCCTCCCGCTGCCACGCCGACGAAGAAGTGGCCGACCACCAGCAGCACCCCCCGGCCTTCGCCCCAGTCGCGCTGTGGACGCAGGTCGCTGCGCAAATCGATCAGCATCTGTTGATATTTCGCCCGGGAATCAGACATCTCGCCTCCTCGAATTCATCTACCGATACTGCGCCGCACTGCACCCGAAACAAAACCGCACGTCATGTCGGCAGATAATACACGCACGGCCTCGTGGCCATTTCGGGATGCAGCGTAAAACCGGCACGCTCCTTGATCAGCCGCGAAACGATGCTGCTGGAATCCTCCAAGTCGCCGAAGATACGCGCACTCGTCGGGCAATTCGCCACGCAGGCCGGATCCTCGCCCGCTTTCACCCGATCGCGGCAGAAATTGCACTTCATCACCACTTCGGTCTGGTGTCGCCCGGTGCGCAATCGCTCGAAGGCGGTCTGGCCCTGTGCGTAGTAATGCTGGGGCTTGTCGTTGATATAGCGGTTGCCGTACGGGCAGGCCATCATGCAGGAGCGGCAGCCCACGCACTTGTCCGGGTCGATGTCGACGATGCCATCCTCCCAGATGAAGCTGGCACCGGTCGGACAGGCATCGACACAGGCCGGATCCTCGCAGTGATTGCACAGCACCGGCAGGAACAGCATATTGACGGTCGGATACGTTCCCTCCTCCTGCTTCAGGACCCGGGCGAAGAAGACGCCCGGCGGAGTGCCGTTCTCCGCCTTGCAGGAGAGTTGGCACCCGTAGCAACCGATGCAGCGCTTGAGGTCAATCACCATGCCGTATCTCATGATCAGGCCTCCACCGGCGTAACGCGCACCTTGACGCAAAGATCGAGATTGAGGTTGTTCGGGCTGACGTGAGCGAAATCCAGCTCCAGAAGTTCGTTGAAGAACACCCCCTTCCCCTTGGCCACTGGCATGCCCTTGCCCCAATGCCCGGCGCAGGCGGCTATACCGAGGCCTTCAGGGTGTACCGCCTGGGTGAGCCTGATCCGGCCCTTCACCTTTCGACCCGACTCGCTCTCCACCCAAACCGATTGCCCGTCGCGCAGCCCCTTCTTCTTGCCCACCTCGGCATGTATCGCCACATAGTAGGAGAAGGGATCAAGTTCGGCGGCTTCATCCAGCCAGGGGTTTTCCATGGTGAAGCTGTTGGTGTGGATGGTGTCGCGATAGTAGAAGGCATAAAAATCAAAACCGGGCTTCTGGCACTGGTGCGAGCGGCACGGCAGAAAGTCCGGCAGCGGGTCATAGTATTCCTGCGGAATATTCACGCCCCGCGGCTCGCAGATGGCGTTGATCTTCTCCCACATGGAAACCATGAACTCCCAATAGACGGGAACCCGGACATCGACGAAAGGCCGCCAGTAGACTTCTTCCGGCTGCTTCTTCCACTTGATCAATCCGTGTTCCTTGAACCATTCCAGACCGCGTTGCGGTCCAAAGTTGCCCTTGAGTTCCAGATCGCAGATTTCCGGGTAGGTGTAGGCGTGATCGCCCTCTAACCGGTAAGGCGCCTGCAGGTTCATCGAGGCATTGTAGGCGGCGTTGAGGTCCGCCCGCATCCCGACTCGGTCAGCCAGTTCCAACAGCACCTCGGCGAAGCGGCGCTGCTCGCCGTCCAGCGGCACCACCTCCTGGCGGATCGGCCAACACCATTCGCCCATCCCCCCTGGCAGACTGAAGATGAAGGGAAAGTTGGAGCGCGAATCGGTAGATTGCAGATAGCTCGCGTCCGGCAGCACGATATCGGCGAACTGCGAAGTCTCGGTGAGGAACAGGTCGAAGGAGAAAATGAACTTGTAGCGCTCCAGCGACTTGGCGACCACCTCGCTGTTGCCAATCGCCATCATCAGATTGGAGCCGAAGTTCATGAGCACCTCGGGACGGTAGGGCACCTCGAACGTCTGCCACAACTCCTCCTGGTCGATGGAATTAAGGAAAGGCGAAGTCATGCCCATGACGAACAGGTCCTGCAGGCCGAGGTTCTTGGGCAGGCGTGGTTCGGATGGCGGATAGGGATAGTGATAACCCATCCACATGCCCGTTACCATGAGTCCGTCCGCGTCAGGTGTCGGTACGTAGTGCGGCCTGCCGGTTTCCGGAAAGCCCTTGCTGGCCGGATTGAAGCCCATGCAGGAACCAACCACGTCCGCGGCGCCGACCAACTGGTTGAGCAGGTCGACTGCGAAAAAATTATAGGTGGAGTTCATGTGGCCCTGATTGCCACGGAACGCAACCGCCGCAACCGGCCTGTACGGCAAGGTCACTCCGTCCACCATGATGGTGCTGCCGATGCGCGCTTCGGTCGCGAATTCCTTGGCGAGGCGCCGGATATTCTTGGCCGGTACCGTAGAGATTGACTCCGCCCACTCTGGCGTAAACTTGAGCAGATGTGCCTTGAGTTTCGCGAACGCGGGCTCGCACTGGAAACCGTTGGCGAAAAATTCACCTTCCAATGCCATGTCCGCGGCCGCAACCTCGGAGAATGGCCGTGCAGCGTTGGCGACGGTATCCCACACCAGTGGTTTCTTCGACTCGGGATCCCGCACATAACGCTTGTCGGGACCGATCAGGTACGGACAGTTGGTCCGGGCCTGGAGATAGGGGCCGTCCACCATGTCGAGCTCATTGACGATGACATGGGCCATGGACAGGGCCAGTGCGGCATCCGTGCCGACGCGCAACGGCACCCACTCGGTGGCCTTGGCACCCGCGAAATTCGCCATAGGGTCCACCACGACCATCTTCATCCCACGTGCCCGCGCATCCGCCGCCAAGCCCATGTTGGAGCAGGAAGCATGGCCTGCCGCGTGTCCCTTTGAGGCACCGAAGTAGATTGCGTAGTTGCAGTAGGCGAAGTCAGGCACCACCGACCACGACGCATGCATGATGCCGCTGATCAGGTGCGCCCCGTTGCCGCAATGCTGTCCGCCGCCGGAGACCGAAAAGTTGGGCGTACCGAAAGCGGCAGCGAAAGTCTGGAAGGGCGTGCGACCGGCCGTCACTGTCGTCGTGCGCTGGACAACCAGCTTGCGCGGATCGTCCTGACGAACCTTTCGGAGGACATCGGCGATCTCGCCAAGGGCCTCGTCCCAGGATATCTCCTTCCAGCCGGGATCTTCTCCCAGACCTTTCTTCGGGTTGGTGCGACGCAAGGGTTTTGTCAGGCGGTTGGGGTCGTAATGGGTCATGATCCCCGCTACTCCCTTGCCACAAAGCTTGCCCTTGCCCACCACGGAATCCGGGTTGCCTTCGATCTTGACCACCACGCCATCGACGCGATGGGCGAGGATCGAACAGGATCCATAGCAGAGAGAACAGGACGACTGTATCCAGGCGTCGTCAGCGGCAACCGCAAACTCCGGTGTGGCAGTATTCATTCAGATTTCTCCTTTGCCGGGAACAATCGGTCAGCCGCCTTCGGTGGCGACCAGAAGGATGATTTCAACGTCCGCCTGAGCTCCGCTCGGAACAGGCACCGCTAGGCTCTCGATCATCCGGCCGTCGACGAACACTCGGCAGTGGCTGATCAGTTCGCCCTGTTCATCGAGCATACCCTCCAGGAATCCTGCACCGAAGCGAGTCTTCAATTCGGCTAGCACATCGCGCAGCGTAAAGCCGCCACTCAGGCCGAGCCGGATCGGACGCTGCACGCCGCTGCCGGCCAGGATGCCGAACGGCCACACGCGCACTTCGACCGTCCCGTGGGGCGGGGCTTCCAGCACCGGTCTTGCGGCCAGCCCCTGCTCCGACCAAAAGCTGTTATCGCTGACAGTAGCGTCCCAACGCACTTCCATCTCAAACTCTCCACCGGAGCAATTCGTCAGACATGTGATGATTTTCACGATATCATCCGCTGCCATGGGTGTCAAGTTGCGGCGCAACACTGATTCCAGCGCCGCGCTTACGCAACTTGTCAGCCGAATTATTCAGTCCGTCAAAAGGCCGTCAAGCGGGTGCCCTGTTCAGTGAAGTTGATGCCGTTGCGTCATCCGCTCCGGTGTAACTACCCGCATGGATTGCCCACTAGGCGTCGCGTCGAGGAATCGGAACAGCTTAGAATTTCATGGGCCTATAGGACATCATCAGGACAATGCTCTTGTCCTGTCGCGGTGCAGTCCCGAAGATTGAATCATGGACATCGAGGGGCTGTTAACGTGCATAGATCGGCGAAGTAAAGCAACAGCCGAGGAAAGTGCCGAATCCTGCTATCCGTTAAAATAACTAATTCGTTGCAAGCTTATTTTCGTTTGTGCGGCGCAGCATCTCTCGCTATAGTCACACTACAATGTGCGAGAAGGATTTGCCATGAAAACCTCCAGCCACCCATGCCCCGCCTTCTTGTTGCCGTGCGCGCCGCAACCGCGACTGTTCACGACCATCATGCGGCGCCTCGCCGATGGCCTGCGCCCGAGCCAGCGGGATTGGCCGCTTTCCACTAAGGATTTGGTCGAATACCTTCGGCCTATCAATTTCGACGAGGCCTATTTGGCACACGCCATGAATCAAGCGGACCTAGATCAACGTAAGCGGAACCTGCAAAGCGCACGTAGTCGCTGGTACTAGGGCGCATCCCTTTCCGATACGTCCCGCTTAACCGGGCGCTCGCCGATGTCTTCGCCTTGGCAAGTTGAATTTTCCCGCAAGCAATAATGGACTTCTAGGCTGTCCAGTGCACGCGGAGCAGATTCTGTTCATCGTTGTAATGGAATTCGAGTTCGCCGTGATGGGCGTGGTGAAGCGCCTCACCTATCCCGCGGGCCAAGTGGATGTTGGTGGTGGTGACGAGAATCGCGTCCTTTTCATCCTCGATCGCCATGATCCGCTCGAGAGGGTGCTCCCTCTTTGCCCGCTCGGCGATATTCTTGACGAGTTGCAGCAACTCCTCACGATGTAGCTTTGAGTATTCGCCTTTCAGGGTGACAAACCCCGCCGGGAACTTGTCATGAATACGATGGCAGGCAGGGCACATTTGCTCGTGTGCGCCTGCCGGCACCTCCAACCACTGCCAGCGCCCTTGGTGAAACACGGCTCGACATACCGGGCAAGCCGTCGGCTCGGACAGCTTACCTCTGGCCTTGTAGGCGTCGTGATCACGTTCCTGAATTACGTGGTCATGGGTAATCGGAGCACCAATCGGATGAAATCTTGTGGGTTTAGAGTGTGATGACATGATGGTTTCGATATGAATGCAAATCGGGTTTGCCGCCGGGAACTCTTATCAATGTCATTACCATATCCCTAATGACGCTTTCAGGAAATCCGTGCAAGCCCTTATACCGGCAACCCGGCAGTTGGCACTGCAGGCCGTGGGATGTTGGCACGTGGGCACTTGAATGGCAGCAGCGCGAACAGCGCGGCCAGGGACTTAGCGTCAGCTTAAAGACCGAACCGGTCAAGTGGGCGATACGCCTCGTGCTACCGCGAACGGGCGTCGGATAAGAAATAGATCGCAGCGATACCGCCGTGGGATGGGCAACAGATGGTCCGATGGTCCCTTGGCGGTAACGAGGAACAAACTATTGCCCTTCGTGCCTTGCCGGCGGGAATGCTTAGGACCGTCAGAGCGAGCCGAAACTCCGGGAAAGCGCAAGATCAACCGCCCAGAGAGGATGTTTCACTCTTTCCCAAATGCCTCTGATGAGCAACCTGAGCCCAAGCGGCCCGCACGAACCTTCGCTTATAACAACGATTGACGACTACTCCCTTGCCGGCACTGTCCGCAGCCAAGCGACCAAATCGTTAAGATCGCCGTCGGTCATATGGGCATAGTAGGGAAACCCCATCGGCGGTTTCAGGTGGTTGCCATCCTTGTCGATTCCAGCGGTGATCGCATGCTTGATCTGGGCGTCTGTCCACGCGCCGATGCCCGCAGTTTTGCTGGAGGTGATATTGCGCGACACCGAGACGCCCCACGGTCCCGGGAATTCAAATCCGCCGCGGCCCGAATTCCCTGCCCAGTCGCGCAGCCCCTTCACCATAGGTGTATGGCATTCCATGCAGTGGCCGATAGTGGCGAGGTAGAAACCATGCTTCAGAGGGTCCTTGAACATGCCTTCCGTGTATGGCTTTTCGGCGCCGGGAAAGATCTGGCGCACCTGCGCCATCTTGTAGATAGGATCCGCCACCTTGTTCCTGATCGGCTTGATCGTGCGCACATATGCGACGATCGCGTCCATGTCGTGTTCGGTGATGATGCCGTAGAATCCGGTCGGCATTACGGTGGCGATTGCCAAGCCGTTTGGCCGCAAGCCCGTGCGCAGCAACTTCCTGATATCGGCCGCGCTCCATTTGCCGATACCGGTTCCCTTGTCCTGCGTGATATTGGAGGCGGTAACCTTGAACGGCGGCTCGTCCCAGGAAAGCCCGCCAGAGAAGGCCCGATCCTTGATGTCGCCCTCCGGTCCCTTCGGTGTATGGCAATTTCCGCAAGTCATAATGGTGTTGACGAGGTAGTCGCCGCGACTGACCAGCGTCGATTGCGCCTGGGCGAGCCCTGCCGCAAGCGCCACCACTGCAACAATAAGCCGAAGAACCATGGTTTCTCCCGGAGAATGTTATTCGGTAGGGTTAATTGCAGGAGTCGATCTGCAACTAGCCATTCCTAAAGCAATTAGGCCTACATTTTTTACTTTAGCATTATTTTCATCTCAATGACGTGCTTTTTGGCACCGGACTGACAGGTCAGCTTCTGGCTCGCTGCGAAGCTCAGCCAACAGGGCTGCAGGCTGCTTGCGCCGAAAAGCTCCAAGCGCGGTAACAAGGCCCGATCCGCTGCATCGATCGCCGATCACGGACAATTCCACTGTAGGCTTTCCGTGGCGGCGTTGCGCTATCCATGTTAATATGACAAACGGGAGGTCATGAGAAATGATGCGACGCTCTAGCAGGGAAATGATGGCTCTACTGGTGAAAATCGAAGCACAGATGGGGCCACTAGAAAAATGGTCGGCGGATGCACTGGAAATCCTGGATAGCTGGATGGCGGATCGCCGACCGGACATCAACGATGAAATCCTGGCACGGGATGATGAAAGTGCCCGGAGAGAGTTCAGCCAGCCACTTCCACTGCCTGCTCCTGCCTGCTCAGCTTGATCTACCTTGATCTGTATTGATCTCACTGCAGCTTGCGCTGGTCTTGGCGGTGGCTGTGCTTTGCCTGGTTTAGCAACTTCCGCGCCGGCGATTGGCCTGCCCGCCTCGCCTGCCATGTTTCATACGACTGGCCGGCAGAAGACTAGCAAGCCGCCAATCTTCTGACGGCAAGCCCCGCTTGCAATATGCTGGCTATTGTTGCTGGCTTAGTGCTTATCTTCGAAACATTTTGATTTTTGGGGTGGACGACGGGACTCGAACCCGCGACAACTGGAATCACAATCCAGGACTCTACCAACTGAGCTACGTCCACCACCGATACTGCCACTCAAGCCATCGCCGCTGCCATCAAGCCAAAAAAATGCTGGCGTGCCCGGCGGGAATCGAACCCACAACCCCCAGCTTAGAAGGCTGGTGCTCTATCCGGTTGAGCTACGGGCACCCTTCTTCGCTGGTCGGGGCGAGAGGATTCGAACCTCCGACATCTTGGTCCCAAACCAAGCGCGCTACCGGGCTGCGCTACGCCCCGAGAGCCGGCATTCTACCGGCAGCGCCGATACAGGTCAATTCAATCACAGGATTCATTCACGGGAAGAGTCGGCCGCCCTTCCAAGATTTGCCCGAAGGAAGTGCGCCGAGCCACTCCTCTTGACATTAATTGTTCGCTCGATCATTATGAATCCAAGGTAGAAGAACAATACTCGACGATGCGTGGAGTTACTCTCTAGGAGGATAGGCCGATGGCAAACTTTGGGACAGTAGGGATGGACTGGCAGCAGCGCGTCAATTGGGACAGGATGCGCAACTACCGGCTCGAGCGGGCCCGGGAGCGCATGAAGGCCCATGGCCTGGGCGCGATGCTGCTGATGTACGACGAGAACATCCGTTACGTAACCGCCACCCTGACGCCGGGCTGGTGCAAGCTCAAGCCCGGCCTGCGCTACGCCCTGCTCTGCGGCGACGACGCCCCCGTGATATTCGAGCAAGGCGACGTCGGCTTCCAGCTCGAGCGCCACAATCCGTGGATCCCGAAAGAGAACATCAAGCACGCCTTCCCCTGGATCAAGGGGGCTGCGGGTCCCGCCTCGATCATGCAGGTGACGAAGTTCACCAAGGGCATCCTCGAGCAGATGAAGAAAAGCAATGTTTCCGGGATGAAGCTGGGCGTCGATTTCGTCGACATCAACATGATCCAGGTGTTCAAGGACTACAAGATCGACTGGGTCGATGGCATGACCCCGATGATGGAGGCGCGCGCCATCAAGAACGTGGACGAGCAGGAATGCATGCGCATGGTCGGTGCCATCGGCGACGCCGCGCACTGGGAGTGCCTGAAAGTCCTCAAGCCGGGCCTGACCGAAAATCAGGTGACCGCGCACATCATGGAATTCCTCTATGCCATTCCGGGCATGGAGGACGTCGAGGACGTCATCGTCTCCTCGGGACCCAATACCTGGCCGAACTGGCGCAACTTCTCCGACCGCATCATCAAGCCGGGCGACATCGTCTTCATCGACCTGGCGGCACTGACCTGGA
>CAIVDC010000118.1 GCA_903904605.1 uncultured Sterolibacterium sp.
CGGCCCTCGCCCGTTGACCGCTTTATCCCCATTTCGCGCACAACATTTCCACAGCTTATCCACTCCCCCCGCAGCCCCATGTGCCGGTAGACTGTGGGTCAACCCTAGGAGACGATGTCATGGTACAGGCTTTGCCAAACGCGCACGCATTCTCCTCGAACCGATCCGACGATCCGCAACTTGCGGCGCTCAAACTGCCGCCGCACTCGATCGAGGCGGAGCAGTCGCTGTTGGGCGGCCTGCTGCTCGACAACAGCGCCTGGGACCGGATCGCCGATATCGTCACCGAGAGCGATTTCTACCGCGACGATCACCGCCGCATCTTCCGTCACATCGCCCGGCTGATCGAGCGGGCGCGGCCGGCCGACGTGGTCACGGTGTACGAATCGATCGAGAAGAGCAACGAGGTGGAGCAGGCCGGCGGTCTGGCCTATCTCGGCGAGATCGCCAACAACACGCCCTCGGCCGCCAACATCCGCCGCTATGCCGAGATCGTGCGCGAGCGCGCCGTGCTGCGCCGCCTGGTCACGGTGGGCGATGAGATCGCCGCCAGTGCCCTGAATCCCGCCGGGCGCGACGCCAAGACCCTGCTCGATCAGGCCGAAGCCAAAGTCTTCGAAATCGCCGAGGCTGGCGCGCGCAGCAACCAGGGCTTCGTGGCGATACAGCCGCTGCTGGGCGAGGTGGTGGACCGCATCCAGGAGCTCTACGAGCAGGAGAATCCTTCGGACGTCACCGGCGTTCCGACCGGTTTCGCCGATCTCGACAAGATGACCTCCGGCTTGCAGCCGGGCGACATGATCGTCGTCGCCGGCCGTCCGTCGATGGGCAAGACCGCCTTCGCGCTCAACATCGCCGAGCATGTCGGCGTCGATCTCGGCCTGCCGGTGGCGATATTCAGCCTGGAAATGTCCGGGCCGCAACTGGCAATGCGCTTCCTCTCTTCCGTCGGCCGCCTGGACGCGCACCGCATCCGCACCGGCCGGCTCAATGACGACGAGTGGGACAAGATGACCGTGGCTCTGGGCAAGCTGCACGGCGCACCCATCCACATCGACGAGACCGGCGCCTTGAACGTCACCGACCTGCGCGCCCGGGCGCGGCGCCTGGCACGACAGTTCGGCGGCAAGCTGGGCCTGATCGTGATCGACTATCTGCAGTTGATGACCTCGACCCGGGACAACGAAAATCGCGCCACCGAGATCTCCGAGATCTCGCGCTCGATCAAGGCGCTGGCCAAGGAACTTCAGGTGCCGGTGATCGCCCTGTCGCAGCTTTCGCGCAAGGTCGAGGAACGCAACGACAAGCGTCCGCTGATGTCTGACCTGCGCGAGTCGGGCGCCATCGAGCAGGACGCCGACATCATCCTGATGATGTACCGGGAGGAGTACTACAAGCCAGACACCCAGGAGAAGGGCACGGCCGAAGTCATCATCGGCAAGCACCGGAACGGACCTACGGGCATCGTCCGGCTCACCTTCCTCGGCGAATACACCCGCTTCCAGAGTTTCGCCCAGCCGGGGAGCTATTGAAATTTGCCCTTGCCGGGTCTCGCCCCCGGCAGGCCGTCGCTATAGCACTTCTCCGGCGTGGTCGGCCAGGCGCGAGCGCTCGCCGCGTTGCAGGGTGATGTGTCCCGAATGCGGCCAGCCCTTGAAACGGTCGACGACGTAGGTGAGGCCGGAGCTGCCTTCGGTCAGGTAAGGCGTGTCGATCTGTGCGATGTTGCCGAGACAGACCACCTTGGTGCCCGGTCCGGCGCGGGTGATCAGCGTCTTCATCTGCTTCGGCGTCAGGTTTTGGGCCTCGTCGATGATCACGAACTTGTTCAGGAAGGTACGGCCGCGCATGAAGTTGAGCGACTTGATCTTGATCCGGTTGCGGATCAGGTCCATGGTCGCGGCGCGACCCCAATCGCCGCCTTGCGCGTCATCGGCGGGGTGGTTCAGGACATCGAGGTTGTCCTCGAGCGCACCCATCCATGGCGTCATCTTCTCTTCCTCGGTGCCGGGCAGGAAGCCGATGTCTTCACCCACCGGGATGGTGACGCGAGTGATGATGATCTCCGCGTAACGCTTGGCTTCCAGCACCTGGGTGAGGCTTGCGGCCAGGGTGAGCAGTGTCTTGCCGGTGCCCGCCTGGCCGAGCAGGGTGACAAAGTCGATCTCGGGATTCATCAGCAGGTTGAGCGCGAAATTCTGCTCCCGGTTCTTCGCCGTGATGCCCCAGACGGCGTTCCTGTGGTGGGTGTAATCGGTCAGTGTCTCCAGCACGGCGCTCTTGCCGCCGGCCTCGCGCACCCAGGCGTGAAGCGGCTGGGAACCTTCCTGCCAGACGAACTCATTGATCAGGAGTTCGGCGCACAGCGGCCCCTGGAGCCGATAGAAAGCGCGGCCATCCTGTTTCCAGGACTGCATGTCCTTGCCGTGGCTATCCCAGAAGTCGGCGGGCAGTTCCCGTGCGCCGGTGTACAGGAGGTCGCTGTCTTCGAGAACCTTGTCGTTGAAATAATCCTGCGCATCGAGGCCCAGCGCGCGGGCCTTGATGCGCATATTGATGTCCTTGGTGACCAGAATGACCGGGCGCTTCGGGAATTTCTCCGACAGGTGCAGCGCCACTGCGATGATCTGGTTGTCCGCCTTGGCGGTGGGCAGCGAAGCGGGAACGGCGTCGTTGATCGCCTCGGTCTGCAGAAACAGGCGGCCGCTCGCGAGTTCGCGCGACGGTCGGGTCAGGGCGATGCCCCGCTTGATGTCATGCTCGTCGGCCGAGACGATATCGTCGAGCAGACGACTGGCCTGGCGGGCGTTGCGCGCCACCTCCGACATACCCTTCTTGTTGTTGTCGAGCTCTTCTAGGGTCATCATCGGCACGAAGATATCGTGCTCCTCGAAGCGGAACAGGCTGGTCGGGTCATGCATCAGGACATTGGTGTCGAGAACGAACAGCTTGGTGATGCGCTTGGCGTTCATCAGGGCAGGGTTCCCGCGTTGAGGGATTTGACCGCGTCGAGGACCTCGGCGGCGTGGCCGTCCGCCTTGACCCCACGCCATTCGCGGCGCAGCACGCCATTGCCGTCGATAAGGAAGGTGCTGCGCTCTATCCCGCGCACTTGCTTGCCGTACATGTTCTTCATCTTGATGACGGAGAACACGGTGCTGGCGATTTCCTCCTCGTCGGCCAGAAGTTCGAAAGGCAGCGCCAGCTTGGCCTTAAAACTCTCGTGAGACTTCAGGCTGTCGCGCGAGATGCCGTAGACCGCGCAGTTCTGGCGGACGAATTCCTCGTGCAGATCGCGGAACTGGCCGGCCTCGGTGGTGCAGCCGGGCGTGCTGTCCTTGGGATAGAAATAGAGCAGGAGCATCGTTCCGCGCATGGCGTCGAGTTCGAAGTTCTTGCCTCCGGTTGCCGGCAGGGAAAAATTCGGGACGATTTTGTTCAGCATCATTTCCTCCTAGGGGTTGGCGGATGAGAGGAATTCGTCGCCTTGCAGCATCAGCGTGCCGCCGCGGCCCGGAATCTCTCCCCGGATCACTTCGTGCCTGGGCAGCTTCCGCAGATCCAGCCCGGCATAGATCGCCCGGGTCGAAGTCAATTCATAACCCTGATCGAGCCAGCCTTTGAGCAGGCGCTCCAGGACCGGTAGGAGCTTCATGCCTTCCAGCTCCGCGTGCAGCGTGTATACCTGGTCGCGCTGGGGCGATTCCCGCGTGAGCTTGAGCAGCGTCTCATGAACATTCTCGGCGTTCACGCCTGAGCGCCCGATCAGCTCATCCAGCGTCGGCAGGGTGGTCGGCAGCTGCGGGCAGGCGATCACCTCTGCATTGCACACGGGCATGAAGGGGTGGCTGCCGCGCGTATCCGAGGCGTAGTCGAAGCCCAGCCGCTGGGTCAGGCGCAGCGCATGGGCGTTCATTTGCCAGCCGGCGGCGCCGTGGGTCCTGGCCGCCATGCCGAAGATCGCGGCAAAGCGCTCGCAGGCGCGCCCCATCTCGCCTTCGGTCCAGGCGGGGCTGGCCTGCAGGATGCCGTCTTGCCACTTGACGTGATCCCAGCAGTGGATGCCGACTTCATAACCTGCGTCGCGGACGCTCTTCAGGACGTCCGCGCAGGCGCGGCCGATGTCGGGTCCGGGCAGGAGAGTGCCGTACATCAGCGTCTTCAAGCCGTAATGGGACAGCACGGAAGTGCGTGACACCTTTTTCATGAAGCTCGGCCGGAAGGCGCGCTTGATGGCCCGGCCGGTATGGTCGGGACCGAGCGAGAACAGGAAGGTGGCCTGGGCGTCGAAGCGGCGCAGCAGATCCACCAGCCCGGGCACTCCTTTCAGCGTACCGCGGTAGGTGTCGACGTCGATCTTCAGGGCGAGCTTCAAATTCGCCATCAATCGACCAGGCTGCGCGCCGCAGCGACGTCGCCGCGATACGCATCGAGAATGTGGCGCAAGGCATCCTGCATGTTCACCTTCGGCGCCCAGTCGAAGTCGGCCATGGTGTTCTCGATCTTGGGCACGCGGTTTTGCACATCCTGGTAGCCGCTGCCGTAGTACTCTCCGGAAGTGGTCTCCTGAATCTCGACCTTCTCGGCGCTCGCGCGGTATTCCGGATACTGCTTGGCCATGCTGAGCATCATGCCGGCCAGTTCGCGCACCGAGTAATTGTTGCCGGGATTGCCGATGTTGTAGATCTTGCCGCTGGCGATCCCGTTCCGGTTCTCGATGATTTTCATCAAGGCTGCGATGCCGTCGGCGACATAGGTGAATGCGCGCTTCTGGGCACCGCCGTCGACCAGCTTGATCGGTTCGCCGCGCACGATATGGCCCAGGAACTGGGTGATGACGCGGCTGCTGCCCTCCTTCGGCGTGTGGATAGAGTCGAGTCCGGCGCCGATCCAGTTGAACGGACGGAACAGCGTGTAATCGAGTCCTTCCTGCTGCCCGTAGGCGGCGATCACGCGGTCCATCAGCTGCTTGGCGCAGGCATAGATCCAGCGCGGCTTGTTGATCGGGCCGTAGACCAGATTGGACGTTTCCGGGTCGAATTCTGCATCGGCAGACATCCCATAGACTTCGGAGGTCGAGGGAAAGATCACCCGCTTGCCGTATTTCACGGCATGGCGAATGATCGGCAGGTTGGCCTCGAAATCCAGTTCGAAGACCCGCAGCGGCTCCTTGACATAGGTCGCCGGCGTGGCGATGGCCACCAGCGGCAGTACCGTGTCGCATTTCCTGACGTGATATTCGATCCACTCCTTGTTGATGGTGATGTCGCCCTCGAAAAAATGAAAGCGCGGGTGATCGATGAGGTCGGCGACGCGCTCCGACTGCATGTCCATGCCATGGACCTCCCAGTCGGTGGTTTCGATGATGCGTTGCGACAGATGGTGGCCGATGAAGCCATTGACGCCGAGGATGAGGATTTTTTTCATGATGGCCTAGGTGAGTGAGAGTTTTTCCGGGCCGAAACGGCCCAGGAAGCGGGCCGCATCAAGCGCCATACCGTCGTATTCGAGCGCGAGCAAACGCAACACCTTGCCGTCGGCGCAATCGGCATAGATCGCGCTTCCTTCGGCATAGAGCCCGGACGACGGGCTTCTCGGCTTGCGGCCCGGTTGCAGCATGCTCCTGTAAAGCGCCAGGCGCTTGCCGGACAGATCGCAGAAGGCGCCTGGGTAAGGCGGCGCTACGGCGCGTATCAGGTCGTGGATGGTCTGTGCCCCCTGACGCCAATCGATCAGGCCGTCAGCGGGCTTCCTGCCGCCGAAATAGGAAGCTTGCAGAGGATCCTGAACCTTTTCCGGTGCGCAATCGGCCAGGAGCTGCGGCAAGACGCCATGGAGCGCCATTTCGGCGGCCACCGTGACCTTGTTGAAGACCTCGGCCGCCGTGTCGTCGGGCAGGATGGGCACGGCCTGCTGCGCCACGATAGCGCCTGCGTCGGGCTTGTCCAGCATGCGGTGCAGGGTGGCCCCGGTCTCTCGCTCGCCCTTCAGTACCGCCCAGTTCACCGGCGTGCGGCCGCGGTATTTCGGCAGCAGCGAACCGTGCATGTTGTAGGCGCCGCGTCGGGGCGTGGCGAGCAGGGGTTTCCCGAGCATCTGCCGGTAGTAGAACGAGAACAGGAAATCCGGCGCCAGCGCCGAGATTCGTTCGACGATCGCCGGGTCGTTGGGGTCCGTCGGCGTAATGCACGGGATGCCGTGCAACTCGGCGAGCGCCGCGACACTGCCGAACCAGATCGTCTCATTCGGGCTGTCCTGGTGCGTCACGACCAGCTTCACGTCGACCGCGCCGGCCAACAGCACCGACAGGCAGCGCACCCCGACTTGGTGGTAGGCGAAAACGACGGCGCTGGCGGGGACGGCGGGCATCATGGTTGCCTCGTCTCGAGGATCGCCTCGATGATGTACCGCGGCCGCTGGCGCACCTGCTGATAGATGCGGCCGACGTATTCGCCGAGCAGGCCGACGCCGAACAGCGTCAGGCCGATCAGGAAGAAGGCGATGCCGAACAGGGTGAACAGGCCTTCGGCCTCCGGGCCGACCAGGACCCGGCGCAATGCGAGATAGGCGACGAACAGCACCGACAGCGTCGAGATGAGGATGCCGATCATGGAGAACCATTGCAGCGGCACCACCGAGAAGCCGGTCATCAGGTCGAAGTTGAGGCGGATCAGGCTGTAGAGGGAATACTTCGATTCGCCGGCGTGGCGCTCTTCGTGGCCGATCTCGATTTCGGTCGGGTGTTTCGCGAAAGCGTAGCCCAGCGCCGGCATGAAGGTGCTGACCTCGTGGCAACTGTTGATGGTCTCGACGATGGATCTCGAATAGGCGCGCATCATGCATCCCTGATCGGTCATCTTGATGCGGGTGATCCGCTCGCGCAGCCGGTTCATGGCGCGCGAGGCCCAGCGCCGGAAGAGACTGTCCCGGCGGAGCTTGCGGATGGTGCCGACGTAGTCGTAGCCCTCGCGGACCTTATCGACCAGCGCGCCGATTTCTTCGGGCGGATTTTGCAGATCGGCATCGAGGGTGATCACCATTTCTCCGCGGCTTTGCTCGAAGCCCGCCGTAATCGCCATATGCTGGCCGAAGTTGGCGGCGAACAGCACGATACGGGTGACCTCGGGGCGTGCCTGCCATTGCTGGCGGAGAATGGCGGCGGAGCGATCGCTGCTGCCGTCGTTGATGAAGATCACTTCGTAGCGGGCGCCCAAGGCGTCCAGCGCCGGATAAAGCCGATCGAACAGCGCGGCCAAGCCGTCCTCTTCGTTGTAGACGGGAATGACGACGGAAATTTCTGGCTGATTCATGCGGAGGGCTTGAGGATGGCGGCCAAGGCCGTGCAGACGCGGTCGACGTCCGAGTCCTGCATGGCCGGGAAAAGGGGGAGTGTAATAGTTTGACCGCCAACCCGCTCGGCCTGCGGAAAATCGCCCGCCCGGTAGCCCTGCTGGCGATACAGGGAAAACAGATGCAGCGCCGGGTAATGCACGCCGATGCCGATGCCGTGCTCCTTCATCGCGGCGATGACCTGCCCGCGCCGGCTGCCGGAAGGCAGCAGCACCTGATACATGTGCCAGTTGGAATTGTCGAAATCGCGCAGCGGCAGTTCCAGGCCGGCGATGGCCAGTTCGTCGAAATGTTCGAAGTAGCGATGCGCCAGTTCGCGGCGTCTCTGCGTGAACGCTGCCAGGCGCTTCAACTGTCCGAGCCCGATCGTCGCGGCGATGTCGGTGAGATTGAACTTGCCGCCGAGCACGTCGGCGTCCATGGAGCCGTCGGCAAAGCGCGTCACCCCCTGCAGGCGCAGCCGCTCGCAAAGCCCGGCATCGACGTCCTGGGGCAGCACCAGCGCGCCGCCTTCTCCCGTGGTGATGTTCTTGTTGGCATGAAAGCTGAAGGAAACGAAATCGCCTGTGGCGCCTATGCGCCGGCCGCGCCATTGGGCACCGAAGGCTTGGGCGGCATCCTCGATCACGCGCAGTTTGTGATCGCCGGCGATGGCGTAGAGCCGGTCGCGAGCCACCGGCAGGCCGGCCAGATCGACCGGAATGATCGCCCGGGTTCTGGCGGTGACGGCGGCCTCGATCCGCTCCAGGTCGATGTTGCGGGTGACCGGGTCGATGTCGACGAACACCGGCCGGGCCCCTGCGGCGAGCACCACGCTGGCGCTGGCAACCCAGGTCAGCGGCGCGGTGATGACCTCGTCGCCCGGGCCTATTCCGGCCAGCGTCAGCGCCACCTGCATGGTAGCCGTGCCGGAACTGAAGGCGCGCACCGGACGTCCGCCGCAGTAGTCGGACAGCGCCGCCTCGAACTCCTTGACCTTCGGACCGCTGGTGATCCAGCCGGAGCGCAGGACATCGCCGACGGCGGCGATGGTTTCCTCGTCGATGGAGGGGCGGGTAAAAGGCAGAAAGGTCATGAACGCGCGACCAGATAGACGCCGACGACGACGAAGGCGATGCCGGCAATCTTCTGCGCCGTCAGCGCTTCGCCGAACCACTGCCAGGCGACGAAGGCATTGATCACGTAGCCGATGGAGAGCATCGGATAGGCGATGGAGACCGGCACCCTCGACAGCGCCATGATCCATACCATCACGCTCACGGCATAGCAGGCCATGCCGCCGACGATGTGCGGTTCCAGGCCGAGCTTCAAGCCGATCGGGACGACGTTGCTCAACTGGAACTCGAAATGGCCTACGGCGTTGGTCCCCGCCTTGAGCAGCAGTTGGGCGGCCGCGTTGAGCAGCACGCCGGTGAGTACGAGGGAGAAGCTGAGGGCGTTCATGGTTTCCTTATTATGACGCGGCGGGTGTCTTGTGCGACGAGTTGCATCGGCAAGCCTTTGGCCAGGAACTGCCGGTAGGTGTCGGGCCCCATCAGCGCCCAGGCATCGGGCGCGGCGCGCCAGGCCGCGGCGAAGCCGGCGAGGTCCGGAATGAATTTGCCCGGTTCCTGATCGATGCCGAAGCCCAGTTCGTCCTTGTAGCCAACCATCGTCAGGGTGCGCTTCAAATAGAAAGGCAACGTCTGGTCGTAGGTGTCGACGCTGTAGAAGGGCACGCCGGGCTTTACCTGGTCGCGGATCCGCAAGTCGATGGCGTAGGCCGAGTTGGACGGCGCCAGGCTGTCGTGGCCGAGCAGGATCAGCTGCGAGAAGAACAGGCCGCCGGCTGCCAGACTGATCAGCGCCGCGCGCGGCAGCGCCCGCCAGGAAAACGCGAAAGCCGCCAGCGCGCCCGCCAGCAGCGCGCCGCCGGCGGCTTCGAGCCAAGGCTGGTAAGCGGCGTAGAGCGCCACCGGTACCTCCGGGCTGGCCAGCCGGGTGACCTGCCGCGCCAGCGCCAGGCAACCGAGTGCCAGCAGGATCAGCGGCAGGGCGTGCCAGCGCAGCGCGCGCGGGTCGCGATGGGAAATTTCGGCGAAATGCCAGCCGATCAGGGCCGCCAGTGCCGGAAACAGGGGCAGGATGTAGGAGGCCAGCTTGGAGTCGGACAGCGAGAAGAAGCAGAACACCACGGCGACCCAGACCAACAGGAAACGTCTGGGCTGGAAGCGGACGGCGGGGTCGCGGCGCGCCGCACGCCACGGGGCCGAAAAGAGCGAAACCAGCCAGGGCAGCATGCCGGCGAGCAGAATCGGGAGGAAGTACCAGATCGGCTGGTAGCGGCCGTGCACCTTGGTGAGGAAACGCTCGAAGTGCTCGTGGATGAAGAAGAATCGGGCGAACTCCGGGTTGGCCGCCGAGACGGCGACGAACCACGGCGCTGTGACGGCGATCAGCAGTGCCAGGCCGGCGAGGAGATGCAACCGGCGCCACAAGCCGAAGTCGCGCTGCCAAAGCGAGTACAGCACCACAGTGGCGGCGGGCAGCAGCAGGCCGATCAGCCCCTTGCTGAGCACGGCGAGCGCTAGCGCCAGCCAAGCGCCCAGCATGTAGCTGCGGTTTTCCGTCGGCGTGGCCGGGTCGCGCTGGGCCAGGACGAAGGCGAACACGGCGGCCGAGAGGAAAAAGGAGACGCCCATGTCGAGCGTATTGACATGCCCGATGAGGCTGTAAAACAGGCTGCCGCCCAGCACGGCGGCGGCATAGAGCGCGGCGTCCCGTCCCCACAGGCGGCGTGCCGCGAACCAGGCGGCCAGAACGCCGAGAAAGCCGGTCGCCGCACTCCACAGCCGCGCCGTCCAGTGGTACTCGCCGAACAGGGTGAAGGCCGTGGCGGTGGCCCAATACTGCAGGGCCGGCTTCTCGAAATACTTGATGCCGTTCAGTCGCGGCGTCAGCCAGTCGCCCGAGGCCACCATCTCGCGCGGAATCTCGGCATAGCGGCCCTCGTCGGGCTTGATCAGCTTGCGATAGTCGATCGTGCCGAACCAGAGCACTGCGAACAGTGCCAGCAGGAACAGCAAGATCTTCGGGGATAAGGACCGTTCCTGCACCATCAAGCCAGGTCCAGCAGCAGGAAGGCGGCGACATTGCGCCCCTCCGCCGTGAGGACATTGTAGGTGCGGGCCGCGGCGCCGCTGTCCATCACTTCGAGGCCTATCCTCGCCGTCATCAGGGGGCGCAACAAGGAAGGTTGCGGGAAGCGCTGGCGGCTGCCGGTGCCGAGCAGCAGGACATCGCAGCCGAGTTGCGCAAGTCTTGCAAAATCGGCCTCGGTGAGCGTCTCGAATCCGCCGGCGCTCCAGTCCGTTTCGAGGCGTTGCGGCATGAGCAGCAGACTTCGGGTGTGGCGTACGCCGTTGACAGCGATATAGCCCTCCCCGTAGGCAGTCACAATATTCCGGCCGACAGGTCGATCAGCTTGCAGTTTCATGCAGGGCGGTATGGCGCGTAGGGTCGGTTTGGGCGGGTCTGTTTGCGGCATGGTGCCGGCTTCGGTAAGATTATAGCTTTTTGGCGCCTGCCTCGCAGCCGTGTGGCGTTATGCCGCGTTCGGGCGCCACTCTGTGGTGAATGGATTTATGCAACCAGTAATGAAATCAGCGAAGCTTGCCTCGGTCTGCTACGACATCCGCGGACCGGTCCTGGCGCGCGCCAAAGAGATGGAGGACGACGGCCATCGCATCATCAAGCTGAACATCGGCAACACCGCGCCCTTCGGTTTCGAGACGCCCGAGGAGATCGTCCAGGACGTCATCCACAATCTGCCGGCGGCATCGGGCTACTGCGACTCCAAAGGCCTGTTCGCGGCGCGCAAGGCGATCATGCAGTACACGCAGGAGAAGAGAATCGCCGGCGTGCAGGTCGAGGACATCTACATCGGCAACGGCGTCTCCGAGCTGATCGTGATGGCGATGAACGCGCTGCTCGACGCCGGCGACGAGGTCCTGGTGCCGGCCCCCGACTACCCGCTGTGGACGGCGGCGGTCAGCCTGTCAGGCGGCAGCGCCCGCCACTACATTTGCGACGAGGGGTCGGGCTGGCTGCCCGATCTCGCCGATATCCGCGCCAAGATCGGCCCGACCACGCGCGCCATCGTCATCATCAACCCGAACAATCCGACCGGCGCGCTCTACCCCGTCGAACTGCTGCGGGAGATCGTCGAGATCGCGCGCAGCCACCAGCTCATCATCTATGCCGACGAGATCTACGACAAGGTGCTCTACGACGGCGCGACCCATACCTCGATCGCCTCCCTGGCCGAGGATGTGCTCTGCATCACCTTCAACGGGCTGTCGAAGAACTACCGCGCGCCGGGATTCCGCGCCGGCTGGCTGATCGTCTCGGGCGAGAAGCGCCATGCCCAGGACTACATCGAGGGGCTCAACATGCTCGCCTCGATGCGCCTGTGTTCCAACGTGCCGGCGCAGTTCGGCATCCAGACCGCGCTGGGCGGTTACCAGAGCATAAACGACCTGGTCGCGCCGAGCGGGCGTCTTTGCCGTCAGCGGGACCTCGCCTGGAAGCTGCTGACCGAGATACCCGGCGTCACCTGCGTCAAGCCGCAGGCGGCGATGTACCTGTTCCCGCGCCTCGACCCCCGGACCTACCCGATCGACGACGACCAGCAGTTCATCCTCGAACTGCTGGAAGAGGAGCGGGTGCTCTTGGTTCAGGGGACGGGATTCAACTGGCCCAAGCCCGACCACTTCCGCGTCGTCTTCCTGCCCAACGCCGACGATCTCGCCGAGGCCATCGGCCGTGTCGCACGGTTCCTCGAGCATTACCGCAAGAGGCACTCGACCTAGCCCCCCCCCGACCTGCGTCGGTGCGGGTATCTGCGCCCGTCGGGCTCCCCAGCAATTCCTTATCGGATGGTCACTGAATGAAACCAATCAACGTAGGCCTGCTCGGCATCGGCACCGTCGGCAGCGGCACCTTTACCGTACTGGGCCGCAACGAGGCCGAGATCACGCGCCGTGCCGGTCGCCAGATCCTGATCAGCAAGGTCGCCGACAAGAACCTCGAACTGGCGAGGAAGGTCACGCAGGGCAAGGCGTTGCTGACCGACGATGCCTTCTCGATCGTCACCGATCCCGACATCGACATTGTCGTCGAACTGATCGGCGGCTGCGGTATCGCCAAGGAACTGGTGCTGAAGGCCATAGAAAACGGCAAGCATGTCGTCACCGCCAATAAGGCGCTGGTCGCGACGCACGGCAACGAGATTTTCGCGGCGGCGCAGAAGAAGGGCGTGATGGTGGCTTTCGAGGCCGCGGTGGCCGGCGGCATTCCGATCATCAAGGCACTGCGCGAGGGGCTCACCGCCAACCGCATCCAGTGGATCGCCGGCATCATCAACGGCACCACCAACTTCATTCTGTCCGAGATGCGCGAAAAGGGACTTTCCTTTGCGGAAGTGCTGAAGGAGGCACAGCGCCTGGGCTATGCCGAGGCCGATCCGACCTTCGACATCGAGGGCGTCGATGCGGCCCACAAGCTCACCATCATGGCGGCGATCGCCTTCGGCATTCCGATGCAGTTCGACAAGGTGCATATCGAGGGTATCGCCCGGCTCGAGGCCGCCGACATCAAGTATGCCGAACAGCTCGGTTATCGCATCAAGCTGCTCGGGATCACCAAGCGCGTCTCCGCCAATGGCGCGGATGCGATAGAGCTGCGCGTGCATCCGACGCTGATCCCGAGCAGGCGCCTGATCGCCAATGTCGAGGGGGCGATGAATGCCGTTCTGGTTCACGGCGATGCCGTCGGCGCCACGCTCTACTACGGCAAGGGCGCGGGCGCCGAGCCGACGGCATCGGCGGTGATCGCCGACCTGGTCGATGTCACCCGCATGCACACCGCAGATCCCGGACACCGCGTGCCGCATCTGGCTTTCCAGCCGGATGCGGTGATGGACACGCCGATCCTGCCGATGGCCGAGGTGGAGACGCGCTACTACCTGCGCCTGTCGGTCTCCGACCAGCCCGGCGTGCTCGCCGACATCACACGCATTCTCGCCGACCAGCATATTTCGATCGATGCGATGATTCAGCGCGAGCCCGGCGAGGGCGAGGAGCAGACCGACATCATCATGCTCACCCATTTGTCGCGGGAGAAGCATGTCGATGCCGCAATTCTCCAGATCGAGGCGCTGCCGGTGGTGAAAAGCCGCGTGACCCGCCTGCGCCTCGAAGAACTGGACAAGTAGATGCGTTACATCTCAACGAGAGGCAACTCGCCGGCCCGGACCTTCACCGAGATCCTGCTGGCCGGCCTCGCCCCGGACGGCGGCCTCTATCTGCCGGAAGTCTACCCGAGCGTCTCCCGCGCCGAGCTAGACCAGTGGCGGGGGCTGTCTTATCCGGCACTGGCGTTCAAGGTGCTGGAAAAATTCATCGACGACATTCCCGCGGCCGACCTGAAGGCGCTGATCGACCGCACCTACACCCCGGCGGTCTATTGCAACATCCGTCCGGGCGACGACAGCGCTGAGATCACGCCGCTGCGCTGGCTGGAACCGGGGCTGGCCATTCTCGAACTCTCCAACGGTCCGACGCTGGCCTTCAAGGACATGGCGATGCAACTGCTCGGCAACCTGTTCGAGTATGCGCTGGAGAAGACCGGGCAGGAACTCAACATTCTCGGCGCGACTTCCGGCGACACGGGCTCGTCCGCCGAATATGCGATGCGCGGGAAACGCGGCATCCGCGTCTTCATGCTCTCGCCGCACGGCAAGATGAGCCGCTTCCAGACGGCACAGATGTTTTCACTGGCCGACCCGAACATTTTCAACATCGCGGTGAAAGGTGTATTCGACGATTGCCAGGACATCGTCAAGAGCGTGAGCAACGACCACGCCTTCAAGTCGGAATACCGGATCGGCACGGTCAATTCAATCAACTGGGCGCGCGTGGCGGCTCAGATCGTCTATTACTTCAAAGGCTATTTCGCCGCGACCGGCGGTGCGGGCGGCAGCAACGATCAGGAGGTGGCGTTTTCCGTGCCCTCGGGCAACTTCGGCAACATCTGCGCCGGTCACATCGCACGCACGATGGGCCTGCCGATCCGGCAACTGATCCTCGCCACCAACGAGAACAACGTCCTCGACGAGTTCTTCAGGACCGGCGTCTATCGTCCGCGCAGCAACGCCGAGACGCGCCAGACCAGCAGTCCTTCGATGGATATCTCGAAGGCCTCGAATTTCGAGCGCTTCGTCTTCGACCTGGTCGGCCGCGATGCGGGGACGGTGCGTGCGCTTTGGGCAGGGATAGAGTCGGGTGCCAAGAGCAGTGCTGGCGCCTTCGATCTGTCAGGCGGTCCGCATTTCGCCCGCATCCGCGACTACGGCTTCGTTTCCGGGACGAGCACTCACGCCGACCGCCTGGCCACGATCCGCCGCATCTGGGCGCAATACGGCATCATGGTGGATACCCACAGCGCAGACGGGCTCAAGGTGGGCCTCGAGTTGCGCGAGCCGGGACTTCCTCTGGTCTGCCTGGAGACCGCCTTGCCGGCCAAGTTTGACGAGACCATCCGCGAAGCGCTGGGCCGGGAACCGGAGCGGCCTGCCGGGCTCGAGGGAATAGAACAGCTGCCGCAACGGTTCGCGGTGATGGATGCCGACGCGATGGCGATCAAGCGCTACATCGAGGAGCATTGCCGCGCGCCTTTCTGATCCGGACCTGCGAAGCCGGCCGGTCAGCCTTCGGCCCTCAGCGCCCGACGTGGCGGCCGCCGATCGGAAACAGCAATGGACAGGCCGCTGCCGGCGATGGCGAGCATGCCGAGGATGGAGAGGTGGTCGGGCAATTGGCCGAATATCTGCCAGCCCAGCAGCGTCGCCCAGATCAGCTGGACGTACATCAGGGGCGACAGGGTCGAGGCCGGCGTGTGGCGAAAGGCGCGCGTCAGCAGGTAGTGTCCGGTGCCGCCGAAGATGCCGAGCGAGGCGATCAGCAGCGCCTCCAGCGGGCTGGGCACAGGTCCGCTCCAGAACCAGGGCAGGGCCAGGCTCATCGCCACGGTGCCGGTCAGTGCGGTGTAAAAGAGCATCGTGACGGCGCTCTCGGTCGTCGATAATTGTCGTGTCTGGATCTGATAGACGCTGTAGCACAGGGCCGCCGCCAGCGAGAAGAGGATGCCGAGTCCCGACAGCGCGCCGCCGGGCCTGGCAATCAGCAGGGCCCCGGCGAATCCCGTCGCGACCGAAACCCAGCGCAAGACGCTGACCTTTTCGCCGAGAAACGGCCCGGACAACAAGACCACCAGGAGCGGCGTCACGTACAAGATCGCCGTCGTCTCCGCCAGCGGCATCAGCCGCAGCGCCGCAAGGGCGAACAGGGATACGCCGAGCAGCAGCAGGGCCCGGACCACCTGGATCAGGGGCCGCTGGGTGGCCAGCAGCTTGCTCCGCATCGAGGGCGCCAGGAAGACCACCATCAGCAGGCAGTGCAGGGTGAAGCGCGCCCAGACCAGGAGCGGCAGGGCGAAGGTGAGCAGGAGATGCTTGGAGGTGGCGTCCAGTGCCGCGAAAAAGAACAAGGCCAGCAGCATTAGCAGCACGCCGTAAAACGGGTGCTTCACGGTCTCAGGCATGGTTCCAATCGTTCATGACGCGGCGCGCCTTGGCCGACAATTCGCCGGCAGTGAGGCCTATCGGGCCGATCCCCGCCGCGACGCAGGCATCGGCCGCGCGACCATGGAGATGCACCGCTGCCAGCAAGGCGTGCTCGGCCGCCCAGCCCTGGGCCAGGAGGGCGACCGCGAAGCCGGAGAGCACGTCGCCCGTGCCGGCGGAGGCCAGGCCAGGATTGCCCGAGGTATTGATGAACCAGCGTCCGTCGGGCGTGGCGATCACGCTGCCGCAACCTTTCAGGACGACGCAGGCATTCAGGCGTCGCGCCAGTCCCAGGGCCGCGGCGCGGCGGTCGGCCTGAATCGCCTCGATGGTGCATTCCTGCAGGCGCGCGGCCTCGGCCGGGTGCGGCGTGAGCAGCGTGGGCGCGGTGCGGCGCGCGAGTTCCCGCTGCAGCACCGGATGGGCGGCAAGCAGGTTGAGCGCATCGGCATCGAGCAGCAGCGGCATTTGGCAGGCCAGTGCGCGGCGCAACAGGGCGGCCGCGGCATCCGACTGTCCCAGGCCGGGGCCGACGGCCAGGCAAGTGGCCAGACCGAACACCTCATCGGCCTTCTTCAGCATTATTTCGGGTTGCAGGAGATCGACTGCGATCGGGTCCAGCATGCCGAGATAGACGCGGCCGGCTCCCAGTTGCAGCGCCGCGCGCCCGGCCAGTAGCGCCGCGCCCGCCATGCCCGGCGCGCCGCCGATGATTCCGGCGCTGCCGTAGCTGCCCTTGTGCGAGTTCTGCCGGCGCGGCGAGAGTGCTGAGGCAAACAGCCCGGGCGCGATGGTGTGCCCGGTTTCGCCGGACGGGTCCGGGTCGCTGCCCTGATCAATGAGCAGGCCGAGCGCATGGACTGCGACCTTGCCGCAGTGATCGGGACCGTCCAGGGTCAGGAGCCCGGGTTTCAGGGCGATGAAGCTGAGGGTGTGCTGGGCCCGCACCGCTATGCCGAGGATGCGCCCGGTCTCGGAATCCAAGCCGCTCGGCAGGTCGAGCGAGAGCACCGGACAGTCCAGGGCGTTGATGCGCGCCACCAGCGCCGCAAACGAACCGGATAGCGGCCTCGTCAAGCCGATGCCGAACAGGCCGTCGACAGCGAGGGAGAAGCGGCCTTCGGGTATTTGCCCATGGAGGGCGCCGCCCTGCGCGGTCCAGGCATCGAAGGCGGCGCGGGCATCGGTCGGCAGCTTCGCGCCTTCGCCGGCGAAGACCAGAACGGGGTCGAGACCGTTTTGTCTCAGCAGGCGGGCCGCGACAAAGGCGTCGCCGCCGTTATTGCCCGGGCCGGCGACGACCAGGGGCGGCAGGGCGCTGCGGTCGATCAGGGCCAGCGCCAGTTCTGCGGCGGCAGAGCCGGCGCGCTCCATCAGCGGCGGTTTGGCCCCGCGGTGGCGATGTTCGATGACCCGCAGTGCCTCCTGGCAAAGGATGGTTCTTGGCTGTTCCATTCTTCCGGCTGTCGTTCAATGATCCTCGATATGCGGAATGTGGCCTTCGGCGGGTTCGCCCGTGTCCGGATCGATCCAGTCGGCGATGCCCAGTTCATCTTCCGCTTCGAAGATGCTTTCGCCCGGTTCGATGGCGGCGTCGGCGTTGTATTTCATGTCTTCGACGGCCTCGACGAGGCTGGCGAAAGGACCGAATTCTTCAGCCGTCCCACGGTACTGCCAGTAGAACCCGTCCGGCCGTTCGATGATCCGCGTCTTGTCGTATTCGGCGGGCGTTTCCGGAATAACTGGACTCATGATCTTCTCCTCTTCATTGGCAATGCGCTGCCCCGCGCTTGGTTCAAAGCATACACCGTTCAGCGCATATCTTCGGCGAGCAGTCTGAGCGAAAATTCCGCCAGGGCCAGGCTGGCGGTAAGTCCCGGCGACTCGATGCCGTAGAGGCAGACCAGCCCCTTGATGCCGTGGCGGCGCGGGCCGTGCACCAGGAAGTCCTGCGCCGGCTCGCCCGGCCGGTGCGGCTTGGGACGTATCCCGGCGTAGGCCGGGACGAGCGCGCCGTCAGGCAACGCCGGCCAGTAGCGGCGGATCTCGGCGTAGAACCCCTCGGCGCGCGCGGGTTCGACGACGTAGTCAATTCGCTCCGTCCATTCCACGTCGGGGCCGAAGCGCGCACTGCCGGCCAGGTCCAGCGTCAGATGCACGCCCAACCCTCCCGGTTGGGGTACCGGATAGATCAGTCGCGAGAACGGGGCGCGTCCGGAGAGGGCGAAGTAATTCCCTTTGGCGTAGCAAAGCGGTGGCACGGTGTCGCTTGGCAGCCCCGAAAGCGATCTGGCGAACCCTTGTGCGCCGAGTCCGGCGCAGTTGATCACGCTGTTGGCCATGAGTTCCATCGGTTCGGCGCCGCCGACCCGAAGGCGAATGCCTTCGGCACTCGCCGTGCCGCCGGTCACCGGGCTGTTCACCGCGAGCACGGCGCCGCCGCGCTCCGCGTCGCCGAGCAGGGAGAGCATCAGCCCGTGGCTGTCGATGATTCCGGTGGCGGGCGAGAACAATGCGGCGACGCATTCCAGTTCCGGCTCCATGGCCTGCGCCTCGGCGCGGGTCATGGCCTTTAAATCGCTCACGCCGTTGGCGCGGGCGTGCGCGGCGATGCCGACGAGTTGCCGGCGCTGGGCTTCGGCGGTGGCGACGATCAGCTTGCCGCAACGGCTGTGCTGGACGCCGCGCTCGCGGCAATAGTCGTAGAGCATGTTCCGGCCGGCGACGCAGAGCCTCGCCTTCAAGGATCCTTCCGGGTAGTAGATGCCGGCGTGGATCACCTCGCTGTTTCTCGCGCTGATGCCGCTGCCGAAACGATCCTCCGCTTCGAGAATCAGCACTTCCCGCCCGTTCCTGGCCAGGCGGCCAGCCATGGCCAGGCCGACGACACCGGCGCCGATGATGACGCAGTCAATTTTTTCCATGAGGAGCGGCTATGGCAGAATGAGCGTCCAAGCATAACCGAAAGCGGGCGTCTTCTTCTTTTTGAGACGAACGCCAATAGCGAGGCGGCGATGGACATCAATGAACTGCTGCGAACTCTCGGGCCCCGGATCGCGACCATCCGCCGCGACCTCCACGCCCATCCGGAACTGGCCTTCGGCGAGTGGCGCACCGCCGACGTCGTGGCGGCGCATCTGCAAGGCCTTGGCTTCGAAGTCCACCGCGGCCTGGCCGGCACCGGCGTCATAGGCCGGTTGAAGCGCGGCAGCAGCGAGCGCGCCATCGGTCTGCGCGCCGACATGGACGCCCTGCCGTTGGAGGAACTCAACGCTTTCGCCCATCGCTCGAGCCATCCGGGATGCATGCACGCCTGTGGCCACGACGGCCACACGGCGATGCTGCTGGGCGCCGCGGAGGCACTGGCCGCGACGCCTGAATGCGCTCGTTTCGACGGCAGCGTCTATTTCATCTTTCAGCCCGCCGAGGAGCATGAGGGGGGTGCCCGGGTAATGATCGAGCAAGGACTGTTCGAGCGATTCCCGATGCAGGCGGTGTTCGGCCTGCATAACTGGCCCGGACTGCCGGTGGGCCAGATGGCGCTCATGGAAGGGCCGGTGATGGCCGGCACGGACCGTTTTGACATCACCGTCACCGGGCGCGGCGGCCATGCCGCGATGCCACACCTGGCGGCTGATTCCGTGGTCGCCGGCGCCGCCCTGGTCCAGGCCTTGCAGACCCTGGTCAGCCGCAACACCGACCCGCTGGAGCCGGCGGTGCTCTCGGTGACGCGCTTCCACGCCGGCCATGCCGACAACGTCCTGCCCGAGGAGGCTTTGCTGGGCGGCACCGTCCGCACCTTCAGCGCGGCGCAGCAGGCGATGATGGAAACCGGCATGCGGCGCATCTGCGACGGCGTCGCCGCGACCTACGGCGTCGCCATCGGTCTGGCCTTCGAGCACGGCTATCCGCCGACCATCAACTCGGCGGCGGAGACCGCGCTGTGCCGGGAAGTGGCCGAGGACGTCCTGGCCGCCGGGAATGTCCGGAACGATCTCAGACCGAGCATGGGTGCCGAGGATTTCGCCTTCTTGCTGAAAGAGCGGCCGGGTTGCTATGTCTGGCTCGGCAACGGCCCGGGCGAAGGCGGCTGCCTCCTGCACAGCCCGCGTTACGACTTCAACGACGAACTCATCCCGCTCGGCATACGCTACTGGCTGCGCCTGGTGGAGCGGGCCCTGCCGACGGGCTAGGCAATTTCCCGCGTCTCCAGGAACTGCAATTTCGGAAAGCGCTCCTGGGTGCCGGTCAGGTTCCACAAGCTGGGCGCCAGGTATACCGGCTCGTCGGCGCCGTCCAGCGCGATGTTGTCGAAATGCAGTTCGGTCAGCCGCTTCAGTTCTTCCGCGCTGCCCTTCAGCCAGCGCGCCGTGGCCACCGGACAGGGCTCGAAAATGGCGTCGACGCCGTATTCGTGTTCCAGCCTGTGGGCGACCACATCGAACTGCAAGGTGCCGACCGCCCCGAGGAGCAGGTCGCTCGACGCGAGCGGGCGAAACAGCTGGGTGGCGCCTTCCTCGGCCAATTGCTGCAAGCCCTTCTGCATCTGCTTCATTTTCAGCGGATTCTTCAAACGGACGCGGTGGAAATGCTCCGGCGCGAAAGACGGGATGCCGATGAAGGAAAGGTCTTCACCCTCGGTGAAGGTCTCGCCGAGGCGTACCGTGCCGTGATTGGGGATGCCGATGATGTCCCCGGCGAAGGATTCCTCCGTTGTGTTGCGTTCCCGCGCCATGAAGGTGATCGCGTTGTTGACTGCGACGAGTTTGCCGGTGGACATCTGCCTCAATTTCATGCCGCGTTCGAAGCGGCCTGAGCAGATGCGCACGAAGGCGATGCGGTCGCGGTGCTTGGGGTCCATGTTGGCCTGGATCTTGAAAACGAAGCCGGTGAATGCCGGCTCGAGCGGCATGACCATGCGGGTCTTGGCCGGCCGCGGCAAGGGCGGCGGCGAGCGATCCACGACCGCGTCGAGCAAGGATTGCACGCCGAAATTATTGACTGCCGAGCCGAAGAATACCGGCGACTGCCGTCCGGCCAGGTAGGCCTCCGCATCGAAGCTATGGGAGGCCCCGCGCACCAGTTCGATGTCGATGCGCAATTCCTCCGCCTGCTCGCCGATGAGCTCGGCCAGCCTGGGGTTGTCCAATCCCTGGATGACTTCCGCAACGCCCTTCTCGCCGTCAGGATCGAAGACCGAGACGGTGTCGTCGTACAGATGATAGACGCCGCGAAAGCGACGACCCATGCCGATCGGCCAGGTGATCGGTGCGCACTGGATGTTCAGCACGGACTCGATTTCATCGAGGAGTTCGATCGGCGCGCGTCCCTCGCGGTCCAGCTTGTTGATGAAGGTCAGAATGGGCGTGTTGCGCAGGCGGCAGACGTTGAGCAGCTTGATGGTCTGGGTTTCGACGCCCTTCACCGAGTCGATCACCATCACCGCGGAATCGACTGCCGTCAGGGTGCGGTAGGTGTCCTCGGAGAAGTCCTCGTGGCCCGGCGTGTCGAGGAGGTTCACGATGCACTCGCGGTAGGGAAACTGCATCACCGAAGAGGTTACCGAAATGCCCCGCTGCTTCTCCAGTTCCATCCAGTCCGAGACGGCGTGGCGCCCGGTTTTCCTCGCCCGAACGGCGCCCGCCATCTGGATTGCGCCGCCGAACCAGAGCAGCTTTTCGGTCAGGGTCGTCTTGCCCGCATCCGGATGGGAAATGATGGCGAAGGTGCGGCGGCGTTGGATTTCGGTGTCTAGGCTGGTCACTGGCGGCGGGCATTGATGGACAACCGAGGATTATACTTGATGCCGCAGGCCGCCCGGCGAAGGCCCGAGGGCTCGGTCGGACTGGCGATCAAGGCGATGCCGGCGGCAGTTGCTCGCGTTGCAGGATGAATATCTTGGCCTCGGCGCTGGTGCTGTCGATCCAGGTCAGGGAAAGGTGCGGGAAGGCGCGTTCGACGATGTCGCGATTGTGGCCGACCTCGACCGCGAGCAGGCCATGCGGCTCAAGATGGGCGTGCGCCTGGTCGAGAATGCGGCGCACGATGTCCAGACCGTCCTCTCCGGCGGCCAGCGCCAGGGACGGTTCGTGACGGTATTCCAGCGGCAGCATGCGCATCGCCTCGGCCGTTACGTAAGGCGGGTTGGAAAGTATCAGGTCGTAGCGGCGGCCTGAGAGGCCTTCGAACAGGTCGGATTCGGCGAGCCGGATGCGTTTGCCGAGGTCGTAATCGTCGACGTTGCGGCGGGCCACGCTGAGCGCGTCGGCGGACAGATCGACGGCATCGATCCGGGCATTCGGAAAGGCATGGGCCATCAGGATCGCGAGGCAGCCTGAACCGGTGCACAGATCAAGCGCCGTTTCAACCTGCTCGGCATCTTCGATCCAGGGAGAGAAGCGGTCAACGAGCAACTCGGCGAAGAAGGAGCGCGGCACGATGACGCGTTCGTCGACATAGAAGGGGAACTCTCCCAGCCAGGCTTCGTGCGTCAGGTAGGCGGCCGGTTGGCGCGTGGCGATGCGCAACTCCAGGATGCGGTCGATCGCTAGGCCTTCTGCACGGGTAAGGCGCGCGTCCAGGAATATGTCGAGCTTGTCATTGGGCAGGTGCAGCGTGTGCAGGATCAGCCAGACCGCTTCATCAAAGGCATTGTCGCAACCGTGACCGAAAAACAGGCCGGCCTCGGTAAAGCGGCTGACGGCGTAACGCAGCCAGTCGCGCAGGCTGTGGAGTTCGTCGATGATCTCGTTCATGGCGCTGCTCACGGGGCGGTTGCGGGGCTCGCTGCGCCGAGCAGGGCCTGCAGTGCGCTCAGGTAGATCTCGGTGAGCGGCTCCAGGTCGGCCACGGCGATGCATTCGTCCACCTTGTGGATGGTGGCATTGAGCGGACCGAATTCCACTACCTCGGAACAGATGTCGCTGATGAAGCGGCCGTCCGACGTGCCGCCGGTGGTGGACAACTCCGTCACGACGCCGGTGGTCCGCTCGATCGCTTCCGACAGTACTTTCACCAGCCGGCCGTGCGGCGTCAGATAAGGCTTGCCGGGGGGGGCCCAGAACAGTTCGTATTCGAGCGCGTGGCGCTCCAGGATGGCATGGACTTTTTCCTGAAGTTGCCGGGGCGTACTGGCGGTGGAAAAACGGAAATTGAACAGCAGTTCGAAGCTGCCGGGGATCACGTTGCCCGCGCCGGTGCCGGCATGGGCGTTGGAGATCTGGAAAGTGGTCGGCGGGAAGTACTCGTTGCCCTGGTCCCAGGTCTCTCCGGTCAGTTCTGCCAGCGCCGGTGCGAACAGGTGCACCGGATTCTTAGCCAGTTGCGGATAGGCGACGTGTCCCTGCACGCCCTTGATCACCAGGCGTCCGGAGAGCGAACCACGGCGCCCGTTCTTGATGGTGTCGCCGAGACGATGGACGGAGGTCGGCTCGCCGACGATGCAGAAATCGATCGCCTCGCCGCGCTGTCGCAAACGCTCGACCACGCGCACGGTCCCGTCCGTGGCATCGCCTTCCTCGTCCGAGGTGAGCAATAAGGCGATCGAGCCGGCATGGCTCGGCTGCTCGGCCACGAAGCGCTCGACGGCGACGACGAAGGCGGCGAGCGAGGATTTCATGTCGGCGGCGCCGCGGCCGTATAGGTGGGCTTCACGGATCTCGGGCCGGAACGGGTCGCTGCGCCAGTCCGTGACCGATCCTGTCGGCACCACGTCGGTGTGGCCTGCGAGGCACAGCAACGGCTGACTCGTGCCGCGTCGCGCCCAGAGGTTGCCTACCCTGGGCGGAGTCTCGCTGTCGATGCGCTCGCAGGAAAAACCCAGGGAGGCGAGGCGTGCGGCGATGAGATCGAGGCAGCCCGCGTCATCCGGAGTGAGCGAACGGCGCGCGATCAATTGCTGGGCGAGCGCCAGGGTTTCGTTAGGGGGCATGACGGCGCCGCTCAATCGAGGTTGAGGGTGAATTCTGAAAAGGAGGCACCGCTTGGCTCGGTCTTCTCCTGGGGTTCCAGCGGCATGAGCGGCCTGGATTGATCCAGCGAACTGGCGCCGGCATGCTGGACGTTGTTGATCAGCCAGGACAGATTGGTCTGGGAGTCGGCGTGGGCCAGGGCTTCGTCAAGGGTGATGGCCCCGTCGCGGTAGAGGCGGAAGAGATCCTGTTCGAAGGTCTGCGAACCGGGCGCGAGACTCTGTTCCATCGCTTCTTTGATGGCGTTGACTTCGCCCTTTTCGATCAGTTCCCGGATGTGGCGGGTGTTGAGCATGATCTCGGTCGCTGGCAAGCGGATGCCGTCGGGCGCCTTGACCAGGCGCTGCGAGACGATGCCGCGCAGGCTGGCCGAGAGGTCGAGAAGCAGCGCGGCGCGATTTTCGGGCGGAAAGAAATTGATCATCCGGTTCAGCGCGTGATAGCTGTTGTTGGCATGCAGCGTGGCCAGACACAGGTGTCCGCTCTGGGCGTAGGCCAGTACCAGCGACATGGTGACCCGGTCGCGGATCTCGCCGATCAGGATGCAGTCTGGCGCCTGGCGCATGGCATTCTTCAGGGCATCCGCCCAAGACAGGGTGTCCACGCCGATTTCGCGCTGGTTGACCACCGACTTCTTGTGCTGGAACAGGTATTCGATCGGATCCTCGATGGTCAGGATGTGGCCGGAGCGGTTGCTGTTGCGGTAGTCGATCATGGACGCGGTGGTCGTCGATTTGCCCGAGCCGGTCGCCCCGGCCACCAGCACCAGTCCGCGCCGCTCCATGACCATGGTGGCGAGCCGCTTGGGCAGGCCGAGATCCTCGAGCCTGGGAATCTCGCTGGTGATGAAGCGGACCACGATGCCGATGGTGCTGCGCTGGTAGAACATGTTGATGCGGAAGTTGCCGACGTCGTGTACGCCGAAGGATACGTTGATTTCCTTCTTTTCCTCGAACTGCTCGAGCTGATGGGGCGTCAGCAATTCATTGGCCATCCTCTCGATGGTGGCGGGATCCAGGATCTGCTGGTTGATCGGGATCACCGTACCCTGGATCTTGATATGGATCGGGGCGCCGGCCGAGACGAAGATGTCCGAGGCGCGCTTGTCGGCCATCAACTGGAACAGCTTGTCGAAGATCATGCGCCTCGATCCTTGCGCGGCCGGCCGGCTCAGTCGCCGCGCAACAGTTCGTTGATGGCAACCTTGCTGCGCGTCTGGGCATCGACGCGCTTGACGATGACGGCGCAATAGAGGCTGTACTTGCCGTCGGCCGAGGGCAGGCTGCCGGACACCACGACCGACCCGGCCGGGATACGGCCATAACTGACCTGGCCGGTGGCGCGCTCGTATATCTTGGTGCTCTGACCAAGGAAGACGCCCATAGAGATGACCGAGTTCTCCTCGACGATGACCCCTTCGACCACCTCCGAACGGGCGCCGATGAAGCAGTTGTCCTCGATGATGGTCGGATTGGCCTGCAGCGGTTCGAGCACGCCACCGATGCCTACGCCGCCGGAAAGGTGCACGTTCTTGCCGATCTGGGCGCAGGAGCCGACCGTCGCCCAGGTATCGACCATGCTGCCTTCATCGACGTAGGCGCCGATGTTCACATAACTGGGCATCAGCACCACGTTCCGGCCGATGAAGCTGCCGCGCCGGGCTTGCGCCGGTGGCACGACGCGAAAGCCGCCCTGGTTGAAACGATGGGCGTCGTAATCGGCGAACTTGCTGCTCACCTTGTCGAAGTACTTGGTGACGCCGCCGTCCATCAGCCGGTTGTCCTCGAGGCGGAAAGACAGCAACACGGCCTTCTTGAGCCACTGGTGGGTCACCCACTCGCCGTTGATCTTCTCGGCGACGCGCAGCCTGCCGGCGTCGAGATCGCCGATGATGGCGTCGACGGCTTCGCCGATCTTCGCCGGCGCGCTGCCGGGCTTCAGTTCCGCGCGCTTTTCCCACGCCTGCTCGATGATTTCCTTAAGTTCCGTCATTTGTCTGCCCTTTGCTCGTGCATGTCGGTTGCTGTCAGAGTTTGCTGCAAAAATCGGCGATGCGCCGCGCTGCCTCGCGGCACTCGGCGATGTCGGGGACGAGCGCGATGCGGAGAAAGCCCGCGCCCGGATTGATGCGGCGGCCGCCCAGTTCGACCTCCCGCCCGAGAAAGCTGCCCGGCAAGACCGACACATTATATTGACGCTGGAGTTCGCGGGCGAATTCCGTGTCGCTGATGGAATACCGGGCCACCGATGCCCAGAGATAGAAGCCGGCATCGGGCCGGCTCGTGTCCAGATGGCCGGCGATCAGCGGCGTGATCTCGTCGAATTTTTCCCGATACAGACGACGGTTGTCCATGACGTGGGCCTCGTCGCTCCAGGCGGCGATGCTGGCGGTCTGGATCGCAGGGCTCATGGCGCCGCCCTGGTAGGTTCGGTAAAGCAGGAATTGCCTGATCAGGGCTCGGTCGCCGGCGACGAAGCCGGAGCGCATCCCGGGCACATTCGAGCGCTTCGACAGACTGGAGAACACCGCGAGATTGCGGTAGTCGCTGCGGCCAAGTCTGTGTGCCGCTTCCAACGCGCCCAGCGGAGCCTTTGCCTCGTCGAAGTAGATCTCCGAATAACACTCGTCGCTGGCGATGACGAAGTCGTGACGGTCCGAAAGGGCGAACAGCGCTTGCCAGGCCGGCAAGTCCATCACCTTGCCGGTCGGGTTGCCCGGCGAGCAGACGTAGACCATCTGCACCCGACGCCAAGCGTCCTCGGACAGCGCAGAGAAATCCATCTCGAAGCCGTTTCCGGGGAAAGTATTGACGAAGACCGGAGTGGCTCCGGCGAGTATCGCCGAGCCTTCGTAGATTTGGTAGAAGGGATTGGGGCAGACGACCAGGGCGCCGGCCCGGCTGCCGTCGATCACCGTCTGGGCGAAAGCGAACAGCGCTTCGCGCGAGCCGTTCACCGGCAATACCTGGGTCTCGGCATCCGGCACCGGCACGCCGTAGCGGCGGGCTATCCATGCGGCGACGGCGCCGCGCAAGGCGATCGATCCTTGCGTTGTCGGGTAGCTCGCCAAACCGGGGAGCCCTTCGGCAAGCGCCCGCTTGATGAAGGCCGGCGTCTCGTGCTGCGGTTCGCCGATCGAGAGCTTGATCGGCAGAAGTCCGGGCGGCGTCGCAAGGCCCCCGAACAACAGTCTCAGTTTCTCGAAGGGGTAGGGGTGGAGCCGGTCGAGCTGGGGATTCATGGCGGGTGGCGTCAGTCTGGGTTGCGCAGATTATAGGCGGTAGACTGACCTGAAACGTCAGTTGCGAATGGCCGAGTGCCCTTCGAAGCTCATCAGATCGATCATTTGCTGCGCCTTCCAGCCCTTCTTGCGATGCTCTGCGACGACGTTGGTGAAGATTCCGCCGCGCACGTAGAACTTGGCCGTCAGGCGCATGAAACGGGGTTTCACGGCGTTGACCAGATCATCGAGGATGAGGTTGGTGACATCCTCGTGGAAATGCCCCTCATTGCGGAAAGCCCAGACATAAAGCTTGAGCCCTTTCAGTTCGACGCAGCGCTTGTCCGGGATGTAATCGAGAATCAGCGCGGCGAAGTCGGGCTGGCCGGTCATGGGGCAGAGGCAGGTGAATTCGGGAATTTCCATGTGGATCTGGTAATCCCTGTGAGCGGCAGGATTGGCAAAGGTTTCCAGGGTCTTGACGGGGCGGCTGGGCATGGGCGTGGGCGGGGCTTCGGAAACGAACAAGGATTCCATTATAATGCCCGATCAACGCAGGGTGGCCGCCCCATGCCTCGCGCCTTCCGTCCGATCAAACCAAGCTGATGCCAAAACGCTGACGTGCGCCTGACCAAGCTCAAACTCGCCGGATTCAAGTCCTTCGTCGACCCCACCACGGTGCTGTTTCCCGGCCAGCTGGTCGGTGTGGTCGGACCCAACGGTTGCGGCAAATCCAACATCATCGATGCCGTGCGCTGGGTCTTGGGTGAATCCAAGGCCACCGCGCTGCGCGGCGAGTCGATGCAGGACGTGATCTTCAACGGCTCCGGCACGCGTAAGCCGGTCGGCAGGGCCAGTGTCGAGTTGATTTTCGACAATGCCGAGGGGCGCGCCGGCGGCCAGTGGTCGCAGTATGCCGAAATTGCCGTGAAGCGCATCCTGGACCGCGAAGGAAATTCCAGCTACCACATCAACAATCTCCACGTGCGTCGCCGAGACGTCATCGATCTGTTTCTCGGCACCGGCCTCGGGCCGCGTGCCTATGCCATCATCGAACAAGGCATGATCTCGCGCGTCATAGAGGCCAAGCCGGAGGAATTGCGTTTTTACCTCGAAGAGGCAGCGGGGGTCACCAGGTACAAGGAGCGGCGCCGCGAGACGGAGAACCGCCTGGCCGATGCCGGGGACAATCTGGCCCGGGTGAATGATATCTGCAACGAGCTGGAAGCCCAGGTGGGCAGGTTGGAGAGCCAGGCCGAGGTGGCACGCCAGTACCGCGAAGCCCATGCCCGGCTGTCCCGACGGCAGAACCTGCTATGGCTGAAGAAGAGAAACGATGCCCGCGCCGACCACCTGCGGCTGTCGCGGGAAGTGGACAAGTCCGCCATCCGGCTCGAAGAGGAATCGGCCCGTTTGCGCGAACTGGAAGCCGCGATCGAACTCGCGCGCGAAGCGCATTTCGCGGCCAGCGACGCCATGCATGCCGCTCAGAGCGGGATGGTCGCGGCCAATGCCGAAGTGAGCCGGCTCGAGAGCGAGATTCATCACCTGCGCGATGCGCGCCAGAAACTGGAGACGCGGATCGCGCAACTGGCCACCGAAGACGGCCACTGGAGTGCCCAGCGCGTCGAACTCGAGCGCGACGAGACGCGCTGGCAGGCCATGCTGGACAATGCCCGGCAGCGTGCCGAGAGCAGCGTCGCGCGCCATGAGGAAGCGGCGACGCATCTGCCCTTGGCAGAAGCCGCCGTCAATGCCGCCCAGGAGGCAGCCAGTGCCGCCCGTCGCGCGGTCAATGAGGCGGAGCAGGGGGCCCGGCTGGGCGAGGCCAACCGCATTCATGCCCTGCGCGCCCTCGAAGCCCTTGCCCTGCGCCGCAGCCGCTCCGAGCAGGAACGTGCCGCGCTGGTCGAGCCCGATCCGGCGCTCTTGGCCAAGTCTGAGGAGGCGGTCTCGGCGGCGCAAGCCGCACTGGCCGGCCAGCAGCAGCGCCTGGCCGAGGGCCAGGCTCGAGTGCCAGAAGTGGAGGGCCAATTGCGCCGCGGGCGCGAAGAACTGCAGGCCAGCCAGCGTCTGCTCACGGAAACGCGCGCCCGGCGGGATGCCTTGCAGCAGTTGCAGCGTCGTGTCGAGCAGAGCGGCGAAATCGGCGACTGGCTCAGCCGCCAGGGTCTTGCGGCCGAAGTGCCGTTGTGGCGGGCGATCCAGGTCGAGCCGGGCTGGGAAACGGCGCTCGAATCCGTGCTGCGCGAGCGTCTGGCGGCTCTGCCGGGGGATGCCTCGACAATCAAGGCCGCCCTTGCCGATCCGCCGCCGACGACATTTGTCCTGGCATTGCCCGACGGCACCGGCAGACAGCCCGAGGCAGCCGATTCCCTGCGCGCCAGGGTGATCTGCGACGATGCGCGCTGGGCCGCGGTGCTCGACGAATGGCTGTCCGGAGTGTTCACCTGCGACGATCTGGCCGCAGCCGAGATCACCGGCAAGGACCTCTGGGTCAATCGCCAGGGCCATCTGCGCTCTCGTTCCAGCCTCCTGCTCTACGTGCCCGATGCGCGCATCCATGGCGTGATCGAACGTCAGCGTGAAATCGAGGCACTCGAGGCCGTGCTGGAACAGCGCGAGCGGGCGGAAGATGCCGCGCGCGCTGTCGTGGTGTCTGCCGAAGAGCGACAGGTCGATCTGCAAATCCAGCTCGCTGCGGCGCGCAAGGCGGTGGCGGAATTGCAGGGCCGCCTGCATGCGGCCGAGGTCGAGGCGCTGACCCTGAGTCAGGCGCAGGCGCGCTTCGACGAACGTGCCGCCAAGATCGATCGCGATCTGGGCGAAATCATGCAGGGCGAAGAATCGGAAGGGCTGGAACTGGCGCGCGCCGAAGAGCAGGCGGCCGATTTCCGCGACCAGCTCGAAGTGGCGCGCGGCCGCCTTGACCTGGGCATGGAAGCGCAGCGCGACTGCGATACGGCGCTGCGCGAGGCGCGCGGCCTGGAGCAGGCGCTGGCCCGCGAAGCCCAGGAGGTGCGTTTCACCGAGCGCGAGTGCGTCACCAAGCTGGCGGACAATGCCCGTGCGCTCGCGACGGCGAAGAGCCAGCTGCAACGCGTCGCCGCGGAGCGGGCTGCCGCGGAGACTGAGATGGCCGGCATCAGCGACGAGGCGTTGCAGGAGCGGCTGCAGGCGGCGCTCGCCTCCCGCGCGGAAAGCGAGGCGCTGCTGGCCGGCCGACGCAATGCGCTCGAAGGAGCCGCCGGCGAACTGCGCGCCCTCGATGAAAGCCGGCTGATCATCGAGCAGGGATTGCACCCCTTGCGCGAGCGCATCAATGATCAGCGTCTGAAGGCGCAGGCGGCCAAGCTCAACGAGGAGCAGTTTGCGGCGCGTCTGGTTGAGGCCAAAATCGAGACCGAGGCCGATGAGGCGGAGTTGGCGACCGATCTCGTGCCCGGACTCAAGGAGTCTCTACTGCAGGCGGACATCCTCCGCCTCGGTCAGGAGATCGAGGCCCTGGGCCCGGTGAATCTTGCCGCGCTCGATGAGTTGAACACCGCGAAGGAGCGCAAGGGCTACCTTGACGCCCAGTCGGAAGACCTGGCCCAGGCCATCGGCACGCTGGAGGACGCCATCCGCCGCATCGACCGCGAAACGCGGGAACAGTTGCAGCAGACCTATGATAGCGTCAATGCCCATTTCGGAGCGCTGTTTCCCCAACTGTTCGGCGGCGGTGAAGCCCGGCTTATACTCACCGGCGAGGAGATCCTCGACGCCGGGATCCAGGTCATGGCTCAGCCCCCGGGCAAGAAGAACAGCAGCATCCATCTGCTCTCCGGCGGCGAAAAGGCATTGACCGCGACGGCGCTGGTGTTCGCCCTGTTCCAACTGAACCCGGCACCTTTCTGCCTGCTGGACGAGGTGGATGCACCGCTCGACGACACCAACACCGAGCGTTTCTGCGCCCTGGTCAGACGCATGTCGCAGCAGACGCAATTCCTGTTCATCAGCCACAACAAGATTGCGATGGAAATGGCGCAGCAACTGATCGGCGTGACCATGCAGGAGCAGGGTGTCTCCCGCGTGGTCGAGGTCGATATGGAGGAAGCGCTGCGCATGAGCGAGGAGGTCGCGGCGTGACATTCTGGACGGCAAGCGAGTTGCAATTGAGCCTGATCGCCTTCGGCGCGGCCGCTGTGGTCGCGGTCTGGATCTACAACAAGTGGCAGGAGGTACGGCAGCGCCGGCAGGCGGAGAAGATCTTCCGAACCGACCATGCCGATGCGCTGCTCGCCGGAAGCGCTTCAAGCAAGCCCGATGTGATTGAGGCCGATGCGTCCGTTGAGCCCTATGAGCGCATCGATCCGGTCTTCGATTCGCCGGACCTGGATGAAGGCGGCAGCGAAAGCGAGAAGTCCCACGAAGACAAGCCTGATGAAGCCATGCCGAGCGAACCGCCGCCGGAACTCGCCGATCCCGCCATCGACTGTCTGGTTCCGATGAGCTTCGCTACCCCTGTCTCTGCGAGTTCCTTCTGGCCGGCGCAACGGCAACATCTCGCCGCATTCGGGGGACGCTTGCGCTGGATCGGAGATGTCGCGGGGAATTGGCGTCAGCTTTCTGCCCATGATGCGGCGACCTGTCGCCGGCTCGTTGCGGCACTGCAGCTTGCGGATCGAAACGGTCCGCTCGGCGAGGTCGAGCTGGCCAGGATTTTTACGGCCCTCCGGCAACTGGCCGTCCAGTTTCGAGCCGTGATCGAATTGCCCGATGCGGCAGAGGTTCTTGCCCATGCCCATGAACTCGATGTGTTCTGTGCCGGTGTGGACTGGCGGATCGGAATCAATGTGGTGCGGCGGGGCGATTCCGCCTTCGACTTGCCGCGTCTGGTCTCCCTCGTCGAGGCGGCCGGCTTCCGGAAACGGGATGATGGCAAGTATTACGCTGAGGATGCGACCGGACAGATCCTGATCAGCCTCGGCGGCCTCGGCGGTCTGCCGTTTTCGGAGGATGAGGCATTGCCGGCCACTGGCGTCACCCTGAGTATCGATGTGCCGCGGGTCGGCGACGGCATTGCCGCCTTCGACCGCCTGCTGCTCTTTGCCAGGCAACTGGCGGCGGCGGAGGATGGTGTGCTGGTGGATGATCAGCGGGCACCATTGGGAGAAGCCGCCCTTCGTGCCATTCGTGCCAAGATCGGCGAATTCCAGCAGAAGATGGCAGCGCAGGACATTCCTTCCGGCGGCCGGCGTGCCATGCGGCTTTACTCCTGAAGCGCCTATGTCAGCAGCCTCCCGCGCCGAAGCATTGCGCGCCGAGATCGAGCGGCACAACCGCGCCTATTACGTCCTAGATCAGCCGACGATTTCTGACGCGGAATACGACCAGCTGTTCCTCGAGCTGCAAAGACTGGAGACGGCGCATCCTGAACTGCGAACGGCCGATTCGCCGACCCAGCGCGTCGGGGCGATGCCGTTGCCGGCTTTCGGCCAGGTGGCGCACCGTGTGCCTATGCTGTCTTTGAACAATGCATTCGCCGAGGAAGACGTAGCCGCCTTCGACCGCCGTTGCAGGGAGGGACTGGGCGTAGACGAAGTCGATTACGCCGCCGAGCCAAAATTCGATGGCCTCGCGATCACCCTGATCTACGAGAGCGGCCTGTTCGTCCAGGGCGCCACGCGCGGTGACGGCACTACCGGGGAGGATGTCACGCAGAATCTGCGCACCGTGAGGAGCATCCCGCTGCGCCTTCTTGGCCATGACAGCCCTGCCCGGTTGGAGGTTCGCGGCGAAGTCCTGATCTTGCGCCGCGATTTCGAAAGTCTGAACGCTCAGCAACGCGCCGCCGCTGCCCGGGAATTCGTCAACCCGCGTAACGCCGCCGCAGGCAGCCTGCGCCAACTCGATCCCAAGGTCACTGCTCAACGGCCGCTGCGTTTTTTTGCCTATGGCGTGGCACAGAGCAGCCACCAGACGCCGGCTACGCATGATGCCCTGATGACCCAGCTTGCCCTCTGGGGCTTTCCGGTTGCCGACGAGCGGGCTGTGGTCAGCGGACTGAAGGGCCTGCTGGACTACTACGAGAGGATCGGTGCTGCGCGAGCACATCTTCCCTACGACATCGACGGCGTGGTGTACAAGGTTAACCGCCTGGCTGACCAGGACAGGCTTGGATTCGTTTCGCGGGCGCCACGCTTCGCCATCGCGCACAAGTTTCCCGCACAGGAAGCGAACACCAAGGTCCTTGCCATCGAGGTGCAGGTCGGTCGCACCGGGGCCTTGACGCCGGTGGCGCGTCTGGAACCGGTATTCGTCGGCGGCGTGACCGTGACCAATGCGACCCTGCACAACCAGGACGAAATCGATCGCAAGGACGTGCGCATCGGCGACACCGTAATCGTGCGCAGGGCCGGCGACGTGATTCCCGAAATTGTGGCGGTGGTGCCCGCATTGCGGCCGCAGGGCGCCGAGCGCTTCGACCTGCTGGAAAGGATAGGCCATGTTTGTCCGGTGTGCCGCTCGCGTGTCGAGAGGCTTGACGATGAGGTGATCCTTCGCTGTAGCGGCGGCCTTTACTGTCCTGCACAGAGGAAACGCGCCCTGTTGCACTTTGCGTCGAGACGGGCGCTGGATATCGAAGGACTGGGTGAAAAACTGGTCGATCAACTGGTCGATACGCGACTTGTCGGCACCCCGGTCGATCTTTACAGGCTCGATCTTGCCGTCCTTGCGAATCTTGGCCGCATGGGCGAAAGATCGGCGGCCAACTTGCTCGATGCCATCGAGCGCAGCAAATCGACTTCGCTGTCCCGCTTCATATATTCGCTGGGTATCCGCAACGTCGGGGAGTCCACCGCAGGGGATCTGGCGCGCCATTTTGGCAGCCTCGAATTCTTGCTCGCCGCAGACGAGGAAGCGCTGATGCAAGTGGCAGACATCGGGCCAGTGGTGGCGGCGTCCATACGCGGTTTCTTCGCCGAGCCTCACAATATCGAGGTCATCGAGCAACTTCGCGATCCAATGATAGGGGGCGTGCACTGGAGCGAAAGCGAAGCGCTGCCCGCGGCGGGTACCAACGTTGCCGGCAAGACCTTCGTCCTGACCGGCACCTTGCCGACCCTGACCCGTGAGCGGGCGAAGGCCTTGATCGAAAATTCCGGCGGCAAGGTGGCTGGCTCGGTGTCGAAGAAAACCGATTTTGTCGTGGCCGGGGCCGAAGCTGGTTCGAAACTTGAAAAAGCGCAACAATTGGGCCTTAACATCATCAACGAAACTCAACTCTTGGAACTCCTGACATGAAGCATGTGACAAAAGCCGTTTTTCCGGTGGCCGGCATGGGGACCCGCTTCCTGCCTGCGACCAAGGCCAGTCCTAAGGAGATGATGCCGATTGTCGACAAGCCGCTGATCCAGTTTGCGGTGGAGGAGGCGGTCGCCGCGGGCATCACCGACATGATTTTCGTCACCGGCCGGAGCAAGCGCGCCATCGAGGATCACTTCGACAAGGCCTACGAACTGGAGAGCGAACTTGAAAGACACGGCAAGACCGATCTGCTCGAGTTTGTCCAGAATCTCCTGCCGAAGAACATCAACTGCATCTATATTCGTCAGCCTGAAGCCTTGGGCCTGGGGCACGCCGTGCTCTGCGCCGAGCCGGTGATCAATGACGAGCCTTTCGCAGTGCTGCTCGCGGACGATCTGCTGCAGGGAACGCCTTCTGTGATGAGGCAGATGGTCGATGCCTTCGACTACTACAATTGCTCCGTGCTCGGCGTCGAAGAAGTCCCTGCCGACGAGACCGGACGTTATGGCATCGTCGCTGCCCGGCCCTTGTCGGAGCGGGTGGAACTGATCAGCGCCATCGTCGAGAAGCCGAAGCCGGAAGATTCCCCGTCAACCCTGGCGGTGATCGGCCGCTACATCCTGATGCCGAGCATCTTCGAGCACCTGAAGCGGGTGCAGCCCGGTTCGGGCGGCGAGATCCAGCTCACCGACGGCATCGCTTCGCTGCTTTCGGAACAGCAGGTGCTGGCTTACCGCTTTGCCGGCGAACGGTATGACTGCGGCTCGAAGCTCGGTTACCTCAAGGCCATGGTCGACTTCGGCCGGCGGCATCCGGAAGTCGGCGCCGAATTCACCGAATTCCTCGAGAATCGCTGCAAGTGAAGCGCTCCGAGTGTCGGTCGGAAGGCGGCGGATCTACGCCGCCGCGCGACTGGCCCGCTTGCGGTCCTGCTCTGTCAGGTGGCGTTTGCGGATGCGGATTGACTTCGGCGTGATCTCCACCAGTTCGTCGTCGGCGATGAATTCCACGGCCGACTCCAGGGTGATCTGAATCGGCGGTACCAGGCGCACGGCTTCGTCGGTACCGGAAGAACGGACGTTGGTGAGTTGTTTGCCCTTGATCGGGTTGACGACGAGATCGTTGTCGCGGCTATGCACGCCGATGATCATGCCCTCATAGAGCGGATCGTTATGAGAGACGAACATCCGGCCGCGATCCTGCAGCTTCCAGAGTGCATCAGCCACGGCCGGTCCGTTCTCCGCGGAGAGCAACACGCCGTTTCTGCGCTCGGCCATGATTCCTGCCAGCGGACCGTAGTCGTCGAAGATATGGCTGGCCATGCCCGTGCCCCGCGTCAGGGTCATGAATTCCCCCTGGAAGCCGATCAGTCCGCGCGCCGGGATGCGGTACTCGAGGCGCACGCGGCCCTTGCCGTCCGACTGCATGTCCTGCAAGTCGGCTCGACGGCGGCCGAGTTCTTCCATGACGCCGCCCTGATGGGCTTCTTCGATATCGACGGTGAGCAACTCGTAAGGCTCCAGCTTTTCGCCGTTCACCTCCTTGATGATCACGCGGGGCCGCGACACGGCCAGTTCATAGCCTTCGCGTCGCATGGTCTCGAGCAGAATCGTCAGGTGCAGTTCGCCTCGGCCGGAAACCAGGAAGATGTCGGCATCTTCGGTTTCCTCGACGCGCAGGGCTACGTTGGCGAGCAACTCCTTGTTCAGTCGTTCGCGCAACTGGCGGCTGGTGACGAACTTTCCCTCCTTGCCGGCAAAGGGCGAAGTATTGACCTGGAAGTTCATGGTCAGCGTCGGTTCATCGACCTTCAGCGGCGGCATGCCGAGTGGATGGTCGGTGTCGCAAATGGTGACGCCGATGCCGACCTGCTCGATGCCGGTGACCAGGACGATGTCGCCCGCTTCGGCTTCCTGCGCCTGCTCGCGCTCCAGACCCTTGAATACCAGGATCTGCCCTATCCTGGCCCGACCCTTGACTTCGTCGCCGTACATGACCGCGACTTCCTGTCCGGGTTTGATGCGCCCATGGGTGATCCGGCCGATGCCGATGCGTCCGACGTAGCTCGAGTAGTCGAGCGAACAGATCTGCAGTTGCAGCGGCCCATCGACATCGACATTGGGCTGTGCCACGTGCTGGACGATCGCCTCGAACAGCGGCCGCATGTTGCTGCCCGGATGCGCCGGGTCGAGCATGGCATAGCCGTTCAGGGCCGAGGCGAACACCACGGGGAAGTCGAGTTGCTCTTCGGTGGCGCCGAGCTTGTCGAACAAGTCGAAGGTGTGGCCGATGACCCAGTCAGGGCGTGCGCCGGGGCGGTCGATCTTGTTGATGACGACGATGGGCTTGAGGCCGAGGGCCAGGGCCTTCCTGGTGACGAAGCGCGTCTGCGGCATCGGCCCCTCGACGGCATCGACCAGGAGCAGTGCGCCGTCCACCATCGACAATACCCGTTCCACTTCGCCGCCGAAGTCTGCGTGGCCGGGCGTATCTACAATGTTGATATGGGTGCCTTCGAAGTCGATCGCGCAGTTCTTGGCCAGAATGGTAATGCCGCGCTCTTTCTCGAGATCGTTGGAGTCCATGACCCGCTCGGTAACGTGCTGGTGGGCGGCAAAGGTACCGGACTGGCGCAGCAGTTGGTCCACCAGAGTGGTCTTGCCATGGTCGACGTGGGCGATAATGGCGATGTTGCGGATGGAGCGGGACATGGAGTTTTTGCAGTGCACAATTGGGGGCAGCATTATAGCACACCGGCTTTGCTATGGACTTGCTTCCGCGTCGCATGTTAGAATTGGCGCTATATTCAAGGGGAAATTAGATTTATGCTGGCAGTCATCGGCGGCAGCGGGCTGACCCAATTCTCCAGTCTCGAGATTTCCCATCAGCAGGCAGTCGGCACCCCGTATGGGGAGCCTTCGGCTGAGCTCACTTTTGGTCGCATCGGCAAGCAGCCGGTGGTGTTCATCGCACGCCACGGTCGCGGCCACACGATACCGCCGCACATGGTCAACTACCGGGCCAATATCTGGGCGCTGGCCAAGGCCGCCGGCGCGAGGCGCATTGTCTCGGTCGCCTCGGTCGGCGGTATTCGCGCGGATCTTTGCCCGGGCAGACTGGTCGTTCCGGACCAGATCATCGACTACACCTGGGGGCGGCAGACGACTTTTCACGAGAACTGCGATGCTCAGGTGGTGCACATCGACTTTACCCATCCGTATGACCAGGCGCTGCGGCAACAGCTGCTCGCGGCGGCGTCGCGCGCCGGTGAGTCCGTCGGCGATGGCGCCGTGTATGCGGCGAGCCAGGGACCGAGGCTCGAAACGGCCGCCGAAATAGACCGCTTTGAGCGCGACGGCGCGCATATGGTCGGCATGACCGGCATGCCGGAGGCGGCACTGGCGCGGGAGGCCGGGCTGCCATACGCAGCCCTGACGGTGGTCGCCAATTGGGCAGCGGGCAGGGCCGACAGCGCCCTGGCTATCCGGTTCGAGAACCTTGAAGGCGTGCTGCAGGAGGCGATGGTTCGGGTGCGCAAGGTGATCGGGCGTTTGTGCGAGGATTTGCAGTGATACGAGAAGTCCTGCGCATGGGGGACCTCCGCCTGCTCGCGCGTTCGCAGCCGGTGGTGGATTTCGATTCTCCCGGACTTTCCGCCTTGATAGAGGACATGCAGGACACCATGGGCCATCTCGATGGCGCCGGTCTTGCGGCGCCTCAGATCGGCGTGGCGTTGCGCGTGGTGATCTTCGGCTTCGGGGCAAACCCGCGTTACCCTGAAGCCGCACCTTTGCCCTTTACCATCCTGGTAAATCCCGAGCTCACGCGACTTTCCGATGAAGAGGAGGACGGCTGGGAAGGCTGCCTGTCGGTGCCCGGTCTGCGCGGAATGGTGCCGCGCTGGAAGCGGCTGGGCTATGCCGGCTACGATGTCTCGGGTAAGCGCTTCGAGCGCGAGGCCGAAGGCTTCCACGCACGGGTTGTGCAACACGAGTGCGATCACCTGGACGGTATTCTTTACCCGATGCGGATGCGCGATTTTTCGCGCTTCGGTTTTACCGACCTTCTGCTTCCCGGTGCGGACCCGGCCGATGATTAGCGAGGTTGGGGCGGGGAGATGTCGAGTGGCAGGCATCTCCCCGCGGCAGAAATGCTAGGGAATGCGGCGGCGTTTGATCAAGGCCAGACCGGTCAAGGCTATGCCCATCAGGGCGAGGGTGCCTGGTTCCGGGACTGAGGGGTTGGTTGGGGCAGCGGGGGGCGTCCAGGCAAAGGTCGCGGTCACGTTGAAGTTGTATGTATTCGGAATCTGTTCGTTATTCAAGAACGCGTCCAATGTGACGTCGACGGTTCCGTCTGATCCGAGATTGAAAGTAGTCGGCGCGGAGACGTATCCAGTGATGTCGTCGGCGATGTAGGTGAGATGGAAGGCGGCCTGTTGGCTGACGTTCTGAGAGACGGAACCAATGGTCAGGATCCGGCCGAGATTGAATAGTTGGTCGACCGATATGGCATCTATCGCCGCCTGGTCAAGTCCTGTAATGTCGTAGCCGGGCCACTCGGGCCAGAGCGCGACGAGGAAATTAGCTTGATTGATGGTCGCGCTCACCGGGGCCGTGCTGTCGAGTAACACGGTTCCTGAGTAGGCATCCAGCGAAAAACTGTCGTTATGGAAAATGTATGGGGCGAAGGCCGTCGTCGAGATGTTGACTGAAAGGGTGGTGGCGAAGGACTGGGACGCGCCGGTTAGCAGAATGAAGAACAGCAAGGATGGCAAGCGCATGATTGATCTCCCTTATTTCCGGTTGCGAATGCGGAAACCTTTCCAGTCGGATTCTGGTCAGGTACTCCGCCATGATCGTTTTCGGACTTAAGGGCAATAATTGTGCCGTGAGACGGCAGTTCTTTGATAATGCTTGAGTTTGCAAATGTGGGCGGTATTCTTCCCGGTCAGGGTGTAATGTTATTCGACAGGTAGATTGCGAGGCGGCGTGTGCTCCGTCGGAAACTCGCTGACGCGAACGGATCAGGAAACCTGCAAGGCTTCCAGCAATTCCTGCTCCATCTTTACCAGAGTCGCCGTTTGCCCCAGTTCAGGCCCGCTGACGAGAAATGTGTCCTCGACGCGTTCTCCGAGGGTGGCGATCTTGGCCGTGTGCAGGTCGACGCCGTGGCGCGCGAGTACCAGTGCGATCGAATACAACAGGCCGGGACGGTCGGCTGCCATCACCGACATGATGTAGTACTCCCCCTTTTCGTCGGGACGGATGCTGACTTCGGGGGTGATTGGAAAGTGTCGCACCTGTCGCGAAAGCCGGCCAGGGGAGGGCGGTTCCAGCGCGGCGCGAGTGGAAAGCCGCGCCACCAGATCGTGCTCGATCAGGGCAATCATGTCGCGGAAGGGCAGTTGTTGACCGGGATCGAGCAGTATGAAGCTGTCGAGCGCGTAACCGTGGCGCGTGGTGTGGATCTTGGCGTCGGCAATCGAGTAGCCCATGCGGCTGAAGAAACCGCACAATCGGGCGAACAGCTCGGGCTGGTCGGCAGTATAGATCATCACCTGAAGTCCTTCGGCGACATGGTTCAGGTGGGCTTTCACGACCGGTTCCTTGGCATCGGGGCGGTAGTAGAGCATGCGTGCGTGCCAGGCGATTTCCTCGGCGTCGTGGCGCATGAAATAGACGGTGTCGAGTTGACGCCAAAGCGCCTCCTCGACGCCCGGGCGTAATCCGTGGAGCCTCAGCAGGCGGCGCGCTTCTTCCTGGCGGCCGGCCAGGCCGACCGCCTGATGCGGTGTGTCGCCTGCCAGGAGGCGGCGGGTGGCGGCATAGAGATCCTCGAGCAGTTTGCCCTTCCAGGCGTTCCACACCTTCGGGCTGGTCCCCCGAATGTCGGCGACGGTCAACAGGTAAAGCGCGATCAGGCGTCTGTCGGTTTTCACCACCGCGGCAAAGTTGCGAATGACCGCCGGATCGCCGAGATCCTGCTTTTGGGCGATGGCCGACATGGTCAGATGGTGTTCGACGAGAAACACCACCAGATCGGTATCCTCTGTCGCCAGCCCGTGATCCTCGCAGAAGCGATGGGCATCTTTCATGCCGAGCGTGGAATGGTCGCCGCCGCGGCCCTTGGCGATGTCATGGAACAGTGCCGCTACATAAAGCAGCCAGGGGCGCTCCAAGCCGGCGATGAGGCGGCTGCAGAGCGGGTATTCGTGGGCAAACTCCGGCATGGTGAAGCGGCGCACGTTCCTCATCACCTGCAGGATATGCTGGTCGACGGTATAGACGTGGAACAAATCGTGCTGCATCTGCCCGACGATCTTGCCGAAAGCCGGCAGATAGTGGCCGAGAATGTCGTACTGGTTCATGCGCCTGAATTCATGCACCAAGCCGCGCTTCTGCCGGAACAGCGAAAGGAACAGGGCGCGGTTGTTGGGATTGCGGCGGAACGTCGCGTCGATGCGCGCGCGCGCGCGCCATAAGGCGCGCAAGGTGCGGGCCGTCATGCCCTTCAACTCGGAGCGCTGCTGGAGCAGCAGGAAACTCTCCAGGATCGCGCGCGGTTGCCGCTCGAATACCTCCTCGTCGCGCACGTCGAGGAGTTCGCGGTCGGTCTGGAAATTCTCGTTGATGAAAATCGGCGTCGCCCGCTGGGACGGGAATATTCGCCCGCCGAGATTCTGCAGCAACAAGGTATTCAACTGGGTGATGCGTTTGGCGTTCTGGTAATAGCGCTGCATCAGGCGTTCCGAGGCGCGCTTGTGCGCGCTTGCGGTGATGCCGAAGGCCTTTGCCAAGGCTTCCTGATGGTCGAACATCAGTTTTTCCTCGCGTCTCTTGGCGAGGTAGTGCAGGCGGATGCGGATATGGCGCAGAAAGGTCTCGACGCGCTCCAGTTGCCGCGCTTCCGCGGGGATGACCAGTCCGTTCCGGAGTAGTTCGCGCCAGTTCGCACCCAGCCCGGCGGCGCGGCTGATCCACAGGATTACCTGCAGATCGCGCAAGCCGCCCGGGCTCTCCTTGCAATTGGGCTCAAGGCTGTAAGGCGTATCGTTATGTCGTGCGTAGCGCTCTTCCTGTTCGAGTTGCTTGGCCTTGAAGAATGCCCTTGGATCCAGTTGGGCCTGCATGGTCTCAGCGAATTCCGCAAAGGTCTGGCGATCGCCCGCCAGGATCCGTGCTTCGAGCAGAGTTGTCTGTACCGTGATGTCGCGTCCCGCTTCTTCGATGCATTCGGCAATACTGCGCACGCTGTGCCCGACATCGAGTCCGATGTCCCAGAGCACGCCGACCATCTGTTCGATCTTGGCAGTATGGTCTGCATGTTCCTCGTCGGGCAGGAGTACCAGGATGTCCACGTCCGAGGCCGGATAGAGTTCGCCGCGGCCGTAGCCGCCGACCGCGAGCAGGGCCAGCGGAGGCGGCAGGGCGAAGTGTTGCCAGATCTCGCGCAGCACCGAGTCTACGAGGTCGGCCCGGCCGTGTAGCATTGCCGCGGCATTGCCGCGACTTTCGTAGTTTTCACGGACCGTGGCCTGTCCCGACTGCAGGGTGGTGCGCAGCCTCTGAACAAGGCTTGGCACCCGCGCTCTGTCCGGCGATGCAGCCTCAGGCAAAGGTGACATTGCCGGGCTTTGGCGGGGCACCGGCGGAGAGAGTCAATACCTCGAATCCGCTCTCGGTTACCAGGATCGTATGCTCCCACTGGGCCGACAGGCTGCGGTCCTTGGTGACGATGGTCCAGCCATCGGACAGTTCGGAGATCGCCGCCTTGCCGGCGTTGATCATGGGCTCGATGGTGAAAGTCATGCCGGGGAAGAGCAGTAGGCCGGTGCCGGGTTTGCCGTAATGCAGTACCTGCGGTTCCTCGTGGAAATTCAGTCCGATGCCATGTCCGCAGAATTCGCGCACGACAGAGAAACCGTTGGCCTCGGCGTGTCTCTGGATGGCTGCCCCGATGTCGCCCAGGGTAGCTCCCGGACGCACCTTGAGGATGCCGGCCCAGAGACATTCATGGGTGACCGTGCATAACCGCCTGGCCTGAATGGAAGGTTCGCCCCCGACCATGAACATGCGGCTGGTGTCGCCGTGGTAGCCATCCTTGATAGTGGTAATGTCGAGATTGACGATATCGCCCTTCTTCAAGGGCCGGTCATTGGGCACGCCGTGGCACACTTGATGGTTGATCGAGGCGCAGATCGACTTGGGGTAAGGTACATAGCCGGGCGGGGCATAGTTGAGCGGGGCGGGAATGCAGCCCTGGACGTGGACCATGTAGTCATGGCAGAGCCTGTCGAGTTCGGCGGTGGTCACGCCAGGCTTGACGAATGGTTCGATGTAGTCGAGCACTTCGCCCGCCAGGCGGCCGGCGACGCGCATCTTCTCTATTTCTGCGGGGGTCTTGGGAGTGATGCTCATCGCGGCAATGGTGAAGGTGAATGGGAGGAATTCTACCTGTAGGCTGCCGAAAATGATGCTTGGCTTGAAGAAAGTCATATAAAACCGTTATAATCCGAGACTTGTCTTGCCCTGGCTTGTTACCGATTCACCATCAGGGGCGCGGCAAAATTCACACGCCCGGCGGCGAACAGGGTGCCTCGTTGTTTTGGGGCGGTACGGCCGGGCGGCGGATCAACCCTATTCGGAGATATATCTAATGTCTGCAACGACTATGCGTCAAATGCTGGAAGCTGGTGTGCACTTTGGGCACCAGACACGTTTCTGGAACCCGAAGATGGCCCCCTTCATCTTCGGTCATCGCAACAAGATCCACATCATCAACCTTGAGAAGACCCTGGCCAAGTACCAGGAGGCCATGAGTTTCGTGAAGAAATTGTCGGCCAAGAAGGGCAACATCCTGTTTGTCAGCACCAAGCGCCAGGCGCGGGAAATCATCGCCGAGGAAGCGCAGCGCGCCGGTATGCCCTTTGTCGACGAGCGCTGGCTGGGCGGAATGCTGACCAACTTCAAGACGGTCAAGCTATCGATCAAGCGCCTGAAAGACCTCGAACAGATGTCGCTGGATGGCACCTTCGAGCGCATGAGCAAGAAGGAAGCCTTGATGTCCCAGCGCGAGATGGACAAGCTGCGCAAGAGCATCGGCGGGATCAAGGACATGGCCAGCCTGCCCGACGCCCTGTTCGTGATCGATGTCGGCTACCACAAGATCGCCATCACGGAAGCCGGCAAACTCGGCATTCCGGTGATCGGGGTAGTCGATACCAATCATTCGCCCGAAGGCGTGAGCCACGTCATTCCCGGCAACGATGACTCCAGCCGCGCCATCCGCCTCTATGCGCGCGGCGTCGCCGACGCCATCCTCGAGGGCCGCAGCGAGTCCTTCAATGAGATGGTGGCGGCTGTGGCAGGGGAAGACGAATTCGTCGAAGTCGAGGAAGCAACGGAGTAAGCAAGCAGAGAGCCACAGAGGCATCTTGATGCCTCTGTGCGGTGAATGGTTTTGATTCTGGAGCACGATAATGGCGGAAATTACCGCAAGCATGGTTAAGGAACTGCGCGAGAAGACAGACGCGCCGATGATGGAGTGCAAGAGGGCGCTCACCGAAGCCGGTGGGGATCTGGACAAGGCGGAGGAAATCCTGCGCGTCAAGCTTGGCAGCAAGGCCAGCAAGGCGGCCGGTCGCATTGCGGCGGAAGGCGTCGTCGGCACCTATTTCTCGTCCGACGGCAAGTTGGGCAGCATGGTCGAGGTTAATTGCGAAACCGATTTCGTCGCCAAGAACGACGATTTTCTCGCCTTCACCCGAAACCTCGCTGAACTTGTAGCAAATAACAATCCCGCCGATGTCGCCGCGCTTTCCGCCGCAAACTTGAACGATAAGACGGTCGAAGCCACGCGCACTGCGCTCGTCGGCAAGATCGGCGAGAATCTCTCGATCCGCCGCTTTGCCCGGATCGCGGCGCAGGGCAGGCTGTCCAGCTATATCCATGGCGGCGCCAAGATCGGCGTGATCGTCGATGTGGTCGGTGGCGACGAACAACTGGCCACGGATCTGGCAATGCACATCGCCGCTTCCAAACCGAAGTCTCTGGACGCCTCGGGGGTTCCCGCCGAGCTTCTGGATACCGAGCGGCGCATCGCCATCGAAAAGGCACGGGAAGCCGGCAAGCCTGAAGCGATGCTGGAGAAGATCGCGGAAGGTACCGTGCAGAAGTACCTGAAGGAAGTGACCCTGCTGGGCCAGGCCTTCGTCAAGGACGACAAGCAGACCATCGAACAGCTGCTCAAGAGCAAAGGCGCGAAGGTTGCGGGGTTCACGCTTTATATCGTCGGCGAAGGGATCGAGAAGAAACAAAACGATTTCGCCGCCGAGGTTGCCGCCCAGGCCGCGCAGGCGGCCAGGTAGCCGGACTTATGGCGAACGCCTATAAGCGCATTCTGGTCAAGCTCTCGGGCGAGGCGCTGATGGGCGACGATGCCTACGGCATCAATCGCGTAACGCTGGCCCGAATCGTCGCCGAGATTGCGTCCGTGGCCGAACTCGGGGTCGAGATCGGCGTCGTGATCGGCGGCGGCAACATCTTTCGCGGCCTCGCCGGCACGGCAACCGGCATGGACCGGGCGACGGCGGATTATATGGGCATGCTGGCCACGGTGATGAACGCCATGGCGCTTGCCGACGCGATGCGCCAGGCGGGGATCAACAGCCGGGTGCAGTCGGCGCTCAACATAGAGCAGGTGGTCGAGCCCTACATTCGGGGCAAAGCGATTCGTTACCTTGAAGAGGGCAAGATCGTCATATTCGCGGCCGGCACCGGCAATCCGTTCTTTACGACCGACACTGCCGCAGCGCTTCGTGGCTCGGAAATCGGCGCCGAGATCGTACTCAAGGCGACCAAGGTCGATGGCGTGTACACCGCCGATCCGATGAAGGATGCGACTGCTTCGCGCTATGCCAGAATCAGCTTCGATGAAGCCATCAATCGGAATTTGAAAGTCATGGATGCAACGGCACTGGCGCTTTGCCGCGACCAGCGTCTGCCCATCAACGTCTTCTCGATATTCAAGCCGGGCGCCTTGAAGCGTGTCGTGATGGGCGAAGACGAGGGCACCATGGTGCATTGTTGAGGAGACCCGGATGACTGCCGAACTCAGGAAAACCACCGAACAGAAGATGCTGAAGTCGCTCGACGCTCTGAAGGCCGACTTGGGCAAGATCCGCACTGGGCGCGCTCATACAGGCATCCTCGACCATGTTCAGGTCGACTACTACGGCTCGATGGTGCCGATCAACCAGGTTGCCAACCTGACTTTGATCGATGCCCGCACCATCGGCGTGCAGGCCTGGGAAAAACCGATGATCGGCAAGGTCGAACGGGCCATCCGTGACGCCGACCTGGGTCTCAATCCGGCGACGCAAGGAGACATGATTCGCGTGCCGATGCCCGCCTTGACCGAAGAGCGCCGCCGCGAACTGATCAAGGTGGTCAAGCATGAGGGCGAGAATGCCAAGATCGCGGTAAGAAACCTTCGCCGCGATGCCAATGCGCATCTCAAGGAATCCCTGAAGAAGAAGGAAGTCTCGGAAGATGACGAGCGCCGTGCCCAGGATGACATCCAGAAGTTAACCGACCGCTTCGTGGCTGAGATAGACAAGGTTCTCGCTGAAAAGGAAAAGGACCTGATGGCCGTCTGACTCTGGCTTTGTCCGGATCTGTGCGAAAGAGGGAGATGGTTTGAGCCGCATATCCAGTTCCACCCAGGCTATCCCTGACACCGGCGATATGCCGCGGCACATTGCGATCATCATGGACGGCAATGGCCGCTGGGCCAAGAAGCGCTTCATGCCGCGCATTGCCGGTCACAAGCGCGGTGTCGAGAGCGTGCGCGAGATGGTCAAGGCCTGCATCCAGCGCGACATTCCCTATCTGACCCTGTTCGCCTTCAGTTCTGAGAACTGGCGGCGCCCGGCAGAGGAAGTTTCTTTCCTGATGAACCTGTTCATTCGTGCTCTGGAAGACGAGGTGGTGAAGTTGGACAGGAACGGTGTTCGTTTCCGCGTCGTAGGCGATCTTTCTCACTTCGAGCCGAAGCTGGTCGAATTGATCACCCGCGCCGAGAGGCAGACTGCCGGAAACAAGCGCCTCGACCTGACCATCGCCGCCAACTATGGCGGTCGCTGGGACATCATGCGGGCGGTCGAGCGTCTGCTTGCAGCTCAAGGCGGAAAGTCCGGCGAATTGACCGAAGCCGACCTCGCCCAGCATCTGGCGATGGCCTATGCCCCTGAGCCGGATCTGTTCATCCGCACCGGTGGCGAGCAGCGCATCAGCAACTTCCTGCTCTGGCAGCTTGCCTACACGGAACTCTATTTCACCGATCTGCTTTGGCCGGATTTCGGCGCTGCCGCACTCGATGACGCCATCGCCTCCTACCACAACCGAGAGCGTCGCTTTGGCCGCACCAGTGAACAACTCAGCGAGGGATGTGAGCAGGGGTCGCCAGCCGCCGCAGCGGCTGCGCTGGAGGCCCAGCAACAAGATGCTTAGGACGCGGGTCATCACCGCGCTGTTCCTCGCCGCAGGGCTTCTCGCCGTCTTATTCCTGCTGCCCCTGGGCGGGGCCGCGGTGGCGTTTGGCGCGATCGTCGCGCTGGCCGCCTGGGAATGGGCCGGACTACTGCAGATCCGTCCGGGTCGGCGGTGGCTCTATGGGGCACTGACCCTGCTTCCCTGTGCCGGCATCTATGCCATAGGCATGCCAGAGCCGATTCTCGCCGGCCTTTGGTGTTTGGCCCTGGTCTTCTGGCTGTTGGTGGTGCCACTGTGGCTGCGGCGCAGATGGCCACTGCGGGCCGACATCGGCGGACTCCTGGTCGGCTGCGTGCTGCTGGTTCCGAGCTGGGCGGCGATGGTCATGCTGCACAGAAGGAGTCCGCTGCTGTTGCTCGCGGCGATGGCGCTGGTCTGGATGGCGGACATCGCCGCCTATTTCGCCGGGCGCACCTGGGGCAAGCATAAGCTTGCGCCGACGATCAGCCCTGGCAAGACCTGGGAGGGAGCCGCCGGCGCGGTGCTGGCGGTGCTCGCATACGGCTTCGTGCTCGGCTTGACGTCGGGCAGGCTAAGTCTTGCCGAGCCGGGCGGGATCGCATTGTCGGCGGCGGCACTGGCGCTTGCCACGGGCGTCAGCATTCTCGGCGACCTGTTCGAATCCTTGAGTAAACGACAGGCCGGCGTCAAGGACAGCAGCCGGATTCTGCCCGGCCACGGCGGGGTGCTCGACCGCATCGACAGCCTCACGTCTACGCTGCCTTTTCTGGCCTTGGCCGCGCAACTCGGCAACTGACAATGAGGCGGCCTGACAAGCAGCGACTCACGGTGCTCGGTGCCAGCGGTTCCATCGGCGTCAGCACCCTCGACGTCGTCGCGCGTCATCCGGAACGGTTTGAAGTGGTTGCACTGACCGCCTATTCCCGCATCGATCTGCTGGCCCAGCAATGCTTCCGCCATCGCCCGCGCTATGCCGTGGTGGCGGGCGCAGCGGACGCAAAGGCGCTGGCGGCAAAGTTTTCCGACGCCGGCCTTGACACGGAGGTGCTGACGGGGCCGACGGCATTGCAGCGGGTCGCGGCACTCGATGACGTCGATACGGTGATGGCGGCGATCGTCGGTGCCGCCGGCCTGGCGCCGACTCTCGCTGCGGTCCGCGCCGGCAAGCGCATCCTGCTGGCCAACAAGGAAGCGCTGGTGATGGCGGGCGCGCTGTTCATGGCCGAGTTGCGTCGTTCCGGCGCGACCCTGCTGCCGATCGATAGCGAGCATAACGCGGTGTTCCAGTCATTGCCTGCGGACTATGCCGGTTCGTTCGCCGCCAAGGGGGTACGGCGTATCCTGCTCACCGCCTCGGGTGGGCCTTTTCTCAATACTCCCCTGGAACAGCTGTTGGCGGTCACCCCCGCACAGGCTTGCGCCCATCCGAACTGGGTGATGGGGCGGAAGATTTCGGTGGATTCGGCGACGATGATGAACAAGGGTCTTGAGGTGATCGAGGCGCACTGGTTGTTCAACGCTCCGCCGGATCGGATCGAGGTGGTGATCCATCCGCAGAGTGTGATCCATTCGATGGTCGAATACGCCGATGGTTCCGTGCTCGCCCAACTCGGTAATCCGGACATGCGCACGCCGATCGCGCACGCGCTGGCTTATCCTGAACGCATCGAGACCGGTGTGGCGCCCCTTGACCTGTGCGCCATCGGGCGCTTGAGTTTCGAGCGTCCCGACTCGAAGCGCTTCCCCTGCTTGCCCTTGGCCTACCAGGCGCTGGCCGCCGGCGGCAGCGCGCCAACCTTGCTCAACGCCGCCAACGAGGTCGCGGTCGAGGCATTTCTGGACGGGCGACTTTCATTCCTCGCCATCGCCGACGTCATCGCCGCAGTGCTCGACGCTGTTCCCAGCCTGCCGTTGCCGGATCTCGATGCGGTGCTCGGCGCCGACCGGGTGGCGCGCGTGGCCGCCGCTGAGGCCGTGGCACGCAGACCGATATGAGCGTCGGCAATTTCTTGTACTACCTCGGCGCCTTCGCACTCGCCCTGGGTACCCTGATCGTGGCGCACGAGCTGGGCCATTTTTTGGCGGCGCGGGCCATCGGGGTCAAGGTCATACGCTTCTCACTGGGTTTCGGTCGAGTGCTGTGGTCTAAGCGCCTGGGTCGCGATGCCACTGAATGGGCCATCGCCGCCTTTCCGCTCGGCGGCTACGTCAAGATGCTCGACGAGCGCGAGGCGCCGGTTCCGCTCGATGAATTACCGCGCGCCTTCAACCGTCAGTCCGTGAGCCGGCGTTTCCTGGTCGTCCTTGCCGGTCCGCTCGCCAATCTGCTGCTGGCGATCCTGCTCTATTGGGTATTGTTCATGCACGGCGCGGAGCAACTCCGTCCTGTGCTGGCAGCGCCACCGGCGGCCACGGCTGCTGCGGCTGCCGACGTGGCCGCCGGCGAGACCGTGCGCAGCGTCAACGGCAAGGTCATCACCACCTGGCAGGACTTGCGCTGGGAAATCATGCAGGCCGCGCTCGATCATTCAACGGTGAATCTGGAAGTCATCGGCTTGCGCCACGAAATTGCCTACCGTCGCCTGGACACCGGCAGACTCAGTGCCGACGATCTTGAGAGCGACCCGCTGCAGCGACTGGGTCTGCAACCGTACCGCCCGGACTTGAAACCCATCGTCGGTAAAGTGGCGCCGGAAAGTGTTGCGGAACAGGCGGGTCTGCACAGCGGTGACCTGTTCCTCGCCATTCAGAGACAGCCGGTGACCACCTGGAGCGAGGTGGCGACCATGATCCGAAGGGCACCTGGCCAAGCGCTCAGCTTCGAGATGCTGAGAAAGAACGAGCGGATCGTGTTGCAGGCAACTCCGTCCGTTGTGGAGGAGGGCGGCATCAGGGTCGGTCGTATCGGCATCATGGTGCAGGAAGATTCCAGGCTGCGTGAGCAGCTGATGGTCGTCGTGCGCTATGGGGCCTTGCCGGCGCTGGCCAAGGCAGCGGGACAAACCTGGGACACCTCCATGTTCAGCCTGCGGATGATCGGACGCATGATCAGCGGTGAGGCGTCCTGGAAGAACCTGAGCGGTCCTGTGACCATCGCCGACTACGCCGGGCAGTCGGCCAAGCTCGGTTGGCCGCAGTACCTGAAGTTTCTGGCGCTGATCAGCATCAGCCTGGGCGTGCTCAATCTGCTGCCTATTCCGATACTGGATGGCGGCCATTTATTGTATTATCTCGTCGAGATGATCAAGGGCGGCCCGCTCCCCGAGCGGGTAATGGAAATCGGTCAGCAAATCGGTCTGTTCCTGCTGGTTCTGTTGATGGCATTCGCCTTTTACAACGATATTAACCGTCTCGTTTCCGGATAGCCGCATGAATAAAAACCTGATCGCTGGACTGGTTGCAGCACTGTTCGCGACCTCGGCTTCTGCCTTTGAGCCATTCGTCGTCAAGGACATTCGCGTCGAAGGCATCCAACGCACCGAAGCAGGGACAGTGTTCAGCTATCTTCCGGTCAAGGTCGGCGACACCATGACCGACGACAAGGCCGCGCAGGCCGTCAAAGCCCTGTTCGCGACAGGATTCTTCAAGGATGTCAGGCTCGAGATCGAAGGCGGCGTGCTGGTTGTCCTTGTCGACGAGCGGCCGGCGATCGCTTCGATCGAATTCGTCGGCCTGAAGGCGTTCGAGAAGGATCAGATCAAGAAAGGCCTGACCGAGGTCGGCCTGGCCGAATCGCGGATTTTCGACCGCTCGTTGGTGGACAAGGCCGAACAGGAACTCAAGCGACAATATCTTTCCCGCGGCTACTATGCGGTAAAGATAACGACGACGATCACCCCGCTGGAACGTAACCGCGTCGGAATCAATTTTGCGGTAGACGAGGGTGAAGTCGCCAAGATCAGGCAGATCAACCTGGTCGGCGTAACCGCTTTCAAGGAGAAGGATCTCCTGGCGCTGTTCGTCCTTCGGACGCCTGGCTGGCTGACCTGGTACACCAAGAACGACCAGTATTCCAAACAAAAACTGGCCGGCGATCTGGAGACACTGCGCTCCTATTACCTCGACCATGGCTATGTCGAGTTCAACATCGATTCCACCCAGGTCTCCATCTCGCCGGACAAGCAGGACATTTACATTACAGTAAATGTTTCCGAGGGCGAGCTGTACGTGGTTTCCTCGGTCAAGCTCGCGGGCGACCTGATCGTGCCAGAGGCGGAGTTGAAGAAACTGGTCAACGTCAAACCGGGCGAGACTTTCTCTCGAGAGAAGCTGACCGAGACCACCAAGAGGATCAGCGAGCGCCTTGGCAACGAGGGCTACGCGTTCGCCAACGTCAATGCGGCGCCGGAACTCGACAAGGAGAAGCGCCAGGTGGCCTTCACGATTTATGTCGATCCGGGCCGTCGCGTCTATGTGCGGCAAATCAACATCACCGGCAACAACCGCACCCGTGACGAGGTGATCCGCCGGGAACTGCGCCAGATGGAGTCGAGCTGGTACGACGGCGAAAAGATCAACAAGTCCCGCACACGGGTTGATCGGCTCGGCTATTTCGAGGACGTGACGGTGGAGACCCCGGCCGTCCCCGCGACGACCGACCAGGTCGATGTCAATGTGAACGTCAAGGAGAAGCCGACCGGCAACGTGATGCTCGGAGCCGGTTTTTCCAGTTCGGAAAAACTCGTCCTGTCCGGGTCTTTGTCGCAGCAAAACCTCTTCGGCAGCGGCAAATTCGCCGGGGTGCAGCTCAACACCAGCAAGGTCAATACGGTGGTATCCCTTTCCTACACCGACCCGTATTACACGGTTGATGGCGTCGGCCGGGGTTTCGACGTCTATCACCGGAAGACCAACACCAGTTCTCTCGTGGTGGGCGCCTACGACAGCAAATCCACGGGAGGCGGCGTGCGCTACAGCGTTCCGGTGGCCGAGGATGATTCGGTCAGCTTTGGCCTTTCCGCCGACCTGACCAGCCTGACCGTCAATTCCTACAGTCCCCTGCAATTCCAGAACTACGTAAGAGAGTTCGGCGACACCAACACCACCCTGCTGGGTACGGCGGGCTGGGCCAAGGAAACCATCGACAGCCGCCTCTACCCGACTACGGGCTCGATAAACCGGATTGTCGGCGAACTTGGCCTGCCTGCCGGGAATCTTGGCACTCTGCACTACTACCGCGGCACCCTGCAGCACCAGCAATTCATACCGGTCATTGCCCGCAACTACACCCTGCTGCTCAACGGCGAATTCGGCATCGCCGGCGGCTACGGAGGCAAGCCCTTGCCCTTCTTCAAGAATTACTATGCTGGCGGGATAGGTTCGGTCCGGGGTTATGACAACAGTTCGCTCGGCCCGGTCGATCCGGTGACCGATACCCGACTTGGCGGCACCCGCCGCCTGGTATTCAATGCGGAACTGCTGGTGCCGATGCCCGGAATTGGGCTCGACAAATCCGTGCGCCTGGGGGCCTTCGTTGACGGCGGCCAGGTCTGGGGACAGGGGCAGAAGATGAGTACGGGCGATTTGCGGTACAGCGCAGGCGTATCATTGGTCTGGTCTTCGCCGCTGGGCCCGCTGAAATTCAGCTTCGCCAATCCGATCAACAGGCGGGCCGATGACAAAGTGCAGCGTCTGCAATTCCAGATGGGCACGACATTTTGATATTCTTACTGCAGCAAGGAGAACCGAGTTGAACAAGATTTTAATACCGATACTGGCCGCAGCCTGCTTGATCGCCGCCGTGCCGGCCAGAGCTGAGGTCAAGATTGGCTTCGTCAATAGTCAGCGCGTCCTGAATGACGCGCCGCAGGCCACCAAGGCGAAGAAGAAGATCGAGAAGGAGTTCGAAAAGCGCGATCAGGATCTGCAGAAGGTCGCGAAGCAGCTGCAGACCATGCAAGAAGCCCTGGAGAAGAATTCGGTCACCATGGCGGAGTCAGATCGGCACAACAAGGAGCGCGAATTCAATGACTTGAATCGCGATTTCCAGAGAAAGCAGCGGGAATTTCGCGAAGACCTCAACCTGCGTCAGAATGAAGAGATGGCGGCGATTTTCGAACGTGTGAACAAGGTCATCAAGAGTATTGCCGAAAGCGACAAGTACGACATCATTCTCCAGGAGGCGGTCTACGCAAGTCCGCGCATCGATCTCACCGACAGGGTTATCAAGGCGCTCGGCGACGGCACCACCAAATAGGCGATCCGCAATTTGGCTCCCGTTCGCTTAGACGAGATCGTCTCCCGCTTCGGCGGCGAACTGATCGGCGATGGTGCCCGGACTGTCGCCCAGGTCGCGTCTCTGGAACGCGCCGGACCCGACGAGATCAGCTTCCTATCCCACCCGAAATATCGGCTTCGGCTGGGCCTCACCCGCGCCGGCGCGGTGATTCTCGGCGGCCAGGCCGCCGCCGCTTGCCCGGTCGCCTGTATCGTCTGCGACCAGCCCTACGTCTATTTTGCCCGTGTCTCCCAATGGCTCAATCCGCGTAGCCGTTCCGCGCCCGTCCGTCATCCCACAGCCGCGATCGATGCCGAATTGCCGTCCAGCGTCAGCGTCGGCGCCGGCGTCTCGATCGGCAAGGGGTGCGTCATCGGCGAACGCGTGGAAATTGGTCCAGGTTGCGTCATCGGCGAAGGAGCCAGGATCGGCGACGATTCGCAGCTTTATGCCAACATCACGCTGTATCCCGGCTCAGTCGTAGGACGGCGGGCGATTATCCATGCCGGTGCGGTGATCGGCGCGGACGGTTTCGGATTCGCCCGCGAATCCGACGGTTCATGGCTCAAGATTCCGCAGATCGGGCGGGTCGTCATCGGGGATGACGTCGAGATCGGCGCCAACACGACGATCGACCGCGGCGCCCTCGACGACACCGTGATCGAAGACGGCGTGAAGCTCGACAACCAGATCCAGGTCGGCCACAACGTCCAGATCGGCGCCCACAGTGCGCTGGCCGGCTGCGTCGGCATCGCCGGCAGCGCCAGGATCGGGCAGCGCTCAACGGTTGGCGGCGGGTCGGTGATCCTCGGTCACATAACCCTCAGCGCCGATGTCAATATTTCGGCGGGTACGCTGGTGTCGAAATCCATCAACCGGGCCGGCACCTACACGGGTACCCTGCCGTTTCTCGAACACGCCGACTGGTTGAAAAATTTCTCGCGGCTGCGCCACCTCGATGCGATGGCGGATAAAATACGCGCCCTCGAAGCGCAAGTGGCGCGTTTGGCCGAACCGAAGGAAAAGTCATGACCTCGATGGATATCCGCGAAATTCTGGAATACCTGCCGCATCGCTATCCTTTCCTTCTGGTCGATCGCGTGCTCGAGTGCGTTCCGGGCGAACGCATCCTGGCCTTGAAAAATGTCAGCATCAACGAACCTTTTTTCCCCGGGCATTTTCCGCATCATCCGGTGATGCCGGGCGTGCTGATCATCGAGGCGCTGGCCCAGGCCGCAGCCCTCCTCTCCTTCAAGACCCAGGGCAACAAGTCCGACGACAAGTCGGTGTATTACTTCGTCGGTATCGACAACGCCCGTTTCAAGAAGCCGGTCATCGCAGGCGACCAGCTGCTGCTCGACGTCTCGATCAGCCGCAATATGCGCGGTATCTGGAAATTCGCCAGCAAGGCCCGCGTCGGCGAGCAAGTCGTCGCCGAGGCGGAACTGATGTGCACGATGCGCGCCATTCCATGAGCAATATGAACGCCGCGGTCCACCCGACCGCCCTGATCGGAGCAGGTGCGCACCTGGGGCAGGGCGTTGAAATCGGCGCCTATTCGATCATCGGCGAACACGTCGAGATTGGCGACGGCTGCCGCATCGGCCCGCATGTGGTGATCGAGGGACACACCAAGATCGGCAGGGACAACCAGTTCTTCCAGTTCTGCTCGATCGGTGCTGCGCCACAGGACAAGAAGTACGCCAATGAGCCGACCCGGCTTGAAATAGGTGACCGCAACACCATCCGGGAATTTTGCACGATCAATTGCGGAACCGCCCAGGATGCCGGCATCACCCGGCTGGGCAATGACAACTGGATCATGGCCTACGTCCATGTGGCGCACGACTGTCAGGTCGGCAGCCACACCATCTTCGCCAACAACGCGCAGTTGGCGGGCCATGTCACCGTCGGCGACTGGGCAATTCTCGGCGGCTTCTCCGGGGCGCATCAGTTCGTTCGCATCGGCGCCCACAGCCTTTCCGGTATCAACAGCATCCTGCTGCAGGACCTGCCGCCTTACGTCACGGTCTCGGGCAATCCCGCTCAGCCGCATGGAATCAACAGCGAAGGCCTGAAGCGGCGGGGCTACAGTTCCGGCGCGATCATGGCGATCAAGCGCGCTTACAAGACGCTCTACCGGTCCGGTTTCAAGCTCGAAGAAGCTCAGGCCGCGATCGCCGCGGCCAGCGACGCGACCCCTGAACTCAAGGTGCTTGCCGAATTCCTCGCCACACCCGGCCGCGGCATCATTCGCTAGTCGCAGCCTCTTGGGCAGCAATCGAGACATGACCGGACAGTTCACCATAGCCATGGTCGCCGGAGAGGCCTCGGGCGACCTGCTCGCCAGTCACCTGATCGAAGCGCTGCAGGCACATATGCCGGAAGGCCGCTTCTGCGGCATAGGCGGACCCAAGATGCAGCGTGCGGGACTGGATGCCTGGTGGCCGGCGGAGCAACTCGCCGTTCGCGGTTATGTCGAAGTGCTGCGCCATTACCGCGAGATCAGCGGCATACGACGGCAACTGCTGAAGCGTCTGCTGGCAGATCCTCCCGACGTCTTCATCGGCGTCGATGCCCCCGATTTCAACCTCTGGCTGGAAACCAGGCTCAAGGCCGCGGGCATTCCGACGATACACTTCGTCAGCCCGTCGGTCTGGGCCTGGCGCGCCGGTCGGATCCGTCACATCGCGCGGGCTGTCAGCCAGATGCTCTGCCTGTTTCCGTTCGAACCGGCAATTTACGAGAAGCATGGCATATCGGTGCGCTATGTCGGTCATCCGCTGGCCGATATCATTCCCCTCGAGCCGGACCGGAACGCGGCGAGGGGACGCCTTAATCTGGAGCAGGATGGCCTGGTGTTCGCACTCTTGCCGGGAAGCCGCCAGTCAGAACTGCATTACATGGCGAGAACTTTTATCGAAACGGCCCAAGCTTTGAACAAGCGCCACCCGCAGGCACGCTTCCTGGTGCCCCTGGTGACCCGCGAGACGCGCACCAGCTTCGAGAATGCCCTGTGGCAATACGGCGCCCAGGACCTGCCGCTGACGCTGCTCTTCGGCCACGCCCACGATGCCCTGGCCGCGGCCGATGGCGTCCTGGTGGCGAGCGGGACGGCAACGCTGGAGGCGGCATTGTTCAAGAAGCCGATGGTGATTGCCTACAAGATGTCGCCGTGGTCATGGCGCCTGATGAAACGCATGCACCTCCAGCCCTGGGTGGGGCTGCCGAACATACTTGCCGGCCGTTTCGTCGTGCCGGAATTTCTGCAGGACCAGGCGACGCCCGATAATCTCGCCCAGGCGCTGGCCAATTTGGTTGCAGACCCGATTGTTCCCGGACGCCTGTTCCGGGTCTTCTCAGCACTTCATCAGCAGTTGCGCCAGAATACCGCCGAGCAGGCGGCAGCCTCGATCCTGCCCATGCTGCGCCACGCCACATGAAGGCGCTGCTGGTCGCCGGCGTCGACGAAGCCGGACGCGGCCCGCTCGCCGGACCGGTGTATGCGGCTGCGGTGATTCTCGATCCGGCGCGGCCGATCGAGGGGCTGGACGATTCGAAGAAGCTCTCGGCCAAGACCCGCGAACGTCTCGCGGCATCGATCCGCAGCCAAGCACTGGCCTGGGCCGTTGCGGCGAGCAGCGTGGTCGAGATCGACAGCCTGAATATCCTTCAGGCCAGCCTGCTGGCAATGCGCCGGGCGGTCGAGGCGCTGCGGCCGCAACCCGATGCCATCGAAGTCGACGGCCTCTTCTGTCCGATGGTCGCCATGCCTGCGCAGGCCATCGTCAGGGGCGATTCAAGCGTTGCGGCGATCGCCGCCGCCTCCATCCTCGCCAAGACCGCCCGCGATGCCGAGTTGCTGCGCTTGGCCGCAATCTATCCGCAATACGGCCTCGATCGGCACAAAGGCTACCCGACGGCGGTACACTTGGCTGCCTTGAAGAAGCACGGTGTGGCAATCATTCACAGGCGCAGCTTCGCTCCGGTGCGCCGCCTTCTGGAAGGAAATACGTCATGAAATTGATGCCCCTGCTGATGTTCCTGCATGTCGTCGCCGTGGTCGTCTGGGTCGGCGGCATGTTCTTCGCCTATCTCTGCCTGAGACCGGTGGCCGCCGTCCTCCTGGAACCGCCACAACGGCTGGCGCTGTGGTCAGGCGTGCTCGGCCGCTTCTTTTCCTGGGTCTGGCTGGCGGTGGCGCTGATCCTTGTATCCGGAATGAGCATGATCGGGGTGGTCGGCTGGCACGGCGCGCCTTTGCACTGGCACCTGATGCTGACGCTCGGCGTCGTCATGATGATGATCTTCGCCCATCTCTATTTTGCGCCCTATCGCAGGCTGGGCCAGGGGGTGGCCGCTGCCGACTGGCCTAAGGCCGCGGCAGCCCTGAGTCAGATCCGGAAGATGGTCGGCATCAATCTGACGCTCGGTCTGGCCACCATCGCCATCGCCACCGTCGGTGCCTATTTCTCGCGCTGAGCTGGGCACAAGCGCTGCGCCATGAAGTACCTCAGTTCACGAGACAACGCCGACTTCAAGGCCTTGAAGGCGCTTGCCGCTGACGCCCGCGAGCAGCGCCGGCAGGCGAGCACCCTGCTCGAAGGCAGCCATCTCGTCGCCGCCTACCGAGACAAGGTCGGCCCGCCGGAGCGGTTGATTCTCAGCGAGCACGGCGCGGCGCAGCCGGAAATCCTCGCCTTGCAGGCCACGCTCGCTGGAACCGAGGCGCTGCTGCTGAAAGACAGCCTGTTCTCTGAACTCTCCGGCGTGGCAACGCCGACTGGCATCCTCGCCCTGATCCGGATTCCATCGCCGCGGGAAAGTTCGCCTGGCGCCGGTTCATGCGTACTGCTCGATGCCTTGCAGGATGCCGGCAATGTCGGCTCCATCCTGCGCACTGCGGCGGCCGCGGGCATTGGCGACCTGTTTCTCGGTCCGGGTTGCGCCGGCGCCTGGACACCGAGGGTCCTGCGGGCTGCGCAGGGCGCCCATTTCGACCTTCGCATCCGCGAACACGCCGACCTTGGCAAGCTGATCGCGGAATTTCCCGGGTGCACGGTGGCCGCGACGGCACATGGCGGCGATCCGCTCTACCTGCTCGACCTTTCCGGCCGCGTGGCCTGGCTGTTCGGCAACGAGGGCTGCGGAATCTCGCCGCAACTGGCTGCCTGCGCGCGGCTTCGGGCCGCCGTTCCGATGGCGCCCGGCAGCGAATCGCTAAACGTTGCCGCTGCCGCCGCCATCTGCCTGTTCGAGGAAGTGCGGCAAAAAAGGTTCTAGCGCCTTCTCCCGGAAAGGGGTGACGGGCCTCCACGGCGTACGCCGCTCACTGCTGGCCCTAGAAGGTGTGGCGGTCCAGCTTGACCGTCTGCATCAGCGTGGCGGCGATTTCCTCGATCGACTTGGTGGTGGAGTCGAGCCAGCGTATACCTTCGCGCTTCATCAACTTCTGCGCGGCATCGACCTCGTAGCGGCAGTTTTCCGGCGAGGCGTAATGGCTTTCGGGACGGCGTTCACGGCGAATCTGGCTCAGTCGATCCGGGCCGATGGTCAGGCCGAACAGCTTGTGGCGATGTTTGGCCAGGCTGCCTGGCAATTTGTTGCGCTCGAAATCCTCGGGAATCAGTGGATAGTTGGCGACCATGATGCCGAATTGCAGGGCAAGATAAAGGCTGGTCGGCGTCTTGCCGCTTCTGGAGACACCGACCAGGATCACGTCGGCCTTGTCGAGTTCGGTGTCGGAGATGCCGTCGTCGTGGGCCAGCGTGAAATTGATTGCCTCGATCCGGGCCGAATAGTCCTGGCTGTTGGCACCGCCATGAGAGCGGCCGATGGTGTGGGTTGAACGCTCGCCCAGTTCGGCTTCGAGCGGCGCGATGAAGGCTTCGAAAAAGTCCAGGATCAAGGCATCGCCTTGCCTCAGGGCCGCAGAGATCTGCGGATTGACCTGCGTCGAGATGACGACGGGACGAACCCCATCCTGCCGTCCGGCCTCGCGGATTCTGGCGACGCAGTCCTTCGCCTTGGCGACGGAATCGACGAATGGCATGCGCACCGTACGGAACTTCAGGTCGCCGAACTGGGAAAGCAGGCTGTGGCCGAGTGTCTCGGCGGTGATGCCGGTGCCGTCGGAGATGAAAAAGACCGTGCGCGGTACTGTCATGTTCGCGGAGGAGAGTCGATAAAGACGATAAAATAGCCGCTTCCATTGTTCCGATCAATCAATCATTTCCCCGAAAGGCCAGATATGAAGCGCTACGTCATCGCATTCGACCACCTGCGCATGATCGACGTCGAGCAAGTGGGCGGTAAGAATGCCTCTCTCGGCGAAATGATCAGCCAGCTTTCCGGCGCCGGCGTGCGCGTACCCGGTGGCTTCGCGACGACTGCCGAAGCCTACCGCGATTTCCTCGCCCACCAGGGTCTGGCGGGGCGCATCAATGAGGCGCTGGACGCACTCGACGTCGATGACGTTGCCGCCCTGGCCAATACCGGCGCGCAAATCCGCAAGTGGGTCGTCGACACACCCCTGCCGCCGGCGCTCGAGGCCGAAATCAAGACCCACTACCAGGCGCTGGCCGATGGCGGCGTCGATAACGCCTCCTTCGCGGTTCGTTCGTCCGCAACCGCGGAAGATCTTCCCGATGCCTCGTTTGCCGGGCAGCAGGAGAGTTTCCTCAATATTCAGGGTTACCAGCACATTCTTCACGCCATCAAGGAAGTGTTCGCCTCGCTCTATAACGACCGCGCCATCGCCTATCGCGTGCACAAGGGTTTCAGCCACGCCGACGTGGCCCTCTCGGCGGGCGTGCAGCGGATGGTGCGCTCCGACACGGGCGCTTCGGGCGTGATGTTCACCCTCGATACCGAATCCGGCTTCGACGGCGTGGTCTTCATCACCGCCAGTTACGGCCTGGGGGAGACCATCGTGCAGGGCGCCGTGAATCCGGACGAATTCTACGTGCACAAGAAGACCCTGGCGCAGGGTTTCCCTGCAGTGATCCGCCGCAACCTGGGCTCCAAGCTGATCAAGATGGTATTCACCGACAGTCATCAGGCCGGGACCAGTACCAGGACGATCGAGGTCGCGGAAAGCGCGCGCAACCGCTACTCCTTGTCCGACGCCGACGTGCTCGAGCTCGCCCGCTATGCCGTGATCATCGAACGGCACTACGGCCGGGCAATGGACATCGAATGGGGCAAGGACGGTCAGGACGGCAAGCTGTATATCCTTCAGGCCCGTCCGGAAACGGTCAAGTCCCAGAACGGCGGCGGCAACAACATCGAGAAATATCGCATCAAGCAGCATAGCAAGGTGCTCGCCTCGGGCCGCGCCATCGGCCAGAAAATAGGCTCGGGGCCGGTCCGACTGGTCAAGGACGCATCCGAAATGGGCAAGGTCAAGGCGGGCGACATCCTGGTCACCGACATGACCGATCCGAACTGGGAACCGGTGATGAAACGCGCTTCGGCCATCATCACCAACCGCGGCGGCCGCACCTGCCACGCGGCGATCATCGCCAGAGAGTTGGGCATCCCGGCCATCGTGGGCTGCGGCAGTGCGACTTCATCATTGTCGGAGAACGAGCCGGTGACCGTCTCCTGCGCCGAGGGCGACACCGGCTATGTATACCGCGGCTTGCTGGATTTCGAGGTTACGCGCCAGGACATCAGCAATCTGCCGGAACTGCCGGTGAAAATCACCATGAATATCGGCAACCCGGAACTGGCCTTCGAATTCGCGCAGATTCCCAACAGTGGCGTCGGACTGGCTCGGCTGGAGTTTGTCATCAACAACATGATCGGCATCCATCCGAAGGCGATCCTGGAAATCGACCAGGTGCCGGCCAGTGTCCGCGACGAGATCATGCGCCGCTCTCGCGGTTATGAAAGTCCCGAGGCTTTCTTCGTCGAGAAACTGGTCGAAGGCGTTGCCACGATTGCCGCCGCCTTCTATCCGAAGCCCGTGATCGTGCGCCTGTCGGACTTCAAATCGAACGAATACCGGAAACTCCTGGGCGGTGAGATCTTCGAGCCGGACGAGGAGAATCCCATGCTCGGCTTCCGCGGCGCTTCGCGCTATGTCGCACAAAGTTTCCGCGACTGCTTCGCATTGGAATGCCGGGCTTTGAAGCGAGTCAGAAACGAGCTGGGTCTGACCAATGTCGAGATCATGGTGCCCTTCGTGCGCAACCTCGAGGAAGCCCGCGGCGTCGTCGAGCTGCTGGCGGCGCAAGGACTGAAGCGAGGCGAGAATCAGCTGCGCCTGATCATGATGTGCGAGATCCCCTCCAATGCGCTTCTGGCGGAAGACTTCCTGCAGTATTTCGACGGCTTCTCCATCGGTTCCAACGACCTGACCCAGCTTACCCTGGGTCTCGACCGGGATTCAGGCTTGGTGGCCCATGCCTTCGAAGAACGCGATCCGGCGGTAAAGCTGCTCCTGAGCATGGCCATTTCCGCCTGCAACCGTCTCGGCAAGTACGTCGGCATCTGCGGTCAGGGGCCCTCTGATCATGCGGATTTCGCCGAATGGCTGATGGATCAGGGCATACAGTCGATGTCGCTGAATCCAGATAGCGTCGTGGATACCTGGATGCAGCTCGCCGGCCACAACAAATAACGGCGGACGGATTCAGCTACCGCCTTGCAGCAAGGGCAGCCGGGCCGAGACAAAGAGCAATACGCCCACCGCGGCTGAGGTGAGCGCCAGGGGCAGGAGCGTCCCGTCGTAGCTCGCGCCGACCCAGGTGCTGACCAGCAACGCGGCAACCATTGTGAAGAAGCCCATCAGCCCGGCCGCCGCTCCCGCCTGCTGCGGAAAAGGCGCGATTGCGCCCGCCTGGGTGCAGGAATAGTTGATGCCATGGGAGCACATGCAGAGGAACATGCAGAGGAGCACCACCGACCAGTGCTTGATGCCCGCCAGCGCAAGGACTGCGAAGGTCAGGCCGCCGACGAGCGACAGCGTGGTGCCGATGCGCAAGGTTGCATCGATGCCTATCCTGCCCAGGAGCCTTCGGCAGATGATGGTGCCCGCCAGGTAGCCGACGACGCCCAGGGAATGGATGTAGCCGTAGTATTCGGTGGCAACGCCCAGCACCTGGATCAGCACGAACGAGGCGCCACTGATGAAGACGAAGATCAAACCATAAGACAGGGCGCCAGGCAGGGTGTAGGCCCAAAAGGCCGGCGTGGTGGCAATCCGGGCATAGCTCGCGGCCAGACTGTCCAGGCGCATGGCCTCGGGGTCTTTCGCGCGATTGGTTTCCACGAACCAGCGCCATGTCGCCCAAGCCAGGATGGCACAGAACAAGGCGTGCAGGCCGAAGGCTGCGCGCCAGCCGAAGACGACCTGCAGATAGCTGCCCGAGATCGGTCCGAAAATGGGCACGAGCGACAGCAGGCTGCTGGCCTTGGCGAAGATCCGCGCACCTTCGGCAGGGGCGTAGGCATCACGGATGATTGCGCGTGCCACCACGACCGCCGTGCAGCAGCCCACGGCCTGGACAAAACGGCCGGCGACGAGCAGGGACAGAGACGGCGCGAAAGCGCAGCCGATGCTGGCGAACAGATACGTCGCCAACCCGCCCTCCAGCACCGGCCTGCGGCCGTAACGGTCGGAGAGGGGACCGCTGACGAGTTGAGCCGTCCCGAAGCCGATCACGAACAAGGACAGCGTCTGTTGCACGGCGGCCGGCGTGGCCGAGAAGTAGCTCGTCAGGTGCGGCAGGGATGCGAGGTAGAGATCGGTCGACAAGGGCTGCAGCATCAGGCCGCCGGTGATCAGCCAGAGCAGGGTGGAGGCAGACATGCGGCTCAAGCCTGGTTGCGGATCAGGCTGGCTTCTTGACTGCGGCCGCTAACGCCTGCTATGCGCCCGGTTTGCCTGCATCGAAAGACCCGGCTCAAGATCGAGTCGCCTTCATGATCCGGCTCTTTTCCCGGACCCAGTCTCGATCCTTCTCTGCTTCGCGCTTGTCGTACTGTTTCTTGCCGCGGGCAAGTCCGATGGTCAGCTTGACGCGCCCTTTGGAAAAATGCAGATCGAGCGGCACCAGGGCATACCCGGCCCTTTCAACCTTGCCGATCAGCTTGCTGATTTCTTCCGCGTGGAGCAGCAACTTGCGCGTCCTCACCGGATCTGGGTTGATGTGCGTCGAGGCGGTCGGCAGCGGACTGATGTGCGCGCCGATCATATAGATTTCCTCGTTCCGCAGCACCACGTAGGCTTCCTTGATCTGCGCGCGGCCGGCGCGGATAGCCTTGACCTCCCATCCTTCGAGGGCTATGCCCGCCTCGAACTTGTCCTCGATGAAATAGTCGTGGAAGGCCTTCTTGTTTTCAGCAATGCTCATGAACGCGACGCTCGATGGAATCACGCATTCTAACTCACAGAGCTTGCTGCCCGGCCGAGCGCAAAGCGCTGTACCGGGCGGCGCTTGGCTACAACTGCCGCATGATGCGCAACCGGGTTGCACTCATGTCGTCGCCGCGAATTTCCCTGAGCGCGTAACCGACGAAGGACGAGACGACGTCCTTGCGCCAGTAGAGGTCGAGGTCGGTGTTGTCCAGGGGTTTGGCGGCCGACGTGGCCTTCTTGCCAGCCGCGGCGATGGCTTCGTCGGTGAGTTTGCCGCCGAGCAACAGCCCGCCGGCCTCGGTCATCAGAGGGCGCGAGGACACGGCGCCGAGGACGATGCGGGCGTCAAGGACCGTGCCGTCCGGCGCTGCGCGCACGGCCGCCGCGACGCCGAGTATCGGGAAATCGAAAGAGCCGCGCCGACGCAGCTTCCAGTAGGTGCTCTTCCAGCCGGAGAGATCGGGCAAACTCACCGCGGTCAGGATCTCGTCGGGCTGGCGGGTGAGATATTCGGTGCCGTCATTCTGGTACAGATCGTTTAGCTCGAGTTCCCGATCGCCTGCGGCCGACACCAGTCTCACCTTGGCGCCGAGGGAAATCAGCGCCGGTGCGGTATCGGTGGAGGACACGGCCATGCAGCGCTTGCTCGAAGTCGCCACCCAGCAGGTCTCGCCATTGCACTTCATGCAGAAGTCGATAGCGCGGCGCCAATCCTCATTCTGGTTGTAGTACAGGCAGCGTGTGTCGAGACAGAGGTTGCCGCCTAGCGTGCCCATGTTGCGCAAGTGCGGCGAGGCGACCTGGGCCGCGGCCTGGTGCAAGGCCCGGTAGCCGCAACTGTCTTTCAGCGCCGGCGTGTTCACCACTTCGCTGAGCGTGAGTCCGGCGCCAAGAGTCAGTCCCCGGCCATTGACCACGTCCTTCAGTCCGCCGACTTGGCGCAGCGAAACCAGCGTCGCCGGTGTCTGCTGCCGCCGCTTCATGTTAGGCAGTAGATCGGTGCCGCCGGCAATCAGCATCGCGTCCCGGCCTTCGGCGGCGAGAATGCGCGCCGCTTCGGCAACGCTCTTCGGGGAACGATAATTGAACCACGGGAGTCGCATCATGATGTCGATACCTCTGCCAGACTGTTCGCGGGCATGCTTTCCAGCTTCTTGCTTTCCTTGCCGTCTCCGCCTTCACCCGGCGGCAGCACGAATACCGGTTCCGGATAAGGCACGTCCGGAAAGTACTCCGGTCCGACCCGCGGGTTCTTGCCCGCGCGTTTCAGCTTCAGGGCGCGCAACACCTTGTCCGGGGTGATCGGCACTTCGTCGATGCGCACACCGACCGCGTCCCAGATGGCGTTCGCCACCGCCGGCATGACCGGCAGGAGCGGCCCCTGTCCAGCCTCCTTGGCGCCGAACGGGCAGTTCGGATCCGGCTCCTCGATCAGCATCACCTCCACCTCGGGCATGTCCGCCGAGGTGAGCGTCTTGTACTCGAGCAGGGAGGGGATCTTGTGCACCAAAGCGTTGGACAACTTGGCCGGCAGGCGGCGGAACACCTGTTCCTCCATCAGCGCCTCCCCGAGCCCCATGTAGACTCCGCCGATCACCTGGCCGCGCACGTGCACCGGGTTGATCGACTGGCCGATGTCGTGCGCGATCCAGACTTTCTCGATGTGGATCAAGCCGGTCGCGACATCGACCTCGGTTTCGACCACGCAGGCCGAGAAGGAGTAGGCGGGCGATGGGCCGACGCCGGAACCCTTGAATTTGCCCGGCGGCTTGGGCGGGGAGTAGTTGCCGACGGTGCCCAGAGTGCCGAACTTGGTCTCGGCCAGGACGACGGCTTCGACGAAGCTCATTCCCTTGTTCGGGTCGTCGGCGGCGAACACCCGGCCCTGGGACATCACCACCTGTTCCGGCGTCGTTTCCAGTGGCTCGATAACCGCCGCGGTGATCAGTTCACGCACGCGGCTGGCTGCCTGCATGGCGGCATTGCCCATCATGATCGTGACGCGACTGGAGTAGGAGCCGAGGTCGATCGGGGTGATCCCGGTGTCTCCGGTGACGCAGCGTATCTGCGAGGTGCTGATGCCCAGCACTTCGGCGATGATCGAGGCGAGGACGTCGTCGGAGCCCTGGCCGACTTCCGTCGCACCGCAGAACACGGTCACTTGTCCGCTGCGATCGAGCAACAATTGCACGCCCGAATGTGGCATCTTGTTCCAGTAGATCGACACTCCGGCACCGCACATATAGGTACTCGCCGCGATGCCGATGCCGCGGCCTTCAGGCAGCTTGCCGTGCTTGTCTTTCCAGCCGGAACGCTCGACCACCTGGCGGATGCACTCGGCCAATCCGTTGGAACCTATCCCGAGCCAGTTCGAGGTCAGCGAGTTGGCCTTGGTGGCCATATTGAGCCTCATTTCGGCCGGGTCCAGGCCGAGCTTCTCGGCGATCTTGTCGAGCTGCACTTCCTGACCGAAGCGCGGTTGCGGCGTGCCGTGTCCGCGCTTCGGCCCGCAGGCGGGCTTGTTGGTGAACACCCGGCAGGCGTCGAACTTGAAGCGCGGTAGTTCGTAGGTGACCGGGGTCAGCACACCGGTATAGAAGGTGCTGGCAGGCCCGTGCGAGCCGTAGGCGCCGCCGTCGAGCAGCGTCTGCAGGTGCATCGCGGTCAGTTTGCCGTCCTTGGTCACGCCGGTGCGGAATTTCATCAATACCGGGTGGCGGCCGCGATGCTGGTAGAACACTTCCTGGCGCGTCAGGCAGATCTTCACCGGGCGCCCGAGCATCAACGCCGCCTTGGATACCACCATTTCGTGGCCGGCCGGATCGCATTTTCCGCCAAAGCCGCCACCGTTCTGGACGGCGATGACGCGGATCTGCGAGGCGGGCATCTGCAGCACCAGCGACAATTGGCGGTGCAGGTAGTGCGGATTTTGCGCACTGGTGGCCAGTGTCAGCTTGCCGTCACCATCGATGGAAGCGAGCGAGGCCTGCTGCTCCAAGGCCATGTGCGTGTCGCCCTCGTAGAAGAACAGGTCTTCGAAGACGTGGTCGGAGTTCGCAAGCGCCGCCTCGACGTCGCCGAACTCGTAGGACTGGTTGCGATGGATGTTTCCCTGTTCACCGTAATCGTGGATGCGCGGCATCGGCTGCGCCAGGCCCTCTTCCGGCGAGGAGATGGTGGGCAGCGCACGGTAGGTGACTTCGATCAGCAGCAGCGCTTCTTCGGCGGTCTTCTCGTCGCGGGCGATGACTGCCGCCACCGAATCGCCGACGTAACGCACGCGTTCAGGCGCCAGGGGATATTCGTCCTGGGATACCGGCATGATGCCGAACGGCACCGGGAAGTCCTTGCCGGTCAAGACCAGTTTCACGCCGGGGTAGGCGGCCGCGCGTGAAATATCGATCGCTTCGATGATGGCGTGCGGATGAGGCGAGCGCAGCAGCTTGCAGTGCAGCATGCGCGGCATCGACAGGTCGTCGGCAAAGAGGGTCTGCCCGGTTACTTTGGCGCGGGCGTCCACCCGCCGGCGCGGCTGGCCGACGACTTCCAGAGGTCTCTTGGCGCTCATGCTGCTCCCCGTTCCGCACTGCGACAGCAGGTCGCCGCTTTTTCGACCGATTCGACGATCTGCTGGTATCCCGTGCAGCGGCATAGGTTGCCGGACATCGCTTCCTTGATCTGCTGCGATGTCGGAGAGGGTTCCTTGTCAAGCAAGGCCTTGGCGGTCATGACTGCCCCGGGAGTGCAGTAACCGCACTGCGCGCCGCCCAGGTCGGCGAATGCCTCCTGCAAGGGGTGCAGTTGGGTGCCTTGCGCCAATCCTTCGATAGTCTCGATCGCGCGGCCCTCGCATTCGACGGCGAGGGTCAGGCAGGACAGCAATGGCTCACCGTCTATCAGCACGGCGCAGGCGCCGCACTCGCCCAGTTCGCAACCGTGCTTGGTGCCGGTGAGGCCGAGGTCCTCACGCAGCACTTCGAGCAGCGTCTTGTAAGGGGCAAAGGAGACTTCGATCTCCTCGCCGTTCACCTGCAGCGTCATGTGCACCCGACGCTGTACTTCCTTGTCTGTGACTACGCTCATCGTCGATCTCCGCATAAAGTCCGGCCGCCCCAGCGCGACATCCCGCTGACCATTATAATACCCAGTTCGTTTTATACCAAACAATTTGGAATCAAACAATAGATGGTGCTGCCCAGGTTGACCTGGATCAAGCCGATTTCTGCACGCCTGTCCTGGCGAGGTAGAATGCGTCATTCAAACTCAGCCTCCCGGCATGGCCGTCGTCGAAAAATCGGTTCTGATCGAGCGCAGCGCGATGCAGATGTTCGATCTCGTGGATAGGGTCGAGGACTATCCGAAATTTCTGCCCTGGTGCGGCGGTAGCGAGGTGTTCGAGCGCAGCCCGGTCAAGACTTCGGCACGGATCGACATCAGCTACCACGGCCTCAGGACGCATTTTTCGACCGAGAACGCCAAGGAATATCCCCTCTCGATGGCGATTGCCCTCACCGATGGCCCTTTCAAGCACATGGACGGGGGCTGGCGATTCAGGCCGCTGGGGGATACCGCCTGCAAGGTCGAGTTCCGCCTGCACTACGAATTCTCCAGCAGGCTGCTGGAGAAGGCCCTGGGACCGGTGTTCAGCCATATCGCCAATACCCTGGTCGAATCCTTTGTGAAGAGAGCGCGACAGATCCATGGCTGATTCGATCGCGGTGGAAGTCGTCTATGCCGGACCCGAGCGACAGGAACTCGTGGGGCTCCAATTGCCGCCGGGCAGCACATTGCTTCAGGCGGTCCTGGCGTCCGGATTTATGCAGAAATTTCCCGAGATCGACCTCCGCCAAAACAAAGTCGGGATTTTCGGCCGGATCGGCAAGATCGACACGCCGCTGCGGGAACATGACCGCGTCGAGATCTACCGCCCGCTGATCGCCGACCCCAAGGAAGTCCGGCGTCAGCGTGCCGCCTTGGGCAAACCGACGAAGAGCGACATCGCGTAGCCGGTCACTTGCACCAGGATTCGACCTCGCGGCCGGCCGCCGCTGTTTCCTGCTGCCGGGCCTGGTCATCCAGGAAGACGCGTTCTCCTTTCTCGTCGGTCCTCGAGATCCGCACCCCTGATTCCAGCGCCCTCAGATAAGATCTGGCCTTGTCGCAGTTCCTGAGCCTTTCCGCAGTTTCGGCCTTATCCTTGTCGTCCTTGGCGGCAGCTTCTGCCGCCTGCTGCTGGCGCTTCCTGAATTCCATTTCCCTGTTCGCCAAGTCCCGGCGCGCGCGCTCAATGTCGCCGGGGTTCGTTGCCTCAGTCTCGATCTTGCTCGTATTCACCTGCCCGATGGGTGGAATGTCCGAATAATGCATGCCGCCGTCGGAATCCCGCCACGAGTAGATTTCCGCGAATAGCGTGGGCGAAATAAGCAACAGAACGAGGAGTGCGACTGCGCGCATGATGAGTAGGCTGGTTTGCCGGGTCTAGGGTGCCTGCGTATAATACGTTTTTGGCACGAAAGAGAGAAGATGCGAGTCATCCACAAGGCTCTGACGTTCGACGATGTCCTGCTTGTTCCCGCCCACTCCGCCATCCTGCCCCGCGACGTCACGCTCGCCACGCACCTGACGCGCAACATCCGCCTGAACCTGCCGCTGGTCTCCGCCGCCATGGATACGGTGACGGAGTCCAGCCTGGCGATCGCACTGGCTCAGGAAGGCGGCATCGGCATTCTCCACAAGAACTTGAACCCCAGGGCCCAGGCGGCCGAAGTGGCCAAGGTCAAGCGTTTCGAGTCGGGGGTGCTGAAAGATCCGATCACCATTCCGCCTTCCATGAGTGTGCGCGAAGTGCTGGCCTTGACCCGCCTGCACAAGTTTTCAGGACTGCCGGTGGTCGAGGGTAAACGGGTCGTGGGCATCGTCACCAACCGCGACCTGCGTTTCGAGACCAATCTCGACCAGTCGGTGAAGAACATCATGACGCCGCAGGAGCGCCTCATCACCGTCAGGGAAGGCACTTCGGCCGAGGAGGCCAAGGCGCTGATGCATAAGCACCGACTGGAGCGCGTACTGGTGATCAATGGGGACTTCGAACTGCGCGGACTGGTGACCGTCAAGGATATCCTGAAGTCATCCGAGTATCCGGATGCCTGCAAGGATGATCTCGGCCATCTGCGCGTCGGCGCCGCCATCGGCGTCGGCGAAGGCACCGAGGAACGAGCCGAGATGCTGGCCGAAGCCGGCGTCGATGTGCTGGTGGTCGATACCGCCCACGGCCATTCCCAGGGCGTGCTCGATCGCGTCCGCTGGGTGAAGAGGAATTTCCCGCAGGTCGAGGTGATCGGCGGCAATATCGCCACCGCCTCCGCCGCCCTGGCGCTCGTCGATCACGGTGCCGACGGCGTCAAGGTCGGCATAGGACCAGGCTCGATCTGCACCACGCGCATCGTGGCCGGCGTCGGCGTGCCGCAGATCACGGCGATCGACAACGTCGCCAACGCGCTTGCCGGCAGCGGCGTGCCGATGATCGCGGACGGCGGCATCCGCTACTCGGGCGACATCTCCAAGGCGATCGCCGCAGGCGCCAACGCCGTGATGCTGGGCGGCCTGTTCGCCGGCACCGAGGAAGCGCCGGGTGAAACCGTACTCTTCCAGGGCCGCTCCTACAAGGCCTACCGCGGCATGGGCAGCCTGGGCGCGATGAAGGAGGGTGCTGCCGACCGCTATTTCCAGGACAGCGACGCCAATGTCGAGAAGCTTGTTCCCGAGGGGATCGAGGGCCGCGTCCCCTACAAGGGCACGGTCGGCGCGGTGATCCACCAGTTGATGGGCGGCTTGCGCGCTTCCATGGGTTATGTCGGCTGCGCCACCATCGACGAGATGCGGGTGCGCGCCGAATTCGTCCAGATCACCTCGGCTGGCGTGCGCGAATCGCATGTTCACGACGTGCAGATCACCAAGGAAGCACCGAATTACCACGTGGATTGATTTCATGCACCAGAAGATCCTCATTCTCGACTTCGGCTCCCAATACACGCAGCTGATTGCCCGCCGCGTGCGCGAACAGCAGGTCTATTGCGAACTGCATCCGAACGACGTCTCGGACGCCTTCATCCGCGAATTCAATCCCCAGGGCATCATCCTGTCCGGCGGCCCGAATTCGGTCTATGACGAGGAGACGCCGCGGGCGCCGCAAGCGGTGTTCGAACTGGGCGTGCCGGTCTTGGGCATCTGCTATGGCATGCAGACCATGGCATCTCAGCTGGGCGGGCGGGTCGAGAGCGGTTCGACGCGCGAATTCGGTTACGCCGAGATCCGCGCCCGGGGCCATACCAGGCTGTTCGAGAGCATCGAGGACAGAACCAACGCCGAGGGTCACGGACTTCTCGATGTCTGGATGAGCCACGGCGACAAGGTGACCATGATGCCGCCGGGTTTCACCGTGATGGCCAGCAACGAGGCCACGCCGATCGCCGCCATGGCCGACGAAAGCCGCCGCTTCTATGCGCTGCAGTTCCACCCCGAGGTGACGCACACGATCAAGGGCCGTGACATCATTGCCCGATTCGTGCACGAGATTTGCGGCTGCGGCAACGACTGGAACATGCCGGATTATGTGCTCGAGGCCGTCGCCAGGATCAAGCAGCAGGTCGGCGCCGACGAGGTCATCCTAGGCCTGTCGGGCGGCGTCGATTCGAGCGTCGCGGCGGCGCTGATTCACCGCGCCATCGGCGACCAGCTCACCTGCGTTTTCGTCGATAACGGCCTGCTGCGTCTCCACGAGGCGGAGCAGGTGATGCTCACCTTCGCCCGCAACCTCGGCGTCAGGGTGATCCACGTCGACGCCGCGTCACAATTCATGAGTCATCTGGCCGGGATTGCCGAGCCGGAACAGAAGCGCAAGATCATCGGCCGCGAGTTCATCGAAGTCTTCCAGGCGGAAGCGCAGAAACTTCCCCAGGCCAAATGGCTGGCGCAGGGCACGATCTACCCCGATGTGATCGAATCGGCCGTGGCGCAAGGAGGCAAGAAGAAGGCTCACACCATCAAGAGCCATCACAATGTCGGCGGCCTGCCCGACACGCTGCATTTGAAACTGTTGGAACCGCTGCGCGAACTGTTCAAGGACGAAGTGCGCGAACTGGGGCTGGCTCTCGGCCTGGCGCATGAAATGGTCTACCGCCACCCCTTCCCCGGGCCCGGCCTGGGCGTGCGCATCCTCGGCGAAGTGAAGGAGGAATACGCCGATCTGCTGCGCCGCGCCGACGCCATCTTCATCGACGAATTGCGCGCCGCCGACTGGTATCACAAGACTTCCCAGGCCTTCGCCGTATTCCTGCCGGTGAAGTCCGTCGGCGTCATGGGCGATGGCCGTACCTACGAATACGTCGTGGCGCTGCGCGCCGTGCAGACCCAGGACTTCATGACGGCGCAATGGGCCGAACTGCCGCATGCGCTGCTCGGCCGGGTCTCCAACAGAATCATCAACGAAGTCCGCGGCATCAATAGAGTGGTCTATGACATCTCCGGCAAGCCGCCCGCAACCATCGAGTGGGAATGATTCGATAGCGTTTCACTCAGTCCCATAACGGTTCATTTCTGACATAGGCCCTTGAGAAATAAAGGGTCTTTTCGTTTTTATCGTCCCATGCTGTCTCTTGACATCCCATCGTCTTTGACGGCAGATGTGACGGTAGAATAATTCGTGTACAGAATGCTGAACTGTCTACCGTCTTGATGGTCTGACGGTAGACGTGAGTAATGGAGGTGGACGCAATGGCCCTGACTGATGCGAAGCTCAAGAACCTCAAGCCACAGGAAAAAACTTATAAGGTTGCGGACCGCGACGGCATGTATGTGGTGGTGTGGCCAAAGGGGGCCATTACCTTCCGTTACGACTACCGTCTGGCCGGTCGGCGCGAAACGCTTTCCTTGGGGCAGTACGACGAGTTCCAAGCCAGCCAGCCCAAGCGTGATCCCGAGGCCATCAAGTACGGGGATCCGCTGTCACTGGCCGATGCGCGTGAACTGCTGGCGCGGGCCAAGAATACTGTCAGCCGGGGCGAATCACCGGCACGGGACAAGGCTGACGGTAAAAGGGAACTTCGGGAATCAGGCACTTTTCAGACATTTGCGGAAATCTGGCTGCGGGACGCCGGCTTGGCTGACAGCACGGTAGCGATGCGCAAGAGCATTCTTGACCGCGACGTATTGCCTAAATTAGGCAAACGCAAGTTGGAAGAAGTCACGCCTAGCCAAATTCTTGCCCTGTGCGAGAAGATCAAGGAGCGCGGAGCGCCGGCCACGGCGGTGCATGCCCGCGAAATCATCCAGCAAGTCTATCGTCACGCCATGTCACGCGGCCTCAAGATCGAAAACCCCGCCGAGAGCGTGAAAGCCTCGGCCATTGCTACGTTCAAGCCGCGAGAGCGGGCTTTGACGCCAGGCGAGATACAGACATTTTTTGCGGTCCTCGATACCGTCGGTACGCTGCCTACGCTCAAACTCGCGGTCAAGTTCATCCTGCTGTCAATGTGCCGCAAGGGCGAGCTATTACTTGCGACGTGGAAGGAAGTTGATTTTGAAGCGGCCACCTGGACGATTCCTGCCGAGCGGATGAAGGCCCGTCGGCCGCATGTCGTCTATCTGAGTCAACAGGCCCTCGATCTATTGGTGGGGCTCAAGACTTGCGCTGGTAGTAGTCCGTACCTGCTTCCCGGCCGATATGAGACTGATAAGCCGATGAGCGATGCGACGCTCAATCGTCTGATTACTGCGACGGTCGAGAAAGCGCAAAAGGAGGGCCTCGATCTACCGCACTTCTGCGTCCATGACCTGCGCCGTACAGCCTCGACGCTGCTGCATGAGTCCGGCTTTAATACCGACTGGATTGAAAAGTGCCTGGCGCACGAGCAGCGGGGTGTGCGCGCCGTCTATAACAAAGCTGAGTACGCCGATCAGCGCCGGGAAATGCTGCAAAGCTGGGCCGATATGGTCGATGGATGGATCGCCGGGGCCAAATTGGTACCGTTGCGCACAGGTAAGGCCGCGTAGGCTTTTACGGTAGCCTTGCGGAGTTAGGCACTTCGGGCAGGGGGCAGCTACCTGTCGATGTCCGAAATGGATCTACAATTTTCGGACATAGCCCTTTGCGCCGGACATGCTGCGCATCTTGGATTTCATCGAGATCATTTACGCTTCAGTGGCGAAACCGATTCTCGGGAAGCATCACGATTTCTTCAACCACCACCATTTGACGTTCGATCGACAGTCGGGACAGGAGCAATTCCGGGCGACCGTCAATCGCATCTTTTTGCGCAACGGCGTGGCCTTCGAGATGTTGTCGACCGGCCGCATCGTGCGCGTGCTTCCTCCGGTGCTTGGGGAAGATTTGAAGCGGACAATTGTTCGGACAGGAGACCGGACCCTCGACAACATGCTGGATGAGTGTCGGGCCAAGTTTTCTGACCGCAATCCTCTGGTACGCCGCGAGGTCTTGGAGCGCTTGTGGGATGGGTGGGAGCGGCTCAAGTCTCTTGCGGACCGCAGCGACAAGAAGATGGCTATCAAGATCATTCCCGATGCCACCGCCTCAGAGCTTTCACTCCGGGCACGACTGGAGGAAGAGGCGACAGAACTGACGTCCATCGGCTGTTTGCGATGATCCAACTGATACTGAGGAAAAGGGGCCCCGCATGAGGAGTTATTCGAGGCGGTGGGCCTTGGTGGTGGAAATGTTAGCTGGGTAGGGGGTCATAGGCTTGCAACCTGCGCCATCAGAGGTAGACTGAATCCAGGAGGCCGAAATGAGAAAACTCATCCTGATCGGATTCATTGTTTTTGGGGCATTGGCCGGTTTGTTGTCGACATCGAAAGAAGACTGGCCAACACGAGTCGTCATGATGGCTGTCGGTGTGTTGTTTGCCTTGCCCGTTGGGGTAGTACTCGCGCGTATTGGCAAGAAGGGCCGGCCTCTCGACTGGGACGAACAGTCGTTGCCGGGAAATAGCACCTCCTCAAAGGATCTGGCCGCCAACTACTGGCGCGACGAGGGGCATCCACCGTTCGCGAAGCCTGGGGAGAGTGAAAACGAGATGCGCCGATGGGATCGGAACACCACCGACTGACTACCGCTTCTTCAGCAAGTCCTTCACCGCATCCTTGGCATTGTCGAGTGTCGTTACGGCGTCATTACCTACCTGTTTGCCTGATTGCACCAGCAGCGATTTATTCGATGCAAGTGTTCCGTCATCAGTCTTGATGATCTCAGCCTTGGAGTCGAAGCTTGAACGGTTCGACGCTGCATCCGAGCGTATTTGGTTGCCGTGGGTACGGACCTCATCTCGAATGGGCGATACTTTGGGGGTGGCTCCCTGAATCGGCGCAGCGTTTCCAAATCGTGAGGTTTGCTCTTGGTTGGATTGGTGCAGGCCGGCAATGTCGGGCGTCAGTGCGTCAACGCCTCGCTGTTGCACATGCTGGTTCCGGATGTCTCCGAAGGATGCAGGTAGTGCAGTCCCGTCGGAAAATACTCGGTTCGGGCGAAGAGATTGCCGAGCTAATTCCGATTCCATCAAGGTGTGTGCCGCAGCGCTGTTGCCGCCATACTGCTCCGCGTAACGCGTAAACATCTCCAGGTTGTGTGGATCCTGTGCAATGTCGATGGAAATGGTCTCACCCTTCTCGTGGGCTGCAGAGACGCGTTCGGCGAAACTGGTGCGTTCGGCGAGGCTTGCTTCGGCTCGCTCGGATCGTGCCGTTGTTGATGTAAGCCGGGACGACATGTCCTGAGCTTCACGGGAATCTCTGGAGACCGCGTTCAAAAAACTGGAGTCCCGTGACACTCGGTCGCCGAACTGCTTGAACTCCGCCAATTGTTCGCCGCTCATGCTGGCAAGTGCTTTCTGCTCTTGCGTCGACAAACTCGACAGATATGTTTTCTCGGCGCTTGCTTTAACCTGGCCTCCGGCGAAACGTGCATTGACGCCAAGATGTCCGGCAGCGCCGAAAGCGATGCTCGCCACTTGGGATTGGCTCAGCCCAGTATTTTCTGCGACGCTCTTGGTGATTTGATCCAACCTGTTCAGAGTTTCGCCCACTTGCTCGAAGCTGCTGGACGTCGAACCACTGCTGCTGCGCGATGAGTGCAGTTTGCTCAATCCCTGCGTGAATGCTTCCGATAGGATGGCTGAACGCTCGGTGCTGGCTGCGACAGCATCGTTTCGCGCTGCATCGGCTTGTTGACTGGCCTGGGCCACATCCTGCTCCGACACGCGCATCGACACCACCCTGGATGCAAACCCCTGGTTGCGCAGCAAGCTGACGGCGGTACGCCCGGTCAGCGAATTCGATGAGAACGTGTTGCCGCTCAGATCGTCTTGCCAACTGCCCATGAAGGCTGAGGTGCGGTTGGGCGCCAGTTGCGTCTGGTCCATCCCGACGTTCCCCATGGAGACGTTGCCGACGGTGGA
>CAIVDC010000119.1 GCA_903904605.1 uncultured Sterolibacterium sp.
GGCCAGCAACACTACGAAGAGCAACAGCGCCAGCGCAGTATCGCCGCCCTTAAGCGCCGTGCCGCTGCTCTGGGCTTTCAACTTAATCCGGCGTCGGTGCCCGCATGAAAACCGACGCCTTCAGTTTTGTTTCTTGAGAGGCATGGACGAAGCCGCCTACCGGGATGCCCGCGGCGCGATCAACCGCTTGCCCTGTGTGTTCGAGAAGGCCTTGCTGTCCGGTAGCGTCGTCTGTGCGCAGGCGGGCAGGCTTGCCCTGGCGGAGCGGGAATCAATGGTCTGCACCGATGCCGAGGCGCATGCGAACTGTCGGACCTTTCATGGGCTTCTGCGCGAGAATTCTCTCTTCGCCCTGAAGCTTTCTGATCCCGCCCAGAGAATGACCCATGCCCTCGAAATGAAACTGCAGTGCGGGGGCCTGCGTGGCCTGCAGGCGTCTCTTGAGGTGAGCGGCGCGGCGCCTGATGTGGCGGCGCTCATAGGGCAGGCGCTGGAGCGCTATGACGGCCTGGCCGAATTGCCCTACTCGCGCATCATTCAGGGCGTCGCCGCCTGGCAGGGACGCAAACGAACAGGGCGAGACTCTTGATCCTGCATTTCGAGACCGCATCGATCACGTCGCCGATGCCGCTCCGAAGATCGGATAGCGGCCCTGGTCGAGGACGGTGGGCCGGTATGGCGATTTGCCGCATAATAGCGTGTGCGCTTGCCCGGCAATGCCCGGGCAGGCGCCGGATTTCGGGAAGAACATGCCACGCTTTTCTGCCAATCTTTCTCTGCTCTACGCTGAACACGACTTCCTGAATCGCTTCGGCGCCGCACGCGCGGACGGTTTCAAGGCGGTCGAGTACCAGTTTCCTTATGCGTACGGGAAACTGGAACTGGCCGATCGGGCCCGGAGCGAAGGCCTGGAAGTGGTGCTGTTCAATCTGCCGGCAGGCGATTGGGCGGCGGGCGAGCGGGGCATCGCCTGCCATCCGCGGCGCGTCGGCGAGTTCCAGGACAGCGTCGGTCTGGCCATCGACTACGCCCGGGCCATCGGCTGCCCGAGAGTGAATTGCCTGGCCGGTATCAAGCCGAGCGGCGAGAGCGATAGCAGGGCGCACGAGACCTTGGTCGAGAACCTGCGCTTCGCCGCCTTTGCCCTGCAACGTGCCGGCATCGGATTGGTCATGGAGCCGGTCAATAGCCGTGACAACCCCGGCTTCTTCGTCACCACCACGCGCTTTGCCCAGGCACTCATCGAAGAAGCCGGCAACGATAACCTGAAGCTGCAATACGACATCTATCATGCCCAGGTGATGGAAGGCGACCTGGCGGTCACCTTGGCGGAAAACCTGCCTCGCATCGGCCACATCCAACTTGCCGACAATCCCGGCCGCCACGAGCCGGGCACGGGCGAGATCAATTTCCCTTTTCTGTTCCGGCAACTCGATAATCTGGGCTACAAAGGATGGGTTGGCTGCGAATACCGGCCGCTGACGACGACCACGGCCGGCTTGTCATGGATCGATGCATGGCGTTCGGCCTGAGCGGCGAGGATAGGAAAGACATGGGCAACCAGCGAGACAAGCCAGCACCGCCTGCAGCGATCGATATCACCGGCGTGATCGCGGCCCTGCGCCGGATCCTGCCCCGAGAAGGGCTGCTGCTCGGGGATGAGGAGGGCAGGCCCTACGAATGCGACGGCCTGACTGCCTACCGCCAACTCCCCTTACTGGTGGCTTTGCCGGAAAGCGAAGACCAGGTGGTCGCCGTTCTTAGGTTCTGCAGCGAGGCGAAGCTGCCGATAGTGATCCGCGGCGCCGGAACGGGGCTCTCGGGCGGTGCCACGCCGGTTGCCAACGGTATCGTGCTGTCCTTGGCCAAGTTCATGCGCATTCTCGAGGTCGATCCGCTGGCGCGCACGGCGCGTGTCCAGCCAGGGGTGAGAAACATTGCCATCTCCGAAGCTGCGGCCGGCCATGGACTCTATTACGCGCCCGATCCTTCGAGCCAGATCGCCTGCACCATCGGCGGCAATATTGCCGAAAATTCTGGTGGCGTGCATTGCCTGAAGTATGGATTGACGGTGCACAACGTGCTGCGGCTTCGGCTTGCCCTGATCGACGGTGAGGTGATCGAGATCGGCGGCGCCGCGCTCGATTCGCCGGGTTACGATCTCCTGGCGCTTCTGATCGGCTCGGAGGGCATGCTCGGCGTGGTCCTCGAGGCGACCGTCAAGCTCACGCCCAAGCCCCAGCTGGCGCAGGTGGTGATGGCATCGTTCGCCGACGTCGTCAGCGCCGGCAATGCCGTTGCCCGCATCATCGCCGCAGGCATCATTCCGGCCGGGCTGGAAATGATGGACAAGGCGGCCACCGCTGCCGTCGAGGATTTCGTCCATGCCGGCTACGACCTTAACGCCGCCGCCATTCTGCTGGCCGAATCCGACGGCACGCCGGAAGAGGTTGCGGAGGAAATCAGTGCGATGCGCGCCGTGCTCGAAGTCTCCGGCGCCACCGACATCCGTGTCTCAACAGACGAAGCCGAGCGGCTCCGGTTCTGGGCCGGAAGGAAGGCGGCTTTCCCTGCGGTGGGGCGCATCACACCGGACTACCTGTGCATGGATGGCACTATTCCCAGAAAGCGCGTGGCGGAGATGCTCACCCGCATCAGCGAATTGTCCGATGACTATGCGCTGCGTTGCGCCAATGTCTTCCATGCCGGCGACGGCAATCTGCACCCGCTGATCATGTTCGACGCCAACGTACCGGGCGAACTCGATCGTGCCACAAGCTTTGGCGCCGGGATCCTAGAGCTTTCCGTCGAGATGGGCGGCACCATCACCGGCGAGCACGGCGTCGGCATCGAAAAGGTGAAGCAGATGTGCGTGCAGTTCTCTGCCGCGGAGCTCTCCCAGTTCCATGCGGTCAAGGCGGCTTTCGATCCGCATGCCCTGCTCAATCCCGGCAAGGCGGTGCCGACGCCCCGGCGTTGCTCGGAATATCGCCTGACCGGCACGCCGAGGGCGGCGCCATGAGCGAGATCATCGCCGAGTTTGCCGGGCGCATCCGCCACGCCGAGGCAACCAAGACACCGCTCCGCCTTTCGGGCGGCGGCAGCAAGGATTTCTATGGCGGGCCGCTTTGCGGAGAGATGCTCGATACGCGGCCTTATGCCGGCATCGTCAGTTACGATGCGACTGAGCTTGTCGTTACCGCCCGCTGCGGCACGCCCTTGCAGCAGATCGAGGCGGCGCTCGCTGCGCAGGGGCAGATGCTGGCCTTCGAACCGCCCCATTTCGGAGCGGGTGCTACCCTGGGAGGGGCTATTGCCGCGGGCCTGTCCGGACCGCGCCGGGCGGCGGCCGGTGCCGCGCGAGATTTCGTCCTCGGCGTCAAGCTCATGGACGGCCGGGGAGAGGTGATGAATTTCGGCGGTCAGGTGATGAAGAACGTGGCCGGTTTCGACGTCTCTCGCCTGATGGTCGGCGCACTGGGCACGCTCGGCCTGCTGCTCGAGGTTTCTCTCAAGGTATTGCCGCGGCCCGCAGCCGAAGCCACGCTGCGTCTGGAAGCGCCGCAGGGCAGGGCGCTCGATCTGATGAACGGATGGGCCGGCCGGCCGCTGCCGATTTCGGCCACCTGCTGGGAAGCTGGGGACGATGGAGAAATCCTGACGCTGCGTTTGTCCGGAGCCCATGCCGCAGTGGCGTCGGCGTGCGGACTGATCGGCGGAGAGCGCGTGGCCGATGCCGAGGCATTCTGGCACGCGTTGCGCGAACAGCGCGCCGCCTTCTTCACCGGGGATATGTCGCTGTGGCGCTTGTCCTTGCCCTCGGTGGCGCCGCCGCTCGACCTGCCAGGTGCGCAACTGATCGAATGGGGAGGCAGCCAGCGCTGGCTGAACTCGGGCGCTCCCGCAGAAATCGTGCGATCGGCGGCGGCCAAGTCGGGTGGACATGCCACCCTGTTTCGGGGCCGTATCGAAGCGCGTGGCGCAGGCGCATTCCAGGACCTGCCGGCGCCGCTCATGGCATTGCAGAAGAAGCTCAAGCTGGCCTTCGATCCGGCCGGGATTCTCAATCCCGGCCGGATGAACAGGGAGTTCTGATTTGCAGACTCATCTTGCCGATTTCATCCGCGACACGTCTGCCGGCCGCGAGGCCGAAGCGATTCTCAGGGCCTGCGTGCATTGCGGCTTTTGCACGGCGACCTGTCCGACCTACCAGCTTCTCGGCAACGAACTGGACGGGCCGAGAGGCCGAATCTATCTCATCAAGGAGTTGCTCGAGGGCGCGGCAGTCACGGAGAAGACGCAACTGCACCTGGATCGCTGCCTATCCTGCCGTTCCTGCGAAACGACCTGTCCCTCCGGAGTGCGTTACTCGCGCCTGCTCGACATCGGCCGCGCGGTGGTGGCCAAGCGCGTCGGCCGGGGCGGCCTTGAAGGGATCAAGCGTTCACTGCTCAAGCGCCTGTTGCTCAGCCGCTGGCTGTTCGCGCCGGCCTACCGCTTGGGCCAATGGCTGCGCCCGATCCTGCCGTCGGCATTGCGTGCCACGGTGTTGCCCTATCGCACACCCGGCGCATGGCCCGGATTGAGGCCCGACGGAAACAGGGTGCGGCGCATGATAGTTCTGGCCGGCTGCGTTCAACCGACGATGGCGCCGAACATCAATGCCGCGGCTGCGCGGGTCCTCGATGCCTTGAACATATCGCTGATCGAAGCGCCGCGAGCCGGCTGTTGCGGCGCGCTGCCTCTCCATCTCGACGACGTCGATGCGGCGCGGGACGCAGCGCGCCGCAACATCGACGCCTGGTGTCCGCTGTTGGAAGCAGGCGTCGAGGCCATCGTCATTACGGCCTCCGGTTGCGGCGTTCATGTAAGAGACTATGCCCATTTGCTCGCCGACGACCCCGACTACGCGGCCAAGTCGGCGCGGGTCGCGCTCTTGACGCGTGATGTCAGCGAAGTCGTGGCAGCGGAAAAGACCGGCCTGCTCGAACTCCTGGCCAACTCGAAAGCCGTCATGGAGCAGCCGTCACTTGCCTTTCACTCGCCCTGCAGCCTGCAGCATGGACAGAAGATCCGCGGCACGGTCGAGGAACTGCTCGCCGCCGCCGGCTATAAGCTCAGCGGGGTGGCGGATAGCCACTTGTGCTGCGGTTCGGCCGGGAGTTACTCGGTGCTGCAGCCGGAGATCGCCAGCCGATTGCGCGCCAACAAGATCACCGCGCTCTCGGCCGGTCGGCCAGCGGTCGTTGCCACTGCCAACATCGGTTGCCTGGCCCATCTCCAATCGGGCACCGACTTGCCTGTGCGCCACTGGATTGAGTTGCTCGACGAAAGACTGGCTCGATGAGCTTTACCATCGATGCCAGTGCCGGTGATTATCAGTCGCTCCGCGACAGTTTCCGTTGGCAGGTGCCCGATGCCTATAACATCGCGTGGGAATGTTGCGGCCGCTGGGCCGAGGATCGCAGCCGCTTTGCGCTTTATTACGAGGATGAAAGCGGCTACTCGTCGGCGTGGACTTTCTGGGACCTGCAAAAGGAGGCCAACCGGCTGTCCAATGCGCTCTCGGCGCTGGGAACAGTCAGAGGCGAACGCATCGCCATCATCCTGCCGCAGCGGCCCGAGACCGGCGTCAGCCATATTGCCTGCTACCAGATGGGAGCGATCGCCTTGCCGCTGTCCCATCTGCTCGGCCCCGACGCGCTCAGATACCGGCTGGAGAACGCCGGTGCGCGCGTCGCCATCGTGGATCAGGCTTCGCTGCCGAATCTCCTGCAGGTCAAGGCCAGCCTGCCCGACCTCAGGCACGTGATCTGCATCGACGGGGCAATCGTGCGCGGCGTCCATCAATGGCGGCGCTTGCTCCAGTATGCCTCGGCGCAGTACCGGCCGGCGACAACGAAAGCCGACGACCCGGCGCTGATCATCTACACCCGCGCTGCCACCGGTAAGCCCAAGGGGGTCCTGATGCCTCACCGGACCTTGCTCGGCAACCTGCCCGGCTTCGTTTGCTCGCACGACTTCTTCCCCAAGCCTGGCGACATGTTTTGGTCGCCGGCGGACTGGGCCGGGACCGGCGGCCTGTTCAACGCGCTCCTGCCAAGCTGGAATTTCGGCCAGCCGATCCTGGCCTACCACGGCTGCTTCGACCCGGAGAAAGCTTATTGGCTAATCGAGAAATACGGCGTGAGGAACATCTTTTTCCTTCCCGGTGCGCTCAGGATGATGATGAAAGCGGTGGCTAAGCCGAAGAGTCGCTTCGATCTCAAGCTGCGCAGCATAGCGAGCGGCCAGGAACCGCTCGACATGACGCTGTTCGACTGGGCGAGGGAAGAACTGGGCGCGACTGTCAACGAGCTTTTTGGTCAGACCGAGATCAACTCGGTCGTCGGCGGCTGTTGCTCGCTCTTTCCGCCCAAGCCGGGCGCGATGGGACGGGCTTATCCCGGCCATCAGGTGGCCTTGCTGGACGAAGCTGGCCTACCGGTGACGGAGGGCGAGATGGGCGAGATCTGCGTCGCACGCAGTTGCATGGGCCAAGCCGACCCGGCGTTCCTGCTCGAATACTGGAAGAATCCTGAGGCGACGCTGAACAAGCATTTCGGTGCTGGCGAAGGTGCCTGGTGGCGTACCGGTGATCTGGCGAAGCAGGATGCTGACGGATATTTCTGGTATCAGAGCCGGGCCGAGGAGGTTGTCAACAGTTCCAGTTGCCGATTCGGACCGGGGGAAGTCGGGAAAAGGCTGCAAGAGGAAACGCCGGATCCGCTGAAACGGGCGCTGCCGCCGATCTCGGATCCCGGGCGCCAAGCGTCTTAAGTCATGCCCGTTGGCATGGCGTCGGAAAAGCCTGCGAGACAGGGCCGGCGCATTCTTGCACCGTGTCGCCTCCGGTTGCAGCTGTCCCGATCGACCAGCGGCAGAGGCGACAGCGCACCTTGGCGGCGCTGCAGCGTGCGGCGAATTCAGCAACGTCATCGGCGCGTGCAAAATGACTGGCAGGCCGAGAGCCTGGGCGGTAAAAGACTGTCGGCTGTCGCCAGGCTCGGCAGGATCCGCGGGAATCCTCGCCAATCCGTCAGTCGGGCAGAAGTTCCCGCAGCTTTTCCAGATTGCTGAAGTGACTGCCGTTCGCATCGATGGTGAGCCAGCCGGCGCGTTTCCAGTCACCGAGCACCCGCGCCACCGTTTCCAGACGGGCATCGATGATCTCGCTGATCTGTTCGAGCGTTAGCGATAAAGGCAGGCGCGCGGCGTCGCCGGCCTTGTCGATGCCGTAGCGATCGAGCAGTTGCGTCATGAGGACGGCCAGGCGCTGGGCCATCGTCCCAGCGCTGACAATCTCGATCTTGTTGATCAGCGCTTCGGTGAACCGGGACATCTGCAAGTGGAGGTTGGCTGAAAAAAGCGTGGATTGTTCTGCGAGCTTGAAGATGGCCGCCACATCTATGCAGATCGCTCGCAGTCCTTCGTTCAGCGCGACGGCATCAATGATATGCATCGTCCCGGCGAAAAGCGCGAACAGTCCGAGACAATCGCCGGGGCCATACAGACCGTAGGTCTTGCTCGCTCCGTGCCGGTCGCGCCGGGCGGCCTTGACGAAGCCGTATTCGAGCAAAATGATCTTGTCGACATTGTCTCCTCTGCGCCAGAGAAACTCCCCCCGGCGATAGACGCGCACGGTACTGGTCGTGGCGATTTCCTTGATCGCTTCCAGAGGTATCTTGGAGAAGAGTTCAAACCGGCGCATTTGTCTTGCCAACTCGTCCCTCTCCGGTTGTTCTGCCGGCAAAGGGGCGCTGCGGCTTCCGGAGACGAATTTGGTGCGAAAAAACACACTGCGCGGCAGGGCGATGGGAAAGAATGTTGCTTCGGCCTTGCCGCCGACCTTCTTACGCGCGGCCATGAGAAGAATCCTGCCAAAGTCGACCAAGAGCATAGCGACCCTTGGTGTTGCCCGAGACCGGGGGGGGTCCTTCTCGCCCTCGACCATTCGGGTCGCAGTTGCGGCGAGGGGGTGCCATGTCTTCAGCAGAAAAAACCCGCGCGAGCGCGGGTCGAATTTCCGATAACGACAAGATCACTTCTTCTTGGCGGCTTTCTTGCCCGCCACTGCGGCCTTGAACCCCGCCCCGGCCGAGAATTTCGGTACCGTCGTGGCGGCGATCTTGAGTTCTTTCCCGGTCTGCGGATTTCTGCCGACCCTGGCAGCACGCTTCGCCGACTTGAAAGTGCCGAAACCTATCAGGGCGACACTGTCACCCTTAGAGACTGCTTTGGTGATGGCGCCGATGACGGCATCGAGAACATTCCCGGCAGCGGCTTTTGAAATGGCAGCTTCTTTGGCGACGGCATCGACGAGTTCCGACTTGTTCATAATTTCCCCTTTGGCAATAGATGGAAGGATTTGCGACTGACGATTCTAATCCGATATCCCTGATCCGAGCAGCTTCGGCGGCTTCCAGGCCAGCCCCTGCTAGCCGGAATATATACGGCGCCATCTTCTCTGGCAACTACTTCTTGCTGGATCCACTACAGTTAGACGTGATCGCCCCCTCTTTCAGGGTTTCCGACGACCTTACCTTGGTACTACTCATTTGGTAATAGTATGGCCATTGTGATATTGCCTTGCCTAAATACCGCGTATAGGATGGCTCGAAAATAGTCACTAAGGGAGTGGGGAGATGGCTCAGGACAGTCAGGTCGCGGAACAGTTGCGGGCGCAGGCTGGCGAGTTCGCAGCGGCTTCGGAGCGTATGTTGAAGCTGGCGGATGAACTCGACCCGCCCAGCGACGACGAGTTGATTGACCGTGAAATCAGGGACGACGACGATGCCATGTGGACTCTTTTCATCCGGGTCTACAAACTCGTCTTGAAGAACCCGGGCATCACTGCGAATAGAATCGTATTATGCATGGGCCTGCCCGGCAACTACCCGACCGAGAACTCGCACCACTTCACGACGCAAATCCTTTGCTGGCTAATGAACCAGGGGCTCGTCTATCGCTCCACCGGTAAGAAGCCGCATGAGTGGACGGCAAACCCGGTACCGAAGCAAGCCCAGAGCCTGCGTTTGATCAAAGGTTGAGCAAGCAATCAAGCGGCTTTCTTCGCCTGATGAAAATTAGACGGCGACCGCTGATCGACTATTGGCGTCATGAAGTTCCGCAAAGTCTGAATTTCATGGGCATACGATTGGAATGAACGTAGTAAATGGTTCGGCCATGCCGCTAGGGCAAAATCAGGGAGAAGTGCGCTCCACCGGTGTCGAAGCCGTCGTTGGTTAGTTCCAGCCGGCCGTGGCGGCCGCTCGTCGTGGCGTGGCGGGCGGCAATCAGACGGGCGAAGCTTAGCCCAAGGCCGCTGCCGCTGGTCCGCATTTCGGTGGTTTCTTCGCCGCGCAGTATCGCGTCCGGATAGCCGTCGCCGTCATCCTCTATGCTGAAGCGGATGCTGCCGTCCGGCTCCGGAAGAAGGGAAAAGCGGACTTGCCGCTTGCCATGACGCAGTGCGTTGCGCAGAGCATCGAGTAGGGCGAATTTCACCAGGTAGGCGTCGAATGCCCAAATATCGGCGGTCACGGTAGTGGCAATGTTGGCATGTATGGCAATGGCGGCACGGGTTTCGCCGCCTTCTTCCTCCGGCAGGGTGACTGAGCGCGACGCGGCCAATTCGCCCATCAGGTCGGCGAGGAAATCTCTCAGGTGGTGATCTTCCACCGCCAAGCGCAGGCTGCCGTTGCCGGCGCGATATAGAGCGAGCAGTTCCACCATTTGTCGCGATAGCGTGTCAGCCATGGCCGTCGCGCGCGCCAGTGCCTGAGAGGGCTTTGCCGATTGGGCGGCGAATTCCCGCTGCGCCTCGCTCAGCCAGACGCCTAGCGCGGACAGCGTGCTCTTGGCGTCGTGGATGGCGGCGGCCACCAATGCGTCCATTGGCCTAGAACTCAAGGAGCGGAGCGTCGGCCGGCGCCAGCCTGCGATACATCTCGACCGCTCCCTGCAACTTGGGATGCTCGGCGTTGGTGCGTATCGCGCGCATCAGGTAGCGATGCGCCTGAGTTAGAAAGATCATATCCGTTCCTTCCTTATGGCTGCGCATCATCAGTGCCTGGGCGGCATTGATCGAGATCTGGGCGTTGTTTTGCCAGCGATCCGCGGCCTGTTCAAGCATCGCGATGGCCTTTTCCAGTTCCCCGGACTTTGCCAGGGTCACGGCTTCGTTGTTGAGCCGGACCATGCGTTTGTAGGTATTGTCGAGCAGTTGCACACCTTCATCCTCGCGTTCGGCAACTTTGAACACGCTGCGGATTTGGTCCATTATCTTGTCGTTCTCCTGGTGGTCCTCGGCCACCGCTTCGATAATCTGCTTCGCTTCTTCGGCCTTGCCGGCCGCGAAGCAGGCTTGAGCGATTTCGAGGGTGGTGGCGACGTCCAGTCCGCTCTCCCGCCGCAAGCCGAGTGCCTGGATCAGCGCAGCGGCGGCCGCTTCGGGGTCTCCGGCGCGACTATGGATCTGGCTTTCGACTGCGGCCTGGCGTGCAGCCAATTCAGGCGAGCGGGTGAAGTGCCGGCTCATTTCCTTGACCGCCGTCAGGGCTTCCTTGGTCTTGCCCTGCTCGGCGCAACTCCTGGCCAACGCCGCGTAGTCGTCGTGGCTTTTGAAGAACCCCGAGCGGTCGCGCTCGACCGCAACCCGGTAGGCATCCTCGGCACGGCTGAAATCCTTGTTGTTAAGCGCGATAGTTCCGAGTTCCCGCAGGCGCTGCGTCGACGGCGCGATCTTCAGGGCTTGCTCGACCACCTTCTGGGCGGCCGGGGGATCGCTCTTCATCATTAGATTCGCGAGAGAGTCGTAGGCTGCGAGATAGTTGGGATAGGCCACCAGCACCTGATTCAACAGTTGCTGCGCCGCTTCGTCTTCCCCCTGAGCGACATATGCGAGGGCCTTGCCGACTTCGGCCCACGGCGTGGCACGCTGCTTCAGGACAACATCGTAAAGCGCGAGCGCCTCGGCACTTTTGCCTGTTGCGAGCAACAGTTCGCCCTTGATGCGCATCACTTCCATGGTGTAGCGGGTCTTTTCATCGATGAGCACCTCACAGGCTGCCAGTGCCTTATTGAGATCGCCATTCGCGCCCATGTGCCGATAGACCGCTTTCAGCGCTTCCTTGTTTTCGAGAATCCGCTGCAGGCGCGCGCTGAGCAGTTCGGCGGTGAAAGGCTTGAGCAGGTAATCGTCGGGAGCGTATTCTGCGGCCGTGGATACCTGCTGGTAGCCCGTCTCGCCGGTGATCATCAGGAATCCTGTAGACATCGGCAGCAGCTTCTTGCGCCGGACCAGTTCCAGGAACTGCTGCCCGTCCGCGCCCTGTCCGAGGTTGTAATCGCAGACGATCAGGTCGTAACGGTTCAACGAAAGCTTGTCAATGGCTTCCTTGATGTTGCGCGCCTGCTCACAACGCTCTATCCCGGCGTTGGAAAGTTGGACGCGCACTGCCGTACGCATCTCCGGGATGTCATCGATGAGCAGAGCCGACTTGTTACGTAGATCCATTGTCGCCTTGTTTTCAGGTGAATTCGCCATAAAATGCCACTAAATTCAATTCATCGACCATGCACTGAATTCGTGCTGCGACGGAAGTAGTTCTTCTGGCAATACCCCAGGACGCATACCGTCTATACTTGTCCGGACTTGTCCAGGACAACTGCCAATGCCTGATCCCGACTTGCCCGCAACGCCACCCCTGACTGCCATGGAGATTGCCTATGGCCGTTTCGTGCCGCGCCAATTCCTGCGCCTGCTGGGACGCCCAAGCATAGTGGACGTCAAGCTGGGCGACAACGTCGAGCAGGAAATGACCCTGTTGTTCTCCGATATCCGGGATTTTACCTCTTTGTCCGAATCGATGTTGCCGGCGGAAAACTTCCGTTTTATCAACTCCTACTTGAGTACCATGGAGCCCATGGTGACCCGCCACCGAGGTATTGTCGACAAGTATATCGGCGATGGCATCATGGCGCTGTTTTCCGACTCGGCGGATGACGGTGTCCGCTCCGGCATCGACATGCTGCGGCAGTTGACCCTATACAACGAGGGGCGAACGCGGGCCGGCTATAGCAAGATCAGGATAGGCATCGGTGTCAACACCGGCCTCGTCATGATGGGTACCATCGGCGGCGACAACCGCATGGACAGCACCGTCATCGGCGACGCAGTCAATCTGGCGTCCCGCATTGAAACCCTCACCAAGAGTTACTCCACGCCGCTGGTGATCAGCGACCATACCCTGCACGCCTTGAGGGAGCCCCGATCGTATTGCGTTCGATTCCTGGACAGGCTGCAGATCAAGGGCCGCTACCAGGCTCAATCGCTGTATGAAGTGTTCGACGCCGACCCCGAGCCACTCAAGCTGGCGAAACAGGAGACCTGCGCCAGCTTCGAGCATGCCCTGGCTTTCTATCACCTTGGCCGGGTCGATCTTGCCCTTCCGCTGCTGCAGGCTTGCTTGCGCATCGCGCCTGACGACCAGGCGGTGCTGACCTATCTGGAGCGCTGCCGGGAGTCCGGTCATTGCAGCGGAGCCGGCACGGTTGATCTGCTCGACAAGGGGGTCGTCTGGCGCGACGATTACTCGATTGGCATCGCCGCGATCGATGGCGGCCATCAGGATCTGGTTGCCAGGATTGCGCAGGTGGCCAAGCAGGTAGGACAAGGGGCGACACGATTGGAGCCGCTTTTCGCCGATCTTGCTGCCGCTGTCGATACCCACTTCAGCGTCGAAGAGTCTCAAATGCTTGAGCAAGGCTATCCATTCATCAAGGAGCACAAGGCGCAGCACGACACTTTCCGCCGATTCATCGTGGAGATGCGACACGAGGTCGCGGACGCGTTGCAGGACAGGCTCTACCTGGTGTTCCGGATTCAACTCTTGTTGGTTGACTCGCTGATTTCCCACATTGCCAAAAGCGACGTCCATCTGGGCAATTTCCTGAAGCGGGGCCGGAGCAATTGACCGGGACGTCCACCGCAGCGATTCGATTTGTTTGCGGCGTGGGAAAAGGCTATGATTGAGCGCAGCATGTTCGAGGCGATCGCCGCCACTGCGCGGTACAAAATGAGGAGGGAGCCGTGAGCAAGGCCCAGGATAGCAAGAAGGCGGTCAAGAAGGAACCGGCCAAGAGCCAGAAGGAAAAGAAAGCGGACAAGAAGGCCAAGAAGGAAGAAAAGAAAAGGCAGGGCCCCTAATTAGCCTGCCCCTGCCGGTCGCGCAGCAACGTCGAGAGGTCGCGGTCGTATACTTTGGCATCGCCCGCGTTGAGTTCGATCAGGCGGCGCAGGTGGGTCAGACTGTCAAGGTCCATGCCGTCGCATTGGAAGCCGATGCGCCTGTCCTCGACATGGACGAGGGTTCCCTGCATGGTGATCGCCATGCCCGAGGACAACTCCAGGAGCAGATCGCATTTCATTCCGACTGCGACCGAAATCCCGGCGGGCAACGCGAACAGCGCGCCCCTCAGGGAAATGTCATCGATCAGGCATGAATGGGTAGCGGACCCTGTCTTCAGCTTCGCATTGGCGCTGAAATGGGCACGCCAGTATTGGCGGCGGTTGAGCGGGATGTTCATGGCAGCTTCCCTCTGCTTCGACATGGTGCTGAGCATTATAGGGCGATCCGCCTCACGTATCATCGCGTCTCGATAGGGACTTCGCGGGACTGATGCGAAGAAGCACCCGGGCCGACTGGCGTTCGACGCCTTGTACCCTATTTTCAATTTGTAGTAACCAATGGAGGCTTTGATGCTGCGACAGATTTCCAACCTCGCCATGGTCTTGGCGATTGCATTGTTCTCAGCCACAGCACCGGCCGAGGAGTATCCCAGCAGAACCGTCAAAATAGTAGTGCCTTTTGCCGCTGGCGGGCCGGCGGATATCTATGCACGGTTTCTCGCCCAGCGGTTGCAGGAAGCGCTGGGGCAAGCCTTCATGGTCGACAATCGCCCCGGGGCGGGGTCGCTCATCGGCACCGAAATCGTTGCAAAAAGCCAGCCTGACGGCTACACGCTGCTCCTGATGTCGAACACCCACACCGTCAACGAATCCTTGTACAAGAACAAGTCCTACCAGTTGATGCGCGACTTCGTGCCTATTGCGCCGATCAACTATTCGGATCTGGTGCTGGTCGTCAAATCCTCGCTCCCGGTCACCAACCTGCACGATTTCATCAAACTCGCGAAGGCCAAGCCCGACGCCTTGAGTTACGCCTCGTCAGGCTCCGGCACGCCCTATCATATGGCCGGGGAAATGTTCAAATCGATGGCCGGCGTCTCGATATTGCATGTGCCTTACAAGGGAAGTTCGGGGGCGCGCGTCGATGTCCTGGGTGGGCAGGTGGACATGATGTTCGATGCGGTCACCACGATGAGCGATTTCGTCCGCTCGGGCAAGGTCCGGGCGCTGGGCACGACGGGCAAGGTGCGCTCGGCGATTTTGCCTGATGTTCCTACGGTTTCCGAGGCGGGTGTTCCCGGCTATGAAGCGGTGATCTGGCTCGGCCTGCTGGCGCCCAAGAATACGCCGGCCGCGATAGTGAATAAGCTCAATGCCGCAATCACCAAGATCGTCTCGAATCCCGAAGTTCGCGCGGCTTGGGCGAAGCAGGGAGCAGTGCCGATGACCATGACACCTGCCGAATTCACCCGGTACATCAACGACGACATCGCCAAATGGGCGCATATCGTCAAGATTTCCGGAGCGAGGGTGGACTAGTGGGGAGCGTAGACTTCGTCGTCAACGGTGCCCGGCACGTGTTTGACGGCGACGGCAATACGTCTCTGCTCGAAGTCCTGCGTGACACCCTGGGTCTCAAGGGCAGCCGTCTCGGCTGCGGGGCGAACCAATGCGGGGCTTGTTTCGTGCTGGTGGACGGTGCAGTGGCCGCCTCTTGCGACACCCCTCTGTGGGCGGTACACAACAAGTCGGTGACGACCGTCGAAGGCCTCGGCCGGCCCGGTTCGCCCCATCCGCTGCAAGCGGCATTCATTGCCGAACAGGCGGCGCAATGCGGCTACTGCACTTCCGGCATCCTGATCGCTGCCGCTGGATTGCTCGCCCGCTGTCCGAAACCGAACGAGGACGACATCCGCAGCGCGCTCGGGCGCAACCTTTGCCGCTGTGGCAGCCACAACCGGGTCATCCGCGCCGTGCTGCGCGCGTCCGGGCAGGCCGTATGAATGCTGGCGTACCGGCTGGACCGGAGGGGCTTCCCGGAAGCCTCCAGGGCAATCGCAGGCTCGGCCAATGGCTGCGTTTTTCCGCAGATGGCTTCGTCGATGTGCTGTCGGGGAAGGTCGAGATCGGACAGGGCATTCACAGCGCGCTGGCTCAGATCGTCGCCGAGGAGCTGGATCTGCCGATGGACCGGCTCAGGATGATCGCCGCGAGTACCGCGCTCTCCCCGAACGAAGGCGTCACTTCCGGTAGCCTGTCGATCCAGCATTCCGGCTCGGCCCTGCGCCATGCCTGCGCGCAAGCGCGGGCAATCTATCTCGAAGCGGCAGCCATCCGGCTGGAAGTGGCCGTCGAGTCGCTGCACATCGATTCAGGAAATATTATCTCGACGGACGGCAAACGCACCAGCTACTGGGCGCTTGCGCAGGACAGTCTTCTTGACAGGACGGCGACCGGCGGGTGGCCGGCCAAACCGGTTGCCGATTATCAGATAGTCGGCACGGCCCTTCCCCGCATCGACCTGCCCGAAAGGCTTTTCGGCCAACCCTGTTTCATCCATGATCTCGAACTGCCTGGGATGCTGCACGGGCGGATCCTGCGGCCTCCGTCTCCTTCGGCCGTCCTGCGTTCGATCGATGTCGCCGCAGCGCGCGCCAGCCCTGGTGTCATCGAGGTGCTTCGCGACGGCTCCCTGCTCGGGGTGCTGGCGGATAGCGCGCGCAATGCCGAATCGGCCGTCGCCAAGCTGGCCAAGCATGCGTGCTGGCACGAGACGGAAAGCCTCCCGGACGAGACGGCGCTCGTCCCCTGGCTGAAAGGCCTGAGTGCCGAGAGTCGGGTTGTCGCGACCAAGTCCGCCGTGGACGGAAGTCCCGCACCTGATGTCGATCGCACCTTCAGGGCGAGCTATTCGAGACCTTTCATCGCGCACGCATCGATTGCACCTTCTTGCGCGCTGGGCCGCTTCGACGGTGTCCGACTGGAGGTCTGGAGCCACAGCCAGGGTATTTTCAATCTGAGGAAAGACCTTGCCCTGGCCTTCGCCATGGAGGAGGGTCAGATAGTCGTCAATCATGTCGCCGGTGCCGGCTGTTACGGCCACAACGGCGCCGACGACGTGGCATTCGATGCGGCCTGGCTGGCCCGCGCGGCTGACGGTCGCGCGGTGCGCGTGCTGTGGTCGCGTGCCGACGAACTGGCCTGGGCGCCCTTCGGCCCGGCAATGGCCGTCGCTCTGGAAGCCGATCTCGACGCAGCGGGTGCGGTGGTCGGTTGGCGACACGAGGTGTGGAGCAATGGCCACAGCACGCGCCCGGGTCGTGCGGCAACGCCGGCCCTGCTCGGCAGTTGGCATCTGGCGCGGCCTTTCGCGCCGCTCCTGGCGGCGAACGTGCCGCTCGAGGCAGGCGGCGGCGCCGAGCGCAACGCTATTCCGCTCTATGATTTTCCGGCATGGCAGGTTGACAATCATCGCGTCCTGGCAATGCCGCTGCGGACCTCGGCATTGAGGTCCCTGGGCGCTTACGCCAATGTCTTCGCGGTCGAATCCTTCATCGATGAACTGGCGCATGCGGCCGGTGCCGATCCGATCGCGTTTCGCCTGCGCTATTTGAAGGACCGGCGCGGCAAGGCAGTCATCGAGCGGGTCGTCGAGATGTCGGGTTGGCATGCCTGGCCAGGACTTGAGGGTACCGGGCACGGCATGGGTTTTGCCAGATACAAGAACAGCGGCGCCTATTGTGCGGTGGTCGCCGAGATCGAGGTGGAACGGGAAATCCGCGTCAAACGTCTGGTCGTCAGTGTCGATGTGGGCCTCGTAGTCAACCCGGACGGCGTGGCCAATCAGATAGAAGGCGGCGCGATCCAGGCGACCAGTTGGACTCTCAAGGAGGCCGTGCGGTTCGATGGCAAACGCATCACCAGCGACAGCTGGGAGACCTACCCGATCCTGAGCTTCAGCGAAATTCCCTCCGTGCTGATCGACATCGTTCCGTCCGCGGAGCCTTCGCTCGGCGCCGGCGAAGCGTCGCTAGGCCCGACCGCCGCGGCAATCGCCAATGCGCTCTTCGGCGCACTCGGCGTAAGAGTGCGCGATCTTCCTCTGAGCGCCGAGCGCATCGCAGCGATCGTCTTGGCACCCGATTAGAAGTCAACAACAAAGGATAGAACATGGAGTTGCAGATTTTGAGCGCCGGCGCGGCGAAAGGCGTGGTGCAAGCATTGCAGCAGGAATTCCGGTTGAACTCCGGCGCAGGTGTGCGCGGGACATTCGGCGCCGTCGGCATGATCAGGGAGAAGCTGCTCGCCGGCGAGCCCTGCGACGTCATCATCCTCACCGCGGCCATGATCGAAGAGCTGGCCCGAGCGGGTCAGGTGCTGGCCGGTTCGAGCGCGCCCTTGGGTCGCGTGCGGACCGGCGTTGCCGTCCGTGCCGGCGAGCCGATGCCCGACATCTCGAATCGCGACTCGCTCAAGGCCAGCCTGCTCTCCTGTGACGGCATCTATTTCCCCGATCCGGAACGTGCCACCGCCGGCATTCATTTCGTCAATGTCCTCAAGCGCCTGGGCATCCACGAACAACTGGCGTCGAAGCTACGGCCCTATCCCAACGGTGCGACGGCGATGCTGCAGCTTGCGCAGACAACCGGGCCGGGACTCATCGGTTGCACCCAGGTGACGGAAATAAAATACACCGAAGGCGTCAGCCTGGTCGGTCTTCTGCCCGAGGAGTTCGAACTGTCGACGGTCTATTCGGTCGCCGTGTGCAGCAAGGCGGCGCAATCGGAGATCGCACGGCGATTTGTCGAGTTGCTTTCCGGTGAGAAATCGCAGGCGCTTCGCGCCGCGAGCGGATTCGAATTCTGACGCCACTTCCAGGTGGCGTGGGAATCGGGCCTAGCCTGGTGGCATTCGAGTGAAAAATCGGGCAATGTTATAATGTTGTGCTTAATCCAGGGGACCCGCTCCTTCCGCCCATGCAACTGTTCGCTCTCGGCATCAACCACCGTACTGCGCCGCTCGCCGTGCGCGAGAAAGTTGCGTTCCTGCCGGAGCACCTGTCGCAGGCGCTGAATGACCTGATACGCGACAAGCCGGTCCGCGAGGCGGCGATCCTGTCCACCTGCAACCGGACCGAACTCTACTGCGCCGCAGATCATCCGGCGACGGTCGCCGATTGGCTGGCGGGATACCATGCGCTGCCGGTCGAGAAGATCAGCCCGTACCTCTATACCTTCCCTCAGCGCGATGCGGTGCGCCACCTGTTCCGCGTGGCCAGCGGACTCGATTCGATGGTCCTGGGCGAGCCGCAGATCCTCGGCCAGATGAAGCAGGCTGAGCGCGGGGCCGGTGAGGCGGGCACCCTCGGCACCCTGCTCTCCAAACTGTTCCAGCGCAGCTTTGCCGTAGCGAAGGAGGTCCGCTCGACGACCGCCATTGGCGCCAACACCGTTTCGATGGCGGCCGCTGCGGTGCATTTATCGACGCGTATCTTCGAGAGTCTCTCGGAACAGCGCATTCTGTTCATCGGCGCCGGCGAGATGATCGAGTTGTGCGCCGCCCATTTCGCCGGCCGGAACCCCAAGCAGATCACCATCGCCAACCGCACTCCGGAACGCGCCGAGGCGCTGGCCGCCCGCTTCCAGGCGGACACCCTGCGCCTGGACGAGATCGCTGGGCGCCTGTCGCAATACGACATTGTCGTGTCCTGTACCGGAAGTCAATTGCCGATCATCGGCCTGGGCATGGTCGAGCGGGCCTTGAAGGCGCGCCGCCACCGGCCGGTGGTGATGGTCGATCTGGCCGTACCCCGAGATATAGAAGCCGAGGTGGCCGACCTCGGCGACGTGTTCCTGTACACCCTGGATGACCTCGGGCAAATCGTCGAATCCGGTCTCGAGTCGCGCCAGGCCGCCGTGGTGGAAGCGGAAGCGATCATCGATGCCGGTGTCAACAGCTTCCTGCAATGGGTGGATTCGCGCGAAGCCGTGCCGACCATCCGGGCGCTGCGTGACAACGCCGAGCGCGCCCGCCGCCGCGAACTGGAGCATGCGCAGAAACTGCTCGCCCGCGGCGACGATCCGGCATCGGTGCTCGAGGCGCTGTCCCACGGTCTCACCAACAAACTCATGCACGCGCCGACCAATGCCCTCAATCAGGCCGAGGGTACCGAGCGCAGCGATCTGGCACAGCTGATCGCGCGCATCTACCACCTGCATCCCGGAGAGTAGCCGATCGTGCTGCCGCTGCCCCGGGCAGCGACGGCACGTCGCGCCATCATGAAACAGAGCATACGCAACAAACTCCAGCGCCTCACCCTGCGCCTGGCCGAGCTCGACCACCTGCTCTCCGGGGAACACGCCCCCCGCGACATGGACAACTATCGCAAGCTGTCCCGCGAACGCTCCGAACTCGCGCCGGTGACGGCTCTGTACGGGCAGTTCTCCCGGGCCGAGGAGGAACTGGCCGCGGCCGGCGAGATGCTGGCAGATCCGGAAATGAAATTGCTCGCCGAAGAGGAGATCTTGCGCTGCAAGGAGGAAATGGCGCGAGTCGAGAATGCCTTGCAGATGTCGCTGTTGCCCTCCGATCCCAACGATGAGCGCAATCTCTTCCTGGAAATCCGTGCAGGCACCGGCGGAGACGAGTCGGGGCTGTTCGCCGGCGATCTTTTCCGGATGTATTGCCGTTATGCCGAACGGCAGCGCTGGCAGGTCGAGGTGATCTCCGCCAGCGAATCCGAGGCCGGCGGCTACAAGGAAGTGATTGCCCGAGTGATCGGTCAGGGCGCCTATTCCCGGCTCAAGTTCGAATCGGGCGGTCATCGCGTCCAGCGTGTGCCGGCGACCGAGACCCAGGGACGCATTCATACCTCGGCCTGCACCGTGGCGGTGCTGCCGGAAGTCGATGCGCTGGGCGAAGTGGTGATCAATCCCGCTGAATTGCGCATAGACACGTTCCGCGCTTCGGGTGCCGGCGGTCAGCATATCAACAAGACCGATTCCGCCGTGCGCATCACTCATCTTCCCACCGGCCTCGTCGTCGAATGCCAGGACGACCGCTCGCAGCACCGTAACAAGGCGCAGGCGCTGGCGGTGTTGGCCGCGCGCATCAAGGACAAGCAGGAGTCGGAGCAGCAGGCGAGGATCGCCTCGACGCGGAAGAGCCTGGTCGGCAGCGGCGACCGCTCGGAACGCATCAGAACCTACAACTTTCCCCAGGGACGGGTCACCGACCATCGCATCAATCTGACCCTGTACAAGATCGATGCGATCATGGACGGCGACCTCGACGAGCTGATCGGCGCGCTGACCAACGAGCATCAGGCGGGACTGCTCGCCGCGCTTTCGGAAGAGGCCGCGTGACCCGCATCGACCAGGTGCTCTCGCAGGCGCGGAGTCGCATCGTCATGGCTGAAGCGCGCCGCTTGCTCTGCCATTTGCTCGATCGCCCGCATGCCTGGCTGGCGGCGCATGGTGACGAGGTGCTGAGCGAGGCGGAGGCGCTGCGTTTTGTCGATCTGGTCGGGCGACGGGCCGAAGGCGAGCCCATCGCCTATCTGGTCGGTTGCCGGGAATTCTATGGGCGCTCTTTCTCCGTCGCGCCGGGAGTGCTGATTCCCCGCCCGGAAACAGAGCTTCTGGTCGACCTGGGGATTGCCCGGCTTGGCACCCGGAGGGCTTCGGCTATCCTTGATCTGGGCACCGGCAGCGGCTGCCTCGGCGTTACCCTGGCCCTGGAAATCCCGGCGGCGCGAGTCACCGCGACGGAAATGTCGCCGGCCGCCCTGTTCCTGGCCGGCCGCAACGCCAGGGAGCTCAAGGCGTCGGTCCGTGTGATCGAAAGCGACTGGTTCTCGGCGGTGGCGGAACGGAATTTCGATCTCATCGTCGCGAATCCCCCTTATATCGCCGAGAACGATCCGCACCTTTGCCATGGCGACCTGCGTTTTGAGCCGCCGCAGGCGCTTTCTTCGGGACCCGATGGCCTGGACGCGATACGGGCGATCATCGCCCAGGCCAGGAGCCACCTCGTGCCCGGGGGCTGGCTGCTGGTCGAGCATGGCTTTGACCAAGCGCCGGCAGTCGCCGCTTTGTTGCAGGCAGCCCACTTTGACGACATCGAGCAGCATCGCGACCTTGCCGGCATCCTCCGCATTTGCGGAGGGCGACGGACGAGCAGCGCAGGCGGAGCTTGACGCCGGCGGGCTGGACCCGTAAACTTAAACCCGACAAAATTTATCAACTATTAGGAATAAGCTCATGGATGCAAAGCAGCAGATCCAGCAAACGATCACCAACAACCCGGTGGTACTGTTCATGAAGGGCCAGCCCCAAGCCCCGCAGTGCGGCTTCTCGGCCACCGCGGTGCAGATCCTCAGGGCCTGTGGCGTGAACAGTTTTGCCAGCGTCGATGTCCTGGCGGATCCCGAAATCCGTCAAGGCATCAAGGATTTTTCCAACTGGCCGACAGTGCCGCAACTCTACGTCAAGGGCGAGTTCGTCGGCGGCTGCGACATCATGAAGGAGATGTACCAGGCGGGCGAGCTGCAGAAGCAGTTGGAGAGTCTGGCCAGCGCCTAATGGGTAGACCCGTGTAGGGTAGACCTGTGTAGCCCCGCCGCCAAAAAGGCGGGCCGGAAGCAAAGCCAGACCTAAAGTCGGGCTCTCGCCCTCGCAATCGCTGCCCGCACCTGTTCCGGTGCGGTGCCACCGATGTGATTGCGGGCGGCAAGGGAACCTGCCACCGTCAGCACTGAGAGCACGTCGGCCTCGATCAGGGGCGAGTAAGCCTGCAACTCGGCGAGCGGCAACCGGGCCAGGTCGCAGCCGCGATCCTCGGCCATGCGCACGGCCCGGGCGACGGCTTCGTGGGCGTCGCGGAAGGCTAGCCCCTTTTTCACCAGATAGTCGGCGAGATCCGTGGCGGTGGCATGGCCTTGGTCCAGCGCGTCCTTCATGGCTTCAGCCCGGACCGTGATGCCAGGCACCAGTTCGGCGAAAATGCGCAGGGTGTCGATCAGCGTATCGGCGGTATCGAACAGCGGCTCCTTGTCCTCCTGATTATCCTTGTTGTAGGCCAGCGGCTGGCCCTTCATCAAGGTCAGCAGGCCCATCAGGTGACCATAGACGCGGCCGGTCTTGCCGCGCGCCAGTTCAGGTACGTCGGGGTTCTTCTTCTGCGGCATGATCGAGGAACCGGTGCAGTAACGGTCGGCAAGATCGATAAAGCCGAAGCGCGGGCTCATCCAGAGGATCAGTTCCTCGGAAAAGCGGGAGACATGCATCATCAGCAGTGCCGCAGCGGCAGAGAATTCGATGGCGAAATCGCGATCCGACACCGCGTCGAGGGAGTTCTCGCAGACGCCGTCGAAGCCCAACTCGCGGGCGACCGAGTCGCGGTCGATCGGAAAGCTCGTTCCGGCCAGGGCTGCCGCGCCGAGCGGCAAACGGTTCATGCGTCGGCGGCAGTCGGCCAGGCGCCCCCGGTCGCGCCCGGCCATCTCGACGTAGGCCAGCAAGTGGTGGCCGAAGGTCACCGGCTGCGCCACCTGCAGATGGGTGAATCCGGGCAGGGGGGTTGCGGCGTGGCTCTCCGCCAGATCGAGGAGCGCGCCTTGGTAGCGGGACAACAAGCCGTCTATGGTATCGATGGCTTCGCGCAGCCAGAGCCGGATGTCGGTGGCGACCTGGTCGTTGCGCGAGCGGCCGGTGTGCAGGCGCTTGCCGGCATCGCCC
>CAIVDC010000120.1 GCA_903904605.1 uncultured Sterolibacterium sp.
ATCGACGGCATGGCCGACGCCGAGATAGCGTTCTGCGACCTGGGCGTCGCCGAGCAGGTCGCGGCCGGAGCCTTGCAGCACCACGCGCCCGGACTCGAGCACGTAGGCGCGGTCGGCGATGGCCAGGCTTTGCCGGGCGTTCTGCTCGGAGAGCAGGATCATCAGGCCCTGCGCGCGCAGGCCGGCGATCAGCCTAAAAGTCTCGCTCACCAGGCGCGGCGACAGGCCGAGAGAGGGTTCGTCGAGCAGCAGCAGGCGCGGCATCGACATCAGGCCGCGGGCGATGGCGAGCATCTGCTGCTGGCCGCCGGACAGGTTGCCCGCCGGCAGGTGCAGGCGCTCGCCGAGCACCGGGAAGCGCGCGCACATGTCCGACATCCGCCGCGCCGCTTCGTCATCCTTCAGGCGCCGATGGGCGTTGCCGCCGAGCCAGAGGTTCTCCTCGATCGACAGGCCGGCGAACACCTGCCGGCCCTCGGGCACATGGGCCAGGCCGCGGCGCACGCGCTCCTTGGGCGACAGCCGGTCGATGCGCTCGCCGTCGAAGAGGATTTCCCCGCTCCTGACCTTGAGCAGGCCGGAGACCGCCTTCAACAACGTGGACTTGCCGGCGCCGTTGGCGCCGATCAGGGCGACGATCTCGCCGGCGTTCACGACCAGGCCGGCCGCGTGCACGACGTCGTCCGAACCATAACCCGTGGTGAGGTTGCGCACCTCGAGCATCAGGCCGCCTCCGTATCCTGGCCGATGTAGGCCTCGATGACCCGGGCATCGGACTGCATTTCGCCGGGCGTCCCGCACGCCAGAACCTTGCCGGCGTCGAGCACCACGACCTGGTCGGCCACGCCCATCACCAGCGACATATTGTGCTCGACCACGGCGACGGTGATGTGGTTGCTGCGCACCGCGCGGAGCAGCGCGGCGAGTTCCGCCGTTTCGCTGTCGTTCAGGCCCGCCGCCGGCTCGTCGAGGAGCAGCAGGCGCGGCCGGGCCATCAGGGCGCGCACCACTTCCAGGAGCTTTTGCGCGCCCATCGGCAGTTCGGAGGCGGGCACGTCGCGCTCTCCGCTCAAGCCGACCAGTTCGAGCAGCGCTTCGGCGCGGGAGAGGAGCGCGCGCTCCTCGCGTCTGGCCGAAGCCGCCCAGAGCATCTGCCTGACGGGCCCGGCGCGTACCTGCAGGTGCGCGCCGACGAGGGTGTTCTCGAGCGTCGTCATGCCCGGAAAGATGCGCGCGCTCTGGAAGGTCCGCACCATTCCCAGCGCGGCGATGCGCCCCGGCGCGAGGCCGGCCAGCGAAGCGCCGCCGAAGCGGACTTCGCCGGCGTCCGGGTGGAAGAAGTTGGTGATGAGATTGAACACCGTCGTCTTGCCGGCCCCGTTCGGGCCGATCAGCGCGGTCAGGCTGCCCTCGGGCACGGTGAAGGAAACACCGTCGACGGCGCGCACGCCGCCGAAGGTCTTGCACAGATCCGTGACTTCGAGGGCGGCCGTCGTCACGGCCGTTCTCCGCTCGCCGTCGCCGTCGCCGCCGGCTTGCGGCCGCCGAACAGCCGACGCAGGCGCTCGACGGTCGCCCCGAAGATGCCGCCGGGCAGGTAACGCACCGCCAGCACCAGCAGGGCGCCGGTGGCGAGCGTCTTGTACGCGGCCAGCGGCTGGATGATCGTCGGCAGCAGGGTCAATAGCGCCGCGCCCAGCAAGGGGCCGAGCAGCGTGCCTTCGCCGCCCAGGACGAGCATCGCCAGCAACTCCAGGGAGCGCGGCGTGCCGACCATGTCCGGCGAGAGGAAATGGAAATAGAAGGCGTACAGGCTGCCCGCCAGCGAGGCCAGCGCCGCGCTGATGCAAAGGGCGATCAGCTTGTAGCGGGCCACGTTGATGCCCAGCGCGCCCGCCGCGGTCTGGTCGGTGCGCACCGCCTGCAGCGCCCGGCCGAAGGCGGAGCGCATGCCGCCCAGGAGCAGCAGCACCAGGACGACGATCAGGGCAATGAGCAGGTAGTACATCTTCGTCGAGGTGTCGAAGATCAGCGGCCCGATGGCGAAGGAGGGAATGCCGACCAGGCCCGAGGGGCCCCCGGTGACATCGGTCAGGCCGACCGCGAAGGAATCCACCAGCAGGCCGAACGCGAGGGTGGCCAGGGCGAGGTAATTGCCGCGCAGGCGCATCGTGAACAGGGACAGGAGCGCCGCACAGGCGACCGAGAGCACCATGCCGACCGCCGTGCCCGCCAGCGGCGACCAGCCGTAGCCGGTGGCGAGCAGCGCCGCGGCATAGCCGCCGATGGCCATGAAGCCCGCCTGGCCCAGGCTCACCTGGCCGGCGTAGCCCATCACGATGTCCAGGCCCAGCAGGGCGATGAACAGGATGCAGGTGATGACCAGCGAACTCATCAGGCTGGCCGAAGGATCGAGGCCGGGCAGCGCGATCGCCGCCAGCACCGCGAGCAGGCCCAGGAGGGCCGCACCCCGCCCCTGCAGCCGGACGATGGGCGGGTAGATGCGCTGCTCCTCGCGCACGTCGGTGCGCCGCGCCAGGCCCGAGGCGAACAGGCCGTTCGGCCGCCACAGCAGCACGACGAGCAGCATCCCGAAGGCCAGGGAATTGGCAAACAGCGAGGAAACGTAGCCGGCCGCGAGCTGCAGGACGACGCCGAGCAGCAGGCCGCCCACCACCGAGCCGAGGAAGGAGCCGAGCCCGCCGATCGCCACCGCGATGAAGCCGAAGATCGTGAAGAAGCGCCCGGTGTCGAACTGCAGCGAGGTGATCGGCCCGACCACGATGCCGCCCAGGCCGCCGATGAAGGCGGCCAGCGCGAAACTCGCCAGAGTCACCCGCGGCACGTCGATGCCCATCAGCCGCGCCGCCAGCGGGTTCTCGGCGCAGGCCCGCAGCGCCTTGCCGGCGGCGGTGCGCATCAGGAGGTACCACAGGCCGGCGATGATCAGCGCCGCCGTTCCGGCGATCCAGAAGCCCTGCGAGGGCACGTGCAGACCGAACAGCTGGACCGGCGCCTCGCCCGAGAACGACGGCAGCGCATAGGGCTGGCTGCCCCAGATCACCAGCGCCAGACCCTCCAGCAGGGTCAGCAGCCCTGCGCTCAGGATCAGCATGCTGGAAACCGGCAGCCGGGACAGCGCCGGCACGAACACGGCGGCCCCGATGCTCAGGCCGGCCGCCGCGGTGATCGCCGCCCCGCCCGCGACGGCCAGCGCCATCGGCCAGCCGAAGCTCACTTCCAGCGAATAGGTCAGCAGCGCCCCGAGGATGCAGAATGCGCCCTGCGACAGGTTGATGATGCCGGTGACCCGATAGACCAGCGAATAACCCAGCGCGACGATGGCGAACACGCTGCCTTGCAGCAGGCCGCCGATGATGATCTGGATCGCTTGCTCCACGGCGCTTATACAAGCCGCAGCCGAACAGCTTCGCTGCTTCGGGGCACGCTCAGACAGGAGCGTCCGGACAAGGGAAGACCCGCCCCTTGTCCATCCTCCGGCAAGCAGCGCGCCGAAATCATCGGGTCTCTCGCGCGGGCTACTTGGCGAGCGGGATGCCGGTCGGCTGGCTCAGGGTGTCCCAGCCCTGCCGGGCGGCATCCCAGCGGGTCACCACGGCATTTTGCACGCTCAGCCCGCGTTGCGGCACCGCTTCGAAGTCGAGCAGGCCGTTGATGCCGGGATGGTTCTTGAGGTGCCCGAGGTAGTCGCGCAGCTGCGCCGCAGTCGCGTTCGGCCCGAGTTTCCTCAGCGCGTCGATCAGCACCATGGCCGGACCCCAGCCGTGGTTCGAGGCCACATCCGGCGACGAGTTATCGGCCTTGTAGGCCGCATAGAACTCTTCCTGGGCCTTCTTCACCTCCGGCGGGACTTTCACGCCGGCGCTCCGGGCCGCCCAAAGACCCACCGGGAAATACAGGTCCTTGGGCAGGAAGGCGGCGTACTGCTTCATCTGGGCGTAGGTCATGTTGCCGTCGGTGGTCGCCACCGGCACGTTCAGTCCGGCCTGGACGATGCCCTTGAAGATCGTGGCGATCGGCGCCCCCGTGCTCCAGGCGATGAAGGCCTGCGGCTGCGCCGCCTTGACCCGCTCGATCTGCGCCGAAACGCTGACGTCGGTCGGGTTGAAGTGCACGCGTTCGACCAGTTTCATCTCCTTGTTCTCGGGCAGATTCATGACCTCGTCGATGCCGCGCTCGGCGTCCTGCCCGCTGGCGTCGGTGCTGGTGATGAGCGCGATCCGGGTCCAGCCCTTGAGCCGGAAATAGCGGATCAGCGCGTTCTCCAGGTCATGCGTCGAGACACTGGAAGTGAACACGTAGCTGCCCGCGGGCGGATGGATCCCCGGCGACATGCAGTACATCACCGGCCCGTTCTGCACCAGCGGCGCCACGGCGTTGCACATGGAAACGATCGACGGTCCGATCATCACCGCCGGATGCGTCGCCAGCACCTGGTTCGCCATCTGCACCGCCGTCTGCGGGCTCGACTGGTCGTCGAAGAAATTGAACTGCACCGGCCGACCCTGGATGCCGCCGCCCGCATTCACCGACTTCTGCACCAGTTCCAGCGCGTGCTGCTCCGACTTGCCGAGAAACGACGCGCCCCCCGTCTGCGGCAGAATCACGTCGATCTGGTAGGGCTCCGCCGCCCCAGCCAATGCCGACAGCCCCGCAAAAAATGAAAACATCAGTGCCGCGACCATCGTCGATCCCTGCCTAAGCTTGTTCATAGCGACTCCTCCTCCGGTTCCGCGGCGCCTGCCGC
>CAIVDC010000121.1 GCA_903904605.1 uncultured Sterolibacterium sp.
GTTACACCGAGGACGAGAAGGTCAATATCGCCCTGCGTTATCTGTTGCCCAAGCAGCTGAAAGCCAACGGCCTGAAGAAGGACGAAGTGTCTGTGACCGACGACGCGCTGCACGACATCATCCGCTACTACACGCGGGAAGCCGGCGTGCGTTCCCTGGAGCGCGACATCTCGAAGATCTTCCGCAAGGTGGTGAAGTCCCTGGTGCTGAAGAAGCGTGCCAGCAAGGTCATCGTCAATGCCAAGAACCTCGACAAGTATCTCGGCGTGCGCCGTTATTCCTTCGGCATCGCCGAAAAGGAAAACCAGGTCGGCCAGGTCACCGGTCTCGCCTGGACGGAAGTGGGCGGCGAATTGCTCACCATCGAAGCCGTGGCGGTGCCGGGCAAGGGCAAGACCATGACCACCGGCAAGCTCGGCGAGGTGATGCAGGAGTCGATCCAGGCGGCACTGACGGTCGTCAGGAAGCGCAGCAAGCAATTCGGCATCGTCGACGACTTCTATCAGAAGAACGACCTGCACATCCACCTGCCTGAAGGTGCGACGCCCAAGGACGGACCGTCCGCAGGCATCGCCATTGCGACGGCGCTGGTGTCGGTGCTCTCGGGGATACCGGTGCGGGCGGACGTCGCCATGACCGGCGAGATTACGCTGCGCGGAGAAGTGCTGCCGATCGGCGGCCTCAAGGAGAAGCTGCTCGCGGCGGTGCGCGGCGGCATCCGCGCGGCCTTGATTCCTGAGGAGAACGTCAAGGACCTGGCAGAGATTCCCGACATCATCAAGAACCGCATCGAGATTATCCCGGTCAAGTGGATCGACAAGGTGCTCGAACTGGCGCTCGAAAGGGTGCCGGAGCCGCTTGCCGAGGTGCCCGCCGCGGCCGCGGAGACCGCTGCGGTTGCCGTGACGGCGGAGAATCCTGCCGCCGTCGGGGTCATTACGCACTGAGCCTCGAGGCGTTACTCCCTCTGCGCACGCGCCGTGTCTTACGGCGTGTGCGTTTCCTTGCCGCGCGATCCCTCATCCTCTCGCAAACCGCTTGACACAAGCTTTTCCGTCTTGCTATAAAACGCGGGCAGGTCGCTCGCGTCGGCCGGCATCCGGGCGGGGCGCCACCAACAAAAAGAGAATTTCGGGTTTCCCAATACTCAAAATCTAGGAGAAGCTTACGTGAATAAATCGGAACTGATCGATCAGATCGCCAAATCCGCTGACATTTCCAAGGCTGCTGCGGGCAGGGCGCTGGACGCCACCATCGGGGCCGTCAAGGCTACGCTGAAGAAGGGCCAGGGGGTGACGCTGGTCGGCTTTGGCAGCTTCTATGTCGGCAAACGCGCCGCGCGCACCGGCCGCAACCCGCGCACCGGTGCGGCGATCAAGATCAAGGCCGCGAAGACGCCGAAATTCCGTGCCGGCAAGGCGCTGAAAGATGCATTGAATTGATTCCTCTACGCCGATCGGAGTTACCGAGGCCGGCTTAGAGAGGGTGCTTAGCTCAGATGGTAGAGCGTCGCCTTTACACGGCGAATGTCGGCGGTTCGATCCCGTCAGCACCCACCAAATAACATTGCAAAGCAGTCCGAAGAAGTCCGGTCGAAGATGCTCCCGGTTCGGACATTCGCTCCCCAACAAGGCCTGCGCAAATTGAGGCGCCATCCGCGCGGATCAGCCGTTCATAGCGGCGCCGCGCTCGCCGCCATCCGGACCTGGATGGCGAAGCTCCCCGATGAGGCCATCTTTCGCCAGCGGTAATTTCTCGATTTCTCCGCGCTGTTTCGGGGCATCGGCCGTGGCGCTTCCTTGCCCGGACCGCACTCGTAGATCGGCCGCATGGGACCGTTTTGGCCCCGACGCCAGTCGCAGACGTGGATTTTCTGCTGGGATACCAGCGCCTCCAGATAGCCCGAGTTCTTTGCCGTATTGGGGGACAGGCCGGCGAGCTTTGCCGCCTGCCGGTAGTCGATCGGGCCGTGGCGCCTGATCGCTTCGAGCAAGCGTTCCATGCCCGGCGCGGCCCGGTTTCCTTCCGTGATCCTGGGACGTTTGCAATCGTTGTTTTGCCCGGCGCTATAGAGCGGCGTGGTGAAGGCGCTGGACGCATTGCGCCGCCAGCCGGATATGTGGATCAGGCCCTCCTGCTTCATCGCCTTCAGGTATCCGCCGCCGGAAAGCGTCGTTTCGCCGACAAACGCATGTCTGGCGATTTCCTCGCGAGAAAGACCGGGAGCGTCGCGCAGTGCCTTTATGATGCGGGCGACAGCTTTGCCGTTCATGGACGGCTTCGTAGCCAAGCGGTTGGATTCATCGCTTCAAGCCTTTTGCAGATAGGGAAAGAACTCCCGATCGGCCCCGAGCAAATGCTTGGCGACAACGTCCTGCGCCAGGAACTGGAATATTTCGCCGTTGGACAGCGTTCCAGTGCGGAAGCGATCGACGAAGACCGCCGCGGCGTCGACGAGCTCCCGGTGGATCTTCGCATGCTCGATCGCTGCGGGAAAGCCGGCCGCCGTGATGATCGCTTCCTCGTCCTCGAAGTGCTGAAGAACATCGCCAATCAGAATGTCGATCTCCACCGCGACCTCGTCGGCCGGACGCGCGGAGAGGATCGCGCCGAGGATCTTGTTGGCGTCGCCGAACAGAAGCCGGTGCTGATCGTCGATCAGTGCATGGCCGCATTCGTATGCCGGATGCCAGGCGAGCTTGAGGAAATTCGCCGAGGTGTTTTCGCCGACGCCGAGTCGCTGCGGCGTTTCCGGCGCAATCCGGACCTGGTCGCGGCCGCCGGCCTTGGCTTGGTAGAGCGCATCGTCGGCTCGCTTGAACCACTGTTCCCAGCTTTCCCCGGGCAGGCATTCGGCGGCGCCGATGCTCGCCGTAATACTTCTTTCCACAGGATATGCCGCCCTGGCGATCCTCTCGCGCAGCCGTTCGGCCAGCATCGCCACCGTCGACAGCGTGGTGTTGGGGCAGAGCACGACGAACTCCTCGCCTCCCCAGCGCGTCAAGGAGTCCGAGGCGCGAAGGGTCGAGTGAATCACCGCCGCCAGTTCTGTCAGAATTTGATCGCCGGCGGCGTGACCGAAATCGTCGTTAATTGCCTTGAAGAAATCGATGTCGATGATCAGCAGACACAGCGGATGGTCATAACGCCTCAGGCGGTCCATCTCGCTGGCCACGGCTTCTTCCAGGCGTCGCCGGTTCCAGGCGCCGGTCAGCAAATCGCTGCTGGCCATTTGATCCAGGCTGACCAGGGTCTTCTGCAATTCCTGATTGGTCAGGCGCAGGCCTTCCAGGGATTGCCTCATTTCCGCGACGGCGTCCTGCCGGGACATGTCGAGCACGATCGCACCGGTGGACGTCATCGCCCCGTCGGAGCCCAGGACCGGAAACTTCAGCCACAGGCAGCGCATGGGCCGCCCGTTGACCGGGAAGGTGAACTCATGCCTCACCGGCCTCGCCTCCTCTGCGATCTGTCGGTCGGAGCGGCCAAGTTGCGCGGCGACTTCAGGCGGGAACAGTTCGGCGTCGGTTTTTCCGGCGATGCTCTGGGGGTTCCTGTCGCACAGCTTTGCGATGGCCTTGTTGGCCAACTGGTAACGTCCGTCCAGGCCCTTGACCGCGATGCCGACACCCGATGTCGGCGGCATCAGGAGCGACAGAAGGTCAGAAGTTCGGATGATGTGTTCCGGGGCAAAAGCGCTCGGTTCGTCTTCATTCATCTCGGCAGGCCTAGACTTTGAACCGGTCGACGGAGACCTTGAGCGTCGCGGCCATGCCTTCGAGATGGCTCGCGGCGTCCGACGACTCCTGCGCCGACAGGCCGTTCTTCTCGGTCATCTGGGCGATCCGCTCGACCTCCCGGGCAAGCTGGTTGGCGGTGGAGCTCTGTTCGCGCAA
>CAIVDC010000122.1 GCA_903904605.1 uncultured Sterolibacterium sp.
GATCAAGGGATCGGCCGGCACCTTTGGCTTCACCGATCTGGCCGATGTGACGCATATCCTCGAGAATCTGCTCGATCGCATCAGGAAGGGGGAGCTTGCCCCGACCAATGCCATGATCGATGCCTTTCTCGCTGCCGACGATGTCCTGAAGAGTCTGCTCGCCGCCCACCGCGGCGAGGGGGCCGCCGATCCCGACGCTGTCAAGGCCATCTGCGCCCGGCTCTCGGATCTCACCAGCGACGCTCCTGTTGGCAAATCCGCAGCCGCCGCAGCTGCGGCCGAACTCCCCGCAGCAGTTCAAGCCAGGGCTGCAGCGCCCGCCTATGACATCTTCTTCATCCTCGACGACGTCGGCGTGACAGACAGCGAGGCGATAGACAAGCTGCTCGCCGAACTGGGCAACTATGGCAAGGCCAGCGTCGTCGGCAAGCCCTCCGGTGACTCTTCCGTCTGGCAACTGCGCCTCGATGGCCCCGCCGACCCCGATACCCTGCGCGAGATCATCGCCTTCGTGGCCAGAAGCGACAGCATCCGTATCGTTGCGCCCCTTGCGCCGGCCGCTGCCGAGGTCGATGACGGCGCCTACGGTTTGTTCGCCGAGCCCGAGAAACTGGCAGGCGAGGCCTTCGGCTTGTTCGAGCCGCTGCCGGAAGCCGCCGCACCTGCCAGCGAGAAAGCCAAGCCCGAGGCCGCCGATGGCAGTTACGGTTTTTTCGAAGACCTGCCTGCCGTGGTCGAGAAACCGCCTGTCGCCCCCGTTGTAGTGGCAACGCCCAAGCATGTCGAGGTGCGCGAAGCGGAGAAGCAGCCGGCGGCGAAGGCCGCTGCCGAAACCTCGATCCGCGTCGGCGTCGAGCGGGTCGATCAGCTCATCAATCTGGTCGGCGAGCTGGTCATCACCCAGGCCATGCTGGCGCAGTCGGCGGCGGAGGTCGATGCGGTGAAATTCGAGCGCCTCATCACCGGACTGGGGCAGCTCGAGCGCAATACCCGCGATCTGCAGGAGTCGGTGATGTCCATCCGGATGATGCCGATCTCCGTCGTCTTCGGCCGCTTCCCGCGCCTGGTGCGCGACCTGTCGCAGAAACTGGCCAAGCAGGTGGAACTCAAAACCGTCGGCGAAAGCACCGAACTCGACAAGGGGCTGATCGAACGCATCTCGGATCCGCTCAACCATCTGGTCAGGAACAGCCTCGACCACGGCGTCGAAATGCCCGAACAGCGCATTGCCGCCGGCAAGGACCCGACCGGTACGATCACCCTGAAGGCCTATCAGCAAAGCGGCAATGTCGTGATCGAAGTCGGCGACGACGGCGCCGGTCTCAACCGCGAGCGCATCCTGGCCAAGGCCCGGGAGCGCGGCCTGCCGGCAGCAGACAGCATGACCGATGCGGAAGTCTGGCTGTTGATCTTCGAGCCGGGATTTTCCACCGCCGAGCAAATCACCGAGGTCTCGGGCCGCGGCGTCGGCATGGATGTGGTCAAGCGCAACATCACCGCCATGGGCGGGCGCGTCGAAATCGAATCGGTGACCGGTGTGGGCA
>CAIVDC010000123.1 GCA_903904605.1 uncultured Sterolibacterium sp.
AGTTCGGATCGAAATTCTTCGGGTCGACAATGGTGCTGTTGATGTTGGTAAACAACTTGAACTCGTTCGAGCAGCGGATATCGTAGCCGTAGCTGGACGTGCCGTAGGAGACGATCTTGCGGCCGTCGACCTCGCGTACCTGTCCCGGCTCGAAGGGTTCGATCATGCCGTGGCTCTCCGCCATGCGGCGGATCCATTTATCTGCTTTTATGCTCATGCGCGGGAAAGGTGGTGGGTCGGCGTTCGAAGTATAAGGCAGGACGACTCGTCCGTCCTGCCTGTCGCCGCTCAGGTATTCTGCACCACGATATTGGGAAACTTGGAACTCATATCCTTCGCCTGTTCGGCGATCTTGATCGCCACGCGGCGGGCGATGCCGCGGTAGATCTCGGCGATGCGGCCTTCCGGGTCGGTCACCACGGTCGGGCGGCCGGCATCGCCCTGCTCGCGGATCTGGATGTCCAGCGGCAAAGCGCCGAGCATCTCGACCTCGTAGTCCGAAGCCATGCGCTTACCGCCGCCAGTGCCGAAGATATGCTCCTCATGGCCGCACTTCGAGCAGATGTGGGTGCTCATGTTTTCGACGATGCCCAGTATCGGGATGCCGACCTTCTCGAACATCTTGAGGCCCTTCCGCGCGTCGAGCAGGGCGATGTCCTGTGGCGTGGTGACGATCACCGCGCCGGTCACCGGTACCTGCTGCGCCAGGGTCAACTGAATGTCGCCGGTGCCCGGCGGCAGATCGATAACCAGGTAATCGACATCGGCCCAGCGGGTATCGTTGAGCAGTTGCTGCAGCGCCTGGGTAACCATGGGACCGCGCCAGACCATCGGCGTCTCGACGTCGATCAGGAATCCGATCGACATCGCCTGCAGGCCGTAGGCCTCCATCGGCTCCAGGGACTTGCCGTCCGAAGACTGCGGCTGGCCGCTGATGCCGAGCATCTGCGGCTGGGACGGCCCGTAGATGTCGGCGTCGAGCAGGCCGACCTTGGCACCCTCGGCGACCAGCGCCAGGGCCAGGTTCACCGCCGTCGTGGACTTGCCCACGCCGCCTTTGCCGGAGGCGACGGCGATGATGTTCTTCACCCCGGGGATCAGCTTGACGCCCCGCTGGACGCTGTGCGAGACGATCTTCGAATAGACGTTGGCGGAGACATTGCCGACCCCGGCGATGCCCTTGACCTTTTCGATCACCTGGCGACGCAAGGCATCGATCTGGCTCTTGGCCGGATAGCCAAGCTCGACGTCGAACGACACATCCGCGCCTGCGACCTTGATGTTCTTGGCCACGCGGCTGGTGACGAGATCCTTGCCCGTGTTGGCATCGACGACTTCCCTCAGTGCGGTCTGCACCTGCAATTCAGAAATGCTCATGGCTTCTCCAGTTTCGTTTTCGATAATACTTGAGTAATTCAGTCTAGTATAACTTACCCGGGTCCGTTTGCTACAATGCCGCCTTACGCCACGCCCAGTCCCCATGAAGCCGCGCCAGATCCTCGTTACCAGTGCCCTGCCTTACGCCAACGGTGCCATCCACCTCGGCCATCTGGTCGAATACATCCAGACCGACATCTGGGTGCGCTTTCAAAAGCTCTCGCGACACGAATGCTACTACGTCTGCGCCGACGACACGCATGGCACGCCGATCATGCTGCGCGCCGAGAAGGAGGGAATCACCCCGGAAGCCCTGATCGCGCGGGTCCACGCCGAGCACAGCAGGGATTTCGCCGGCTTCCATGTCGCCTTCGACAACTACCATAGTACCCATACGCCGGAGACGCGCCATTACGCCGAGGACATCTATGCCAGGCTGAAGGCCGCGGGCCTGATCGAAGTGCGCACCATCGAGCAATATTACGATCCGGTCAAGGAGATGTTCCTGCCCGACCGCTTCATCAAGGGCGAATGTCCCAAATGCGCCGCCCGCGACCAGTACGGCGACGCCTGCGAAGCCTGCGGCGCCGCCTATGCGCCGACCGAACTTATCAATCCGTATTCCGCCGTCTCCGGCGCGACGCCGGTGCTGCGCGAATCCGAGCATTACTTCTTCAGGCTCTCCGACCCGCGCTGCCAGGACTTTCTCCGCGACTACACGCAGCGGGTGGGGCCGCGCGGCGCGGTGCTGCAAGCCGAAGCCGCCAACAAGATGCAGGAGTGGCTGGGCGCGCCGGGGGAAAACAAGCTCACCGACTGGGACATCTCGCGCGACGCCCCCTATTTCGGTTTCGAGATTCCCGGCGAAGACGGGAAGGGCTCGGGAAAATTTTTCTATGTCTGGCTCGATGCGCCGATCGGCTACATGGGCAGCTTCAAGAACCTCTGCGACCAGCGCGGGCTCGACTTCGACGCCTACTGGGGCAAGGACTCGGCGGCCGAACTCTACCACTTCATCGGCAAGGACATCCTCTATTTCCATGCCCTGTTCTGGCCGGCTGAACTGGCGCACGCGGGCTACCGCACGCCGACCAAGATCTTCGCCCACGGTTTTCTCACCGTGGATGGGCAGAAGATGTCCAAATCGCGCGGCACCTTCATCACCGCCGAGAGTTATCTCACCCAGGGCCTGAACCCGGAGTGGCTGCGCTACTACTACGCCGCCAAGCTGAACGGCAGCATCGAGGACATCGACCTCAATCTCGACGACTTCGTCGCCCGGGTGAATTCCGACCTGATCGGCAAGTACATCAACATCGCCAGCCGCTGCGCGGGATTCATCACCAAGCGCTTCGACGGCGTGTTGGCCGGCAGCGACGCATCCGCTGCCCTCATGCTGTCCGAGCCGGAGCAGGACCGGATAGCCGGTGCCTACGAGGACCGCGACTTCTCCAGAGCGCTGCGCGAGATCATGGCCTATGCCGACCGGGGCAACAAGTATGTGAACGACCAAAAGCCCTGGGAACTGGCGAAGATCCCCGAACGCGAAGCGGAACTTCAGATCGCCTGTTCCGTCGCCATCTCCCTGTTCAAGTCGCTGACGGCGCTGCTCGCACCCGTGCTGCCCAAGCTTGCCGAACAGGTCGAAGGCTTTCTCGGCATTGGCAAGCTGACCTGGGCCGACACGCGCTCGCCGCTCCCGGCGGGCCACCGGATCAAGGAATACAAACATCTGATGGCGCGCGTCGAGACCAAGCAGATCGAGGCCCTGGTCGAAGCCAACCGCGAGTCGCTGGAACCCACCGCCGCCGACCACCCGGCGCAATCGCCGCAACGCCACGCCCAGCACCAGCAAGCCACCGAGGACCGGGCGCAGCACCCACCCGCGGAGTCCTTCATCTCGATCGACGATTTCTCGAAAGTCGACTTGCGCATCGCCAGGATCGTCGCCGCCGCCCAGGTCGACGGCGCGGACAAACTACTCACGCTGACCCTGGCGCTCGGCACCGGACCAGACCCGGAGACGCGGACCGTGTTCGCCGGGATCAAGTCGTCCTACGATCCGGCCGGCCTGGTCGGCCGGCTCACGGTGATGGTCGCCAACCTCGCGCCGCGCAAGATGAAGTTCGGCCTGTCCGAAGGCATGGTGCTCGCCGCCTCGGACCCGGAAGGTGCCGGGATATTCCTGCTCGCGCCCGACGGCGGCGCCACGCCAGGCATGAAAGTCAAATGAGGCCGTCCTGATGCCAGGCGCCCAAGGACTCCTTTCAATCGACTGGATGGTCCTGGTGATCGCCGCCTGGCTCGCGATAGGCATCGGCGCCATATTCGCGCCGAGGAATTTTCCCTACATCAGCCGCGTCCTCTATCCGGCAGGCGCGTTGGTCGGTCTGTTGCTGGCTGTCGCCGCCTTCGCCGCCTTGAACCAGACGCCGGAAACCATGGTGCTGCCGCTCGGCCTGCCCGATCTGCCCTTCCATCTGCGCCTGGACTCGCTCTCGGCATTGTTCCTGATGCTGCTCGGCGCCTGCACCGCCGGTATCTCGATCTTCGCCGCCGGCTATCTGAGAAAGGCCGAAGGCACGGCGCCTGGCGTGCAATGCCTGCAATATCATGTCTTTCTCGCCAGCATGGCTCTGGTGCTCCTGGCCGACGATGCCTACGCCTTCATGGTCGCCTGGGAATCGATGGCCTTGTCGTCGTTCTTCCTGGTCACCTCCGACCACCGGATCCCCGAGATCAGGCGCGCCGGCTATCTCTACCTCCTGATCGCCCATGTCGGCGCGATCAGCCTCCTGCTCTGCTTCGGCGTCCTGCAAGGCAATGGCGACGCCGGCGTCGCCGGCTACACCTTCGCCAACATGCGCGGCATCGACCACAACGCCTTCTGGTCCAGCGCCGCCTTCGGCCTCGCCCTGTTCGGTTTCGGCGCCAAGGCGGGCCTCCTGCCCCTTCATGTCTGGCTGCCCGAGGCGCACCCGGCAGCACCGTCCCCGGTATCGGCGATGATGAGCGGGGTCATGCTGAAAACCGCGATCTACGGCGTTCTGCGGGTCGGCTTCGACCTGCTCCATCATCCTCTCTGGTGGTGGGGCGTCGCCGTGCTCACGCTGGGACTCGTCACGGCCTTGTTCGGCGTGATCTTTGCCGCCGTGCAGAGCGATATGAAGCGGCTCCTGGCCTACTCCTCGATCGAGAACATCGGCCTGCTCTTCGTCGGCATCGGCCTGACGCTGACCTTCCAGTCTTTCGGCATGAGAGCCCTGGCGGCACTGGCGCTGACCTCGGTGCTCTATCATTGCCTCAACCATGCCGCCTTCAAGAGCCTGCTCTTCCTGGTCACCGGTTCCGTGCTGCACGCCACTCAAACGCGCAACCTGGGCAAACTGGGCGGCCTGATCCACTACATGCCCTGGGTGGCGTGGCTGGGCCTGCTCGGCGTGCTCTCCAGCGCCGGCCTGCCGCCCTTCAACGGCTTTGTCTCCGAATGGCTGCTGCTGCAGGCTTTCCTGTTCACTCCCGGCCTGCCGCACGGCTACATCAACATGATGATTCCGGTGGCCGCCGCCGCCGTCGCGCTGACCGCCGCGCTCGCGGGCTATGTGATGGTCAAGTTCTTCGCCGTCATCTTCCTGGGGCAACCGCGCGAGGCGAAACTCAATCAGGCCCATGATGCGGGCAGACTGGAACGGTCCGGTCTGGTCTGGCTGGCGGCGCTTTGCGTCGCGCTCGGCCTGTTCCCGGTCTTCGTCATCGAAAAGCTCGATTCGGTGACGAGACTTCTGCTCGGCACCGGAATCTACCAGGCTGCGGGCGAGGCGGCCCGCGCGCACGGCTGGATGTACCTGGCGCCGATAAGCCCGGATCGCGCGAGCTATGCGCCGGTCGTGTTCCTGCTTTCCATCCTGGTCATCGTTGCCGCCGCTTACCTCATCGTCCGCCGCTTCTGGCATATTCGCGTGCGCATCACCGGAGCCTGGGACTGCGGCTTCCCGATGCAGACGGCGCGCATGCAGGACACCGCCGAGGGCTTCGGCCAGCCGCTGCGCCAAGTGTTCGAACCGTTCTACCGCATGACCCGCGAACTGCCCAGTTCCTTCGACAAGGCGCCCGTCTATCGCGTCGTCGTCGAGGACCACCTCTGGTACTGGCTCTACCTGCCGGTGGCCAAGGTTACCGAGTTCGGCGCCCGAATGGTCGCCTTCCTGCAGCAGGGGCGGATCTCGATCTACCTGCTCTACAGCTTCGTCACGCTCGTCGTGCTGCTCTTCCTGATCCACGGATGAACTGATGAATACCGCTTTCTCAGTCATCCTCCAGTTCCTCGAACTCGTCACGGCGTTGCTCGCGGCGCCGTTGTTGACCGGCTGGGTGAACCAGTGCCGCGCCTGGCTCGGAAACCGCACTGCGCCCCCGCTCTTCCAGTTCTATCGGCAACTGGCCAAGCTGTTCGAGAAGGAGGTGGTGCTGGCCGCCAATGCCTCCAGCCTGTTCCGCGCAGCGCCTTATTTCATCTTTGCCTGCATGGCACTGGCCTCGATGATCGTGCCGACCCTGTCGACCGAGCCGCCCTTCGGACCCGCCGCCGACGCCATCGCCCTGGTCGGCATCTTCGCCCTGGCCCGCGTCTTTTCCGCACTGGCCGGCATGGACATCGGCACTTCGTTCGGCACCCTGGGTGCGCGGCGCGAGATGCTCATCGGCTTCCTGGCTGAACCGGCCCTGCTGATGGTGTTCTTCACTGCCTCCCTGATCTCCCAGTCAACCTCGCTCTCGACCATCGTCCAGGCGCTGGGGCAAAGGGAGTTCGCCATCTATCCCAGCCTCGCCTTCGCCGGGGTCGCCTTCACCATGGTCTCCCTGGCCGAGAATGCCCGCATCCCGGTGGACAACCCGACCACCCACCTCGAACTGACCATGATCCACGAGGCGATGATCCTGGAATATTCTGGACGCCACCTGGCGCTGATCGAGTGGGCGGCGACGCTCAAGCTCTACGCATACTCCTGCCTGGGACTGGCCCTGTTCTTCCCGTGGGGCATCCCCGAAGGCACGGGGTTTGCCAACCTGCTCGTGGCCTTGCCCGCCCTGGTGTTCAAGCTGGCCGTCGGGGGTTTCCTGCTCGCCCTGATCGAGACCGTCAGCGCCAAGCTGCGCATTTTCCGCGCCCCGGAATTCCTCGGCACCGCCTTCATGCTGGCGGTACTCGCCATGCTCGTGCACCTGCTCCTGGAGACGGCGAAATGAGTACGGGCCTGCACCTCGACCTGCCCTTCTATGCCCAGGTGATCAACCTGCTGGCGGCGATGCTGCTCCTGCTCTCCTTCGCCATGCTGGCGCAGCGGCGCATCCTTTCCTTGATCAACCTGTTCATGGCCCAGGGTGTGGTGCTGTTCGCCTCCACCGCCGTCGTCGCCGCGGCCACCAACCAGCACCATCTCTATTGGTCGGCGCTGATCACCCTGGTGCTCAAGGTGTTCCTGCTGCCGTGGATCCTGCACCGGCTGATCCGGCGCCTCAACGTCAAGTGGGACATCGAGACGCTGATCAACATCCCCACCACCATGATGATCGGCCTGGTGCTGGTGATCTTCTCCTTCAACCTGGCGCTGCCGATCTCGGCGCTTGCCGGCACCATCACCCGCTCGACACTGGGCATCGCCATGGCGGCGGTGATGCTCGCCTTCCTGATGATGATTACCCGTTCCAAGGCGGTACCGCAGGTGATCGGCTTCCTGGCCATGGAAAACGGCCTGTTCTTCGCCGCCACTTCCGCCACCTACGGCATGCCCATGGTGGTCGAACTGGGCATCGCGCTCGATGTGCTGGTCGGGATGGTGATCCTCGGCGTGTTCTTCTTCCAGATCCGGGAGCAATTCGATTCGCTCGACATCCGGCACATGGAAAAACTGAAGGACGATTGACGATGGAATTCCTTCTGGTTCTCGGCCTTCCCCTGCTTGGCGGCATCGCACTGGCGGCCACTGGCCACTGGAAGCGCGCCGCGGAAATCAACTCGGCGTTCAGCCTGTTCACCCTGCTCGCCGCGATCGCTCTGACGCTGCGCATCGTCGAGCACGGGCCGCAACTCCTGTTCGAGGAGCAGATCTTCGTCGACCCCTTGAATGTCTTCCTGGTGGCGCTTACTGCCTTCGTCGGCTTCACCACCTCGCTATTCTCGCGGCCCTACATGCGCATCGAGCATGACCACGGGCGGCTCTCGGCGACCCGCTTGAGGCTCTATCACAGCATGTTCCAGCTATTCACCTTCACCATGCTGCTGGCGCTCACCACCAACAACATGGGCATCCTCTGGGTGGCGATGGAAGCGGCCACGCTGACCACGGTGTTACTGGTATCGCTCTACCGCACCGCCGCATCGCTCGAGGCGGCGTGGAAGTATTTCATTCTCTGCGGCGTCGGCATCGCCCAGGCGCTGTTCGGCACCATCCTGCTCTACTTCGCCGCCGAGAAGGTGCTCGGTCATGATGTCGCCTTGCTATGGACCCACCTCGACGCGGTCAAGGGGCAACTGGAACCGACCGTGCTCTCCCTGGCCTTCGTCTTTCTGCTGGTCGGCTACGGTACCAAGGTCGGGCTGGTGCCCCTGCATAACTGGCTGCCCGATGCCCACGCCGAAGGGCCTACGCCGGTGTCGGCCGTGCTCTCGGGCCTGCTGCTCAACGTCGCGCTGTATGCCGTGGTGCGCTGCAAGGTGCTGGCCGACGGTGCCTTGCACAGCAACCTGGCAGGGCTGTTGATGATGGGCTTCGGCCTGCTCTCGGTGGTCGTCGCCTCCTTCTTCCTGTCGCGGCAGAAGGACATCAAGCGCCTGTTCGGCTACTCCTCGATCGAGCACATGGGCATCGTCACCTTCGCCTTCGGCATGGGCGGGCCGGTGGCCAGCTTCGCCGGCCTCCTGCACATGACAGTGCATTCACTGACCAAATCGGCCATCTTCTTCGCCGTCGGGCATGCCGCGCAGAAATGCGGTTCGCAGCTGATCGAGCAGATACGCGGACTGATCAAGCAGAGTCCGACCGTCGGCTGGGGCCTGATGCTCGGCACCCTGGCCATCCTCGGCATGCCGCCCTTCGGCGTCTTCGCCAGCGAGTTCCTGATCCTGACGACGGCGATGAAAGCGCAGCCCTGGGCCACCCCTATCCTGCTGATCTCCCTGGGCGTCGCCTTCGCCGCCATCTTCGGCAAAGTACAGCCGATGGTGTTCGGCGAACCGACGGCCAAACGGCTGCCGCACAAGCCGGCCATGCTGCCGGTGTTCATGCATCTGGGACTGGTGCTGATGCTCGGCCTGTGGATTCCGCCCTATCTCGCCGAATGGTATCGGCAAGCGGCGAAGCTGATCGGTTAACTCATGAAACTCCTGGCCCAGGAACTCAGCTTCGAAACCTTGACCGGTGCCGTCGCGGCGCACCGCGCGCTTGCCGACGAAGCAGGCCTGCTGGCCTTCTGCCGGGCGGTGAAGGAGACCGGAGGCCGCCTGGTCGCCCTCTGGGGTGGCGACCTGCGCGACCGCGGGCAAGGCGAGGGTTTCGCGCTGCACGTCGCCTTCGGCATCGAAACGGGTTTGGCGATCGTCTCGCTGCCCCTGCCCGCGGCGAATCCGGAATATCCCGACCTGTCGGAAATATTCCCGGCCGCCAATCGCCTCCAGCGCGCCGTTTTCGACCTCCTCGGAATCCGCGCGCGCGGCGGCGACCCGAGACCCTGGCTGCGCCACGCCAACTGGCCCGAGGATTTCTTCCCGCTGCGCCGGGACTGCGACGCCAGCCGGACTTTTCCGCCGCAGAACGAGGACTACGCTTTCGTCCGCGTCGAAGGCGACGGCGTCCATGAGATCGCGGTCGGCCCGATCCACGCCGGCATCATCGAGCCCGGGCACTTCCGCTTTTCCATCGTCGGCGAGAAGGTTCTGCGCCTCGAGGAACGCTTCGGCTGGACCCACAAGGGCATCGAGAAGCGCTTCGAACAGATGACCCTGGCCGACGGCTACCGGCTCGCCGGCCGGGTCTCCGGTGATTCGACCGTCGCCTACGCCTGGGCCTACTGTCAGGCGGCCGAGTCGCTGGGCAACGCCGTCGTGCCGCCAAGGGCGCTGTGGCTGCGCGCCCTGTTCCTCGAACGCGAGCGCGTCGCCAACCATCTCGGCGATCTCGGCTATCTCGGCAACGACGCCGCCCTGTCCTTCGGTCTCGCGCAGTTCATGCGCCTCAAGGAAGACTGGCTGCGCCTGTCGGGCGCCCTTTTCGGCCACCGCATGATGATGGACGCCATCGTCCCTGGCGGCGTCGCAGCCGATCTCTCCCAACAGGGTGGCGAGCAGATCTCCGCCCAGTGCGACGCCATCGAGCGGGAGGCGGCGATCCTCAAGAACATATACGACGAACACGCCGGATTGCAGGACCGTTTTCTCACCACCGGCCGGCTGCTGCCTTCGTTGGCCGCGGAGCTTTCCGTGTGCGGGCTGGTCGGCCGGGCGAGCAGCCAGACCTGGGACCTGCGCACGCAGAATCCCGTCGTGCCCTACGATCGGCTCGAAACGCAAATCGCCACCCATCGCGCCGGCGACGTCGCCGCCCGCGTCGCCGTGCGCTTCGAGGAATTATTCGAGTCATTGCGGCTGATCCGCCTGATCGTCGCCAGGCTGCCGCAGGGAGAGCGCTTGCTGCCGCTCGTACGACCGGGCGCGGAGGATGCCATGGGCATCGGCTGGGTCGAGGGCTGGCGAGGCGATGTGCTGGTGGCCCTGGAAGCCGGCAGCGATGGCCGCATCCGCCGCTGCCATTGCCACGACCCCTCCTGGCTGATCTGGCCGGCATTGGAACATGCCATCATGGGCAACATCGTGCCGGACTTCCCGCTGATCAACAAATCATTCAACCTGTCCTACAGCGGACAGGATCTATAGCCATGTACCAGATCCTGAAACAGATCGTCAAAACAGGCATCAAGACCGAAGCCCCGCCTCAGCCCGACCAGGCTTTGCGGGTCGCCGCCGCCCGGCTGGAGGACGCGATGTCGAGGACCCTGGGCCGCGCCCTGGTGATCCGCCAAATCGATGCCGGTTCCTGCAACGGCTGCGAAGCCGAGATCCATGCCTTGTCCAATCCCTACTACAACCTCGAAGGTCTCGGCATCAAGTTCGCCGCCAGCCCCAAGCACGCCGACCTGCTGCTGGTCACCGGCCCGGTCGCGAAGAACATGGAGGTGGCCGTCAAGCGCGCCTACGAGTGCACCCCTCACCCGAAGCTGGTGGTGGCGGTGGGCGACTGCGGCATCAGCGGCGGCATCTTCGGCGAGAGCTATGCCAGTTGCGGCCGCGTCGCAAATGTCATTCCGGTCGATGTCGTCGTGCCCGGCTGCCCGCCCACGCCGGAAGCCCTGTTAATCGGCATCCTCACCGCGATAAGCGCGAAATAGTCATGGAGATTCGCCGCCTCGTCGTCACCGGGCTGGTCCAGGGCGTCGGCTACCGTCACGGCATGACGCGCGAGGCGCAGCATCTGGGCATTACCGGCTGGGTCAGGAACCTAGCCGACGGCAGTGTCGAGGCCGTGGTCTCGGGCAGCCCCGAAGCCGTCGCGGCGATCATCGTCTGGGCCAGGCGAGGCCCTCCCGGCGCGCGCGTCGCCCATGTCGCGTCGGAACTCGGCGAGGGTTCCTTTGCCGGTTTCGAAGCGCGACCCAGCGCCTGAGGACCATCGTCCCCGACTATCCCAACGATAGCGAAATGCAATCGCTATCGCGTTTTTCATCGGAACCCCATGCGGTACAATCAATGGTGAAGCGGCATGAAAATGGAATGTAACGCTCCCGCCGCTCCGGCTCCAGAACGCCGGACCGCTTAAACCACATCGTCGAAAGGAAATCACCATGGCCGTTCTCGTCGGCAAACCCGCCCCGGATTTCACCGCCTCCGCAGTGCTGGGCAACAATGAAATCCAGGAACTCACCTTTTCCAAAGCCAGCAAAGGCAAGTATGCCGTAGTCTTCTTCTACCCCCTCGACTTCACCTTCGTCTGCCCGTCGGAGCTGATCGCCTTCGATCATCGTCTCGACGAATTCACCGAGCGCGGCGTCGAAGTGTTCGGCATCTCGATCGACTCGCAATTTACCCACCTCGCGTGGAAGAACACGCCGGTCGACCGCGGCGGAATCGGCCAAGTGAAATACACCATGATCGCCGATATCAAGCACGAAATCTGTCAAGCCTATGACGTCGAAGCCGCCGGCGGCGTCGCCTACCGCGGCTCCTTCCTGATCGACAAAGGCGGCGTGGTGCGCCACCAGGTGGTGAATGACCTGCCGCTCGGCCGCGACATCGACGAAATGCTGCGCATGGTCGACGCCCTGCAATTCACCGAAGAGCACGGCGAGGTCTGCCCGGCCGGATGGAAGAAGGGCAAGGCGGGGATGAACCCCTCCACCGCCGGCGTCGCCAAGTTCCTCGCCGAGCACGCCAAGGAACTTTAGGCGGCAGCGCAACGGGGTCGTCAGGGAGCGGAAGTTTCGCTCCCTTTTTTCATGCATTTCCGACACAGGACAGAATTGCACCATTGCTCTAGAATCGCGCAGGCAAATCGAAAACAAACCTTATTCATACAGAAGAGGTAAAAAATGGAGACGAACAATTCCGGGCGGCGAGGGTTTTTGAAAGGCGCGCTGGCGGCCAGCGCCGCCACGATGGTGGCAGCCCCCGGCGAAAGCGCGGCACAGGCTGCAGCAAAAGTACCGGCTTCTGCATCGGGGCCATCTTCAAGAACGGTCGCGGCAGAAACCATGGGGTCGCATTCTGCCCACGACGACGAGTTGACGGGGCACGTGCACAACCCCGGCTCGGATTTCATGGTCGACGTCTTCAAGGCGGCCAAGATCGACTACGTCGCCGTGATGACGGCTTCCTCCAATCGAGGACTGCAGGAGTCGATCGTCAATTACGGCGGCAACAAGGCGCCGGAGATGATCGTCTGTTGCCATGAGGAAGCCGCCGCGGGCTTCGCCCACGGTTACGCCAAGATGGCGGGCAAGCCCATGGCCTGCATGGTGCACGCCAATGTCGGCCTGCAGCATGCCTCGATGGCGATTTACAACGCCTGGTGCGATCGCGTTCCGATGATGGTCATCGCGGGCAATACCGCCGATGCCACCAAGCGCAGACCTGGCGTCGAATGGATGCACACGGCCGTGGATCAGGCCGTCATGGTCCGCGACTTCGTCAAGTTCGACGATGCGCCCGCGTCATTGCAGCACTACGCCGAATCCTTCATGCGCGCGCGGTCGATCGCAACGACACCGCCGATGGAACCGGTGCTGATCGTCGCGGACGGGGAGCTGCAGGAATCCCCGATTGAAGACCGGCAGGCGCTGCGAATACCCAAAAGGGTCGACGTTTCGCCGCCGGAAGGCGATGCCCGCGCCGTCGCCCAGGCGGCGGAGATGCTGGCCGGGGCCAAGAACCCGGTAATCGTGGTGGACCGCGCCGCGCGTTCGCAGGAAGGCGTTGAATTGCTGGTCAAGCTCGCCGAGGCATTGAACGCCCCGGTCATCGATCTGCACGCCCGAATGAATTTTCCGACCACCCACTATCTCAACCAAAGCTCTTTGCGCCGAAAGTACATCGGCGCTGCCGACGTCATTCTGGCGCTGGAAGTCGATGACTTGTGGGCTGTGGCAAATACGGTTTCAGACACGCCCGGCCGGCCGTCGAAAGGCCTGGTCAAACCGGATGCCCGGATCGTCAGCATCAGCGCCAACTATCTCTATGCGAAATCCAATTTCGGCGATCTCCAGCGGTATCAGGCCGCCGATCTGCCCATAGCCGCCGATGCCCAAGCGACCCTGCCGTCCCTGATCGAGGCGATCGCTCATGCGACGAGTGCGGCACGCGGCAGCGTCATCGCCGCGCGGAAGCAGCCGATGCAGGCCGCTTTCGCGGCGATGCGCGCAGCGGCGCGGAACAGCGCGGCGCTCGGCTGGGATGCCAGCCCGATCAGCACCGCGAGATTGTGTCAGGAGATCTGGGCGCAGATCAGGAACGAGAAATGGGCTCTGGTGTCGCAACCGCAATTTGAAAGTTTCTGGGCGCACCGCCTCTGGGACATTACCGAATACCAGCAATTCATCGGTCACGCCGGCGGCTACGGCATCGGCTACGGGCTGCCCGCAGCGGCGGGTGCGGCGCTGGCCTGCAAAGGCACCGGGCGCATTCCCGTCAATATACAGCCAGACGGCGATTTTCTCATGGTGCCATCGGTCCTCTGGACCTTGGCTCACCATGAAATCCCCCTGCTCACCATCATGCACAACAACCGCGCCTGGCATCAGGAAACGATGCACCTCGTGCGCATGAGTTCTCGCCGGGAGCGTGATCCGGAATCCTGGCGTCACGGCACCTTGATCGAGGCTCCCTATGTCGACTATGCCCTGGTTGCGAAAGGCATGGGCGTCTGGGCGGAAGGGCCGATCAGCGACCCGGCGCTGCTCGGACCCGCGATCGGTCGCGCCCTCGCCGTTGTCAAACGCGGACTTCCCGCCTTGCTCGACGTTGTCACTCAACCACGCTAGGGGATCGCCATGAATTTCCTGCAAAAGACTTCCAGCGTCCTGCTGCTGCTGATCGGTGCCGCCGCCACGGCGGCCCAGGCCGACGAGGCCAAGCAAGGCCACGAACTGTTCCTGAAGAGAGGCTGCTATCTTTGTCACGGCACCGTCGGCCAGGGCGGCATCGCCGGGCCCCATCTCGTGCCCGACACGCTGCCCGTTGATGCCTTCTCCGCCTATGTCCGGACACCTGCACGTGAGATGCCGCCGTTTTCAGAGAAGATATTGAGCGGGGCGGAACTGCACGCCATCCACGCCTACCTGATTTCGCTGCCGAAATCGCCGGCGGCCGACAGCATCAAGCTGCTGCCGAAACCGGGGAAATAGGTCGGCCCGAGCCTCACCGGGGAAACAACCGCCGCAACCACTCCCCGTAAGGGGTCGCTGCGGCATCGCCCTCCGGCGGCGCCCAGGACGCGCGCTCAGCCGCGGTCAGCGCTCGAAACGGCCCGGCCTTGGCTTCGAAGAACACCGTGCCGGGATCGAGCGCCAGCACCGTATGCCAACTGCCGTGCGGAATGTCGACGCCGAAGCTATCGGCGCCGGCCGCCAGCACGGCGGTCCTGAGCACGCCGCCGGCCTCGTCGAAGATGACCAGCCCGAGCCGGCCGCGCAGAACGATCATGGTCTCGTCCTTGTGCGGATCTAGGTGGCGATGCGGCGCCACGTAGGAACCTGGCTCGATGGCGTTGAGCAGGCGATGGGCGGGGCAATCGTCGGCCGAATGGAAATTGCGGTTCTTGCGTCCGCGCGGGCTCTGGCGAGCCTCCACGCCGACTTCATCGAGCAGGGCGTTGTCGATGAACCGCAGCCCGGGACTCACTGATACACCACGTTGACGTTGCCCGGCGAGAGCCAGTCGTTGAGCGCCGCCAGCAGCGCGTCGTCCAGCCTCACGCGCCAACTGTCGGGCAGGCCCAGTTCCACCTCGGCCTCGCCGTTCCGGTATTTCACGCGCACCGGGCAGGCACCGCCGCTGGCGCGGTACGGTGAAAGCAGCGCGCGCAACTTCCCGGCATCGGAACCGCCGTTCATGGCCAGGAAAAGGCCCTTGGCGAACCTGCCGCGCGCCTCGCCCAGGGTGATCAGTTTTTCTGCGACCACGCGCAGGCCGCCCGAAAAGTCGTCGCGCTGGACGCGGCCTTCGACCAGCAGCAATTCGTCCTCCTTGATCTTTTGGCGCTCGGCTTCGAACAATTCGTTGAAAACCGAGATCTCGACCTGGGCCGTGGCGTCGTCGAGCATGACGATGGCCATCTTGCCGCGCCGCGTCATCTGCGTCCGCACGGACACCACGACGCCGGCAAGCAGCGTGACCTCGCGGCTGGCCTCGAGCTGCGCCAGGGATCTTTTGACGAAGGGCGACAACTCGGCGCGATAGGCTTTGAACGGATGGCCGGAGAAGAAGAAGCCGAGCGCCTGCTTCTCGTTGAGGAGCTGTTCGCGCTCGCTCCAGCGCGCCACCTCGACATATTGCGGAGCATGGGCCACGACGCCGTCGAACAGGCCGCTCTGCATGGCATTTTTCTCTGCCTGCTCGGCCGCCACCAGCATGATGCCGACCGAGGCCAGGAGGCGCGCGCGGTGATCGTCGAGCGCATCGAAGGCGCCGGCGCGGACCAGCGACTCGATGACGCGGCGATTGGCGACGCGCTTGTCGATGCGGCGGCAGAAATCGAAGAGGTCGAGAAACGGCCCGTCGGCCGCCCGGGCGCGCAGGATCGCGCCCAGCGCCGCTTCCCCGGTGCCCTTCAGGGCGCCCAGTCCGTAGCGGATGGTGCGGCTGTCCACCGGCTCGAAACGGATGCCGCCGGCGTTGATGTCGGGCGGCAGGAAAGAAATGCCGTTGGCCAGCGCGTCCTGGTAGAACAGGTGCACCTTGTCGGTGTCGGCAAGTTCCGAACTCATCGTCGCGGCCATGAAGGCTGCGGCATGGTATTGCTTGAGCCAGGCGGTCTGGAAGGCGATCAGGGCATAGGCGGCCGAATGCGACTTGTTGAAACCGTACTCGGCGAACTTCTCCATCAGGTCGAACAGATGGCTGGCGAGCGACGCCTCGACGCCGCGAGCCATCGCGCCCTCGGTGAAGATCGCGCGCTGCTGCGCCATCTCCTCGGCCTTCTTCTTGCCCATCGCGCGGCGCAGCAGATCGGCACCGCCAAGCGTGTAGCCGGCGAGAATCTGCGCCACCAGCATCACCTGTTCCTGGTAGATGATGACGCCGTAAGTCGGTTTCAGCACCGGTTCGAGATCGGGGTGGAAGTACTCGGCCTTGGCGCGGCCGTTCTTGCGATTGATGAAGTCGTCAACCATCCCCGACTGCAGCGGTCCGGGACGGTTCAAGGCCATCAGGGCGATGATGTCCTCGAAGCTGTCGCCCTTCAAGCGGCGCTCCAGGTCCTTGGCCGAGCGCGATTCCGACTGGAACACCGCCGTGGTGTTTCCCGCTGCGAACAAGGCGAAGGTGGCGCGGTCGTCGAGGGGGATGTCCTCGAGGCGGAAATCAGCGAGCTCCGGGTTCAACCGGCGCACCGAATTGACCGCCTCGTCGAGGATCGTCAAAGTGCGCAGCCCCAGGAAGTCGAACTTGACCAGGCCGACTTTCTCGACATCGTCCTTGTCGAACTGGCTCACCACCGACTGGTTTTCGCCGTCCACCTCGCCCTGCGCCGAATACAGCGGACAGAAGTCCGTCAGCTTGCCGGGCGCGATCAGCACGCCGCCGGCATGCATCCCGACGTTGCGCGTCAAGCCTTCCAGACGCAGGGCCAGATCCCACAACTGGCGCAGTTCCTCCTCGTCGCCGACGCGCTCGTTGATCACCGGCTCCAGTTCGCGCGCCTTCGCCAGGGTGATGCCCAGTTCGTTGGGGATCAGCTTGGCGAACTGGTCGACGAAATTGAACGGCAGGTCGAGCACGCGGCCGACGTCGCGGATCACCGCCTTGGCCGCCAGGGTGCCGAACGTGACGATCTGCGAGACGGCGTGGGCGCCATATCTCTTCTTGACGTAATCGATCACCCGGTCGCGGCCTTCCTGGCAGAAGTCGATGTCGAAGTCGGGCATGGAGACGCGCTCGGGATTCAGGAAGCGCTCGAACAGGAGGTCGTAGCGCAGCGGATCGAGGTCGGTGATGGACAGGCTGTAAGCGACCAGGGAACCGGCGCCCGAACCACGCCCGGGACCGACCGGGACGCCGTTGGCCTTGGCCCATTTGATGAAGTCGGCGACGATCAGGAAGTAGCCGGAGAAGCCCATCTGCACGATGGTCTTGATCTCGAAGTCGAGTCGCTGCTGATACGCCGGCCGTCTTTCCTCGCGCACGGTTGCGTCCGGGAACAGTTGCGCCAGGCGCAGTTCCAGCCCTTCGGCCGATTGCTGCGCCATGTAGTCGTCGATGGTGACCCCCTCCGGCGTGGGGGACGGCGGCAGCTTGCTTTTTCCCAGTTCGATGCTGAGATTGCAGCGCCTGGCGATCTCCAGCGAATTCTCCAGGGCCTCGGGCAGGTCGGCGAAGAGTTGACGCATCTCGGCCTGCGATTTGAAGTACTGCCCGGCGGTGAATGCCTTGGGCCGGCGCGTATCGGCCAGTACGTAGCCTTCGGCGATGCAGACGCGCGCCTCGTGGGCGGTGAAGTCTTCTGGGTCGAGAAACTGCACCGGATGCGTGGCCACCAGCGGCAACTCCAGGCGGCCGGCGAGCTCCGCGGTCAGCGAGAGCAGCACTTCGGCCTGGGCCTGGCCGTAGCGTTGCACTTCCAGATAGAAGCTGCCGGGAAAGAGGCGCGCCCGGCGGCGGGCGGCTTCTTCCGCCTGCGCCAGCTTGCCGGCGAGCAGCAGTTGCCCGATATCGCCCAGGTGCGCGCCGGAAAGCGCAATCAGCCCGGAATTGTCGCCCTTCTCCAGCATGGCCCGGGAAATCTCGGCGCGGCCGCGGCGGCGCGGTCCGAGTTGGGCGGAAGTGAGCAGTTCGCACAGGCGCAGATAGCCGGAGTGATTCTTTGCCAGAAGCAGCAGGCGGGATCCCCCATCGCGCGCCGGATCGCGGCTCTCGCCGGCGGCGGGATCCTCGGCTACCCAGGCATCGCAGCCGATGAGCGGTTTGATGCCGGCCGCGCGCGCAGCCGAGTAGAACTTGACCATGCCGAACAGGTTGCCAAGGTCGGTCAGCGCCAAGGCGGGCATACTGTCCGCAACAGCGCGCGCCACGGCGGCATCGAGACGCACCATGCCGTCGGCGATCGAGTATTCGCTGTGCAGCCGAAGATGTACAAACGTCGGATTCATCTTGATGTCTTGCGTTACCGAGACCGATTGAAGCAAATGACCGGTGCCGTGCCCAGCCACGCCGAACTGCCAAGGCGACGCCCTTCCGGCGCAAGTTCTGAAAGGCGCGACAACGCCCTATGCCGATGACGCGAGACGGCTCATTTCTTCGCTCTAAAGAAGAGCATTGTAGGGCATGCGGAGAAGCTCGACCATTCGATCCCGACCATGCCGCGCAGCGCTCGGCTGATTGAGGAAGCGCCGACGAGCGGCAGCACGGGAAGCCCAGCGCTCCGGGCAATGCGAATGGACCGGATTCGCGGCGGCCCGCTGGCAAAGCGGGGGCGGCGATGGAGGCCGAGAGGCCGGGCGCCCGGTGCGCCTCGACGGCCGCATTACCGAAGGCAGCCTCGTCGGTTGTCTTGTCGCCAGACCGGCATGGCGGAACCTGGATTTGACGGTGTCGCGCCTGCGGCGACGGGACGATCAGCCTTCGCTACCTCCCGACCCCTGCCGCCATGGCAACAGCAACGGCGTTGAGGCGCGCCATCAGAAGCACGACTGAAATGTCAGTTCCAATCTGTTCGCAGGTCCGCGTTTGCCCGCCTTGATCGGCTGATTCCGCCGACCGAGGCGGGCAGGGCCCACCGCTGACGATTACCTATAAACGCCGCTGCCGATAAAGGCGTCGTGGCCGGGGATTATCCTGACGAATCCCAGCTTGGTCTGCAGCTTCTTGGTTTCAGGATTGCTCCACATATATTCCATGGTGCCGCTGCCCTTGGTTTTCGCGATCTCGATCATCGGGGGCAGCACGAGTTTGCCGTTCGCGTCCTTCAGGTCGATCAGATTCTTGCCGACCAGCTTCGGATTGGCGCCATGGGCAAGATTAACGCCCTTGAGGTCGTAGGCGAAGATATAGATATCCTTGTCATGGAACTCCTTGTTGTCGAGATCGGAGAACGCCTTGTAGGCAGCATCCGTGCCATGATCCTTGATGTAGGCCATGGCCTTATCCAGCATCGCTTGGGCCTCTTTCTCGGTTCCGCCTGCAAACGCGGCGGTAGCCAGTACCGCGTTGATCATGACGACAGCCAACAGTTTTCTGATAATACTCATGGTTGATTCTCCATTCCCTAAAGAAACAAACAGCCTGCCGCTCGTCCAAGTCCGGACAAGTTGGCGCGGCCGCAGTTTGGGTTCAAGTCGTTCAGAGCCCTATGCCCTTGTTTATATTATATCTCAAATGATGAGCTTGCCCGACGCGTAGAACGGACCGGTGCGGAATGGCAGCTGAATGATGTCGGCGCAAGCTGCAACCCCCGCCGAATTCACGCCACAGGGGTGGAAGTCGATCGTGATCACGGCGAGGAACTGCGGCGCTTCAGGGTAAATCGAACAGCAGCACTTCCGCGTCCGAGGCGGCGGTCAAGGAAAGCGCCGCCTCGTCGCTGATCTTGGCGCCATCGCCACCGGCCAGGCGCGTGCCGTTCAAGCCGAGTTCGCCGCTGACCAGATGCAGATAGGCGCGCCGGCCGGGCGCCAGGGCATGGCTGACGGATTCCCCCGCACCGAGCAGGCTGGCGAAGAGGCGCGCATCCTGGTGGATGGTGAGACTGCCGGCGGCTCCGTCCGGCGAGGCGATCAGCGCCAGGCGGCCGCGCTTGTCCCGGTCCGAAAATACCTTCTGTTCATACTCCGGAGGGATCCCGCGGACATCGGGCTCGATCCATATCTGCAGCAGATGCACGCCCTCGCCGTCAGAGGGGTTGAACTCGCTGTGCTGTACGCCGCGCCCGGCGCTCATCCTCTGCACCTCGGGACGGCGGAACACCGTGCCGTTGTTCATGTTGTCCTTATGTTCCAGCGGTCCTTCGAGGAGATAGGTGATGATCTCCATGTCGCGATGGCCGTGCTGACCGAATCCGGTACCGGGCTTGATGAAGTCCTCGTTGATGACGCGCAGCGGTCCCCAACCCATCTCGGCGGGGTCGTGATAGTCGGCGAAGGAGAAGCTGTGAAAGCCTCGCAGCCAGCCATGGTCGGCATAACCGCGCGCGTTCGATGGGCGCAACAGGATCATGGTAGCGCTCTCTCCATCCAATCGACAATCGGTTGCCACTCTTCCCAGTCCCTCTCCGCGCGCGAGGCCGGCAGCTCGAAAATGGTCAGGCCATGGGCCGCCGCCTGCACATAGTTCTGGGTATCGCGCAAATTGGTCAGCACCGGTATTCCCTGGGCCTCAAGAAAGCGCTCCAGTTCATGCGCCGCGCGAGTTCGCGCATCGACGCGCATGCCGACAACGGCAAAAAATGTCTCGTGCCTGCGCACCGACTTCTCTTCCAGCAACGCATCGATGAAAGTCCGCGTCGCCAGGATATCGAACAACGACGGCTGCAGCGGGACGAGCACGCGCTGCACCAGCTTCAGCATATGGGCGAGCTTCTTGCCGTGCAAACCTGCCGGCGTGTCGAGCACGACATGGGTCGTGCCCTTGGGCGGGCGCGCCGGCTTTTCCGGCTGGAGATCCCAGGTCCTGATCTGCGGCAGCGAAGGCGGCCGCAACTTCAGCCACTCGCTCGCCGACTGCTGGCGGTCGATGTCGCCCAACATGACCGCATGGCCCTGGCGCGCCAGGAGGCCGGCGAGATTGGTCGCCAGGGTGCTCTTGCCCGAGCCGCCCTTGGGATTGGCGATGAGGAAGGACTGCATGGCTGAGGAGCCTAAGGCAGCAGCAGCGTCGAACCCGTGGTCTTCCTGGCCGCCAGGTCGGCCTGCGCGGCGGCGGCATCCTTGAGCGCATAGGTCTGGTTGACCTCGATCTTCACCTTGCCCGAACTCACCACCTCGAACAGTTCATTGGCGCTGGCGAGCAGATCGGCGCGCAAGGCGGTGTAGGTGGCGATGGTCGGGCGGGTGACGAACAGAGAGCCCTTCGGCGCCAGCATGGCCAGATCGAACGGCGGCACCGGCCCGGAGGCGCTGCCGAAGCTCACCATCAGCCCCAGCGGTCGCAGGCAATCGAGCGATCCGATGAAGGTGTCCTTGCCGATCGAGTCATAGACCACCGGCACGCCCGCACCATCGGTCAGCGCCCGGACCCGCTCGGTGAAATTCTCCCGCGTGTAGACGATGGCGTGGTCGCAACCGTGCGCCCTGGCCAAAGCCGCCTTCTCCTCGCTGCCGACCGTGCCGATGACCGTGGCGCCCAGCGCCTTGGCCCATTGGCAGAGAATCAGGCCGACGCCGCCGGCAGCGGCGTGGATCAGGAGGGTATCGCCGGCTTCGACCCGGTAGGTGCGGCGCAGCAGGTATTGCGCGGTCATGCCCTGGAGCATCATCGCCGCGGCGGTGTTGTAGTCGAGCGCATCGGGCAGCTTCACCAGACGGTGCGCCGGAATGTTGCGCAGTTCGGCATAAGCGCCGAGCGGTCCGCCGGCATAGGCGACACGGTCGCCCGTCTTGATGCCGGTAGTCGCGCCGACCTCGCTGCCCACCGCCTCGACCACCCCGGCGCCTTCGATGCCGATACCCGAGGGCAGAGGCAGCGGGTACATGCCGTTGCGATGGTAGATATCGATGAAGTTGAGGCCGACTGCGTGGTGCCTGACGCGCGCTTCACCGGCCTGAAGTTCGGGCAGGGAAACGGTTTCCCAGCGCAAGACTTCAGGACCGCCGGTCTGGTGAAAGCGGATGGCATGGGATTCGAGGGCAGTCATGTGGCGATCTCCGTTCAGACTTTCAGGTGGTTGGCATCGACGACGCACAGTGCGGTCATATTCACCAGCCGCCGCACCGACGCCGTCGGGGTCAAGATGTGCACCGTCTTGGCGGCGCCCAGCAGGATGGGACCGACCGTGATGCCGTCGCCGCTGGTGACTTTCAGCAGGTTGAAGGCGATGTTGGCGGCATCGACATTGGGCATGATCAGCAGGTTGGCTTCGCCCTTCAGCCTGCTCTCGGGATAGGAGCGGTTGCGGATATCCTCGGAAAGCGCCGCATCGCCGTGCATCTCGCCATCCACCTCGAGCTCCGGCGCATGCGCTTCGATCAGCGCGCGCGCCGCCCTCATCTTGTGTGCCGAGGCCGACTGGATGCTGCCGAAATTGGAATGCGAGAGCAGCGCCAACTTGGGCACGAAACCGAAGCGACGCACTTCCTCGGCCGCCATCAAGGCAATGTCGGCAATCTCGGCGGCGGACGGGTCGTCGTTGACATAGGTGTCGCAGATGAACATCGTGTAGCGCTGCAGCATCAGCAGATTCATCGTCGCGAACTTGGTCGCATGCGCCTCCAGACCGATCACGTCGGCGATGTGCTTGAGATGCTGGGCATGGCGGCCGACGACGCCGCACAGCAGCGCGTCGACTTCGCCGCGCTTGAGCAGCATCGCGCCGATCAGCGTGGTGTCCGAGCGCAGCAGCTGTTTCGCCACTTCGGGGGGAACGCCCGACCGTCCCATCAGCTTGTGATATTCGGCCGAAAGATCGCGGTGGCGCTCATCGGCAGCCGGATTGATGATCTCGAAATCCGCTCCCGGAACAATGCGCAGGCCGGCCTTCTTGATGCGCATCTCGATCACCTCGGGACGCCCGATCACCACCGGCCGCGCCAATCCTTCGTCGAGCACGGTCTGCACGGCGCGCAGCACCCGCTCGTCCTCGCCCTCGGCATAGAGCACCCGGGCCGGGGCCTTCTTGGCGGCGGCGAACACCGGCCTCATGACGAATCCCGAGTGATAGAGGAAACTGTTCAACTGCTCGCGGTAGGCCGCGAAGTCGGCAATCGGCCGCGTCGCCACGCCAGAATCCATCGCCGCCTGCGCCACCGCCGGCGCGATCTTGACGATCAGCCGCGGGTCGAAGGGCTTCGGGATCAGGTATTCGCGGCCGAACTTCGGGCTCTCGCCGCCGTAGGCCATCGCCACCACGTCCGAGGACTCGGCCTCGGCCAGATCCGCGATGGCGTAGACGGCGGCCAGCTGCATCTCCTCGGTGATGGTCGAGGCGCCGGCGTCCAGGGCACCGCGGAAGATGAAGGGAAAGCACAGGACGTTGTTCACCTGGTTCGGATAATCGGAACGGCCCGTTGCGATCACGGCGTCGCTGCGCACCGCCTTCACCTCGTCGGGCAGGATTTCCGGAGTCGGATTGGCCAGCGCCATGATCAGGGGATTGGGCGCCATCTTCGCCACCATCTCGCCTTTCAGCACGCCGCCCGCGGACAGGCCGAGGAAGACGTCGGCGTCGGCGATCACCTCGGACAAGGTCCGGGCGGAGGTGACCTTGGCGTAGCGATCCTTGATCGGATCCATCAGCACCGGCCGACCCTGATAGACCACGCCTTCGATGTCGGTCACCCAGATGTTCTCGACCTTGACGCCGAGCAGCACCAGCATTTCAAGGCAGGCCAGCGCCGCCGCGCCGGCGCCGCTGGTGACCAGCTTTACCTCCCCGACCTTCTTGCCGACCAGCTTCAGGCCGTTCAAGATCGCCGCGCCGACGACAATCGCCGTGCCGTGCTGGTCGTCATGGAACACCGGGATCTTCATCCGGCTGCGCAACTGCTTCTCGATGTAGAAGCACTCGGGCGCCTTGATGTCTTCGAGGTTGATGCCGCCGAAAGTCGGTTCCAGCGCGGCGATCATGTCGATCAGCTTGTCGGGATCGTTCTCCGCGAGTTCGATGTCGAATACGTCGATGCCGGCGAACTTCTTGAACAGGACTGCCTTGCCTTCCATCACCGGCTTGGCCGCGAGCGGGCCGATGTTGCCCAGGCCGAGCACAGCGCTGCCGTTGGTGACGACGCCGACCAGGTTGGCGCGGCTGGTGAGACGGCTGGCCTGGGCCGGGTCCGCGACGATGGCGTTGCAGGCGATCGCGACGCCGGGCGTGTAGGCGAGCGCCAGATCGCGCTGGTTGGTCAGCCCCTTGGTCGGAACGACGGAGATCTTCCCGGGAGTCGGATGGCTGTGATATTCGAGCGCTGCAGCAGTGAGGTCTTTTTCCATGACGCGAATTCCAAATGACAAAGCGGAATGATACCCCTCGGCACTCCCCGTGACGCAACTGCGGGCCGGCGCTGTGGCACAATGGAACGATCAAGGACGGAAAGGCCAGCGCATGAAACGGGTTGTCTTCAATCAGAAAGGCGGGGTGGGCAAGAGCACCATCGCCTGCAATCTGGCGGCGGTCAGCGCCGCCGCCGGGCAACGCACCCTGGTGATCGACCTCGATCCTCAGGCCAACTCCAGCCGCTATCTGTTGGGCGCGGCCGTCGACGAATTGCAGCTCACCGCCACCGAGTTCTTCGACCAGGTGCTCAACTTCAAACTGCGCCCCAAGGAAACCGGGGAATTCATCGTCGCGACGCCCTATCCCAACCTGTCGGTACTGCCAGCCCATCCTTCTCTCGAGGAACTGCAGGCCAAGCTGGAATCTCGCCACAAGATCTACAAGTTGCGCGACGCCCTGGACGCGTTATCCGGTTACGACCAGATCTGGATCGATACGCCACCGGCGATGCACTTCTATACGTTGTCCGCGCTGATCGCCGCGGATGCCTGCCTGATTCCCTTCGACTGCGACGACTTCTCGCGCCGCGCCCTGTACTCGCTGCTCGAGCACGTCGCGGAGATCCGGGCCGACCACAACGAGTCGCTCGCCATCGCAGGCATCGTGGTCAACCAGTTCCAGCCGCGCGCCAAATTGCCAGGCCGCCTCGCGCAGGAACTGCGCGACGAAGGCCTGCCGGTACTCACCACCATGCTCTCCGCCTCGGTGAAGATTCGCGAGTCGCACCAACTGGCCCGCCCGATGATCTATCTTGACGCCCAGCACAAACTGAGCCGGGAATTCGCCGCGCTCCATGCGGAACTTACCGCGCCGCGCCGGACGGCGGCCAAGCGCCGCCCGCTCTAGGGCCTGCCTCCCAGCACCCTTCCCAAGCAAGGGGGGGGTCACCACGGCTCGGCTTGCTCGCAGGCTGTGAAGCATCGTCCAGGGGCCGCCCGGCGGCGAAGCCGCTAGGCGGGGGTCAGCTTCGCCACCGCCAGCGCCAGCCATTTCATGCCGGCATGGCCAAAGTTGACCTGGACCCGGGTGTCGCTGCCCGAGCCTTCGGCATTGACGATGACCCCGAGACCGAACTTGGCGTGATTGACGTTCTGACCGATGGAGAGGCCGCTGTCGCTGGCCGGGCCTGCCTTCCGGGGCAAGGCCGGGCTTGGCCCGCCGCCATAGCTGGCATTGGGGGAAGCGGCAAAGACATTCCTGATCTTCGGCGTCAGCCACTTCAGCAAGGCCGCCGGAATCTCGTCGACGAAACGGGATGCCACGTTGTATCGGGTCTGACCATGCAACATGCGCGTCTGGGCGAAGGAGAGGTAGAGCCGCGCCCGGGCCCGGGTCACGGCGACATACATCAGGCGGCGCTCTTCCTCCAGGCCTTTTTCCTCGAGGATGGCATTTTCGTGAGGAAACAAGCCCTCTTCCAGCCCGCTGATGAAGACCACGTTGAACTCCAGGCCCTTGGCCGAGTGCACCGTCATCAGTTGCACGGCATCGTCGGAATCGCCGGCCTGGTGTTCGCCCGCCTCCAGCGAGGCATGGGCCAGGAAGGAAGCCAGGGCGCTTTGCCCTTCCTCTTCCGGTTCGCGGCTGCCTTCCTCGGCAACGAAGCTGGCGCTGGCATTGACCAGTTCATCGAGGTTGGCGACGCGATCGGCGCCTTCCCTTTCGTTCCGGTAGTGGCTGGAGAGGCCTGAGATTTCGATGACGTGATCGACCACCTCGGGCAGCGGCAAGCCCTCGGTCCCCTGCCTGAGGCTTTCTATCAGCGCGGCGAAAGCGGCGAGCGAGGTCCCTGCCTTGCCGGAGAGTTGCGCGATCGCCGCATGCAGACTCAAACCCCGCGTCCTGGCGACGTCGGCGAGCTGCTCCAGGGAACGTGCGCCGATGCCGCGCGTCGGGAAATTCACGACCCGGGAAAAAGCGGTGTCGTCGTCGGGATTGGCGATCAGGCGCAGATAGGCCAGCGCATGCTTGATTTCCTGGCGCTCGAAGAAACGCAGACCGCCATACACGCGGTAGGGCAATGCAGCCGAGAACAAAGCGTGTTCGAGCACTCGCGACTGGGCATTGGAGCGGTAGAGCAGGGCGATCTCGGCGCGGGCATGGCCGTCCCGGCACAAGGCCTTGATCTCCTCTACGATCCAGCGCGCCTCATCGAGGTCGCTCGTCGCCTCGAATATGCGGATCGGCTCGCCGCTGCCGGCATCGGTCCAAAGGTTCTTGCCCAGGCGCGCTTCATTGTTCTTGATGATGGCGTTGGCGGCATCGAGGATGTTGCCGTGTGAGCGGTAGTTCTGCTCCAGCCGGATGACATGGGCGACCTTGAACTCCCGCTCGAAGTCGCGCATATTGCCGACCTCGGCACCGCGGAAACCGTAGATCGACTGGTCGTCGTCGCCCACCGCAAAAATGCTCGCACCGCCACCGCCCAGCTGCTTCAGCCAGCGGTACTGGAGGACATTGGTGTCCTGGAATTCGTCGACCAGAATGTGGCGGAAACGCTCCTGGTAATGGCGGCGCAGGATCTCGTTCCGGGTGAGAAGCTCGAAGCTGCGCAGCAGAAGTTCGGCGAAGTCGACCACACCCTCGCGCTGACATTGGCGCTCGTAGGCTTCGTAGATCTCGATGCGTCTTCTCGTGAAATCGTCCCAGGCCTCCACCGCCGAAGCGCGCAGGCCCTGCTCCTTCTGGGCATTAATGAAATGCTGGAGTTCACGCGGCGGGTACTTCTCGTCGTCGACGTCGAGCGACTTGACCAGCCGCTTGATCGCCGACAGCTGGTCGGCCTGATCGAGGATTTGGAACAGCTGAGGCAGTGCCGCCTCGCGGTGATGAGCGCGCAAGAGACGATTGCACAGGCCGTGGAAGGTGCCGATCCACATCCCGCGCAGATTGATCGGCAGCATCGAGGATAGCCGCGTCAGCATTTCCTTCGCCGCCTTGTTGGTGAAGGTGACGGCCAGAATGCCGTGCGGCCCGGCCTGGTTGGTCTGGATCAACCAAGCGATGCGCGTCGTCAAAACACGCGTCTTGCCGCTGCCGGCACCGGCCAGGATCAGCGCATGCTGAGGCGGCAGGGTGACAGCGGCCAGTTGTTCCGGGTTGAGACCGTGAAGGAGAGGCAACATTTCCATTGATTATACTGCCACCTCGTTTTTGATCCCCGCCCAGTGCCGTCGCTGGATATGTCTTTTCGCCTAGCCTGTCGAACCGATTCAAGCCCAATCCCACTAATTCGGTGTATGATTGTTGCACTGCAGCATGCTTGGCCACAAAAAGGTCGGCAGGCGTATTCGCGGTGGTCCAAACCGGGCCTGATAAGAAGGAGAATCGCATGAAAGGTAAAAGTCCGAAAATCCTGCCCTGGATCGCCAGGAAGGCGGGCGTTCCACTCGCGCGCGCCGAGGAGCTCTGGATCGATGCCGTGATTTACGCCACCCAGCGGGCCGATATCGTCGAATCCCCGGAATATTGGAAGGCGGCGGTCGATCGTTTGCTCGCGCTCATTGCCGCCGAGTCCCTGCAAAGAAGCTCAGCGCCTTTCGGTCTCGGTCCCCTGGTCAGGCTGCCGGGGCGGCTATGGCTGCACAGTCTGGATGCGCAGCAGGCCTTGCTGACCGTCGCAGCAAACTCTGCCCGTTATTGGCAGCGGCGCATCAGCTGACGCGCACTAGCGCGTCGGCGCCGCCTTGAAGCCCAACTCGGCACCGACCCGCCGCGCCACCACCCCGGCCTCCTGCTCGCTCGGCAGATGGGCCAGCAGGACTTCGTAGTTCCACTGCCCGCCCGCCCGGCCGGCGCGCGGGCGGATCTGCGCCGCGTAACCGGCGGCGCGCGCCTTGTCATAGGCTAGCAAGGCTTCTCTCTCGCTGTCGGCGCTTGCCAGCAGGACTTTCCACCTGCCGCCGCGCCGCGCCGCGCCGTCTCCCGGCTGCACTTCCGTCTCCCGCAGCCATTGCGCCCACTGCCCGGGGTCGGCCTGGGCCGCAGGCAGGAGTGCCGCATTCTTGGGCGCCGCCAGGAAACTCATGGGCTGCGCCATCTCCACCGTCTCTCCGCCAGATCTGACCGCGATCCTGCCCTCGACCAGCAAGACCCGGTCACGCTCCGCGTCCGTCCTGGCCCACAGGTCGGCGACGCCGCTCTCGGCCGGCACGGCGGTGAGTGCGCCGGCGCGGACACTGAGGTCGCGGCGGCTGCGCGTGGATTTCAGCGCGTCGGTGGTGAATCGGACAGCACCGCCCTGGACGTCGAGTGCACCCTTGAACAGGCGCTCCGGACGAAGGCTGAGACTATAGAAGCCGAGCGCCGCGTTCTCGCCGAGCCGGATGGTGCTGCCCTCGGCAATTTTGAGCGTGACGCGGGCATCGCGCCCGGTGCGGATGCGATCGCCGTTTTTCACCGCCATGTCGACGGCAAGCGGCCGGCTCACGCCGCCCCGATCCAGCCAGGCGGGCATCTGCACGATGTCGACCACGGCCTGGGGAACGGCGAGTGCCGGCGCAGAGAAACAAAACAGGGAAACCAGAGCAACTCCGATCTTGCGCATGCTAGCTCCTCGATGCGAACCGGCGTCACGAGCTTCGCCGGGTATAATCCGTTCCTTTGCAAAGCCTATCAGAGCGCCCCATCCATGCAGGATAAATTCCCCGCCTACCAGCCGCGTGAAATCGAGCAGGCAGCCCAGGCGCATTGGCTGCAATCCTCGGCATTCCATGCCGTGGAGGATGCCGAGCAGCCGAAGTACTACTGCCTGTCGATGTTCCCCTACCCTTCGGGCAAGCTGCACATGGGGCACGTGCGCAACTATACCATCGGCGACGTGCTCTCCCGCTACCACAAGATGCGAGGCTTCAACGTCCTCCAGCCGATGGGCTGGGATGCCTTCGGCCTGCCCGCCGAGAACGCGGCGATGGCCAACAACGTGCCGCCGGCAAAATGGACTTACGACAATATCGCCTACATGAAGAAGCAGCTGCAGGCGCTCGGCTTCGCCATCGACTGGCGGCGCGAACTGGCGACCTGCACCCCGCAGTATTACAAGTGGAACCAATGGCTGTTCCTGCGCATGCTGGAAAAAGGCATCGCCTACAAGAAGACCGGCACGGTGAACTGGGATCCGGTCGACCAGACGGTGCTCGCCAACGAACAGGTCATCGACGGCCGCGGCTGGCGCACCGGCGCCCTGGTGGAAAAGCGCGAGATCCCGATGTACTACCTGGCGATCACGAAATACGCCGACGAACTCCTGGCCTCGCTCGATACCCTGCCGGGCTGGCCCGAGCGGGTCAAGACGATGCAGGCCAACTGGATCGGCAAATCCTATGGCCTCCGCTTCGCGTTCCCCCATGAGCTAGGCGACGGAAAACTCTGGGTCTACACCACCCGCGCCGACACGATCATGGGCGTGACTTTCTGCGCGGTCGCCGCCGAGCACCCGCTGGCCGCCCATGCCGCGAAGAACAAGCCCGAGCTCGCCGCCTTCGTCGAGGAATGCAAGCGCGGCTCGGTCATGGAAGCCGACCTCGCGACCATGGAGAAGAAAGGCATGGCGACCGGCCTCTTCGTCAGGCATCCGCTGACCGGCGAGCGGATCGAGGTCTGGGTCGGCAACTACGTCCTGATGGCCTACGGCGAAGGTGCGGTGATGGCGGTACCGGCGCATGACGAGCGCGATTTCGCCTTCGCCAAGAAGTACGGGCTGGCCATCAAGCCGGTGATCGAGGTACCGGGCAGGGCCTATAGCCTCGATGCCTGGGCCGACTGGTATGCCGACAAGGGACAGGGCGTCTGCATCAATTCCGGCAAGTACGACGGACTCCCCTTCGCGGCCGCGGTCGAGACCATCGCCGCCGATCTTGCGGCCAGGGAACTGGGCGACAAACAGGTGACCTACCGCCTGCGCGACTGGGGCGTCTCGCGCCAGCGCTACTGGGGATGCCCGATTCCGCTGATCCACTGCCCCGACTGCGGCGCCGTCCCGGTGCCGGACGCGGACCTGCCGGTGTTGCTGCCCGAGGACTGTGTGCCCGACGGCTCGGGCAATCCGCTCAACAAGCGCGCCGATTTCATCGACTGCCTCTGCCCGAAATGCGCCCGCCCGGCCAAGCGGGAGACCGACACGATGGACACCTTCGTCGATTCTTCCTGGTACTACGCGCGCTACTGCTGCGCCGACAATTCGGATGCGATGGTGGACGCCCGGACCAATCACTGGATGCCCGTCGATCAGTATATCGGCGGCATCGAGCACGCCATCCTGCACCTGCTCTATTCGCGCTTCTGGACCAAGGTGATGCGCGACCTGGGCCTGGTGTCCTACGACGAACCCTTTGCCAAGCTGCTGACCCAGGGCATGGTAGTGAACGAGATCTTCTTCAGGAAGCCGGCGGGCGCCGGGCGCATCGTCTATTACAACCCGGCCGAAGTGGACTTCTGCTTCGACGACAAGGGCAATCGCACCGGCGCGACGCTGAAAAGCGATGGCCAGCCGGTCGAGTCCGGCGGCATCGGCACCATGTCGAAGTCGAAGAACAACGGCGTCGACCCGCAGGCCCTGGTCGATCTTTACGGTGCCGACACCGCACGCTTCTTCATGATGTTTGCGGCGCCCCCGGAACAGACCCTCGAATGGTCGGACTCGGGCGTCGAAGGTTCTTTCCGGTTTCTGAAACGGCTGTGGAGCTACGCCTGCCAGCATCCGGGCATCGGCGCATCGGCGGCCGGGAACCTTTCTGAGCTCTGCGCCGAAGCGAAACAGCTGCGCCGCGAGATCCACCTGAATCTCAGGCAGGCCAACTACGACATCGGCAAGCAGCAATTCAACACCGTCGCCTCGGCCACGATGAAAATGCTGAACGCCCTGGAGAAGGCGTCCGGGACCGGGGCGGGAAACGCCGCGGTCGTAGCCGAGGGCATCTCGATCCTGCTGCGCCTGCTCTCCCCGATCGCGCCCCATATCTGTCACGCGCTCTGGCAGCAACTGGGTTTCGGCGACGACATTCTGAAAGCGCCCTGGCCCGAGCCCGTCGAGGGCGCGCTGGCGCAGGAGGAAATCGAACTGGTGCTGCAGATCAACGGCAAGCACCGCGGCAGCCTGAGCCTGCCCGCCGGCGCGACCAGGGAAGCCATCGAGTCGGCCGCGCTGGCCTCCGAAGCCGCACGGAAATTCCTGGAAGGCCGGCCGGCAAGGAAGCTTATCGTCGTTCCCGGCCGCCTGGTCAACATCGTCGCTTAGGGGAATCATCTTGCACCGCAGGATCTTCTTGCTGTCAGTGCTCTGCCTTGCCGCCTGCGGCTTCCAGCTGCGCGGCGTGTATACGCTGCCGTTCGACAGCCTGTATATCAGCCTGCCCGAGACGGCCGAACTGCGCTCGCTGCTGAAGCGTTCGATCGTCGCAGGAAGCGGCACCAAGGTGGTGGACACGCCGAAGGAAGCCCAGGCAACGCTCCTGGTGATGAGCGACACCCAGATCAAGAATATCCTCAGCATCTCCGCCGCAGGCCAGGCCCAGGAATATCAACTCGTACGCACCTTCATTTTCCGCGTGACCGACAAGGGCGGCCAGGAGTGGGTGCCGCAGAGCCGGATCGTGTTGCGCCGCGATATCACCTTCAACAACAATCTGGTGCTCTCCAAGGAGTCGGAGGAAGTGCTGCTCTGGCGGGACATCCAGAACGACCTGGTGCAGCAGATATTGCGCCGCCTGGCTGCGGCCAAGCCGCCCGCCTGAGTCCGTCATGCTCCTCCCAGCCGCCCAGCTCAAAGCCCATCTCGAAGGTCCGCTCGCGCCGCTTTATTTGCTCCACGGCGACGAGCCGCTGCTGGTGATCGAAGCCGCCGACGCCCTCCGCGCCGCAGCGCGCGCCCAGGGCTTCGACGAGCGCGAGGTACTGGTCGCGGGCCCGGGCTTCCGCTGGGAGCAGCTCGCCCAGGCCGGCGGCAACCTTTCGCTGTTCGGCGGCAACAAGCTGATCGACCTGCGCATCCCCACCGGCAAGCCCGGACGTGAAGGCGGCGAGGCCCTGGTCCGCCACGGCGAACTCCTCGGTCGCGGCACGCAAGGCGTGCTGACCCTGATCACCCTGCCTCAACTCGATTGGCAAACAAAGAAGGCGGCCTGGTTCTCGGCCCTCAGCAAGGCCGCCGTGGTCCTGGAACTGAACGCCCCCCCGCTGCGCCAGCTGCCCGGCTGGGTCGCGGAGCGCCTGGCGCGTCAACGCCAGGCGGCAACGCCGGAAGCGCTGGAGTTCATCGCCGCGCATGTCGAAGGCAATCTCCTGGCCGCCCATCAGGAGATCCAGAAGCTCCTGCTGCTCCATCCCGAAGGAACGCTGAGCCTCGAGCAGGTGGAGGCAGCGGTGTTCGACGTCGCCCGCTACGACGTGGACAAGCTGCGCGCCGCCTTCCTGGCGGGCGACGCGCCGCGCGCCGCACGGCTGCTGGAAGGCCTGCGCGCCGGGGACACGGCGCCGCCGCTGGTGCTTTGGGCGCTGGCGCAGGAGGCGCGGACCCTGGCGCAACTGCGCGTCGCCCTCGACCTAGGCGCCAGTTTCGATGCCGCCTGCGCCAGCCTGCGCATCTTCGGCGCGCGCCAAGGTCCCTATCGCGCTGCGGCGCAGCGCTGTCCGACACCGCTGCTGCGCGCGGCGCTGTTGCAAGCGGCGCGCATTGACCGCATGATCAAGGGCCTGGCGCGCGGCGACCTGTGGGACGAATTCCTGCAACTGGTCCTGCGCCTGAGTCCAAGAACGGCCGCCTGAGTGTGCAAAGGAAAGCCCCAGCGATGAATATCAAGGACTACATCGAACATGTCGGCCGCGCCGCCCGCGCCGCCTCGCGCGAAGTGGCGGCCGCCTCGACCGCCGCCAAGAACGCCGCGCTTCATGCCATGGCCGCGGAAATCCGCGCCGGCCGCGACGAACTCATCAAGGCCAACCTGCGCGACGTCGAACAAGCCCGCTCCGAGGGTCTGGATGCGGCCATGATCGATCGCCTGACGCTGACCGCCAAGGGCGTGGAAGCCATGGCGCAAGGGCTGGAGCAGGTCGCGGCCTTGCCCGACCCGGTCGGGGAGATCACCGAGCTGAAGCGCCGCCCTTCCGGCATCCAGGTCGGCAAGATGCGCGTTCCGCTGGGCGTGGTCGGCATCATCTACGAAGCCCGGCCCAACGTCACGGCGGATGCCGCGGCGCTGTGCCTGAAATCGGGCAACGCCGCGATCTTGCGCGGCGGCAAGGAAGCGCTTGCCTCCAACCAGGCCATCGCCGCCTGCGTGCGCGAAGGACTGGCCATCGCCGGCCTGCCGGAGTCGGCGGTGCAGGTGCTGGAGACCACCGACCGCGAAGCGGTCGGCCACCTCGTCGCCATGCCGCAGTTCGTCGACGTCATCGTGCCGCGCGGCGGCAAGGGACTGATCGAGCGCATCAGCCGCGAGGCGCGGGTACCCGTCATCAAGCATCTCGACGGCATCTGCCATGTCTATATCGACGCCGACGCCGACATAGACAAGGCCGTGAGGATCGCCGACAACGCCAAGACCCAGCGCTACGGCACCTGCAACACCATGGAGACGCTGCTCATCGACCAGGCCGTCGCCACTCGCGTACTGCCGCGACTGGCGAAGATCTACTTCGACAAGGGCGTCGAACTGCGGGGCTGCGAACAGGCCATGGCCCTGGTGCCGCAGATTCATGCCGCGAGCGAGGAGGACTGGGCCACCGAATACCTGGCACCGATTCTCTCGGTGCGGCTGGTCGATGGGCTGGACAGCGCAATAGCGCACATCACGAAATACGGGTCGCAACACACCGATGCCATCGTCACCGAGAACTACAGCAAGGCGCTGCGCTTCCTGCGCGAAGTGGATTCCAGCTCGGTCATGGTCAATGCCTCGACGCGCTTCGCCGACGGCTTCGAATACGGCCTCGGCGCCGAGATCGGCATTTCCACCGACAAGTTCCACGCGCGCGGACCGGTCGGGCTGGAAGGGCTGACCTCGCAGAAATGGATCGTCCTGGGCAACGGAGAAATACGTTCATGAAGCATTACAAGATAGCGGCCATTCCCGGCGACGGCATCGGCAAGGAAGTCATGCCCGAGGGCGTGCGCGTGCTCGATGCCGTGGCGAGCAAATTCGGCTTCGCCTTCGACTGGGACTGGATACACTGGGCCAGTTGCGACTATTTCGTGCAGCATGGCACCATGATGCCCGAGGACTGGTTCCCGCGCATCGCCAAGCACGATGCGATCTTCTTCGGCGCGGTCGGCGATCCGGCCCGGGTGCCCGATCACCTCTCGCTGTGGGGTTCGCTGATCCAGTTCCGCCGCCGCTTCGACCTTTATGTGAACCTGCGCCCGGCGCGCCTGATGCCGGGCATGAAGTCGCCGCTGGCGGGACGGAAGCCCGGCGACATCGACATGATGATCGTGCGCGAGAACACCGAGGGCGAATATTCCAATGCCGGCGGCCGCCTGTTCGAAGGCACCGAGCGCGAGATGGCGATGCAGGAAACCGTGATGACCCGGCACGGCGTCGACCGCGTGCTCAAGTTCGCCTTCGAGCTGGCTGCGAAAAGAGGGAAGAAGCATCTCACCTCGGCGACCAAGTCGAACGGCATTTCCATCACCATGCCCTACTGGGACGAGCGCGTGAAGGCAATGGCGGCAAGCTATCCGGCGGTCAAGGTAGACCAGTTCCACATCGACATCCTCTGCGCGCAGTTCGTCCAGCATCCGGACTGGTTCGACGTCGTGGTCGGCTCCAACCTGTTCGGCGACATCCTCTCCGATCTCGGCCCGGCCTGCACCGGCACCATCGGCATCGCACCCTCGGCCAACCTCAATCCGGAACGCACCTATCCGTCGCTGTTCGAGCCGGTGCATGGCTCGGCACCGGACATCTTCGGCCGGAACATCGCCAACCCGCTCGGCCAGATCTGGTCGGGCGCGATGATGTTGGAGCACCTCGGTCACGCCGATGCCGCCGCGGCCGTGATCGGGGCGATGGAGACGGTGCTGGTCGAAGGTCCGAAGACGCCGGATCTGGGCGGCTCCGCCAAGACGCAGGATCTGGGCAAGGCAGTCGTTGCCGCCCTTTAAGGAGAAGCTGATGAGGAATATCTTGCTGGCCCTGCTGTTCTGTCTGAGCTGCGCAGCCCATGCCGCCGTCGATATCGCCGGGGTGAAATTCCCGGACAAGGAGATGCTCGGGCCGACGGAACTGGCACTGAACGGCGCGGGGCTGCGTTCCAAGTTCATCTTCAAGGTCTACGCCGCTGGGCTCTACCTGCCCGAGAAGAAGGCCGCCGCGGCCGATGTGCTGGCGCAGAAGGGGCCGAAGCGGCTGCATCTCGTCACGCTCCGCGAACTCCCCGCCGAGGATTTTGCCGATGCGCTGGTCGAAGGTATCCGCAAGAACCATACCGAAGCAGAGATCGAGCCCTTGAAAGCCCGCCTCGATGAGTTCAGGAAGACTCTCCTGGCATTGAAGACCGCCGCCAAGGGCGATGTCATCACCATCGACTGGCTGCCCGAAAGCGGCACGCGCTTGAGCGTCAATGGCAAACAGCAAGGACGGGACATCGCCGGCGAGGATTTCTATCGGGCGCTTCTGAAGATCTGGCTGGGACAGAAGCCGGCCCAGGACGACCTCAAGGAAGCATTGCTCGGCAAGTAGCCAAGGCTATAATCATTCACATAACTCTCGAGGAGACACCATGCTGTTCACGTCCATACGCAAGATACTGCTTCCTGCCTTCATCGCACTGCTCTTTGCCGGAAGCGCCCACGCCGCCGAGTTCATCAGCATCCTCACCGGCGGCACCAGCGGCGTCTATTACCCGCTCGGCGTCGCCCTGTCGCAGATCTTCAGCAAGGCCATTCCAGACGCCAAGTCTTCGGTGCAGTCCACCAAGGCTTCCGCCGAAAACCTCAACCTGCTCCAGGCCGGCCGCGGCGAACTCGCCTTCACCCTCGGCGACGCGCTCTCCGACGCCTGGAAGGGCAACGAGGAGGCCGGCTTCAAGGTGCCGCTGAAGAAGCTGCGCGGCGTCGCCGGGATCTATTCCAACTACGTCCAGGTCGTCGCCAGCGCCGACTCCGGCATCAAGACCCTGGCCGACCTGAGAGGCAAGCGCGTCGCCGTCGGCGCTCCCAAGTCCGGTACCGAAATCAACGCCCGCACCATCCTCAAGGCTGCCGGCCTGAGCTACAAGGATCTGGGCAAGGTCGAATACCTGCCCTTCGGCGAATCGGTCGAACTGATGAAGAACCGCCAGGTCGACGCCACGCTGATTTCGGCGGGCCTGGGCGTCTCCGCGCTTCGCGACCTGGCGGTCTCGGTGAAGATGGTCGTCGTGCCGATCCCCGCCGACATCGTGGCCAAGATCAACGATCCCGCCTACATCGCCGGCATCATCCCGGCCAATACCTACGACGGGCAGACGGCGGCCGTGCCCACCGTGGCCATCGAGAACTTCCTCGTCACCCATGCCGGCGTGCCGACGGACACGGTCTACAAAATGACCAAGTCGATGTACGAGAACCTCGACCAGATGGTCGCCGCCCACACCGCCGCAAAAGCCATCAGGCGCGAGGACGGGCCGAAACACATGCCCCTGCCGCTGCATCCCGGCGCCGAGAAATACTACCGCGAGGTCGGCCTGATCAAGTAAGCAATCGCCCGACTTGATTTCACGACAGCCGCGCCGGCCGATGTTCATTTCGGCCAGGGCGGCTTTTCTCAATCTTCCTTCTGGATCGCCATGACCGACGCCGCGAACGACCCGCATCAGAGCCCGTACGACCACCCCGCCCCGTCCGAGGAATTCCAGGAGCACGGCCACACCCGCAACCTGGGCGGCTGGGCGCTGAAAGCGGTGACCTGGGCGGCCATCGCCTTCTCCGCCTACCAGCTGATGGTGGCCGGCTTCTCGCCATTGTCCAGCATGGTGACGCGTGCCCTGCACGTCGGCTTCCTGCTCCTGCTCGCCTTCCTGCTCTACCCGGTGGTGCAGCGCGCCAAGCCGCAAACGCGCATCCCCTGGTACGACTGGATCCTGGCGCTGTCCGGCTTCGGCCTCGCCTTCTATCAGTGGATCTACGAGGGCGAACTGATCCAGCGCTCGGGCGATCCGACCCTGACCGATCTCTTCGTCGGCACCATCGTGGTCTTCCTGGTGTTCGAGGCGGCGCGGCGCATCCTCGGCGTCGCCCTGCCCATCGTCTGCGGGATATTCCTGCTCTACGGCCTGTTCGGCCAGTACCTGCCCGGGGAACTCGCCCATCGCGGCTACACCATCGCGCAGATCGTGGACCAGCTGGCCTTCGGCACCGAAGGCATCTACGGCATCCCGACCCTGGTTTCGGCCACCTACATCTTCCTCTTCATCCTGTTCGGCTCTTTCCTCGAGCACGCCGGCATGATCCGCCTCTTCAACAACGTGGCGCTGGGCTTCGTCGGCCATGCCCAGGGCGGACCGGCCAAGGTGGCGGTGATTTCCTCCGGCTTCATGGGCATGATCTCGGGCTCGGGCGTCGCCAACGTGCTGACCATCGGCCAGTTCACCATTCCCCTGATGAAACGCTTCGGCTATTCCCCTGTCTTCGCCGGCGCGGTCGAGGCGACCTCGTCGATGGGCGGCCAGATCATGCCGCCGGTGATGGGGGCGGTGGCCTTCATCATGGCCGAAACGCTCAACGTGCCCTACGCCGACATCGTCAAGGCCGCGCTGATCCCGGCCTTCCTCTATTACCTCACCGCCTTCATCATGGTGCACCTCGAAGCCGGCCGTCTGAAGCTGCTCGGCATCCCCAAGGACCAATGCCCGAATCCCTGGCGCGCCATCAAGGAGAACTGGTACCTGATCCTGCCGCTAGCGGCGCTGGTGGTGATGCTCTTCGAGGGCTTCACGCCGATGTTCGCGGGCATGATGGGCCTGGCGCTGACCGCCATCCTGATCCTCGGCAGCGCCATCGCCGCGCGCATCTCGCAGACCGCCTTCCGCGTCGTCTTCTGGTTCGCCATGGGCCTGGCCGCCGCCTCATTCGCCCAGTGGGGGATACGGCCGGTGATGGCGGTGATCGCCGCACTCGCCGTCGGCAACCTGTTCGTCCATGGCGGCACGAAGACCCTGCACACCATGAAGATGAGCCTGGTCGACGGCGCCCGGCAGGCGCTGCCGGTGGGCATCGCCTGCGCCGTGGTCGGCGTCATCATCGGGGTCCTGACCCTGACCGGAGCGGCCTCCAGCTTCGCCGGCTACATCCTGACCATCGGCCAGAAGAGTTTGTTCGCTTCGCTGCTCCTGACCATGATCGTCTGCCTGATCCTCGGCATGGGCATCCCGACCATCCCCAACTACATCATCACCAGTTCCATCGCCGCCCCGGCCCTGTTGAAACTCGGCGTGCCGCTGATCGTCTCGCACATGTTCGTGTTCTATTTCGGCATCATGGCCGACCTGACGCCGCCGGTGGCCCTGGCCGCCTTCGCCGCCGCCTCGATCGCCAAGGCCTCGCCGATGAAGATCGGCTTCAAGGCGACGCAGATCGCCATCGCCGGCTTCGTCGTGCCCTATATGGCAATCTACGACCCGGCGCTGATGCTGCAGGGAGACTGGACCTGGCCCAGCGTCGCCTATGTCGCGTTCAAGGCGGTGCTCGCCGTCAGCCTCTGGGCCGTGATGACCATCGGTTATATGTGGCAGCCGGTCCGCCTGCCCGGACGCGTCTTCGCCTTCGCTTCCGCCGCCCTCCTGGTCGCCGCCGTTCCCTTCACCGACGAACTGGGCTTTGCCATGTCGGCCGTGTTCATCCTCTGGCAATGGTTCACGAATCGAAAGGAACTCAAGTGAGCCGCCACATGAGATGAGCGGCATCTGCCTTGCCGCCGGACTGGTCATGGCGACCCTGCCGCTGTCGGCATTCACCCTGGCCTGGACGCATTCGATCGAGAAGATCCGCTGGGAAGAGGATTACCGCATCGAGGGCAAGCACCTGATCCTGACCGAAGCCAGGATCAAGGGCACAGGCGCCGGCATGGAACCGCCGCCCGACGCCGTCTTCAAGGACGGCGTCTACCGCTACCGGCCGAAGCTGGCGCCGCTCGACAAGCTCTCGCTCAGCCACTCGCCGTTCACCGCCGGCTACGAAATCTGCAGCAAGACCGGCTGCCGGCCGCTCGCCGTCATCATGAAGGGCTTGCCGGAGTTCGCACGGGTCGAGGTCAAGGCTTGCCCATCGCCTTGACAGCGCAGGCGAAGCAGATCTGGGTCGATGCCGACGCCTGTCCGAAGGTGATCAAGGACATTCTCTTCCGCGCCGCGGAGCGCTCGCGGATCAGGCTGACCCTGGTCGCCAACAAGATGCTGCATGTGCCCGCTTCGCCTTGGCTCTCCGCAGTCCAGGTGCCGGGCGGTTTCGACGTCGCCGACCGGCACATCGTCGCCAAGCTCCGCCCCGGCGACCTAGTGGTGACGGCGGATATTCCCCTGGCTGCGGCGGTGATAGAAAAAGGCGGCCATGCCCTCAATCCCCGGGGCGAGTTCTACTCGCCGGAGAATATCCGCGAGTTGCTGTCGATGCGCGACTTCATGGCCGGCCTGCGCGAGGGCGGGGTTCAGACAGGCGGCCCCGCCGCCATCAGCCACGCCGACCGGCAGAATTTCGCCAACCAGCTGGATCGCTTTCTCGCCAAGTGGGACATAAGCGCTTAGCGCCGCGTGCCGGGCCGCCCCAAGCGCGGCGCAGCGTGAGACATGGAGTCCCGTAGGGGCGAACTTCCGTCACCCCCTTTCGTGGAAAGGGGGCTGGGGGAATAGCGGTCCTAGCTTATACTTTGCCCATCGCCTTGCGGAGAGCGTCATGAATGCACAGGTCTATCAAGCCGTCGTCGCCGCGCCCGGCTTCGCGCTGGGCGTGACCTGCAACGACGACGAACTGCTCGGCATCGACTTTCTCGATGCCCGCCCCGAACAGGCACCGAAATCCCTGCTGGCGAAGGAAACGGTGCGCCAGCTGCGCGCCTACCTGAAGGATCCGGCATTCGCCCTGGGTCTGCCGCTGGCGCCGGCCGGCACGCCCTTCCAGCGCCGCGTCTGGGCGAAGATAGCGCTGATCCCGACAGGCCAGACACGCAGCTACGGAGAACTGGCCAGGGAACTGGCCAGTGCCCCGCGCGCCGTGGGCGGGGCCTGCGGCGCCAATCCCTATCCGTTGATCGTGCCCTGCCACCGCGTCATCGCCGCCGGCGGCGCGCTGGGCGGTTTCTCCCGCGATCGCGGCGGCCTGTTCCTGGCCATCAAACGCTGGTTGCTGGAAAGAGAAATGCCTACGGTAAAAGCATGAGCGACGCCGACGCGGAACTGCTCGACCAGTTCTGCGACGCCCTCTGGCTCGAGGACGGACTGGCGAAAAACACGCTGGCCGCCTACCGCAGTGACCTCTCACTGTTCGCCGCCTGGCTGGCCGCAAGCGGCAAACCCGGCGGCCGTTCTCTGATCGCGGCCGAAGACCATGACATCAAGGCCTACCTCGCCCATCTCCACGACCGCCCCAGAACGGAGCAGCCCAAGGCCTCGAGCCAGCGCCGGCTCCAGGCGGCGCTGCGCCGCCTGTACCGTTTCCTGCTCGCCCAGGGACGCGTGCATAACGACCCCATGCTGAACATCGAGCAACCCCGGATGCCGCAGCGCTTCCCAAAGACCCTGTCGGAACAGGACGTGGAAGCCCTGCTCGCCGCACCGGATGTCGGCCGCCCGATCGGCCTGCGCGACCGGGCCATGCTGGAACTGCTCTACGCAGCCGGACTGCGCGTCACGGAACTGGTCAAGCTGAGGCTGTTCGAGGTGAACCTTGAGGACGGGGTGGTCCGTGTCCTGGGCAAGGGGGAGAAGACACGCCTGGTGCCGCTGGGCGAAATCGCGATCGACTGGCTAAACCGCTACCTGCTGGAGGCGCGGCCCGCGCTGCTGTCGGGCCGCAGCAGCGACGAAGTATTCGTCAGCGCCCGGCGCAATGGCCTTTCCCGGCAGATGTTCTGGATCCTCGTCAAGCGCCACGCTGCGGCCGCCGGGATCAACCGGCCGATCTCGCCGCACGTGCTGCGGCACGCCTTCGCCACTCATTTAATCAACCACGGTGCCGACCTGCGCGTGGTGCAACTGCTGCTCGGCCACGCCGACATCTCGACCACACAGATTTACACCCATGTCGCCCGCGAGCGGCTCAAGCAGTTGCACGCGACCCACCACCCCAGAGGCTAGCCGCCCTGCCAATCGACACTGATCCCGTTCGCCACGCAAGGATCCAGCGCCAGCACGCCGCGGCGCGCCCGCATCGCCGCCTGCAGGGCCGTGGCGCAGTTCTGCCCGGTCAGCAGCGCCGGCAAAGGGCCGTCGGGATGGAAGTTCCATTCGGTCGGCGCGACGATGACATAGCGCGCCACCTTGCCGCCCTCCAGGGTCAGCTCGTGCATCAGGAGACCGCGCGCCGTCTCGACCAGCGAGCCTCCCCGGTCTCGGCCCAAGGGCAGCGCCGTCAGCGCCCCGGGCAAGGGCTGCGCGCAATCGTTCAGGGCCAGCGCCGCCAGTTCCCGCAGGCGTGCCGCCACCCGCGCCAGGAGCGGTTGCGGCGATAAGGCCCCGATCAAGGGATCGCCTGTCCGCCGCGCATAGGCGCCGGTCTCGGCCGGCAGCCCGTGCCAAACCGGCTGCTCGGAAAATGCCCGCGAAAGCGCCGGCCAGCCCGTCCCGGCGGAGAATGAATCGAAGGCCTGGAGCGGGGCCACGGTCGGCAAGACCGCCTCACCCTCGCCGTCATCGGCGAGTTGCCGGCAGATCAGCGCGGCCAATGCCGGCGAAGCGAAGTGCCAGTCGCGGAAATGCTCCCGCGAGTTCATGCCCAGCCAGGCTTCCGGCGCCATGCCGAGCAAATCCTCGCCGAGGAAATCGAGAAAAGGAGCCCCGTTCAGGCTTTGCGGATCTCCGGCCAGGGTCCGGCGCCAGCGGGCGAAGGCAGCGGCCAAGGGAGTCAGCCCGAGCTCGCGCGGCCAGTCGACGAGCAGGCGCCAGAGATGCTCCTGCGCCGCCTCGGCGGCCACCCTCCTGTCCACCCTCCGGCTGAGGCCGGCTCCCTCTGCGGCGTAACGCGCTGCCTCCGCGGCCGCGCCCTGGGCCCGACCGCACAGCGCAAATAGTCGCGGCACCAATGCCGTCGCCTGAGCCGCCGGCAAACCGTGCAGCACGCCCGCAACCTGCGGCCGGGTGTTGGCAATGGCGACCCGGGCCACGCGGCCGGCGACGCAGGTCAGACGAATGTCGAGCTTGCCCGTATCCATGGGCTCATCCTACAGGCAACAGACGATGACGTACTGCGCCTTGCGGCGTCCCTTCAGTCGGCCGCGACGGTCGTGGCCAGCGGCGTTGACGTCCGCGTGAGCCAGACGGCGGCCAGAAAACTCCCGGCGACGACCATCACGACGGCCGCACCGAAGTAAAGTTCCTTGCCTTCGCTCCATGCATCGACCGCAGGCATGGTCAGCTTGATCAGACCGAAGGCCGCCACCAGCAGGCTGACGCCGGCCACCACCAGACTCATCACGCGCGAGGCGACCCTCGCAATCTGGTCGGCGCGCAGGATCAGGCGCGATATCCAGAAGCCATTGACGCCGTCGGTGACCAGCATCCCCAGCATGAACAGCAGGCCCAGCGTCAGCGCGTGCTGCCAGCCGCCGAACTGGGCCGCAGTCAGCGCGAACAGGGTCGCCTGACTTACGGTATCGAAGGACAGGGCGAACAGCGCACCGACCAGCGCAATCAGGCCGGGGCTGGCGGCGCGGCTGAGACGGCCGAGAAAGCGACCCTTCAGACCCACGGGCAGCACCACCTGCCCCGGATCGGTATTCAGCACCGCGTATAGATTCGCCGCGCCGAGCACGGCAAGAAATCCGATCGAAACCCAGGCGCCGAAGGCCTCCAGCCATTCCGGGATCTTCCACTGCTGCGCCAAGTTGGCGACGATCAGGGCAAAACTGATCACCACGGCGCCGTGACCGAGCGAGAACAGTACGCCGCAAACGCGCGCCAGGCGGGGATTGGCCCGGGCGTTGAAACGGGTCAGGCCATCGATGGTGGCGAGATGGTCGGCATCGAAGCCATGGCGCATGCCGAGTGCGAACACCAGCAGGCAAAGGGCGATCCAGTCTTGCGGCAAAGAATGATCCATGGCAATTACGCAGCGGTTTCTGGTCCCGCCATTATGCAGAATTTTTTACTCTTCTTACAAGTAAACCTTGTCGCACCCGCCGCCATGCGCCGGACAGATAGGCTATTCCGCCAGCGGCAGGGTCAGCAGGAAGACCGCGCCGCCCTCGGCATGGTTGCCTGCGGTCAGCCGGCCGCCATGGCGCTCGACGATGCCATAGCTGATCGCGAGGCCCAGCCCGGTGCCCTTGCCCACCGGCTTGGTGGTGAAGAAGGGATCGAAGATCCGCGGCAGATCTTCATCGGAGATGCCCGGACCGTTGTCGTGGAATTCGATCACCGCCTTGTCGCCTTCGCTGCGTCCGGCGATGACCAGGCGCGCGTCGGCTTCCTCGCCCGTGGCGTCGCAGGCGTTCTGCACCAGGTTCATCACCACCTGCTGCATCTGCCCCTTTGATCCGACGACGGGCAGCGTCGTCGGCAATTCCTGATCGACGCGGAACCTGTCGCCGCGGATCTTCGCCACCCAATGCACGGCGCGCTCGATCACCGTCACCAGATCGAAGCGCAGGTGTTCGTCGCGATCGAGCGCCGAGAAGCGTTTCAGGCTGTCGACGATGTCGCTGGTGCGCTGGGCGCCCTCGACCGTGCCCTCGATCAGCGGCGGCAAGTCCTCGATGATGCGGTCGATGCGCAGGTCGCGGCGCATCCTCGCCATCTCGGCGGACGGCCGTCCGCGATGGACGGCATCGAGGTAGCTGCGCAAGCGTTCGGCGTAGCGCTTCAGGGCAACCGCGTTGCCGAGCACGAAGCTGATCGGGTTGTTGAGTTCGTGGGCGACGCCGGCGACAAGACGGCCCAGTGAAGCCATTTTTTCCGAGTGCAGCAGTTGCTGCTGGGTATGCTTGAGATCCTCGTGCGCCTGGCGCAGCGCCTTGTAGGCGCGACGCAATTCGCCCACCGGGCGGCCGGTGACGACCACCCCGAGCAGCTTGCCTACGCCGGAAAAGCGCGGCGTGCAGTTGACCGAGACCGGCACGCTGCCGCCTGCGGTGGTTGACAGCTGCAGTTCGCAGTCGTGCAGTATCTCGCCGCCGTGGCCGGCGAAATAGTGCTGCGACAGCTGGCGCGAAACCTCGTCGGCGAACAGATCGAAGATCGCCCGCCCCTTCAACTCGACTTCCGACTTGCCGGTCAGGGCAAGCAGGGACTGGTTGACGTCCTCGATGATGCCGGCGCGGTTGCATACGATCAGGATGTCGGACATCGAGGTCAGCACGCTCATGATGAACTGCTGGGATTCCTCGAGCGCGGCATTCTTGTCCTCGAGCGCGACCTCGTATTCGAGCAGGTCGTGATAGACCTCGTCCATTTTCTGGATCACGTCGATCCAGACATGCTCGCCAGCCGAAGCGCCGGTCGACGCGGCCAGGCTTTCCAGCATCTGCGCGGCACCGCTGTCCGACTCGCGCCCCGGTTTTCCGGCAACGCCCATTTTCAGGATCTCGGCTTGAAATGCGAATGGGACGCGCCCCCCTTGCCTTTCGCCGTATAGCCGTGCGCGTGGCGGCCCTGCTCGGCCTCGACCGAGATCAGGTTGAGCTTGCCGTGGCGCACGCCGCGTTCGGCCATCAGCGCATCGGCGAAAGCACGCACGGACTGCGTCGTTCCCTTGAGGATGACGCTCTCCATGCAGTCCTCATGGTCGAGATGGGCATGCAGCGTAGCGACGGTGAGGTCGTGGTGCTCATGCTGGATTTCCGTCAGCCGCTCTGCCAGCTCGCGCTCATGATGCTTGTAGACGTAGGAGAGATTGGCCACGCAGTGCTTGGCCTCGCCACTGGTCTGACGCAAGCTCTCCAACTGGCCGCGCAGCAGATCGCGCACCGCCTCGGAGCGGTTGCGATAGCCGCGCTCCGCGATCAGCCGGTCGAACTCGTGGGCGAGATCCTCATCGAGTGAAATTGTGAAGCGTTCCATACCGGTCTCCTAATGAACTGTGCACACCATACAGGGATCGAAGGAGCGGACGATGTGCTGCACGGCCAGCGGCGCTTCCTCGCCCTCGCCCACCGGTGCGCCGACCAGGGCCTGCTCCAGGGCGCCGGGCGTGCCTTGCGCGTCGCGCGGCGAGAAGTTCCAGGTGGTCGGGGCAACGATCTGGTAGCTGTGGATGCGCCCGCGCCTGACCGACAGCCAGTGGCCGAGCGCGCCGCGCGCGGCCTCGACCAGCCCCTCGCCCTCGGCCTCCCTGGGCATTTCGCCGGCGACGCAGTAAGGCTCGCCGGGCGTCAGTTGCTCCGCCCAGGCTTCCATCGCCGGCAGCACTCGGGCAATTTCTATCAGGCGCGCGACGACCCGGCTCAAGACATTGGCGCCGCCGGCAACCAGGAGATCCCTGACCAGGGGCTGGGCAGCGACGACCTGTCGCGCCAGCGCGCCCGTTTCGACGACGCAGCCGTCCCAGCGCGGCGCCTTGCACCAGCTGTAGGCGCCGGCCTTGTCCACCAGCGGCACCGTGGCGCCGTGCGCAGGATGCTGGGGCACCTCGGCCTGGGCGTACCAGGCGTGGCTGACGTCCTCGCGGATGTCGCCGCTGTCCAGGATTTTCAGGCTGCCGTCCCAGACCCCGGCGGGAAACATGCGGCCTTGTTCGTCAGGGAAGCTGCCGTAGCTGATGAAGCGCTCGCCGCCGCGCCCGAGTCGCGCCAGATCGAGGTCATGGGCGATGCCGAGGAAGCGGCGGAAATCGCTGGCGTCGGGTTCCCTGGCGACGATCCAGCGGTCCAGCGCAGCGACGCTGTCGAGGGCGGCGATCGCCTCCAGTCGGTCGCCGAACAGCGTCTCCTCGAGGAAGCGGCGGAACTCGCGCAACTGTCGGTAGAGGCGGATTTTTTCCGAAGCCTGCAGCGGCCGGGATGAACCGCCCGGCTGGAGGGCCAGGGTGTGCGGCCACTTGCCGGCCAGCAGGCCCATCAGACGCATGAAGGCGGCGCGCGCCGGCAGGGCTTCGCCGGCGGCCGTACCGGCCACGGCGCGAAAGCGCTGCTCGGCGTCGGGGAACCAGGAGCGTCCGCGGTAGGCGGCGCGGGCGAAGTCCGGCATGAAGAACAGATAGAAATGGGTGAAGTGGTCGGCCAGGTTTTCCGCGGCCAAGAGCAGGTTCGCGGCCAGGCGGCCGTTGGCAGGCGGCTTGATGCCCATCGCACCGGCCAGCGCCTGTGCCGCCGCCGCCGACTGCGCCACCGAGCAGATGCCGCAGATGCGCGGCACGAATACGAGGGCGTCGGCCGGCATCTTGCCTTGCAGGATCTGTTCGAAGCCGCGATACATCGGCGAGTTGACGTAGGCGGCGCGGACATGGCCATCGGCCACGTCCAGGCTCACTTCGAGATCGCCCTCGACGCGGTTGAAGGGACCGACCAGCAGACGTTTCACGACCTCGCCACCGTCAGCGCCCGGCCTTCTTCACCGTCGGCGCGCGCAGGAGATGATCCGCCTTGGCGTTCTCGCGCACTCTCGCCGGGGTCGCCGACTTCGACAGCGCCGCCAGGGCGATGAACCAGGCCTTGGGCATGTCGGAAGGCAGGCCGAGCGGAATGCCGGCGATCTTCGGTGTCTCGGCAAAGGGGTGGCCCGGTTCCTCGAAGCCTGGATCGGTGCAGCGGATGCAGGCGTAGCCGCCCCGCAAGCAGGAACCGCTGCCGTTCCAAAGCCGCGTGTTGCAGTCGGCATGCGCCTGCGTACCCTTGCAGCCCATCTGCTCCATCAGGCAGCCCTGGTCGGAAGGCTTGTCGGCGCTGGCCTTGAACTCGTAGAACTCGTTGCGCGGGCAGCCGTGGTGCACCAGTTGGTCGGCATAAAAGCGCGGCCGGCAGAAGTCGTCGAGATCCTCGCGTACCAGCGCCCCCCGAGCCAGCGAAATCAGGGTTTCGTTGATCCAGTCGGGATGGGTCGGGCAACCGGCGATGTTTACGACCGGCAAGCCGCCGCCGGCGCGAAAATCGGCACCGAGCAGGCCGCCCGGCACATCGCCGTCGAATTGGAGGCCGCAGGCATCGCCCGGGTTCACGCCGGCCGCAGTCACCCCACCGTAGGCGGCGCAGGTGCCGACCGCCACCACATGGCGGGCCCGCGCCGCCAGGGCTCGCACCCAACTGAGCATCGGCTGGCCGCTGCCCGAAAGCAGGTGAAAGCGCCCGCTGCCGTTGGGGCCGCGCAACACCGCCCCCTCGACGCAGAGGATGTCGAGCGGCAGGCTGCCGTCGGCGCAGCCGGCGATCAGCTTGAGCGCCTCGCCGGCGCTTTCTTCCGACAGACTGGGGTGCCAAATAAGCTCCAGGTTTTCATCGGCCAGCATCATGAACAGGGACTCGCCTTCCGCACCCAGCCATGACAGGGTGCAGCCGCCGCAGCCGCCCGACTGGAGCCAGAGCAGGTTCATGCCTGGTCCAGGCCGTAACGGGAGAGCTTGGAGCGCAGACCGACCCGGGACAGGCCGAGTTCTGCGGCAGCGTGGGTCTTGTTCCAGCGGTTGCGGATCAGGGCCTCTTTGACGAGCAGCGCCTCGAGCTGGTCCATCCGTTCCCTGAGGCCGCCGTCGAGACCGGCCAGAAGCGAGAGTTCGCGTTCCTGCGTCTCCTCGCCGGCGGCGCGCAGCACCCGGGGACTCAACAGGTCGGCCCCCAGCCATTCGCCGTCGACCAAAGCCAGCATGCGCAGGATCTCGTTGGAGAGTTCACGGACATTGCCCGGCCAGCGGTAGGCGCAGAGACAGGCCATGGCCTCGCGGGTGAAGCCCTTCACCTTGCGCTTGAGCTGTGCCCGGCCGCGCTCGAGCAGGCCCTCGGCGATCAGCGGAATATCGGCAGGCCGCTCGCGCAAGGCGGGAAGGTGCAGGGTGACGGCGGCGAGCCGGTAGTAGAGATCTTCCCGGAAACGGCCGACGCGCATGTCGTCTTCGAGGTCGCGGTTGGTGGCGGCGATCGCGCGGACGTTCACCGACAGCGGACGCGAACTGCCCAGCGGTCGAATCTCGCCGTCCTGCAGCGCGCGCAGCAGCTTGACCTGGAAAGCGGCCGAGGTTTCGCCGATTTCGTCGAGAAATATCGTGCCGCCGTCAGCCTGCTGGAACAGTCCGATGCGGTCTTCGAATGCGCCGGTGTAGGCGCCCCGCTTGTGGCCGAACAGTTCCGACTCGAGCAGGGTGTCGGGCAGCGCAGCGCAATTTTCGACCACGAAAGCCTTGTCGCTGCGGGCGCTGGCGTAGTGAACCGCGCGCGCCAGGAGTTCCTTGCCGGTCCCGGATTCGCCGGTAACCAGGACGGCCAGTTCATGCGGCGCGAAGCGCGCCGCCAGCTCGCAGACGGCGTTGACCGGGCTGCCTGGCGCGCGCGCCAGGCGCTCGAAACCGGAGCGCGCACGCGCTGCCTGGCGCTTGACGGCGACCCGATGCTGCAAGGCGGCAGGGCTGTCCTTCAACTCCAGCGACAGCCGCTGGTTGTCCCGCTGCAGGCGATACAGTTCCGCCGCACGCTTCAGGATCAGGAGCAGTTGCTCGGGCTGCCAGGGCTTCATCAGATATTGCCAGATGCCGGCCTCGTTGATGCCGGCGATGAGGTCTTCGGCATCGGTGTAGCCGGAAATGATGATGCGCACCGAGTCCGGCCACTCCAGCCGCACCTGCTTCAGGAACTCGACGCCGGAGACGCCCGGCATGCGCTGGTCGCAGAGCACGATCTCGACGAACTCCCGACGCATCACCCGGGTCGCCTCCTCGGCGTTGCCGGCGGTGAATACCGTGAAGTCCTCCTCCAGGGTGCGGCGCAGCACCTCCTGCGAGCGTACCTCGTCGTCGACCACCAGCACCGCCGGTAAGCTGGATGGCGTTGCTTGCGCCGACGTTATGCTGTTCATACCGGAACCTTCCAGCCTAGATCGCGATGGCGCGCCAGATGGCGCGGGGTCCACGACTGCGGCGACTTGTTCACGAAATGATAACGCGCGACGTGATAGCTGGGGTCGAAGCCATAGAAGTTTCGCTTCATCTGCGCCAGTTCCTCCGCCCGGTATTGCGCCAGCGGCTTGAACGCCTCGTCGCGGCTGCGCCGTTGACGTTTGGCCTCCAGCCGCGCCGCATAGTCTTCGGCAAGGCCAAGCCGGCGCGCATGCCGCTCGACCTCGCCGCGGAACTGCGCAGGATCGCTTGCCAGGCAGGCGTCGATCAGCCCGCATTCGAGTGCCGCGCTGGCCGAGAGCGGCAGCCGGTTTTTCATGATCGCGGCGGCGCCCTCGATGCCCACACGCGGCGGCAGGAGATAAGTCCAGTATTCCGAGCCGAAGAGATTGCCCATGTTCTTGTAGTGCGGATTGAGCAGCACGCCGTGCCTCGCCCAGACCAGGTCGGCGGCCCGCGCCAGAAACACGCCGCCTGACCCGGCATTGCCGCCCAGCGCGGCGATGGTCAGTTTCGAGTCGATCCGGATCAGCGTCTCGGCCAGATCGTTGATGGCCTCGATGTTGCGCCACGACTCGTCGGCGGGACTCTCGGCCGCCTCGATGACATTCAGATGGATTCCGTTCGACCAGAAATCCGCGCCGCCCTCGAGCACCAGCACGCGCGTCGGCCGCTCCGCCGCCCAGTGGACCGCCGCGTTCAGCCGATGGCACTGGTCGGTGCTCATCGCGCCGTTATAGAACTCGAAGCCGAGATAGCCGATGCCCTCATTCTCCCGGTAGGAGATGTCCTGCCAGGTGCCCGCGGCCTGCCACCAGTCGCCAAGAGGAAACTCGGGCAAGGCGTCGGCCCGGTCGGCAAAAGCGAGTGTGGCCGGCAGCTTGAACGACGCAGCGCGCTTGACCTGACCGATCCACACCGCGCCATCGACCGTGGCCCGCAACAGCGCCGTCTCGCGCCGCCCTACCAGTTCGCCGGGAGTGCGGCCGCCAAGCTTCGTCTCGGCCCAGCCGTCATAGAGATGACAGGGCTCGCCGAACAGGTTGTCGACGACGCCGGGAAATCCGTCGCCGGCATCCAGCTTTCGCAGCACCGTGGCGGCGTCATCCTGTTGCCAGTCGATGGCGCGATCGGGTTGTTTCATCTGTGGCCGCTGCCTGCCCGGCCCGCCCGCCGCGGAGAGCGGCGTCGGCAGAAAATCGCCTGATGCGAAGCGCGATATCGCCGTCATTACCGCGCGAACCGCCGCCGTACCGACTTCATTGCGATACAGGCTGGACTTCCGTCCGGCGCGCATCGTGAAGCTCTCGCTGGCCCAGATCGGCCCGCCATCCATTTCCGCTTCGGCCTGCAGCACCGTCACGCCCCAGTCCGCCTTCCCCTCCTGTACGGCCCAGTCGAGCGCCGAGGGCCCGCGGTCGCCGACGATGCCCGGATGCACGACCAGGCAGACGTGGTGCCGCCAGACCGACTCGGGAATCGCCCGGCGCAGGTAGGGCGCGATGATCAAGTGCGGACGGAACAGGGCCACCGCTTCCTCGGTGACCGAATCCGAGATGTCGTATTCGACCGACAGCTCGTGGCCGGCAACGCGGAGTTCGGCGTGGAGCCGCTGCGTCAATCCATTGAAGGCATGGGCAAGGAGCAGGATGCGCATTGTTCAGCAGATGCGCGGCAGCTGTTCGCCGGTCAGCCAGTCGACGATGCGCCGGCCGCCGAAACCGGTGGTCATCTGCACGAAGTGGTGAGTGTCCTCATGCACCGCGCCGATGATCGCCGCACGGCCTCCCAGCGGATGGGCGCGCAGCGCCGCGAGGGCGCGTTCGGCATCCCCGCCGGCAACGATGGCGACCAGCTTGCCCTCGTTGGCGACATAGAGCGGATCCAGACCGAGCAGCTCGCAGGCCGCGGCGACCTCTGTATTGATCGGCAGCGCCGGCTCCTGGAGCATCATGCCGACCGCCGACTGTTGGGCGATTTCGTTCAGGGTGGTGGCGACCCCCCCGCGCGTCGGATCGCGCAGAACATGGATGTCGGCGCCGCTCGCCAGCAACTCCGCGACCAGCCCATGCAGCGCCGCTGTATCGGAGATTATGGGCGAGGAGAAACCCAGGCTCTCCCGCTTCGCCATGATCGCCATGCCGTGGTCGCCGAGCGTGCCCGAAACCAGGATGCGGTCGCCGGGTCGCGCCCGATTTCCGGACAGATTCACCCCCTCGGGCAGAAAGCCCAGACCGGTGGTGGTGATGAAGACGCCGTCGCCGTGGCCCCGCTCGACCACCTTGGTGTCGCCGGCGACCACCGGCACGCCCGCTTCGCGCGCAGCCTTGGCCATGGAGTCGACGATGCGCTTCAGATCGGCGAAGGGGAAGCCTTCCTCGAGGATGAATCCGGCGGTGAGATAGAGCGGCGTCGCCCCCATCATGGCGACATCGTTGAGGGTGCCATGAACCGATAGGCAGCCGATGTCGCCGCCGGGAAAGAACAGCGGCGAGACGACGTGGCAATCGGTGCTCAGCACCAGTCTGCCTGCTGCCGCCGGCAACACCGCGCCATCGTCTCCCCGGCCGAGATAGTCGTTGGCGAAGGCCTCTGCGAACAATTCAGCGATCAATTGCGCCATCGCCCGGCCGCCCGAGCCGTGGCTCATGTCGACGCAGCCTCGCTTGACGTCCAGGGGACGGACATAGCCTCTTTTCACTTCCTTCATGCCGGCGTTAACTCCTTGAACCTGCCATAGGTGTAATGCGCGGCGCAGGCGCCCTCCGAGGACACCATGCACGAACCCATGGGACTCTCCGGCGAGCACGCCGTGCCGAACAGCTTGCACTGCCACGGGCTCTTGACGCCGCGCAGGATGGCGCCGCACTCGCAGGCCTTGTTGTCGGCCACCTGGCGGTAGGCCAGGGGGAAACGCCTTTCCGCATCATGGCGGGCATAGTGGCCGCGTATCCTGAGCGCCGAATAGGGCACGATGCCCAGGCCGCGCCATTCGAACTCGCGGCGCAACTCGAACACCTCCGCCACCAGGTTCTGCGCCTTGACATTGCCCTCCCGCGTCACCGCGCGCGAGAACTCGTTTTCCACTTCCGCGCGGCCTTCATTGACCTGCTTCACCAGCATCAGGATGGCCTGCATCACGTCGAGCGGTTCGAAACCGGCGATCACAACGGGCTTGCGATACTCCTCGGCAAAAAATTCGTAAGGGCGGCTGCCGATCACCGTCGAGACGTGCGCCGGTCCGATGAAGCCGTCGAGCGGCACCGTGCCGTAGTCACGCACTTCGGGCGATTCGAGAATGTGGCCGATCGCCGCCGGGGTCAGCACGTGACAGCAGAGCACGGAAAAATTATCCAGGCCTAGGGCATGCGCCTGCCTGATCACTACGACGGTGGGCGGCGTCGTGGTCTCGAAGCCGATGGCGAAGAACACCACCTGCCGCTCCGGATGACGTTGCGCCAGCGCCAGCGCGTCGCCGCAGGAATAGACGATGCGGATATCGCCGCCCTGAGACTTGGCTTTCAGGAGCGACAGGCCGTTGGACGCGGGAATGCGCAGCGTGTCGCCATAGGTGCACAGCATCACGCCATGCTTGAGCGCCAGTTCGATGGCCATGTCGACGCGACCGATGGGCAGAACGCAGACCGGGCAGCCGGGACCGTGAATCATGTGCACATGGGTCGGCAGGAGATCCGCCACGCCATAGCGGGAAATGGCGTGGGTATGGCCGCCGCAGAACTCCATGAAGTTGTAATCGCGCCCGCGCTCGGCGGCGCGGGTGACGGCAGCGGCGAGGCCCCTGGCCAGCTCGCCGTCGCGGAATTCATCGACGTATTTCACTGCGCCGCCAGGGCCGCGTCGCCCAGTTCGGCGAACAGCTGCAGGGTCTTCTCCGCTTCCTCGGGATCGAGCTTGGTCAGCGCATAGCCGACATGGACGATGACGTAATCGCCGACGGCCCCGTCGTCGATCAGCGCCAGCGAACACTCCTTCTGCACGCCGCCCAGTTCGATCACCGCCATATCGTCGCCGCGGATTTCGACGATGCGCGCGGGCAGTGCCAGACACATGATTCAAGCCTCCAGAAAATGCCGGGCCACCCAGGCCTGGCCGAGTGAGAGTCCGCCGTCGTTGGGCGGAAGGTCGCGCGCAGCAAGCACCTGCAAGCCCTTCTCATTCAGGCGGCTGGTCAGCGCCTGCGTCAGGATGTCATTCAGGAAGCAGCCGCCGCCCAGCGCCACGGTCCCGATACCTGTGTCGTCCGCCGCGGCGCAAAGCCAGTCGGCCAGCGCCGCCGCCAGGGTCGCATGAAACCGTGCGGCAGCCTGCGCGGGGTCATCGGCGTCGGCCATCGACGCGAGCAGCGGCAGCAGGTCGAGCGTGCCATCCGGCCCGATCCGCCAGCCGCCCGCCAACGGCGATGCCCGCCCGGCGCGCCCGGCGAGGCCTTCCAGAAGCATCGCCGCCTGGCCCTCGAACGCCGCCACGGCGCGCACGCCGAGAAGTCCTGCTGCGGCATCGAAGACCCGGCCGAGGCTCGAGGTCGGCGGGCAGTTCACGCGCCGCTCGAGCATGGCCGCCAGGCCACCTGCCGCCGCCTGCTCGGCGAAACGCGGGGCAATCTCTCCGCCGCGCGAAAGACGCCACAGCACCGCCGCCGCCATGCGCCAGGGTTCTCGTGCGGCGCGGTCGCCCCCGGGCAGGGGCAGCGGCGCCATGTTGCTCCAGCGCCGGCAATGCCGGCCGTCTACCCGCAGCAGTTCGCCGCCCCAGGCGCCGCCGTCTGCGCCCAGGCCGACGCCGTCCGCAGCCAGGCCCAGGACCGGCCCGCCGTGACCATGTTCGGCCAGCACGGCCGCGATATGGGCATGGTGGTGCTGCACGGCGAGGATCGGCAGTCCGTGCCTCGCCGCAAACCCGGCGGCGAAACGGCTCGAATGGAAATCCGGATGAAGATCGTGGGCGACGATCTCAGGAAATACGTCGATGAGTTCGAGCAGGCGCGAAACGCTCTCTTCGTGGAAGACGCAGTTCGCGGCATTGTCGAGATCGCCGATATGCTGCGAGACGAAAGCCTCGTCGCCGCGTGTGACGCAGACGGTGTTCTTGAGAAAGCCGCCTGTTGCCAGGACGCTGGGTCCGGCAGAGGCGAGCTTGATGGCGCGCGGCGTGAACCCCCGGGCGCGGCGGATGAACCGAGCACCGCGCAGCACGCTGTCGTCGCACGGAGCGACGATGTCGCGGTCGTGTGTGAGATACGCATCGGCGATGCCGGACAGGCGATCGATCGCCTCGTCATTGCCGATCACCAGCGGCTCGCCGCCGGGGTTGGCACTGGTCGCGATCATGGCCAGGGCTTGCCGCGCCTGCAGCCAGCCGCTGCCCGCCGGCCTGCCGGCGGCTTCATGGAAGAGCAGGAACTGTATCGGCGTCGCCGGCAGCATCACGCCCAGCCATTCCAGTCCGGGGGCGATTCCGGCCAGTTGCCGGTCGCAGCCGCCGAGCTTCCTCAGCAGCACGATAGGCCGCTCAGGGGAGCCGAGCAGTGCGGCTTCGTCATCGCTGACCTCGGCATATTCGCGAGAGGATGCGATGCTGGCCAGGAGCACCGCGAAAGGCTTTTCCTCACGCGATTTGCGCAAGCGGAGCCTGGCAACCGCATCCCTGTCGTCCGCCTTGCAGACCAGGTGGAAGCCGCCCAGACCCTTGATCGCGACGATGGCGCCGGCCCGGATCAGACGCACGGTTTCCGCGATCGGCTCACCCGGCAAGGGATTGCCCCGAGCATCGGCGAGCGAGAGACGCGGACCGCAGTCGGGGCAGCAAGTCGTCTCGGCGTGGAAGCGACGATCGGCCGGATCGGTGTATTCCGCCGCACACGCGGGACAGAGGGGAAACCCCGCCAGGCTGGTCGCTACCCGATCGTAGGGCAGGCGGTGCGTGACGGTAAAGCGCGGACCGCAGCGGGTGCAGGTGATGAAAGCATGGGCATGACGCCGATTGGCCGGGTCGAAAAGATCGGACAGGCAGTCGGGGCAGGTCGCCGTATCGTGGCCGATGGCCGTGCTGGCCCGGCCCGTGCCGGCCCGGCTCGCGACAATGACGAAACCCCTGCCGCCCTCCGATGCCGAGTCATGCGCGTAAACGCCATCGACCCGGGCCAGGGGCGGCGCGTCGCGGCGCAGGCGCTCGAGCAAGACGCGCATCGGTTCCGCAGCCCCTTCTGCGGCGATCTCGACGCCGTCTTCGTCGTTCCTCACCCAGCCGCTCAAATCCAGTTCGCGCGCCAGCCGCCAGACGAAGGGACGGAAGCCCACGCCCTGGACAACGCCGGTGACGCGGATGCGCTGGGCGATCATGCCGCTCCACGCTCCAGCCAGGCCAGCCAATCCTCCATCCCGGCGCCGTTCGTGGCCGAAGTCTGGATGATTGCAAGCCCCGGATTGACGCGACGGGCATAGGCGATGGCGCGGTCGACGTCGAAGGATAGGTAGGGGAGCAAGTCGCACTTGTTGAGCAGCATCAGGTCGGCGGCGCGAAACATGTCGGGGTACTTGAGCGGCTTGTCCTCGCCCTCGGTGACGGAGAGGATCACCACCTTGTGGGCTTCGCCCAGGTCGAAGGCCGCGGGGCAGACGAGGTTGCCGACGTTCTCTATCATCAGCACCGAGCCCTTGGGCATGTCGAGCTTTTCCAGCGCATGACGGATCATATGGGCATCGAGATGGCAACCGCGGCCGGTGTTGATCTGGATCGCGCTGGCGCCGGTCGCGCGGATGCGCTCGGCATCATTGCTGGTCTGCTGGTCGCCTTCGATGACCGTGACGGCCAGCCGGCCCGTGAGCATTTCGATGGTCTTGACCAAAATCGTGGTCTTGCCCGAGCCTGGGCTGGAAACGAGATTGAGGGCAAAGATGCCGCGCTGGGCCAGGAGCTGCCGGTTGTCCCGGGCATGGGCGTCGTTCTTGGCCAGAATGCTCTGCTCGATACTCACCATGCGCGTCTGGCTCATTCCGGGTGCGTGGGCGTGGGCCGGCGTGTAACGACCATGGCCATGCCGGTGTTCATGCACCACGCCGTCCATGCTCGCTTCGCCGGTGCCACAACCGCAGGTGGTGCACATCTGTCTTTCTCCTCTATTCCACTTCCAGTTCCTTGACGCGCATCTCGGTGCCGCCGGTGACCTGCACCTGATAGCTGCCGCAGTGCGGGCAGGCGTCGTAGAGCAAGGCCATGGCCACGGTCCGGCCGCAAGGCAGGCACCAGCCGCTGCCGGGGACTTCGAGCATTTCCAGTCGCGCACCTTCGGCGATGCTGCCGTGCGTCACGGCATCGAAGCAGAAAGCCAACGATTCGGGCTCGACACTGGACAAAGCCCCGATCTCCAGAATCACCAGGGTGACACGGGAAAAACTCTGCGCGGCTGCCGCATCCTCGATCAGTTGCAGTACAGCCTCGGCCAAGGACATTTCATGCATCGTGAAGGGGAATCTTAATCGAGGCTTCAGTTTGCGCCAATCGACGCGGCAGCACTAGCCTCTGGATCGGCCCCCGAAGAGAAAACCGCGCCGCGACAATCGCTGATTGACTGGCTTGTCCCCGGTCCGCTCCACGCGCGCGCCTGCCGCCGGCAGGAACAGCGCAGCGAGCGCGGCCTCGGCGGCAGCTCGGGCACTCTCCTGGTCGGCGAATTGCGCCATGGGGGAGAACAGGGCACAGGAATGATATTCGCCGATCTCCGGCTCGCTGCCCCAGAGGAAGGCGAAAACACCGGAAGGAAAACGATGGAAAACTCGGTCCTGCGCCGCGCGGCGGTCCGCCTCCTCGGCCGGCAGCCATATCAGGCTCATGCACCAGGGGGTGATCAGGACGGCGAGCGGGCTTCCCTGCCAGCGCGTGACCCCGACGACTTCCACCCGCAGCGCCGGATTGACGAGAGCAACGCCCGCCATGCGTTCCCGCTCGATGCGGCAAAAAACGCCTGCTATCAGCCCTGCGTCGCCATGGGGCACCTAGTCCCCCCCCCAGTGGCGACCGTCTTGCCCGCTTGCAAGAATGCTGCTCATCAGTGCCAGGGTGTCCTCTGCACTCGCCGGATCGAGACGCTCGAAGGCAAAGCCGCCGGCCTGGATCAGGAGGTAGTCACCGATGGCCACGCCGCCATCCGCGTCCATCAACATCAGGTTCACTTCGCGCCGTTCGCCGAATGCTTCGACGGTCGCCATCAGGCCATCGACGGTGACGACGCGCGAGGGAACGGCGAGGCACATGGATATTATGCGGCCTTGCGCTTTTGCAGCAGACCGATGCCGCGGGAGGCCAACTCGCCGGCTAAGAGCGCCACCATTTCCGGCACGCGGGCGGCGATTGCGGGCGTCATCTCCAGACCGAGCCCGAAGTTCTCGGCCTCGACGCCGATGACGACCATGTCCTTCGGCCGACAGCCGGCGAATTCCAGGCTGGCCAGTACGTCGGACAAACCCACCTGGTGAGGCGATAGCTTCTTGCGGAAGAATACCGGCACCTCGTCGCCGGACAGGCGGACCAAGGTGCCCAGCGGCTTGCCGGCTTTCAGCGCATCCAGGACCACGAGCAGATCGACGTCGGCAATGGCATCGAGCATGTCCATACTGCTCGTGCCGGCATCGACAGCCTGGACTCCGGACGGCAGATCATAGGCATCCAGCAAGGCCTCGACCGCGCGCACGCCGACTGCCTCGTCGGTGAGCAGCGTGTTGCCGATGCCGAGGATCAGGACGCGTGCAGATTTTGCCATGAGCTACTTCGCCGTGACGGTGAAGGTGTCGCCGCCATCCTTGTCGGTCACATGGATCGCGCAGGCGATGCAGGGGTCGAAGGAATGGATGGTGCGCAGCACTTCCAGCGGCAGTTCGGGATTGGCCATCGGATTGCCGATCAGCGAGGCCTCGTAGGGGCCTGGCTCGTCCTTCTCGTTGCGTGGGCAGGCGTTCCAGGTGGAGGGTACGACGCATTGGTAGTTCTTGATCTTGCCATCGTCGATCACCACCCAGTGCGAAAGTACGCCGCGCGGTGCTTCATGGTAGCCCACCCCCATCTGCTCGCCCTTGGGGAAGATGGGCTTGTTGAAAGTGCTTACGTCGCCCTTGGCGATGTTGTTCACCAGCAGCGACCACTGATCGGCCAGCATGTCCACCTGCACGGAACAGGAAATCGCCCGCGCCGCATGGCGGCCGATGGTCGAGTGCATCGCTGCAAGACCCACCTTGGTCTTGGCCACGGCAGAGACGGTGTCGAGGGCCAGGGTGGCGTACTTCTTGGTCGGCTCATGGCCGGCGGCGAGCATGTTCAGGACGCGCGCCAGCGGCCCCACCTGCGCCACCTGGCCGTAAAAGGTCGGCGACTTCAGCCACGAATACTTGGCGTTTTCCTGGAAGTCGGTGTAGTCCGGCTTGGTCTCCCCCTTGTAGGGATGCAGCGGACCCGCGGTGTCATAGCTGTACCAGGAATGCTTGACCGATTCCTCGACGCCCTTGCGCCAATACTCGTCGTTGAAGGTCGTGATCGGCTTGTGGCTGGCCAGGTCGCCATTAGCGATGTAGCCGCCGGGCAGGGCGAACTGGGTGCCCTTGGTGTCGAGCGGGATGTCGGGCACGGAAAGGTAGTTGGTCACGCCGGCACCGTACTGGGTCCAGTCGGCGTAGAAAGCGCCGATCGCCGCCACGTCGATCAGGTAAACGTTCTTGACGAAATCGCCCAACTCGTCGATCCAGGTCTTCACTGCCATAAGACGCTCGAGCGTCAGCACCGATGGTGAATCCAGGGACAAGGCATTGGAAACCCCGCCCACCGCCAGGTTCTGGATGTGCGGCGTCTTTGAGCCCAAGATCGAGACGATCTTGTTGGCCTTGCGCTGTATTTCGAGCGCCTGCAGGTAGTGCGACACCGCCATCAGGTTCACCTCCGGCGACAGTTTCATTGCCGGATGACCCCAGTAGCCGTTGGTGAAGATCCCCAGCTGGCCGCCATTGACGAAGCCGGCCAGACGCGCCTTGACCGCGCGCATCTGCTCCTTGCCGTTGCCCGACCAGGCGGACAAACTCTCGGCGAGGCTCGCCGCCTTGTCCGGATCCGCCTTCAGGGCGGAGGTGACATCCACCCAGTCGAGCGCCGACAGATGGTAAAAATGCACGATATGGTCATGCACCGCATGCGCCAGAATGATCAGGTTGCGGATGTACTGGGCATTGAGCGGCACTTCCATCTGCAGCGCGTTCTCGACGGCACGCACCGAGGCGATGGCATGAACCGTGGTGCAAACGCCGCAGATGCGCTGGGTGATGGTCCAGGCATCGCGCGGGTCGCGGCCGAGCAGGATCAGTTCGACGCCGCGCCACATCTGGCCCGAGGACCAAGCCTTGGAGATCTTGCCGCCGTCAACCTCGCAGTCGATGCGCAGATGCCCCTCGATGCGGGTGACCGGGTCTACCGTGATGCGTGTTCCCATCTTGCGCTCCTCTTATCAGTGTGGCGCCGACTGCGCAGGCAGCACGGGCAGGGTTTTGACGAAGACGATGTAAGCCAGTATCTCGAAGGAGATCATCCCGACGGTCACGACTAGTTCCGGCAGCGATGGAAAGTAGTGCCAGCCAGCCCCGGTTTCGTAGCCGACGAGAAAGCCATTGATGCGCAGCAGGAAGCCGCCGGCCATCAGCAACAACGCGGCGAAGAACAGCCTGCCCGGATTGCCGCGCCCGGCCGGGGCGGCCAGAAGCCAAGCCGGAACGGCGAAGCAGATCATCTCGATCCAGAACCAGAAGGATTCCAGGGTCACATGAAACGCGTTGACTATGGCGCCGCGCAACACCAGATCGCCGATGCGCACCACGAGATAAGCGATCAGGAGGCCCCAGATGAACTTCGCCAGTCTGGCCAGGAGCGGGGTTTCCATGGGCCGTTTGAAGCCGATCGAAACCAGCGTCGCCTCAAACACGACTACGGCAAAACCGAGTAGCACGGCGGTCATCAGATATTCGAGGGGCAGCAGGTAACCTGCCTGCCAAAGCGGGTGGATCTGGCTGCCGAAGACGACCAGCAGCGAACCCAGCGAAGACTGATGCATCGAGGGCAGGAGGACGCCCAGCGCGATGAACAGGAACATCAGTCTGGATATCTTCTTCTTGACCGCGCCCATACCGAGCTTGTCGAGGAAAGCAGGGGAGAACTCTATCCACATCACCAGGATATAGAGCGAGATGCACACCGCGACCTCGAACATCACCGAGTTCATCTGGGCATAGCCAGGCCAGAAGATATGCCAGAAATTCCAGTAGCGGCCCAGGTCGAAGATCACCGATATCCCGGCCAGCGTATAGCCGAACAGCGAGGCCAGGAGCGCCGGCCGTACCAGCGGGTGGTACTCGCCCTTGTTGAAGATGTACACCAGGAGCGCGATGGCGTAACCGCCGCAAGCGAAGGCCGAGCCGACCATCACGTCATAGACGATCCAGATGCCCCAGGGAAAGCCGTCGTTGATGTTGGTGACGGCGCCCAGGCCATAGACGAAACGAAATACCAGCACCACAGCGGCCGCCAGTGACAGGGCAGCCAGCGCCACGGTCACCGGGGTGACCAGTCTACCTCCGAGCGGAGCCGGCGCGTGCGGCACGGCAGCGGCATGGTCAGTCATGGCGGCCACCTTTCCTTTCCTCTTCCTCGTCTTCGTCCTTCACGTTGCGCTTGGCGGCGTAGGCCAGCACCCCCAGGAAGGCCAGCGGCATGACCATTCCGCCGTAGAGCCCGTGCTGCAGGGTTTCCGATTTCACTGCGTCGGAACGCGGCGGCAAGTCTGGGTAACCGAGCTTTTCAAAGGGCACGCCCGCGAGCATGATCATCTGGGTACCGCCGAATTCCTTCTCGCCATAAAGATGATCGACATACTTGGCTGCAACGCCGGGATAGCTCTGGTCCGGCCCACCCAGGCGGCCACGCGGATAGACTGTCGCGCTGCCAGGCGGCAGGGCACGGCGGCGGGCCGCCTCCTGCTTGAGGTCGCTCACCTTGCCATAGAGCGTGGCGCCGGTCGGGCAAACCTCGGCACAGGCGGAATACTTGCCGTCCTTCATCCGGTGCCGGCATAACTGGCACTTGCTGATCTGCGGAAAGGTCTGATCGTAGGTGAAGCGCGGCACACCGAAGGGACAGGCGGCAACGCAGTAGCGGCAGCCTATGCAGGCATCCTTGTTATGGCTGACGATGCCGGTGACCGGATCCTTCTGCATGGCCGACACCGGACAAGCGGAAATGCAGGAAGGATCGACGCAGTGCATGCACGACTTCTTGATGAAGGCATAGCCGTTCTGCTCCTGATCCTTCTTTTCCATCGTGCCGTTTTGGTAGACCCTGATCACCGTGAGCGTCTTGCCGGAGATGTCGAGCGGCTCGTCCCAGTAGGGCTGCTCGGTTTTCGGCAGGAACTCGGGCGGCATGTCGTTGGCCTCCTTGCAGGCGGAAACACAGGCCTTGCAGCCGACGCAGAGGGTCGAATCGTAGAGCAAGCCCAGGGCATCGGGCGAAATGGTTCTGCTTTCGCGCGCCAGGGCAGGGTCCGCGCCAGCAGCCAGCATGGCCCCTCCGGCCAGGGACAACTTGAAGAAATCGCGGCGGTCCATGATGTTCACTCCACCTTGTCGGCAGGCTCAGGTTTGGCTTCCTCGCCCGACTTGCCGAGGTTCCGGGCGAGCATGGCGGCGCCGCCCGCAGCCGCGCCGGCAATCGCCGCAAGGGCCGCCGCCGCCGCAAAGCTGGTATTTCCCTGTTCTTCAACGATGCGCGGGTAGGAAAGCGGCGGCACCACATTTTTCAAAGCCGCCAGTTGATAGACAGGCTTGGCGAAGCCCACTCCCTTTTCGGTGCAGCCGATGCAGGGATGGCCGTTACCCACCGGCCAGGTTCCGGCTCCGGCGTCGCCGAACAGGATGGTCGGACAGTTGGCATGGGTCTCGGGGCCCTTGCAGCCGAGCTTGTAGAGGCAGAATCCCTGACGGTGACCGGCATCGCCGTATTCCATGGCGAACCGTCCCGCGTCGAAGTGGGCGCGCCGTTCGCAATTGTCATGGATCAGGCGGGAATAGGCGAATTTGGGACGGCCCAGGCCATCCAACTCGGGCAATTTGCCGAAAGTCAGGAAATTCACCACCGTGGCGAGAAAGTTGTATGGGTTGGGCGGACAACCGGGAATGGTCAACACGGGCTTCCCGAGTACTTCCGCAGCGCTGGAGGCGCCGGTCGGGTTCGGGCCGGTCGAGGGCATGCCGCCCCAGGACGCACAGGATCCGATGGCGATCACCGCGGCGGCATCGGCAGCACATTCCTTGACCAGATCGATCGCCTTGTGCCCGCCCACCTTGCAGTAGATGCCGTTATCCTTGGTTGGAATGGCACCTTCCACGACCAGAACATACTTGCCCTTGTTCGCCTTCATCGCGCTCTGGCGGGCGGCTTCAGCCTGATGACCGGCTGCGGCCATCAGCGTTTCATGATAGTCGAGCGAAATGACGTCCAGAATGAGCTTTTCCAGGGTCGGATGCTCGGCGCGTAGCAGCGATTCGGTGCAGCCGGTGCACTCCTGGAAATGCAGCCAGATCACCGACGGCCGCTTTGCCTTCTCCACGGCCTTGGCAATCGCCGCCTCGGCGCCCGCTGGCAGACCCATGGTCGCGGCCACCGCCGCGCAAAACTCCATGAACTCCCGCCGGGAAATCCCCAGTCTAGTTTCGACAGTGGGAAATGCCGCGTCCGAATGCCTCAGATCAAATACCGTCTCGCTCATGTCTTCCCTCCCGGAGAAACGCAACCATGCCGATCACATATTACCGGGTCAACTCAATTTCCATGCCCACTCCATGGGTAAGGAAATCGTTAGAAAAAACATGCCGCTATACGATATTTCTATTTAAACTTGAAGCAGGATCTGGCAGTCTTGTTTCCGGAATCCTGGCTTAGGTGAAATCTATCTAAGCATCCGAGCATCGCCCCGGGGAAGGGTGTGATCAGACCTTGCTGCGTTCGATCTGCACGCCGACCCGGCGCACGCCCTTCATGATGCCGAGCTTGGCGATGGATATCTTCACCCAGGGTGCGCCAAACTCTTCGAGCATCAGGCTGATCACGTACTCGCCCAGCGTCTCGAGCAGGTTGAAATGACGCGCGCCGAGTTCCTGCCGGATGCGCTCGATCACTTCGTCGTAGCGGATGGTATCGGCGATATCGTCATTTGTCGCCGCCGCGTCGGGCACACCGAAGGTCAGGCCGATTTCCAGGGTCTGCGCCGCCGCGCGCTCGCGCGGGAATATCCCGACGTGCGCCTCGACGCGCATGTCGTCGATGAAGATGAAGTCCATGATCGCTTCTTTCGCTACAATTGCCCGCATTCTAGGGAATTCGCCATGATCCTGCTTGTCGTTGCCGTCGCTTACCTTATAGGCTCCCTGCCCTTCGCGGTGATCGTCTCGCGCGCTTTCGGCCTGTCCGACCCGAGAAGCTACGGTTCAGGCAACCCCGGCGCCACCAACGTGCTGCGTTCCGGCAACAAGCTCGCTGCGCTGCTCACGCTCGCCGGCGACGCTGCCAAAGGCTGGCTCGCGGTGTGGCTGGCGCAGCGCCTAGGTGCCGATGGCTTGACCATTGCCCTGGCCGGTCTTGCCGCCTTCCTCGGCCACATCTTTCCGCTTTTCCTCAAGTTCAAAGGCGGCAAGGGCGTGGCGACGGCGCTGGGCGTGCTCGCAGGGTTTTCGGGCCCGCTTGCACTGGCCGCCGCCGCAGTCTGGCTCGTGGTTGCCCTGCTAACGCGCTATTCCTCCCTGGCGGCCCTGGCCGCCGCGCTGGCGACGCCAGTCGCCGGATGGATGCTGCTTGCCGATCAGAGCACGCTGGCCTGCGTCACGGTGCTCGCTGCAATCCTGATCTGGCGCCACCAGGGAAACATCCGCAAGCTGCTCGCCGGCACCGAAGGAAGAATCGGGGAAAAATAGCGGCCCTGCGCCAGGCGCATCTAACATTCCGCCAGCGGCCAACGCGGCCGTACGGCGAATTTCCCGTCGGAACCCGCTACAGCGCCTGCCAGCAGGCGCTGTGCGCCGCAGAAAGCGATCATCGCCCCGTTGTCTGTACATAGCTCCAGTTCTGGGTAGAAGACCCGAGCGCCGGATTTCGCCGCGCGTTCGTCGAGACGGTTCCTCAAGCGGCGGTTGGCGCCGACCCCCCCGGCCACCACCAGTCTGTCCAGCCGGCAAGTCGCGAGGGCGGAGAGCGACTTCGCGGCCAGAACGTCGGTCACCGCCTCCTGGAACTCGAAGGCGAGATCCGCCTTGTCGGATTCCGTCAGCGGGCGCTCACGTACCGCAGTCAGAACGGCAGTCTTGAGTCCCGAGAAGCTGAAATCAAGATCGTGGCTGTGAAGCATGGGCCGGGGCAGCTTGAAGCGCCCCGGCCGTCCGGATTCGGCCAGCGTCGCCAGGGCAGGACCGCCCGGATAGCCCAGGCCCAGCAGCTTGGCGGTCTTGTCGAAAGCCTCGCCGGCGGCATCGTCCAGCGATTCTCCGAGCAACTCGTAGTCGCCCACGCCGGACACGCGCATCAACTGGGTGTGACCGCCCGAAACCAGCAGGGCAACAAAGGGAAATTGCGGTGGATTGCGGGACAGAAGCGGGGAAAGCAGGTGGCCCTCGAGATGATGCACCGGCAGAACCGGGATCCCCCTCGCCATACCCAGGGCAGTTGCGAAACTGGCCCCGACCAGCAGGGCGCCAGCCAGACCCGGCCCCGCCGTATAGGCGATCGCGTCGAGCTCCTCCAGAGAACTGCCGGCCTCCGCCAGGACCCTGCGCAACAGGGGAACCATTCGGCGGATATGGTCGCGCGAGGCGAGTTCGGGCACCACGCCGCCATAGGCTTCGTGCATATCGACCTGGGAATGGACCGCGTGGCCCAGCAGACCGCCCTCCGTATCATAGAGAGCGACACCGGTTTCATCACAGGATGATTCGACGCCGAGAACACGCATGGGCGCATTCTAACCGGCACAGGAGGCTCCAATGGACGCCGCAATATTTATCTCTTGGATTCCGCCAAAAAGACGGGTAAAATGCTCTGCTTTCCGTCCCAACCAGGAATTTCAGCATGCCGGGTATTCGCCTCAAGGAAAACGAACCGTTCGAAGTAGCGATCCGCCGCTTCAAGCGCACCATCGAAAAAACAGGGATCCTTACCGAGCTTCGCTCGCGCGAGTTCTACGAGAAGCCCACATCCGAACGCAAGCGCAAGCTGGCCGCCGCTGTCAAGCGCCATCACAAGCGCATCCACAGCCAAATGCTGCCGCCGAAGATGTATTGATTTTCGCGCCGCACGATAGGCGGCGGTCTTGGCATTTTGCCTGCGAAGCCTCGGGTTATTGCGATCCGAGGCTTTGTGCTTTCCGATCATCCTGACATCCTGGTGATTGATATGAGCCTGAAGATCCGTATCACCGAAGACATGAAGACCGCCATGCGAGCCCGCGATACGGCCAGACTGGGCGCGATCCGCCTGCTCCTGGCGGCGATCAAGCAGATAGAAGTCGACCAGCGCATCGAACCGGACGACGCTGTGATCATCAGCGTCATCGAAAAAATGATCAAGCAGCGCAAGGATTCAATCTCCCAGTTTCAGGGCGCCGGTCGCCAGGATCTGGTCGACGCGGAACAATTCGAGATCGAGGTCATCAACGCCTACATGCCCCAGGCACTCTCGGCGGCCGAGGTAGCGGCGATCATCGCCGCGGCCGTGGCGGACTCAGGCGCCAGTAGCATGCAGGAGATGGGCAAGGTGATGGCAATCGTCAAACCCCAACTCGCCGGCCGCGCCGACATGGGTCAGGTCTCAGCAGCGGTCAAGGCCAGGCTTGCCGGCTGATTTAGCCGCCTTGATCCCCGACTCATTCATTCAGGAGTTGCTCGCCCGCATCGACATCGTCGACGTGGTCGAACGTCACGTCCCCTTGAAGAAGGCCGGCGCCAACTACAGTGCCTGCTGCCCCTTCCACAGCGAAAAAACGCCATCATTCACGGTCAGCCCGTCGAAGCAGTTCTATCACTGTTTCGGCTGTGGCATGCATGGCAGCGCCATCGGCTTCGTCATGCAGTTCTCCGGTCTGGGCTTCGTCGAGGCGGTAGAGGAACTGGCCGGAAACGTCGGCCTGCAGGTGCCACGGCAAACCGACGCGCGACGCCTGGAGGCGGCAAAAAACGCGCCGCTGACCGAATTCATGGCGCGGGCGGCGAAGTTCTATCGCGAGGCGCTCAAGACCAACGCCAGGGCCATCGATTACCTCAAGGGCCGCGGGCTCTCCGGCGAAATTGCGGCACGATTCGGCCTGGGCTACGCCCCGGAGGGCTGGCAGAACCTGGAGCAGGTGTTTTCGGATTACCAAGCCAGGGAACTCGCCGAGTGCGGACTGGTCATCGACACCGAGCAGGGGCGCCGTTATGACCGGTTTCGCGACCGCATCATGTTCCCCATCCTCGACCAGCGCGGCAACGTCATCGGCTTCGGCGGCCGGGTTCTCGACAAAGGAGAGCCAAAGTATCTCAACTCGCCGGAAACGCCGCTGTTCGAAAAAGGGCGCGAACTCTACGGCCTGCCCCAGGCCCGGAAATCCATTCGCGACACAGACTCCGCCATCGTCGTGGAGGGTTACATGGACGTTGTCGGACTCTCTCAACTCGGCGTGGAGAACGTAGTGGCGTCGCTCGGCACCGCCACGACCGGCATGCATTTGCAGAAGCTGTTCAGGATGACCGATCGAGTCGTATTCTGCTTCGACCGCGACAGCGCGGGCGACAAGGCGGCCTGGCGCGCCATGGAGGCCAGTCTGGAGCATTTGGCGGACAACAAGAGTGTCGAAATTCTCCAGATGCCCGGTGAACAGGATCCCGACGAATACATCCGCGAGCATGGCAAGGAAGCCTTCCTGGGCCATGCCAGGAACGCAACGAAATTGAGCGAATTCATGGTCCGCGAACTCGAACGACGAACAAATCCCGCAACCGCCGAAGGCCGGGCACAGTTGATCCACGAAGCGAAGCCCCTGCTGCAGCGGCTTGCCGCACCGATCTTGCGGATCCAATTGACCAAGGCCATCGCCAACATCGCCCAACTTTCGCAAGCCGAGGTCGAAGCGCAATGCGGCTTGAAGACGATACTGCCGGCCGGGCGCCGGGCGCCCCCTCGCGCCGGCCAGCGCCCACAGGCTCGTTCCATCGAGCACAAGTTGCTCGAAAACGTGCTGCACCGCCCTGAACGGGCGGCGCGCATACCTCTTGAGCTGATTGCCGGCCTCCATCCCGAAGGTGCCGCCTTGCGCGCCATCGCGGCAGCGGTCGACCACGGCGCCCTGCCTTCCGGCGGCGTCGGGCAACTGCTGGAGCATTTCCGCGGCAGCGAGCACGAGGCCACGCTGTCGCAATTCGCCGGGGCATTGACGGCCGAAGAATTCGATGAAGCGGCGATGGAGGAAGAGTTCAACGACGCCCTGGAACGACTGCGCCATACCGGCCTGACCAAGCTGATCAGCGACCTCAGCCAGAAGGAGCGAAGCGGCGGACTCTCACCCGAGGAACGCCTGCGCCTGGCCGCGCTGCTGGCGCAGAAGACAGCGGCGGCCGTCCGGCGGGACAATTGAGTTCGTGTATAATGAACGGTTTTCTCCAATCTTTGTCTGTCAGGTTGGCGTCGGGGCGAAGATCGCGCCTGGCGCCTGACAATGAGGTACTTCATGGCCAAAGAATCAGCTAAACCCAGTAAAGCACAGGAAGTGACAAAAGTCGCCCCGACCGCCAAGGCCGTGCCCCCGGACAAGGCTGCCGTCAAGGCCAAGCCGGAGCCGCGAGGCAAACGCGCCAAGGACAGGATATCGGCCGCAGCACCGCTCGCACTGCCCATCGATCTCGACGCGCGCCGAACGAGGCTCAAGAATTTGATCACGCTCGGCAAGGAGCGCAGTTACCTCACTTATGCCGAGATCAACGACCATCTGCCCGACGACATGGTGGACGCCGAGCAGATCGAGTCGATCATCACCACCTTCAACGACATGGGCATCCAGGTCTATGACGAGGCCCCTGACGCGGAGACTCTGCTCCTGACCGAGCAATCCCCGGCCATCGTCGATGCTGCCGAGGTCGAGGAGGAAGCCGAGCAGGCGCTATCGACGGTAGACTCTGAATTCGGTCGTACCACCGATCCGGTGCGCATGTACATGCGCGAGATGGGCACTGTCGGACTGCTCACGCGCGAAGGCGAAATCGAAATCGCCAAGCGCATCGAGGATGGCCTGAAGCACATGATCCTGGCCATTTCGGCCTGCCCTACGACGATCGTAGAGATCCTCGAATCGGCGGGTCGTGTGGCGCGAGAGGAAATGCGCATCGACGAATTGATCGACGGCCTGATCGACCCCAACGCCTCGGAGGCGATCGAGGCCCTGGCCGACGACGAGGAACTCGCCGTCGAAGAGGACGAGGGGGAGGACGACGACGAGGACGGTAGCAGGGCCCTCACCGCATCGCTCCTGAAACTCAAGGAGGATGCGCTCGAGCGCTTCGTTCTGATCGCACAGCTGTACGAGAAGATGCATGTCAACCTGTCCAAGAAGGGCTCCCAGGACAAGGTCTACCTCAAGCTTCAGCAGCAGATCTCAGCCGAACTGATGAACATCCGTTTCACCGCGAAGACCACCGAGCGCCTCTGCGATTCGGTACGCAGCATGGTGGAAGACGTGCGCAAGCACGAGCGCAAGATCCTGCACTTGTGCGTGGACAAGTCGCACATGCCGCGCCCCCATTTCATCAAGTCGTTCCCGGGCAACGAAACCAACCTCGAGTGGCTGAAGCAGGAAATCACCAATGCCAAGCAGAACGGACCGCAGATGTTGCGAGCCGCGCCGGCGATCATCGAAGAGCAGCAGAAACTGATCGACATGCAGACGCGCATCGGCATTCCGCTCAAGGAATTGAAGGACATCAACAAGCAGATGTCCACGGGCGAGGCCAAGGCGCGGCGCGCCAAGCGCGAGATGACCGAGGCCAACCTGCGCCTGGTGATCTCCATCGCCAAGAAATACACCAACCGCGGCCTGCAGTTCCTCGACCTGATCCAGGAGGGAAACATCGGCCTGATGAAAGCAGTGGACAAGTTCGAATACCGGCGCGGTTACAAGTTCTCGACCTATGCCACGTGGTGGATACGCCAGGCCATCACCCGCTCGATTGCCGATCAGGCGCGTACCATCCGCATCCCGGTGCACATGATCGAGACGATCAACAAGATGAACCGGATTTCGCGGCAGATTCTCCAGGAGACCGGATCCGAGCCCGATCCGGCGACCCTCGCGGTAAAGATGGAAATGCCCGAGGAGAAGATCAGAAAGATCCTCAAGATCAGCAAGGAACCGATCTCGATGGAGACGCCGATCGGCGACGACGACGACTCGCACCTCGGCGATTTCATCGAGGACGCCTCGAACCTGGCTCCTGCCGACGCGGCGATGTACTCCAGCCTGCGCGAAGTGACCAAGGAGATCCTCGACTCGCTGACGCCGCGCGAGGCCAAGGTGTTGCGCATGCGCTTCGGAATCGAGATGAACACCGATCACACCCTGGAGGAAGTCGGCAAACAATTCGACGTCACGCGCGAACGCATCCGCCAGATCCAGGCTAAGGCGCTGCGGAAGCTAAGACATCCTTCTCGCTCGGAGAAACTGCGCAGTTTCCTCGATTCCGAAACCTGAGTTCAAAGGGCCTGTAGCTCAGTTGGTTAGAGCAGAGGACTC